>JBHGBC010000005.1:0-100734 GCA_041946805.1 bacterium
GTCGATCAGCCCGTCGCCGTCGTCGTCTTGCAGGTTATAGAGTTCCTCGTCGACCAATCCGTCGCCGTCATCGTCATACCCGTTGCCGGCCGGCGTGTCGTCATCGAAATACAACGCCGCCGAGTGGGAGGAAACCAGCCGGAAGAACTGGTTGTCGACGCCCAGTTCCAGGGGCAGGGCGCTCAGCACCAGCGAGTTGAACACCAAACTCCGGGGCGCGGGCAAAAAGTCGATCTGGACTTCGCCCAACACCGTGTTTTCGGAGAAGAACGTGTCAAAGAGGTTGAACTGGATCAGCTCCCCGTTGTCCACCAGGTTGGCGTTCTGCCCCAAGTCCTGCGCGTCGATGCCGATCACCGCCTTGGGCGGCGAATTCTGCGACCGGTCGAACAGGACGTTGTCGTTGGACGCGAACGGCCCCTCGCCGGGCAGGGTCAGGTCCCGGAACTGGAAGCGCGGCTTGGGCCGGCCGATCATCGGGGACGTGGACGGCGTGTTGGGGCGGCCATACCCGATGCTGGATACCGACTTCAATGACTGCACCACGTCCGTGTTGCCCTTGGTGAACTGGTTCAGGTTCGTTCCCACCGTCACATCGTTGGGACCGATGAAGGGAATGAACGAATCCAAGTTGCGCAGCTCGTCGCTCGTCCGGATGGCGAGGTAGATCTCCGGCCCGGCGTTGGCGCCCGTCCGGTCGGACGGCGCGATCAGGTCGCTGATGGCGTTGTTCTTGGCCACGGGCAAGATAAAGGTGAATCCCTGCACCAACTGAAAATCGAACAGATCCTCCGAGTTCGTCCGGCCGTTCTTTTCCGTGTAATCGAACAGGTACCGCATCTGGCCTTCCGTGAGTCCCAGATACGGCCGCAGGACGTTGATCATCAGGTCAAAGAAATAGCAATCCTTGTCCATGATGCAATCGAGGGAGCCCAGGGGCGGGCGCGCCGCGGCGGCCTCCTTGGGCAGTTTGAGAATTCCCATCAACGCCGTCGCCAGGTTGTCGTCCCCGAACAGGAACGGCATGAATTCCTTCCCCGCCTGCCCGCCCACGCGTCCGGGCAGCAGACGTTTCAGGATGGCGTTCAACGGCGACGCGGGATCCTTGGCCGCGTCCGGCGTGATCTCGAAGGTCTCCACCGTGAACTTGTCCGTGTCCAGATTGATCAAGCGGTCCACGCCCGAGTCGTATTTCCCGGCCGTGCCACCCAATTCCCGGTACAAGAAGATGCCCCCCGCCGCGTCCGACCGCAGGGCCTGGAAGATGTCCTGCGACACCACCCGCGGCGTCACGCCGTCCGCGTAGGGCGGCCGCGGGCCGTACGGCACATAACTGGTGATGTGGGATGACGGATCGTCCGCTCCGATCATGAACGCCGGGCGCGGAAAGCCGAACAGATCCAGCGGCATGGTCAGGGGCATGACCGTTTTGCCGTCTCCCGGCGCCAGGGTGGTCAGCAGCTGGCCCGTATTGAAATCCACCGGAACATTGTAAAACCAAGGGCTGTAGAAGAAGGTGGGGAACTGGCTGGATTGCATGATCATCCCGCTCTGCAGCGTGGCTTCCACGCCCGCCGAACGGACGCCCATATATTCTGTTTGCGTCATGTTGGCCATGAGCCGGGCCACCGCGCCCAGGTTCACGCCGATCCAGTTCACCCGCAGTTCCTCCAGAAAATATTCCTGGTCCGGACGGCCGATCAGGTCGATCCCCAGCACGGGCGTCGGCTCCGAACCGGCGTCGATCCGGTTGGAGTTGTCCATGTCCGACACCACGCTGGAGATCGTCACGATATCGCCCTCGAAGAGCGCGGGCTTCGTGAATTCCACGTTCTGGCCGCCGAACGCCGCTCCCGGAAAGCGGTCATCGTAGAGCGTGTCCTTCGGCAGGGGCTGGCGCAGGTCGCGGATCTTGATCCCGTTGGCGGGGATGCTGACCTCGAACCGGTCCCCCTGCAGCAACTCCAGGCTGGTCCGCGCCACCAGGTAAAAATCCGCGAACTGATCCCGGAAAAACGGCAACTGCACATTCTGGCTGCCCGCCCGCGGCGTGAACGTCACCGTGAACTTCCCCGCCACCACGGGGTCGGCCTCCACCACCGGCCGCACCAGCAGATCGATGGGCAAATCGCTGCTCTGGTCGCCCACCGCGTAGTTGAATCCCCGCATCGCCCCGCTCTCCTTGAAGAGCGCCAGGCCGCTGGACAGGGCCGAGGCCGACAAGGCCAGAAAATCCTCGTTCACGTTCAAGCCCAACCGTCCCGTGGTCCGGTCCTCGAATGTGACTTTCAACTCCGCCAGCTCCTGGAACCGGATCTGGGGAGGCTGATTCGGCTCGTTGAAGGGATAAACGGAGAGAGGAAATTCCAAAAGCGCTACCCGCGAGGAAAGCGGCGGGATGCCCACGGGAATCACTTCCGTGCCCGTGTCCTGGGCGGACGCCGGGATCCCGTTGGAACCCAGGATCGATAGCAGGCTGATGAGACCGATCATGACACACGATGGGAAATTTCTGCACGCGCTTTTCATATGGCTCCTCTTGAACAATCCTTGCCCCTTGGGGAATTAGGATTTTGACCTAAATGTAGCTTGACCGCCCAGCTGGGGAGGGTCATTCCTCGACTTCGGGAATTTCTCTACTATCTTTCAGATGACTATTCTCTTTCCGATGACTATCCCATGTCCGCACCCCGCCACCGGACCGCGCGGGGGACATCCGCCTTCCGCCGGACCGCTTGGGAAAGCGGCGTTCCCCTCTGATAACATCGCGCTTGCCCGGCGATCGTTTCCCCGGCCGGACCGATTCGCATTCCCGCCGGTTTTTCAAATCTTTTTCAAACCGTTACCCGATGGCGCGTCGATCGTAAATATATAATATACAGATGAAAAGTGTCAAGTTGCACCGGGGAAGCCCCTTCCCCGCCGCTTTTTCTTTCATTCCGGCCGTCTCCAAGTATATTATCCTGAACACCAAAGCCTTTTTTCAGGTTTTTTCCGGTTCATCCGCCCAGGACCGACCGGTTGTTCTGGATCACTCGGATTCCACGCCACTCCGGCCCGTTTCCCTACAGGCTGGTTGGGAAGGCCGGTCTCAAAAATCCCCTCTCCCCCTGGGAGAGGGTTCGGGTGAGGAAATCCGGCCGGATCACGAGATGGGGATGGACAAGCGCGCTCTCCGGCCCGTCCATTCCACCCGGAAGCAACAGAATAATGAGGTTCCACCCCGCGCTGAAGCTCCACTCCACGTAAAATAAATAATGTTACATATAACGGCGGTTGCTTTAGAACCAAAAAAATCAATCCATTGAACGGGTTATACCTTACCGCGAATTTTGGCTTGACATCTCCCGGATCGGACCGTAATCTGAAAGGGGAGATCCATGGGAGGGGGTTCCGGGATTCCATTTTCCCACTCCGGTTAGAATCCCGTCCGGTGGGAACCTTTGCCGTTTCATCCGGTGGTCCTCACCCCACCGGCATGTCCGGTGAAGTCCGCCCGGGATTCCGGAAAGACGAATCTCTCCCGCGCCGCCGGTCCCGGACCGAGGAATGAAGAATACTCGCCAAAGACGGTTTGCGAAAGTGAGATTTCCTTGAATCCATCCACGCGTTTCATCTTCGTCACGGGCGGAGTCTGCTCATCCCTCGGCAAAGGGGTGGCCTGCGCGTCCATCGGCTGCCTGCTGGAAGCCCGGGGTTATTCGGTGATCCTGCAAAAGCTGGATCCCTACATCAATGTGGATCCCGGGACCATGAGTCCCTACCAGCACGGGGAGGTCTACGTGACCGAGGACGGCGCCGAAACCGACCTGGATCTCGGCTATTATGAACGCTTCACCCACGCCACCATCACCCGCAAGTGCAGCGTCTCCACCGGCCAGATCTACGACGCCGTGATCAAGCGCGAACGCAAGGGCGGCTACCTGGGCAAAACCGTCCAACTCATCCCCCACATCACCGACGAAATCAAACGCCGCGTCGCCGAAGTCTCCGAGGACGGCGGCGCCGGCTTCCAGATCTGCGAAATCGGCGGCACCGTGGGCGACATCGAGGGCTACCCCTTTCTGGAAGCCATCCGCCAGATCGGCTGGGAACTCGGTCCCCAGCGGGTGCTCTTCATCCACCTCACTCTCGTCCCCCTCATCACCGTGGCCGGCGAGGTGAAGACCAAGCCCACGCAGCACAGCGTCAACAAACTGCGCGAAATCGGCATCCAGCCCTCCATCCTCCTCTGCCGCACCTCGGTCCCCCTCACCCGGGAAATGAAGGAAAAAATCGCGCTGTTCTGCAACATCCCGCCCCAGGCGGTGGTCAGCGCCCGCGACATCCAGACCACCATCTACGAAATCCCCCTCGCCTACCGCGAGGAAGGGCTCGACGACCTGGTGGTCAAGCACTTCGGCCTTAACGGGGGCGAACCCGATCTGCGGGAATGGAAAAAAATCGTTTCCATGATCAAAAATCCGCCCCGCGGGCCGGTGAAGATCGGCGTGGTCGGCAAATACATCCGCCTCCAGGACGCCTACCGCTCCCTTTACGACGCGATCATCCACGGCGGCCTGGCCAACAAGGCGGGGATCGTCATCTGCCCCATCCACGCCGAGGAAGTGGAAAAGAAGGGGGCCCGGGAACTGCTCGAGGGCATGGACGGCGTTCTGGTCCCCTGGGGCTTCGGCAAGCGCGGCATCGAGGGCAAAATCGCCGCCATTCAATACACCCGCGAACAACGCATCCCCTTCTTCGGCGTCTGCCTGGGAATGCAGTGCAGTGTGGTGGAATTCGCCCGGAACATCCTGGGCATGAAAGATGCCTCCAGCACCGAATTCGATCCCGACACCCCCGACCCGGTCATCAGCCTCATGGACGAACAGCGCAAGGTCGTCGACAAGGGGGGAACCATGCGCCTGGGCGCATACCCCTGCCTGCTGAAAAAAAGCACCAAGGCCCACGAGGCCTACGGCGGCGGCGAGGTCTACGAACGCCACCGCCACCGCTGGGAATTCAACAATCAGTACCTCGCCGCCTTCGAACAGCAGGGCTTCATCGTCAGCGGCACCTCGCCCGACGGCCACCTGGTCGAAATCGTGGAACTGAAGGAGCATCCCTGGTTTCTCGGCTGCCAGTTCCATCCCGAACTCAAATCCCGGCCCCGCGCCCCCCATCCCCTCTTCAAGGCTTTCATCCGCGCCGCCTTGGAGTACCATGAACGCATCTCCCCGGACGGCGCCTGACGCCCCGGTGGAATCCTGGAATCCGGTCCCATGATCGCGTTGCGCCCGTCGCCCCTGGCTGCCCGGCTCCCGGCCGCTCTCCGGGATTCCCAACGGGTGAAAAGCATCCTGTGGCCCGTGATCTTCTGGAGCTGGGTGGCCGGCGTCTCGCTCTGGATCGACGCCATCGCCGTGGAGGAAGTCCCAATCCTCACGTCCGAGAACAAGTTCGGCCGCATCGTCTTCCAGGATTTCTCGTTCGATCAGACCAATCCCGACAACTCCGGCGTGCTTCTGACCGCGCCGCGGGCCTTCTACGACAGCGAAACGGGAACCTTGGCGATCGATCATCCCCAGATCCAATGGAAAGATCCCGCCCGCGGCGTGGTCTTCTCCGCCACCGCCGACACAGGTGAATTCAAGGCCCGCACCACCCAATCCGCCCTCCCCGCCGCGTTTCAATACCTCGACCTGCGCGGCCACGCCGGCGCGGTTTTTCAGACCAACCGGGTTGACTCCGGGCGGATGCTATTTGACAATGAGAACTGTCTGTTCATCTTTCCCGAACCCTTTCTCTTCCAGGGGGAAAAAGTGAACAGCCGGCTCAAGGAAATGTACTACAATCCGTTCAGCCAAAAGCTGGACTTGATCTCCAAGGTCCCGAAACTCAATCCGGCCTTGAAAAAAGCGCTCTCCGACGAGGTTCAAACAAAACCATGATGCATTCCCCTCGCGCGATTCCTTTCCCGGCCCTGGCGGCGCTCCTCCTCCTGGGATGGGCGGCCCCCGCCTTCCCCCAAGAGTTCATCACCCCCAGCGGCACCAAGGTCACTTTTGAAAATTCGAACCACAGCATCGAAAACCTGATGTCCGACACGCCGACAGTCATCGCCACGCCCGCCGAAGGCGCCGCCGTGGCCACCGCCATCGTGGAACAAGGCACCCAGGTCACCCGCTTCTCCGCCCGGAAAATCACCTTCACGTACCAGGTGGAGGACTTTACCCTCGAAGGCGAGGGCAAAATCGCCTGGGATTCCGAAGAACTCTACGGACCGGTCAAAATCCAGTTCACCGCCGCCACCAATGTCATGTCCCTCTTCGGCGCCAAGGCCAAACCCGCCTCCGTCCACTACACCCTGGCGAACGGCACGGTGTACAAGACTAAGGCCGAACGGGTGGACATCCAATTCAAATTGGACAACGGCAAACGCGTCCCCACCCGCATCGAAACCCAGGGCGGCAACGAGGAAACCGTCATCCTCATGCCCAAGTCGAAATCCAAGCCGAAATCCTCCACGCTTCCCGGACCCAAACTATCGCCGCCCACGAAAGGGTGATCCGCGTTGGTTCCCATTCAATCACGGAGTACAGCCTCTTGAATTCTTCACCCGCCGCCTCCCGCTCCGATGCCGTTTGGCCATTTCTCCGCGCCTTGTATCCGGAATGGCTCGAAAGAGTCCGGCCCTCTCTCGAGGCCCATCTGGAACAGGAGGCCCGGCCCTCCCCGGATGGAACTTCCCTGCCGGATGACCCCGCCACCCCCGGGGAACAGCTGCGAGTGATGACCTCGCTCCCCCGGCGCTCCATTCCCGCCTTCCTGGAACACCCCGTGGCGGTGATCCTGGCCGGCGGCAAGGGCACCCGCATGGCCGTCGCGGAACGGCAAAAAGCCCTCTGCCCCATCCTGGGCCGTCCCGCCCTGGCGCGCACCCTCGAGACCTGCCGCGCCTTCGGCATCCGGCACTTCATCCTGATCGTGGGCTACGGCTACCAGGAAGTGCTGCGGCACGTGGGTTCCGGCGATCCGGGCATCACCTTCCTCTACCAGGAACAGCAGCTCGGCACCGGCCACGCCGCCCGCCTGGCGGCCCGCTACCTGCAAACGCAAGGCTATCGCGGCGACGTCCTGGTGGTCATGGGCGACAAATTCATCACCCGCCGCGGATTCGCCCGCCTGCTGCGCGACCACGCCGCGCGGCGGCCGCACCTCACCATTTCCACCGCCTCCAAGCGCGCCTGGCCCGACTCCGGCCGCGTGCTGATGGACGCCGGGGGACAGATCCAGGCCATCATCGAAAAACCCGACCTGGTCCAAAGCCGGCTGCTATGGGATTTCTATCACTGGCCCGGGGATCCCGTTCCCAGCCAAGCCCTGACCGACCTCGCCCTGCGGTATTGGAACCGGCCCGAAAAATGGAAAAAAATCCTCGGGCCCGCGTTTTGGGAGGCGCTGCAAACCCAGCCGGCCATCCCCAAAAACTGCGGCCTGCTTCCCAAACCGGAAGACGCGCTGAGCTTCGAAATCACCCCCTCCCTCCGGATAAGCGGCGAGGATATCGAAGAGCAATGCGATCAGGTCAACATTTCGGTCTATATCTTCCAATCCGCCCCCTTTTATCAAACCATGGAACGGCTGCATCCCAATAACGCCCAGGGGGAACTGTACCTGACCGACGCGGTTCAGGAACTGACCCGCCAATGCCATTCCCAGGGCTATTGCGTTCTCGCCTCCGCCATGCCCCACGATTACGACATCATGGGTTTCAACACGCGGGAGGAACTCGACTTCATCGAACGCTCCATCCAGGAAAAAGGCTTGCTGGATGAGGATGAAACCGGTCCGCGGCCCTGAATCGGGGCTTTAACCGAGGGGAGACGGAGAGCCCGATAGAACGGGCGGCAGCAGCTGAGCAGCCGCCGTAGGTTAAAACCTACGGCTACTCAATTGGATCCCCTGCGGGATGAAAAGCTTATATCGGTTCAGGGCTTCTGGGTAAATTTCAACCATCTGGGAGAGTACCGGGGTGAGGGGGGCTTTGTGGCCCGGGCATTTTGCCTGCGTACGCCCATCCCGAAGGGATGGTATGGGATTTTTGTGGTGCAGGCATCTTGCCTGCGTACGCCCATCCGAAGGGATGGAATGTGAATAGCCGGGGGTGACAACCCCCGGTACCGTTCAATACGGTATCGACCCCGCCGGGGTCGAATGGGGTATTCAACCCCGGCGGGGTTGGAATTGATGCTTCACGCCACCGTAGGCTACCGCCTACGGCTATTCACCTTCATCCCCTGCGGGGATGGCAATTTCCCCCCTCTCCCCCCTCGCGCGAGCGTCCCCGGGGGTGTGTGCCGCAACCCCTTTCCCTCCTCCTCCACGCCCCTTTCAAGGGGCGCTTCCACCAACCCCGAATTCAAACGGGAACCCCCTTGTCCCATTACATTTTTTAAACTAGCCCAGGGTTTTAACCCTGGGATTACCAACCCTGGGCTAATCCTTGGTAACCAACAACCGCCTCAATTTCCGCCCTCCATCCTGATTCAATCAACCGGCTCCCCCGCCCCCTTTCTCGCCTCCTGAATCCTCCGGAACACCTCGTCCAACCGCTCCCCCCAGCCGGCGTACCGGATGACGTTCCTCTGCTCCTCTGCCGGCAGCGGAACGTACTTCCCTTCCCCCGCGCACAGCACCGCGCCGTCCCCGCGCTCGACGGCGCCCCGCGCGAGGATCAGACGCTTCTTGTCCGCCACCAGCTCGCCATAAGCCAGCAGCGGTTCCCCTTCGCGCGCGGAGGTCTTATACCGGACCGCCAATTCCGCCGCCACACACATGATGGGACGCGACACGACCGCCGCCCACCCCATGGTTTCGTCCAGCAGCGCCGCCAGAATGCCGCCGTGCACCACGTCCCGGTAGCCCGCGTGCTCCTTCCTGGGTGTGAAGGTGGTCTCGATGCGCCCGTTGCGGTAGTAAAACGTCACGTCCAGGCCGATGGCGTTGTTCCGGCCGCACACGAAACACTCCGAATACCGCGGCAAGGCGATGGGATCCGCGGCCGCCCGGGATGATGACTGCGGCATGATTTTTTATCCTCTGATTTCCTGAATAGGGTTTTGTGCGCGTCATTCCGTTTTCTTGCATTGCGTTCGGGATTGTATTATAAAACGGAAGACGGGGTGAATCCCGAAGCGCTTGGCGTGGCGAAAATGACAATCGGCCTTTCCACCGTGGATTGAGAGAGGATCCTTCTCGTGCCGGAATCCTGGATTCCCCTGGCCCAGCTCGACACCAACCTCCTGCGCGAGAACCTCGCCTACGTCCGGGCCCACCATCCCGAACTGGCCCAGGCCCTGGCCGGCGCGGCGAACGGCGAACCGTTGCTCTTTCTGCCCCGGGACGGCTACATCCTCTGCCGCACGGCCTCCAGCGCGCCGCAATGGATCTTCGGCGCGGCCGGCTCCCGCCCGGAACTCCTCCAGATCCGCCAGGACATCCAGAATCTCCCACCCGGCGCGCAACTCGTGATTCTGGCCGGGAGCGCCATCGGGTACGCCCTGGCTCCTCTCCTGCCCGCGCTGCTCGACCACCCCACAAGACATATCCTCGTGGTGGAACCCAGCGCCGCCCGTGTTCAGGCCTGCCTGGCTTTCCTCGATGTCCGCGCGGCCATGAACACCGGCCGGCTGCATTTTTCCATCCAATCCGGATCGGCGGACGGCATTCTCGCCGCGATCCAGGAGCTCAATCTCTGGGGACTTAATCCCCTGGCGGTCTACCGGCCGCCTCATTCGCGGTTGAATCTCGATCCCGGGGAGCTGGACGCACGGTATCAGAAAATGTCCGCGGAGAAAGCGGGCCGCCGGGAGGAAATCCTGCTCTCCCTCTCCCAAAAACCGGAAACCGCAGACCGTCCCGTCATCCAGCGCGTCCTGTTTCTCGATTGCTGGCCCGGCGCTCCGGGAAGCATGCACGCGCAGGCCATCGGGCGGGAGCTGCGGGCCCTGGGCATCGAAAGCCGCGTCCTGCCTCTCAACCGCTACCGCATCGAAGCCGAGGGGCGCGCCTACCGCCGCCGGTACGAACCCCAGTTGCTCGCGCTGCTCGATGCATTCGCGCCCGACTTGATCGTCAGCTACGGCTACCACGCCCCCGTGCTGGTGGAGCGGGATCTGTACGACCGCGTCCCGGCCCGCTGGCTGCAGGTGGTGACCACCGTCGCCTATTTCGACACGGCCGGCTACTTTCCCGGCGAGCACACGGGCCTGATCGACCGCCACTTGATCCCCATTTATCAACGCCGGGGCGCGCCGCATCCCTTTTATTTGCCCCTGATGGCCAATTACGTGGCCGAGCAGCCGCCGATCCCGGACCGCCGGTTCCCCGTCGTGTTCGTCGGCAACTCGTTCGGCTTGCCCGCCGCGGAAACGGCCCATTTTCACAACCGCTGGCAGGGACGGCCCCGGCTGCAACAATACATCGCCCAGGCTGAACACGATCTGAGCCGCTTCGATCCCGCCGTGCATCTCTACAATTTCCTCGAGGCCCAGCCCATTCCCGAGGTCTCCACGCCGGAAGAAGAATACGCCGTGTTCCGCTATCTCTACTGCCAGGGAACCGCCGCCCGCCGCCGCCGGCTGCTGGAGAGGATCGCACCGTACGGCCTGCACATCTTCGGCGGGGATTGGCGGAACTATCTCCCGCCCGACTCGCCCCTGCTCGCCACCCTGCACGGGTATATTCCCATCCATGAGGAAGTGAAGATTTTCCAATACGGGCATATCTTCGTGAACCTGCACACCATCGGCCACGTCACCGGCCCCAACATGCGCTTCTTCAACGTGCCGGGGATGGGGGGATTCCAAATCAGCGACGTCATCGGTTTTTCCACGTTTCTCGAGCCCGATACCGAAACCGTCTATTACACCTCCGAGGACGAATTCGCCGAGCGCGTGCGGTATTACCGGGAGCATCCCGCCGAGGCGGATGAAATCCGTCTGCGGGGATATGAGCGGGTGAAGAAGGATTGGACCTACCAAACCTGGATCGCACAAGTTTTTCAAGAGCTCGGCCTGCGCGCCCCCGGCGAAGCCTCGGCGGGCCACGAATCCCCATCTTCATGAACTGGCAGCCGCTCTCCGGACATCATTTCGAACAGCTGGAGCGGAATCGCGAACAGCTCCAGGCCCTCCGCCCGGATTTCTACCGCGAACTGGGCGATTTGCGCCCATTCGCCGCCGGCCTGGAATGCTGGATGGATGGCGATGTGATTCGGGGTGTGCGGAGTCATCCAGCCGGTCAAATCCGCCTGCTCTTTCCACCCGGAAACGGGGCGGCCCTGGTGGAAGAACAACGCCGGACCCTCGAAACGCAATGCGCCCGGGGCGCGCGCTTCCTCGTCGTGTCCGGCATCGGTATCGGCCAGGTGATGGAAGCCCTCCTCGATCAAGTCAACCGGTATCCCCGGGCCGCCGCGGCCGTGCTCGAACCGGACCCCCACGCCTGGGCGGCCTATTTCGCGCTGGGCAACGCCCAAGCGGCCCTCCGCGATGAACGCCTCCTCTGGTTCGGCGGAAACGATCCGCGCGAGCGGTTGAAGGCTTATCTGCTTGAGCAATATCTCTTTCTGCTTCCTGCGCAAAATATACAGTATCTCCTCGGCGCGTTGCCCGCCGATCCGGCCGTCTCACGCGCGTATGTGGAACAAGCCCAGGCCGCCGCCCGGGGTATTCAACAAATGGCCGCGGATTATGCACCGGTCATCGAAGGCTGCATCCAGCGGCTCCGGATGCCTCGGAGGACCGCGCCATGCTCCATCTGGTGCTGCGTGGATAAAAATTCGTACATTCATTTCCCGCTCGCCCGGGCGGTGTTGCATGGATTTCAGGAACTGGGCCTGCGCGCGCACATGAATGGGATGGACGCGTCCTTCGGCTCGGCGCTCCGGATTCTCGGGAACCACTTCGAAACCGTGCCGGATCTCTATTTCGGCCTGAACCTGTGGCCCGGCTCGGTGCTGGCCGACCTGGGACTTTCGCCCGCGATTGTCCGCGCGATCCAACGCCCGCGCGCGTGCTGGATGGTGGACGACATCACCCTCTACGAAGACCAGGGGCCGCTGGTGGAATTGGATGAATGGGATTGGACCTTCTGCATCGACCGGACGTATCTCCCCCGCGCGCGGCGGCAAGGCGGCCACGCGGCGTTTCTGCCTCCCGCCGCCATGGTTGCCGGGCCGGGTAAAGTCCGTGAGCCGTTCCTCGCCCCGCTGTCGTATGTCGGCTCGCTGCCGGACGTGGACGGTTATCTTCAGCGTCTGCCGCCAGCGTGCCGCGAAATGCTGGAACGCCTCGATCCCCTGCGCCAAGCCGAGCACCGCCGCTCCTTCCAAGAGCTATTACACTCGCTCGAGCCGGCTCCGGACCAATGGAACCGGATCAGGGAGACGGCGCGCGCCTTTTGCGCCTCCACGCCCAAGGGCTACACCGGTTCCGCGGCCATGCTGGAGTACTTTCTCTACAACGCCGCCACGTATTTCAAACGCAAAAAAACCGTGTTGGCCTTGCTGCCCCTCGGATTGAAAGTCTTCGGCCCCGCTTCGTGGCGCGCGGCGCTGCCGGATCCATATTCCCACCGCTACGGCGGATTCGCCGCGTCCGAAGACCTCGCCGACGCCTACGCCTCCGCCCGCCTCAGCCTGAACCTCCACAGCCACCAATGCCCCACCTGCCTGAATCCCCGCGATTTCGACGTCCCCATGGCCGGCGGCGTTGTGCTCGGCGACTGGGTGGAAGACGCGGACCGGGGCCTGCTCGAACCGGGCCGCGAGATGCTCGTCTACCGGACGGTGGAAGAAGCCGCGGATCTCGCCCGGCGCTATCTGGCCGATCCCGCCGCGCTCGAGGCGCTCCGCCGCCAAGGCCAGGAACGCGTCCGGCGCGATCACACCTACGCCCGCCGCGCCCGGGACATGCTGGCGATGATGGGATACAACAAATCCTCCTGATCCCCTGCCCTCATCCTTCCTCGATAAACCATCCTCTTCCCTCTTCTACAGGCCCTCTTCCTCTGGGAAAGGGCCCGGGTGAGGGCATTTGTAGTGCAATCCTCCCGTCTGCAAACGCCCCGTCGGGGAAATCTAGCAGCCCAAGCCCCATTGGGGCGGCCCTGCTTTAGCCAGGGGTAAAACCTCTGGCAGCAATGCGTAACCCATCCCGGTCTTGGTCATCCTGTCCATCCTGACCATCCTGATTCAGACAAAATGCCCCTATAAACCGCCAGGGCGCGGATGATCCGCGCCCTGGGCCGTGCTCCCATGGAAACCGCTTTCCGCTCAGCGGAGATTCATGAGCTTCTTCATCAGGAACATTTCCATGCCCTCGTAATCCCGCTTCTGCCGGAACGCGTCCAGCTTCTTGCGGTCGACACTCCGCGAGATCTTGAGCAGCAAGTTGAACATCTCGAGGCTGTTCTTCAGGTGCATGGTGGCCAGCGCGTCCGGCTGCGTCCGCAGCGCCTTCACGTCCAGCCCGACGAACTCGCCGTTCAATCCGAAGCCGTTCTGATCCAGCACGTCCACCTGGTTGAAGGCCCGCCGCAAGTTCACGAATCCGAACGCGCGGTCCTGGTCGTACTTGAGGCCGTTTTGATCGTTGAGATGCACGCTGCCCAGCTTCTTGTGCCACAGGGCGAAGGCCATGTCATCGGAGGGATCGAGGCCCGCCAGGATGGAATGCGCCGACTCGATCAGCACACCCACCCGGTCCGGATCGATGGTCTTGTACGCCAGGCTCATGAAATGCCCCACCGTCGGGCAGAACGATTGATCCATCGGCTCGTTGGGTTTCATCTCGCCCAGAATTCGGACCTCCGGATTGTGCTCCAACAGGATGTTCAGATATTCCACGAACCGCCCGATCGAGGCCGCCGCGTCCTTGGCCTCGCGCATGTACGTCCCTTCCCGCGCGGGCCAGATGACGATGAGCTTCGTGCCGATCCAGCCGGCGATATCCACCGCGCGCTTGGAACGGTCGATGGCGTATTGCCGTTCCGGCCGGCTGTTCGACGTGAATCCGCCATCGATGGTGCGTGGATCTTCCCACAGCCGGGGCGCGACGAATTCTGGAACCAGGCCCTCGCCTTCCAGCATCTTCCTGACCTTGGCCACGCCCCGCCGCGTTTGCGAGACATCCCAATCGGCGGGCACGATGTCGTCATCGTGAAACTGCACGCCCGCGAATCCCAGTTTCTTGTATTCCTTCAGTTTGTTCGCGAACGGGCGTTCCTTCCGGACCGGCGGGCCGAACGGATCGGCTCCCGCGTGGATGTTCCACGGCCCAAATGAAAAACGGTATGGATCCTTGCGCGCCATGATAATCCCTCGCTTTTTTATCAGAATTATTGGATCATTATGGCATGAATTGTATATAAATGAAAAGGCGCCGGCCTGAATCCGGCCTTCCCGCCGTTGCCGTTTGGGCTTCCCCCCGCAAGGCCGGTATAATGAGGGATCAGCCTCTCAACCGGAAGGAGCTCCCATGTCCCGCATTGCGTCCAAGCCGGATTCCCACTACGCCTGGTGGCTGCGCCTGTTCTTCCGCTCCCAGAAAAAACGCTACGGCCAAACCCTCGAGCCCGCGAAAATCTGGGCGCGCGTCCCCCAACTGTTTCTCGGCGTCGCCACGCTTTACGGCGCGCTCGACCGCCGCTCCTCGCCCATCGATCCCGTGCTGCGCGCCCTGATCACCGTGCGCGTCTCGCAAATCAATTGGTGCCGCTTCTGCGTGGACATCAACTCCGCCACCGTCCTCCGGCGCGGCGCGTCCGCGGACAAACTGCGCGGCCTCGAACACTTCCGCGGCAGCCCGCTCTTCACCGAAAAAGAAAAAACCGCCCTCGCCTATGCCGAGGCCATCACCTATTCGGACCGCCAGGTGACGGACGAACTCTTCGCGGAGGTCCGGCGGCATTTCTCCGAGGACGAAATCGTGGACCTGACCGGGCTGATCGCCTTTCAGAATCTCTCCAGCCAATTCAACGCCGCCCTCGACGTGACCCCCCAAGGCTTCTGCCACATCGCCCCCCAACCGCAAGCCGCCTCCTCGCCGGGTTCAACCTCCTGAATCCGGAACGGCCGGAACGAACCCCGCGCATCCAGAGCCGCGCAGGAGCGCTTCTTGATTCAGCCCGGACACACCCCCTTGCCGCCACTCCCGTAATCCACGGTATTACAATTCCCTCAAAATGCGATTACTCCCGTGCCGGTTTTGCGGATTGCGAATCCCGCCGCCCGGGCCCGGCTAGTTCCCCCGGCCCCTCCCGGTCCGCACCCGGCCGCACGCGCCAGGAGACGCGTATATCGAATAACTTATTGAGATCTAGGACTTTGCACCCTATTCAATCTCCCCCCGCCCCGTCCTTTTCGAGTCATCCCCCCGAACCGAAACTCATCCTTTCCGGCCACCGGGCCAAGGCCCTCGCCCCATATTTCATTTTGGCATTGTCCTTGCTTATCTATTAATCAACATGATGTATATGAGACTTGGGCGCCGATTTCCGCCCGTGACTGGAGTTCGATGAAAAGCGCCCATAAATCACAAAAAAAATCCGGTTTTTCTTTCCACCCGAAAAACCGGTTTTACCCGAAATCAAGATAGGTTCCACGCTGCACTTGTTGTTCCCTCCCCCACGGGAGGGTTTTTTTTAATTCGATTACATCGCCGCCTTCTTGTAACAATAATCGAACAACAACTCCCACTCGCGCCGCTGGATCATCCGGCACAAGGGCCCGGCCGGCGTCTCCACCTGAAGACACTCCTCGCAGAAGTCAATAAAAGCGCAGGGATCCCATTCCTCCTGCTCAATCAAAAATGCCGGAGAAAAATGGGGATGCGCGCCCGCCATCGTCTTGGCTTCCCGGCGCAAATGCGCATAGACCGGATGAATCCCCACTTTGCGGAACCAGTATTTGGCGTTGGAAAAGTCCAACTCCCGCCGGTGCATGAATCCATGCCAGTAACTGCCGCTCGCGGTGGCGATCGTCTGACTGATTTTGTGGGATTGACTCAAATAATCGTGATACAGCCACAGGCCCGACAGACAAGCCTGCGCCATGTCCCGGTCAACCATCCGCCGCGA
This sequence comes from bacterium, assembly GCA_041946805.1. GTDB lineage: Bacteria > Hinthialibacterota > Hinthialibacteria > Hinthialibacterales > Hinthialibacteraceae > JABLXU01. Next base: position 16,123 of record JBHGBC010000005.1, read on the forward strand.
GGGAAACAGATCCGCCGCCTGCAAGGCAACCAACCGCTCCTCCACCGCGGTGTTCGGCTCGCCGGGGCCCAATTCGAGCAGGCGTTGTTTGTCCCACAATCCGGCCACCACCGGACCAAACACGTTGGGATCGAATGAACCGCTCATGCCCATTCCCCCCGGACCCTGTTTGTTTCCGCCACGATACCTCCGCCGGACCCTATTGTAGCATGGATTCCCCGCCGGGATCCGGCTCAATGCAATCCCGCCAAGCCGCCCGGCGAATAGACGATGTCGCCCGAACTGAGCAGCCCGTTGCTGACCGCGTACGGATGCGGATTGTACGCGGGCAGGATGTCCTCCGTCTTGTCCGGCCCGGGACTGGTGAGGATGTATTCGCCGTCGATCCCGGTCCGCGCCATCATGGCCTTCCAGCCTTGCAAATACGTATCCTTGTTCGCCGTCGTCCCCTGGCCCAAAAACGGCTGCCGCCGGCAGGTACGGTACCGCACGTGCGGATCGCTCCGCGACAACGAGCCCGTGCTTTCTTTCTGCCCATAGATCTTGTATCCCAGATTGAACTCGTCGATGGGCAGCGTGGTCATGTAGGCCACCGGCGTGGTCAGCGATTCCGGCAGAAACCCCCAACTGTCCCGCTCGCGGGGGCTCAGAAACGAGATGATGCCCAGGGGATACTCGTTGTGATCGGCGGCGTAAGCCCCGAAAGCCACGCCGATGTTCCGCATGTCGGCGGCCACCCGGGCCAACTTGGCCCGCGTCTGGGCGTTCAGGAAATTCGGCACGGCGATGGCCGCCAGAATCCCGATGATCGCGACCACGATCAATAACTCGATCAACGTGAAACCCGCGTGACTCTTTCCCCGCATCGGAGGCTCCTTCCGTGTGGACTCATCCGCCCAATCGGTTTTATTTCCGGTATTTTCTCTCAAATCCGGCTACGGAGTAAGCCGTCAAAGACCCCGTTGCGGGGAAAAAAGGAATCCGCGCCCGATTGCTTTTGAATGGCGCTGCCTAACGTGGAAGGGAATATGGCAACGTGCCCCTACTTCACCAGCCACGGCTCCACATTCGTCCAGGGGGGATTCATCCTGATGAAAACCCTCCCGGATTTCTACTCATCCCATGCCCTATCCGGCTGTATCTATTTATACCTCTCTCTCATGATACAATACCAATAACCGCCCGATGGAAAGAGAAGACCATGAATCGTATATCGATCGAACAATATCCCCAGTCTTTCGAGGAAGCCTTGCGGCAGGTGGTTTCAGGTGAGCCGGTGATAATCACCCAACACGGCAAAGACTTGGCCGCCTTGATACCGATTCAGGACTTACCTTTCTGGAAACGGCTCTTGGAAGAAGAGGAAGACCGATTCGACCTGGAAGAAGCCCAGCGCCGTTTATTGGAAGTGAAGGCAGGGGAGTGGGTGCCTCTGAAAGAAGTAAGAAGGAAAGCCGGATTGTTATGACCCGGTCCATGCAACCTGAATACCGGATCGTATTCCTTCCCCACGCCGAAAAAGAGTTTTTGGCTTTACCTAAAGAGATTCAAAAACGAATCGATGCGAAAATTCTCACATTACAACGGAATCCCCGTCCTCGGGGAACCAAAGTAATCAATGGATTCTACCGCCTACGGATCGCAGACTACCGTGTCCTCTATGAAATCCGTGATAATGTGCTGTTGATTATTATTATCCAAATCGGTCATCGCCGGGAAATTTACAAACGTCGGCGGAAAAAAAACATCGGCAATACATATAATAACCGCACGTTGGATTATCCCCCCAGCGTGTAATCCATCGCTCAACAATGACTCATCCAAACAATTCTCCACGCCCTCCGCGGTGAATCTCCGCCATTCCATTTCCTACCCCATCAGAACAACCCCTCGATCAACCCGTTGTCCAACAAATCGATCCGCATGGCGGCCGGGTTTTTCGGCAGGCCGGGCATCAGCATGATGTCGCCGGTGATGGCCACGATGAAGCCCGCGCCCGCCCGGGGTTTGAGGTCCTCGATGTGCAGCGTCCACCCCGTGGGCGCTCCGGTCTTGCGCTTGTCCTCGGTCAGCGACGACTGCGTCTTGGCCATGCAGATGGGCAATTCGGAGAGTCCCACCTTTTCGATCTGGTCCAGGCTGCGCTCGGCGGCGGCCGAGTACACCACGCTGCCCGCCCGGTAGATCTCCTGCGCGATGCGGTTGATCTTGTCCCGGATGGGCAGGTGGCAATTGTACAGCAGCGTGAAGCGCGCCGGCTTCTCCGCGATCGTCTTCAACACCGTCTCCGCCAGCTCCACCCCTCCCTTGCCGCCCAGCGCGCATACGTCCGACACCGCCGCCGGAACCCCCATCTCCGCGCAATGATCCCGCAAGGCGGCGATCTCCTCGTCCGTGTCGGGAGGAAACCGGTTGATGGCCACCACCGCGGGGACGCCGAACTTACGGATGTTGCTCACATGGACGCGCAGGTTGCAGCACCCTTTCAGCATCGCCTCCACGTTGGGTTCCGTCACCTGGGCAAGCGGCACGCCCCCGTGCATCTTGAGGGCGCGCACACTGGCCACGATCACCGCCGCGGAGGGAACCAGCCCCGCGGCCCGGCACTTGATGTCAAAAAATTTCTCCGCCCCCAGGTCCGTGCCGAATCCCGCCTCGGTCACGCAATAGTCGGCCAACTTGAGGGCCATCTTGGTGGCAATCACGCTGTTGCATCCGTGCGCGATGTTGGCGAACGGCCCACAGTGGATCAGCGCCGGCGTGCCCTCCAGGGTCTGCACCAGGTTGGGCTTCACCGCTTCCTTGAGCAACACCATCAGAGATCCGACCGCCCCCAGGTCGCGGGCGAACACCGGCTGCCGGTGCTTGGTGTAGGCCACCAGGATCTTCGACAGCCGCTCGCGCAGGCCGGCCAGGTTTTCGGCCAGGGCCAGGACAGCCATGATCTCCGACGCCACGGTGATGACGAAGCCCGTTTCCTGCGGAAAGCCGTTGGCGCGCCCCCCCAGCCCCACCACCACGTTCCGCAGCTGCCGGTCGGCGATGTCCAACACCCGCGGCCAGAGGATGCTGCCCGCGTCGATCTCCAACTCGTTGCCATGCTGGATGTGATTGTCAATGAGGGCCGCCAGCAAATTGTGCGCCGAGGTCACCGCGTGGATGTCCCCCGTGAAATGCAGGTTGATCTCGTCCATCGGCAGGACCTGGGCGTACCCGCCCCCGGCCGCCCCGCCCTTGATCCCGAAGACCGGCCCCAGCGAGGGCTCGCGCAGGCAGAGGATGTTCTTCTTCCCCAGCACGCCGAAGGCCTGCGCCAGGCCGATGGAAGTCACCGTCTTTCCCTCGCCCGCCGGCGTGGGCGTCATTCCCGTCACCAGGATCAATTTCCCGTCCGGCCGCGACGCGTATTGATCCAATACGTTCAGGTGGATTTTGGCCTTGTACCGGCCGTAGTAATCGATGTTGTCCTCGGTCAGCCCGATGTCCTGGGCCACGTCCAGGATCGGACGCATTTTCACATCACGGGCGATCTCGATGCCGCTCTTCATGGATGACGCCTTTCTGCGGAAAACGAATGTTGCTTGCGCGTACCCCGCCCTTTTTCTTCCCCCTCACTTCCCCTCGAATACCATCCCTTCCACAAAGCAATCCTGAAAGCATGGGTCGGCGCTGAGAGACACATGCTCCACCTTCCCGCGCACCGCCTCCAACAACCCCCCCTCCGGCGGCTGGAACAAGGCCATCTTGGTTCCCAAGAGCGAGGTGTTCCCGGCCGAGACGATCCGTTCCGGCGGGCAATCCAGCAACCCGATGCGCCGCGCGCTGGCGGGATTCATATAGTTGCCGAAAGCCCCCGCCAGGTAGAGGCGGGATACATCGGCTTCCGTGGCGCCGAAGCGTTCCAGCAGAATCCGCAGCCCGCCGGCGATGGCCCCCTTGGCCAATTGCAATTGGCGGATGTCGGCCTGGGTGATCCGCACCGGCTCCAGAACGGGGATCGCCTCCCGCCCCCCCGCCAGACGGCCGCTGGCGTCGATCCAGCCCAGGTCCAGCGCGGCCGCGGCGGCGTCCACCAGCCCGCTGCCACAGATCCCGCGCGGCGGGCCATGGCCGATCACCCGGCCGCTCAGCGCGCCGTTCTCGATCCACGCTTCCGATATGGCCCCCGTGGCCGCCCGCATGCCCATGGAGATCCGCCCGCCTTCGAAGGCCGGCCCGGCGGCGGTCGAGGCGCACAGGATCTTGTCCCGGCCGCCCACGATGATCTCGCCGTTGGTCCCCAGGTCGATCAACGCCGTCAGTCCGCCGCTCGCGTAAATCCGCGTGGCCAGAATCCCCGCCAACAGATCGCTGCCCACGAATCCCCCCAGGCAGGGCAAAAACCGCACCGGCGGATTCCCCGGCAATTTCCAGCCCAGCCGCTCCGCTTCGAGCGTCTGCGTCCCGCCTTCCCGCGGCTCGAAGGGAAATCCGGCCAACGGCTCGACGTCGATCCCGCAGAAGAGATGATGCATCGCGGTGTTGCCGGCCACCACCACTTCGCGCAGCGGCTCGTCCGACACGCCGCACGCGTCCACCAGTTCTTCCAGCAGGCCGCCCACCGCCTGGCGGATCAGGATCCGCAGAATCTCCTGCCCCCGCCCGGCCAGCGCAAAATGAATGCGGCTCATGATGTCGCTGCCGTGCCGCGCCTGAGGATTGAGCGCCGATTTCCCCCCCCGCACCTGCCCGTTGCGGCGGTCCACCAGCTGCGCCACCAACGTGGTGGTTCCCAGGTCCACGGCCGCGGCGAGGCCCTCGCCGGGGGTGAACTCGAAGGCGGTCTCATCCGCCAGAATGACCGCTTCCCACTGGGCCAACTCCAAGACCAGCGCGCCCTCGGCCTTCGACTGGCACGCCAGCCGCCACCCTTCCGCCAATTCAGAAGGAGTCAATACGCGGGCTTGTTCGGGCGTGACTGGCAAGGATCCTTGCCGCACTTTGATCCGGCAGCCCCGGCAGCGTCCCCGCCCGCCGCAGGGGAACTCCACGCCGTACTCGAACAGCGCGTCGCGCAGCGGCGTCCCCGTCTCGACTTCCAGAATCTTGCCCAGGGGATGGAGCTCAATCCGGACCCGGTCACTCATGCGGAAATTCCACGTACGCGTCCGGCGCATGGGTGAAGGCATACTCGGCCATGGCCCGGACATTGGCTTCCGGCGTGTCGCGGGGCACTTCGCAGCCCGCGCCCACGATATACCGCGGCCCGGCCTGCCGGTGGCACTCGGCGATCCCCCGGGTGACGTCCTCCGCCGTCCCCTCGCGCAGCACCTGGACCGGATCGATGTTGCCCAGCAACAGCTGCTCCGGCCCCATCGCCTTGCGCGCCTCGTCCATGGGATTCATCCAGTCCAGGTCGATGATGTCGCTGCCCGTGCGCCCCAGGCCGTCGTACAGTTTCCGGGTTTTTCCGCAGATGTGCAGGCGGACACGGGTCCCCAGCCCATGCAGCCGGTCCACCAGCTTCTTCTGATACGGCCAGACGAATTCGTTATAGATAGCGGGACCCACCAACGACGACGCGGCGTCGCCCACGCCGATCAGGTCCACCCCGGCCTCCACTTGGGCGCGGGCGAAAACGACGGCCGTTTCGATCACGAACTCGAACAAGTCGCGCACGAATCCCGGGTCGTCGTGGAAATCCAGCATGAGGGTGTTGATCCCCCGCAGGTCGGCCGCCTCGGCGCACGGCCCTTCCACCCACCCCTCGATGATCTTCTCCTTCCCCAGTTTCTCCTGGAACAGAGCCGCCGCCTGCACGCGGTCGAACATGCGCCCGCCACGGAGCGGATCGGGGACCTGCAGCGACGCCAGCGCGGCCTTGTCCTTCAACCGGGCGTTTTCCTCGTTGATGGCCGGCGGCTGGTCTTCGAAGAACTGCACGTCCGCCCCCAGGTCGGCCGCCTCGCGCGCGGGATCGGAGATGCACGATACGTAATCGAAGCCGAACTTCTCCGCCACATGCGTCTGGGCCTCCACCAGCACCCGGTAATCGGTCACGTAATCTCCATACATCACCCCGCGTTGCGTGGCGGCGAACATCATGGTGATCGGCATCAGCGCCAGATGGTCCACCGGCCGGTTCTCCAACAGGGCAAGCCATCGCTCCCGGCTGTTCATGAGGGCACCTCCTCCCGCATCAGGATTTGATCGCTGTACTCGGCCGCCACGCGCCAGCCGGGCGGGACCACCAGATACTCCGGCTCGTCCCACGGGCCGTCCAGCAGCCGCTGGATCAGCCCCATGTCGCCCGGCGCTTTTTCGAAAGCCCAGCCGCGTTCGGCCGCCATGCGCCGGGCTTCCGCCTCGAACCGCCCATCCGGTTCCAGCCCCATCTCGATGAACGTGATCTGCTTGTAATTCCGGGTCATGTCGCCGAGTTGCTCGTACAGATAGCGGGCGTTATCCTCGCCGTAACGGGCCACGAGTTCCTCGAATGACTGACTGAGTCCCTGGATTTTCTGAATGGAGATCTGGTGCAGCTCGCCGCTGTCCCTCCCCCGCTCCAGCCAGCCGGTGGTCTCGAAATACACCCCCCCGTGCGCGTCGAAATAGTGCTGGTAGCGTTCCTTGCTCCCGAAAAAGAGGGTGATGCAATCGTGCGCGCGGGGAATCACCAGGGGGATGGACGGCGCCTTCAATCCCACCAGGCCGTTGTTGCACAGCCCATAGCCGAGCAAGACGGCCTCGTATTTCGAAACGTCCACGCGCGCCACCGCTTCTTCCAGCCGAGCCAGCATTTTTTCACAGCCGATGTCGTGCAAACCCTTGGGCAGGAACTCGACATCCACCACGTTGCGCGAACGGGCCGCCGCGGCGCACATCTCCCGGTAGAAAATTTCACAGCTGATCAGTTTGAGCCGCATGGCGCACCGGATGAGGAAACATTTTTAACGTTGCTCCCGCGCAAGATGACATCCCGCGCCGGTAAATGTCTTTCCCCCTCTCCCCCCGGGAGAGGGCCGGGGTGAGGGAATCTATGTAGGGGCGGACCTAGGTGTCCGGCCGGGTGGCAACTTGGGTCACTTCACCCCGCCGCCAGCTACCGCCCCGGCACAAAATCCCCCGCCGCCCGCATCCCCGCATTCTCGGGGATAACACCGGTGGCGGATTATCGTTCCCTTACATCCCCTCCACCGCCCGCCTGACCGCCCGGATGAACTCCGGCCCCGTGCCGCAACAGCCCCCGATGAACGACGCCCCGGCTTCCACCAGTTGCGGCACATACGACGCGAACTCCTCCGGCGTGGTGTGATACACGATCCGCCCGTCCACCACCTCCGGCTTCCCCGCGTTGGCCTTGATCCACACCGGCAATCCGCCCGCCGCCTTGAGCCGCCCGCAGATGGGCACGAAGCCGGCGATACCCTGCCCGCAGTTCGCGCCGATCACGTCCGCCCCCGCCCCGGCCAGCATCTCCGCCGCCTGTTCGGGCGTGGTCCCCATCATGGTACGGTCCTTGTTTTTGCCGCTGTCGAACACCATGCACCCCACCACCGGCAGGCCCGTGGCCTTGGCGGCCTGGACGGCGATCCGGGCTTCCACCGGATCGGACATGGTTTCGATCACGATCCCGTCCGCGCCCCCCGCGGCCAGCGCCTCCGCCTGCTCCTGGAACGCGGACGCCAGTTCGCTCTCCGTGGTTTCGCCGCTCATCAGCATCTTCCCCGTGGGGCCCATCGAGGCGAAGACCTTGGCTTTCCCCTGGGCCGCGCGCTTGGAAATTTCCGCCCCCGCGCGGTTGATCTCCGCCGCCCGGTCCGCGAAGCCATAGCGTTCCTGCCCCAACCGCGTCGCCCCGAAGGTGTTGGTGAGGATGATCCGGCTGCCGGCTTCCACGTAGGCCCGCGCCACCTCCTCTACCCGCTCCGAATGCGTCAGATTCCAACCGTCCGGCGACAATCCCGGCTCCAGCCCCTGGACCTGCAGCTGTGTCCCCCACGCGCCGTCCAACACGACGGGCGCCCGGACCAGCAATTCTTCCAAAACAGGATGCATGTTCGTTTGCCTTTTCGCGTATTTTTCGGGGACCGCCGTTCCCGTTTTCATGGGAAGACACGCAGACGCGCTCCAAGGAGGCAATCCCTGGGGTACTTATGAAACATCTTATATGGCAGGGGCACATTGCCACGTGCCCCCAACGGATTATGGCCTTGAGAGCGGCTTGACTTAAAAACTTTCTCCGCTCTCTGCGTCCCGGCGGCGCCCTCCTCATTCCCTTCTCCCCCTGGGAGAGGGTTAGGGGGAGGGAATCTATGTAGGGGCGGACCTAGGTGTCCGCCCCGTCAGCTACAGCCCCCTCACCGCGCCACCAGCTGCCGCGCCAGCATGACCGCCGAGCGGGCGTTCTCGCCGTACGCATCCGCCCCGATCTCCTCCGCGAACCGCTGCGTCACCGGCGCGCCCCCGATCATGACCTTCACCCGCTCGCGGACCCCGGAATCCTTCAAAACTTCAAGGGTCTTCTTCATGGCCGGCATGGTGGTGGTGAGCAAGGTGGAAAGGCATACCAAACTGGCGTGTTTCTCTTTTATCGAATCGACGAACTTTTCGGGGGGGACATCCACGCCCAGATCGAACACTTCGAATCCGCCCCCCTCCAGCATCGAGGAGACCAGGTTCTTGCCGATGTCGTGCAGGTCGCCCTTCACCGTCCCGATGACCACCCGCCCCGCCGGCTCGGTCCCACCCGCCGTCAGCAGCGGCCGGATCAACTCCATGGATTTCTTCATCGCCCGGGCCGACAACAGCAATTCAGGGATGAAATACTCTTCCTCGTCGAAACGCTTGCCCACTTCGTCCATGGCCGGAATCATGTACCGCGTGACCAGCTCCATGGGATCGGTCTGGTTTCGCAGCGCCTCCTGGGTGACCGTAAACGCCTTGTTCGCGTCCCCGGTGAGTATTGCGTCGTACAGCTCGGACAGGTTGTTCATGGCTTTTTCTCTCCCAATCGCGGATGGGTATCGGTTTATATCCTCAAATCGAATGAAACTCCGGCCTTCACTTCAATCGGCTATATTCGTGGCCCCCACGCCCCAAGGGAAGGCGAGGCTCCCGCCTTTGTCCCCTCTCCCCCCGGGAGAGGGTTAGGGTGAGGGAAAACCTGACGATAGGTGTACTTACGACTCTTTTTTCTCCTACGGTTGGAAAAATAATCCTGCCTTCTCCTCGATTTCCGCTTTCGCGGAAATGACATCCCTGGAAAACCGTCATGCAATATTTCCCCATAACCTACACGATGCGCCGCGCGATGTCCAGAAACCGGGCGGCCCGGAAGGTTCGCGATGGGATCGGCGGGCTTATTTCACCAGCAACGCCAGTTGCCGGCTCAACCGCTCATGCTCCTGCTTCTCCGCCTCGAACCGCTCCCGCTCCTTCTCCACCACCTCGCGGGGAGCGCGCGCCGTGAAGGCTTCGTTGCTCAGCTTCGTTCCGCGGGAGGAAATGGCCGCTTCCAACTGCTCGATCTGCTTCCGCAGCCGCTTGATCTCCATCGCCTCCACTTCGGCGGGCCAGAGCACGCGGATTTCACAACCATCCACGAGCCCCACCGACGCGGCCGGATGCGGCTCCAGGTCCTTCCCCGCCTGCAAGTCTTCGTTGATGTTCACCAGTGTGGTCATATGCGGGTAATACTTCTTCAGGAACGATTCGTCCGGACCGTCCTGGATCTTGAACTCCACCGTCGTGCGGGCCGCGGGGGCGATGCCCAGTTCGCCGCGGATGTTGCGGACGGTATGGACGATCTTCTGGAATTTCGCCACTTCCGCTTCCAGCGCGCCGTCAAGCAAATCCTCGTCCACTTGGGGATAGCGGGTCTGGGAGATGCTGACCACATCCTCTTCCACCACGCCCAAGGGCTTGAGAAACTGCCAGATCTCCTCGGTGATAAAGGGAACGAAGGGATGCAGCATCCGCAACGCGCGTTCCAACACCCGGAACGCCATGGCTTTCACCGCCGCCCGCGCCTCGGGATCGGCCCCATACAACCGCGGCTTGATCAGTTCCAGGTACCAATCGCAGTACTCGTGCCAGACGAACTGGTACAGGGCTTCCGAGGCCTCGTTGAACTTGTATTCCTCCATCCCCTTCCGGGCGGCGGCCACGGTGCGCTGCAGGCGCGAGAGGATCCACCGGTTCATCCACTCCAGTTTTTCGGGAGTGATTGGGGAAAGCCGTTCGCCCTCCTCGATGGTGGCCAAGATCAGGCGCGTGGCGTTCCAGATCTTGTTGGTGAAATTGCGGTAGCCCTCGATCCGTTCCTCGGCCAGGTTGATGTTGCGGCCCTGCGCGGCCAGGATGGCCAGGGTGAAGCGCACCGAATCGGCCCCGTACTTGTCGATCACGTCGATGGGATCGATGGTGTTGCCCAGCGACTTCGACATCTTGCGCCCCTGGGCGTCGCGCACCAGGGCGGTGATATACACATCCCGGAAGGGGACGTCCTTCCGGATGTACAGCGCCATCATGATCATCCGCGCCACCCAGAAATAAATGATGTCGTGCGCGGTCACCAGCGTGCTGGTGGGGAAGAACTTCTTCAGCTCGGGCGTCTCCTCCGGCCAGCCCATGGTCGAAAACGGCCACAGGGCGGACGAAAACCAGGTATCCAGCACGTCCTCGTCCTGCCGGAGTTCGCGGCTCCCGCAATGGACGCATTGCTCCGGATCGGTCCGCGGCACGGTCATGCCGCCGCAATCCCGGCAATACCACACGGGGATGCGGTGGCCCCACCAGATCTGCCGCGAAATGGGCCAGTCGCGCACGTTCTCCACCCACGCGAAATACGTATTTTCCCACTGCTGGGGGATGAACCGCACGCGGCCTTCCCGCACCGCTTTGAGCGGTTCCTGCATCAAGGGCTTCATCTTGATGAACCACTGCAGCGAGAGATACGGCTCGATGACCGTGTCGCAGCGGTAACAGGCCCCGGTGCGGTGGTCCAACTCCTCCACTTTCAACAGCAGGCCCTGGGCGGTCAGGTCCTCGATTACCCGCTTGCGGGCGGCGTAGCGGTCCAACCCCTGGTAGGGCCCGCCGTTGGCGTTGATGGTGGCGTCGTCGTTGAGAATGTTGATCTGCTCGAGATGATGGCGTTTCCCCACCTCGAAGTCGTTGATGTCGTGCGCGGGCGTGATCTTGAGCGCCCCCGTCCCGAACTCGCGGTCCACGTACGTGTCGGCGATGACCGGGATGCGCCGCTTCAACAAGGGCAGGATGACGTTCTTGCCCACCAGGTGCTTGTACCGCTCGTCCTCCGGATGCACGGCCACGGCGGTATCGCCCAGCATCGTCTCCGGCCGCGTGGTGGCGATCACCAGGCGGTCCGATCCGTCTTCCAGGGGATAGGCGATGTAGTAGAAATGGCCCGTGGCGTCGCTGTATTCCACCTCGTCGTCCGACAGGGTGGTGTGGCACCGGGGGCACCAGTTGACCAGGTAGTGGCTCCGGTACAGGAATCCATCCTCGTACAGCCGGACGAACACCTCCCGCACGGCGCGCGAACAGCCCTCGTCCATGGTGAACCGCAGGCGGTTCCAGTCGCAGGAGGATCCCAGGTACTTCAACTGGCGGATGATGGTGCCGCCGTATTCCTGCTTCCACTGCCAGATGCGCTCCACCAGCTTTTCGCGGCCCAGGTCGTAGCGGGTGAGGCCCTCGTTGGCCAATTGCTTTTCGACCACGTTCTGGGTGGCGATTCCGGCATGGTCGGTCCCCGGCATCCACAATACTTCAAAGCCTTCCATGCGCTTCCAGCGGCAGAGAATATCTTGCAGGGTGTTGTTCAGGGCGTGGCCGATGTGCAGCTTCCCGGTCACGTTGGGGGGCGGAATGACAATGGAATAGGGCGGTTTGGAACTGGCAGGACTGGCATGGAATAGATTGTGCTCCAGCCAGAATTGATACCACTGCTCCCGCGACGCCGCCGGTTCGTACCGTTTTGCGATCTCCATGATTGGCCTTCGGTTCCTTGCCTTAAAATGAAGTGACGATAAATGGGTAGTATACGAGGCCGGGGGACCGGGGAGAAGTGATTGAAACCGGGGGGGCAATCCTCCACCCGCGAACAAACAAACCAACCTGGTGGGAGCTGCCGAACGAGGCTGTTCCCGTGCCGGAGGGATGTGGAAGATTACCTTTGGCCTGATTTTCTAATTTTCCCCAGGTTCTATGGAGTTTTTCAACCTTAGCCAAAAATGCCAAGCTGGAACCGATGAACCGATTGGGCGGAGAGCCGTTATTTCGCCCTTTCCGGGCTTTCCCTCACCCTGGCCCTCTCCCAGGGGATCGGGTGAGGGAAAGCCTTGCGGCCTGTATTCACCGTACGGACTGGTTGGTTCCCCTCACCCCCGGCCCCTCGGCCATAAAGGAATGAGGGGTGAAGTTCCTGGAGTGGGAACTATTGCGCTTTGCATCCACCTTACTTGCTTTCCTCCCGCCCCGGATGGATTATGAACCGTCCGGGATTTGCATCCGTGGAAGCTACCCTTGACCTTACGGTTCCCTCGGGTTCCAGGGAGTGAAAAACATGTTACCAGTCCTATTTTCCGTGAGTTACGCGGGACTGTGGGGGCAACATCGCCTCGATCTGGAAGCGTTCATCCGCAAGGCGGCCGCCCTGGGCTATCCGGCGGTGGAACTGATGGGCAAACGGCCGCACCTGTCCATTTTGGACGCGGATGACGCGTGGCTCGGTCAAATCCGGGAAACCGCCGCGCGCAACCAGATCGCCATCGCCACCCTCGCCGGTTATACCGACTTCACCGCGGGCCGGCACGCCGCCGAGGTGCCGTTTCTGGAAATGCAAATCGCCTACGTCAAGGCCCTGGCGCGGGCGGCCTCCCGCTTGGGCGCGCGGATCGTCCGCGTCTTCACGGGATACGCCACCGCCCGGGAATCCTGCCTGGAGGATTGGGAGAAGTGCGTCCAGGCCGTCCGGACCTGCGCGGACGTGGCGGAAGAGTATGGAATCCAGCTCGGAGTCCAAAACCACCACGACACGGGGATCGGCTGCGCCGCGTATCTCGAATTTCTCGACGAGGTCAATCACCCGAACTGCCGGGCCATGTTCGATCCCTGGGCCCCGGCGATCAACGGGGAAGACTATGTCCGCTACGCCGGTATCCTGGCTCCACGCATGGCCCAGACCACCTTGGCCGACTATATCCGCCTGCCGCGTTACCAATACCTGCCCGGATTGATCAATTATCAACCCTTGCCGGACCTGATCCGCGCCGTGCCCCTGGGCGACGGCTTCGTTGATTACAAAGCCTTCTTGACGGCGCTGAAACAGGGCGGTTTCGACGGGTATGTGGCTTACGAAATGTGTTCTCCCCTCCGGGGCGGCGGCAGCGAGGCCAACCTCGACCGGACCGCCCAAATCAGCCTGGAAAAAATCAAATCCGCCCTGCCTTGAACTATGCGTATTCAGTATTTATAAAGTTTTATATAACCTATGGACCCCACCTCCTGCATCCGCGATTGTTACACCCAGCTCGGGGGAGGCGAGATGGAGGCCAACGAGGAACTTCCGGCCCTGGCAGGGCCGCACCTCCACCAACCAGGATCCAAGCCGGGGAGAAAAAACACCCGTCCTTCAAAAATCAACCGGGGTGAGGGATTTTCCCTCACCCCGGTCTTTTTCTTACGAAATGGATTCCGCTTCCACGGACAGGGCTTCTTCCCCACCCGCGGATGCCGGCGTGGCCTCAGCCAGCCGCCAGCATTTCATCCTTGACCTGAGTGGATTCGCGGACGATCAGCCGTTGGGAAATGACGATCTCCCGCTCGCTCAGGGGCGCGCCCGCGCCGGCCGCCGCGGCGAGTTCCGTCCGCAAGGCGCGGATGACCGTGTCGGCATATTCGGACCAGCTGCCCGCCACCGTGGACAACCGGGGCGTGGCGTATTGCCCATAGGGATAATCGCCATGGCCAATGATGGCGATCTCCTCCGGCACCCGCGCGCCGATGGCCTGCAAACCGCGCATGGCCTCCAAGGCGATGGCGTCGTCGTACGCCAGGATCGCCGTGGGAGCGTTGGCGCGGTGGAAGAGCGTCTCCAGACGGTTGACATGCACGTGCCATTCCCGGAACAGGGAGGGGGGGATGACCAACTCATCCGGACTCCACAGATTCCGCTGTTTCATGATGAGCTTGTAGGCGTTCCAGCGTTCGGGCACCGGGCCGAAATCGGCCTCGGCGCCCTTGGGCCCGACATAGGCGATACGCTTGTGCCCTTGATCCAAAAAATGCTTCAAGGCCGCCATGGCCCCGCCGTAGTAATCGAAACGCACGCAGGTCCAGGGAAGGTTGAAATCTTCCGTCACTTTTTCGCCCAATATGACTGGCAACTTGTTCTTCCGGAACAACGAGGCCACGCTCACGTGGCGCTTGGGCTCGACGGGAAACCACACCAGGCCCTGCACGCCCTTTTCCAGCAGCAGACGGGCCTGGTTGAGCTCGGATTCTTCATCCTCCGGCGCATACATGACCAGCGCGTTGATCGAGTTGTCCGCCGCCTCATGGACGAATTCCGTGACAAAATGCGGAATATCGTTGCGGGAGATGGGCGCCAGCAGGCCGACCACCGGATTCTCCCGGACGGCTTCCTTGGGCGCCTCGCCCCGCTTGACCACAAACGTCCCGCTGCCCTGGCGGGATATCAGCCACCCCTGACGTTCCAACTCGGAAACCGCCCGGGTGACGGTGCTCAGGCTCAAACCATGCTCACGCATGAGCTTTTCCCGCGTGGGCAGCGGATCGCCATGCTTCAACTCTCCGGCTTCGATCTGTTCCCGGAGTTGAAACATGAGTTGAACGTATTTGGGGACACGTAAGGAATCCAAATTTTTCACAATAACACCTCATCCAAGTACATGAGATAAATCCCTTTCTCTTTTCGCCATAACCTCACAAATGTAGAATTCTTCTAAAAAATTCAGCTAGGATTGTTCTTTTGACTGCGTTTCCGCCCGATTTATTCGCTCAATTTTGTTCAAACCTTTTGTAAGAACACTTTTTCTTTTTTAGACTGCCTTTCCCACAAAAATGTTCGCTTGATCCAATAAAAAACCCAACTATCCCCATCCTCCCGGCAAAAATGATTCATAAAATTATATCGCATTAAATATCTTTTTTATCTAAAGATCTTTTTAAAACATATCTTAAAAAACCATCCGCGCAACCGTTTGGCGTTCCTCCCCCGGCCTCTCCGTCAGGCGCGCCGGTACTCTTATGAATGGTTATCACAGAGATTCCGTATCGTCAGGTAGTTGGATCAATCGGGCGGGAAAATTTGGTTTCTTTAGTGATTCATTATTCCGGTTCCCCGGGAATGGGAATACGATTTTCCCCGGGACGCGGCCGGTATCCATCCGGGCATAGCGGCCTGCGGGGAACTTAAATCACTTGCAGCACATGCAGGACGAAATACCCGGACGCCCCCACGATGGCGAGCCCCAGCAGGATGATGAGAAGGGTGATGAGTGGGCTTTTTTCTTCCTCCTGAAGCGTATTGGAGGGGAAGGCCCGTTCCCATTTTTCGTCGGTCAATTTGTATTTGGAATCCAGACTGGTGGATGCCGGCGCGGCTTCCACCGCGGAGGGCGCGCCGGTTTCCGCCGGTTCCGTATCGTTCGCGGCTTGCGCCCGGCGGGCTTTGGCGACGGCGGCCCGCGTGAGTCGACGCTCGGGCGGTTTTTCGGGCAAGACATCCTTGAGCCCGTCCCAAACCGTCTTGGTTTTGGGGTGGTCCGGCTGAAGGGTCAGGGCCATTTGATAGTGGTGCTTGGCGTAGCGGAATTCCTCGAGGGAACTGTAACACAGGCCCAGGTAGAAGTGGATATCGGGATTTTCCTTGTCGTTTTCCAGGGCCAGCAAAAAGGCGTCCAAGGCCTCTTCATAATGCCCATCCTGCGCCAGCTGTTTTCCTTTTTGAACCAGGTCCATGCCCGGACGCCCTTTCCCATAGCGGTTTGCAGGTAGTCTAGTAGCGCCTCAACGGTTTTTCCAGACCTGGCCGTTCACCAGATTGGGAGGCCGCTTCCCCTCGAAAAACGCGATCAGGTTGTCGGCGGCCATGAGTCCCATCCGCCGGCGCGTCTCGATCGTCGCGCTGCCCAGGTGGGGTAGCAGCACCGCGTTGGGCGCGTCGAGCAGGCCGGGATGCGCCTCGGGCTCGTTTTCGTACACGTCCAGGCCCGCGGCGGCGATCCAGCCCTCCCGCAAGGCCCGGGCCAGGGCGGCCTCGTCCACCACGGGGCCGCGGGAAGTATTGATCAACACGGCGTGGGGCTGCATGAGCCGCAGCTCCCGCTCCCCGATCAAGTGACTGGTTTCGGGCGTCAAGGGAACATGCAGGCTGACGAAATCGCTCTGCCGAAGCACCGTGTCCAGTTCCACCCGCTCCGCGCCATGCGGATAGGAGGCTTCGAATTCCGGATCCGCCTCTTGCGAGCAATAGAGAACCTTCATCCGGAACGCGGCCGCGCGTTCGGCGAACGCCCGGCCGATGCGCCCCAAACCGGCGATCCCCAACACCCGGCCGGTGATATCCCGGCCCAGAAAGAGTTGCGGCCCCCAGCCTTGAAACCGCCCCTCCCGGACATAACGGTCCGCTTCCACCACGCGGCGGGCCGCGGCGAACAACAACGCCCAGGCCAGGTCGGCGGTGGCTTCGGTCAGCACGCCCGGCGTGTTGGTGACCGCGATGCCGCGGCGGGTGGCTTCGTTCAGATCGATGTTGTTGTACCCCACCGCGTAATTGGCGATCACCCGAAGCCGGCCGGCGCGGTCCAACACCTCTTTGTCGATCGTGTCGGTCAGGATGCACAGCAAACCGTCCCGGCTCTCCACCTCCCTCAGCAATAGGTCCCGGGGTATGACCCGGTCCTCGGGGTAGACATCCACCTCCAGGGAAGCGGCGCGGAGCTTTTCGACGACTCCCGCCGGCAAGGGGCGGGTCTGGTAAATCCGGGGTGGCATGAGACACCTCCCTGATGGGATTCAAGGCTTCCAACCAATACCTTGTGGGAACATGGCCGGGAGTGAAAGCCCATCATTGCGGCTCATCCAGCCAGTGCATACATTTTCCCAGCGGTGGAATCCGTATCCAAGGGATCAGGCCGGAAAGAACCACCCCAATTCCCTCTCCCTCCAGGAGAGGACCCGGTTGAGGGAAAATCCTGGAAGGGCGGAATAGATTCTATCCGTGACTTTGGGTAACTATTTGTATAATGTTAATTTGCGCCTCATGGATAAATCCGCGGAACCTCATGACATCGGCCCATCACCTTCCAAGGAATCCCGGTCCTCAATGCGACCGTTTGTCGACCCGGAAAGCGCTGCGGGGGGGATAGGCGTTCTTGGTGATGGACTTGGTGTATTCCTTCATCTCCGCCGCGAGTTCCGTGAGCTGCAGATAACTTTCAATCCGGCGGTTCTCGTTGCTCACGATGCCGATGGCCACGGTCATGATGGGGAAATGCATCTCTTCCCCCTGCCGGGAACGGGAATGAATATAACCGGCTTCCTGGTCATCCTCATTATATTGGAAGGGGATGAGTATGTCGAAACTCTTCGTGACATACTCGCAAACAGGAACCACGCAGGCGTTGTGAAGAATGATGACGAAATCATCGCCCCCGATATGCCCCACAAAATCGCCTTGCCCGCCGAATAGGCTGACCCCTTCGTTGAGAATGGTGGCCAGGATGCGGATCACGTTGTCTCCCCGCCGGTAACCATACTTGTCGTTGTACGCCTTGAAATAATCGATATCGACATAGCACAGGGCCAGCGGCTGGTTGGCGGCCAGGCGGCGGATGGTCTGCTCCTCGACGTACACCGCGCCGGGCAGCCCGGTCAGGGGATTGGAGATCTGCAACCGGGTATTGCGCCGGATGCTGGTGTTGATGCGGGCCACGAGGATTTCCGGCCACAAGGGTTTGCGGAGAAAATCTTCCGCCCCGGCCTCCAGCGCCTGGATTTCGATCGACACATCCTGGCTGCCGTACGCCACGATGATCGGTTTCGTGAAGGTCATGGGATTGTCCTTCAGCTTCTGGATGATCCCGATCGCCTCGGAATCCAGGCTGTCCAGATCCATCAGCAGAACATTGGGGATGTTGGCGATGATATGATCGTATAACCCCCGCGTGGAGGGAAACGTGTCAATGATGAACCCGGCCCCCCGCAAATGATGCAGATAGGGCGTCTCCAACGTCTTCTCCCCAGCGGCGACCAAGGTTCGGGGTTCTTCCAAGATGGGAAATCCGCCGGATATCTTTGGATTCGGCATAATCGTTTCAGGTGGTATAACCTGGGCCTTCCAATAAATACAGCACCGATCATCGGTAGATGCCCCAATCCATCGGCTTTTCAACGCATTCCAACTCGTTGGAATTTATAATAATAATCGCATGAATCCATTCCACGCAATCCCCATGTTTCCCCTTGTACACGGAATTTCGTTCCCATTCAACACCCGAATCGTAAAAATCGTAAATCCGTTTAACAACCGGAACGGGAATCCCCCCCCTTTCGGCTTGCCTGTCAAGCGGCGTGTTGCCACATCCCCCAACGGCCATCGTCCTGGAAAGATCCCGACTTTACGGGAACCGGGCCTTCACCACCCGGTGGTTGTAACTGTCCGCGATGTACATGGCGCCTTGCCCATCCACCGCGATGCCCTTGGGGCCGCGCAACTGGCCCGGCCCGTTGCCTTCGCCGCCCGCCTGCATCACCGCCCGCCCGCTGGGTTCGAACCGGTGGACGGTGTTCGTGGTGGAATCGGTCACATAGACGAAACCCTTGGCGTCCACCGCCACGTACGGCTCGATCCAGGACAACGCGGCGTCGCTGGCGGCCTTCCAGCCCAGCAGTGAAAACTGGCGGACGAACCGGCCCTGGGGGGTGAAGGCGGCCACGCGCTTCATTCCGACATCGCAGATGTAGAGCAAGCCGTCCAGCCCCAACGTGATTCCCACCGGCTCCTGCAGCATGCCCTGAATGACGGCGCCCGCATAGGTCCCGTCGGGATTGAACTTCACCACCCGGTGTTTTCCGGTATCTGTTACAAAGACCACGCCTTCCTTGGTGACGGCCAGCCCCCGGGGAAAATAGAACGAATCGGCGGGGGGCGGGGCCAGCGGCGGCAGGGGCTGCCCCGACGCGTTGTAGCGGTTGATGCGCCCGTTCCCTTCCGCCCAGGTGTCGGTGACGAAGATGGTCCCGTCCGGCCCGGCGCCGATCCCGCCGTTCGGGCCGTTGCCGTATTGGTAAAACACGCGCAACTCGCCCAGGCCGGTGCCCGGACCGCCGAAATAGCCGACAAAATTCAACTCCGTGTCGAAAACCTGGATCCGGCCGTTGCGGGCGTCGAGCACGTACAGCAACTTCTCGTCGGGCGACAACGCCACGCCCCGCGGCTCGTTGAATTGCCCCAGTTCCGCGCCGAACTGTCCCACCATCTTGACCACCGCCAGGGGCGCCGCCGGCTTTTCGTAGCCTTGGGCCACCTGCAGGGTCTCTTCCGGCGCAATCAGCGGGGTTTTGACGTAAAACAGCGTGTCCGTGGAACTCGGCTGGATGGCGGGGTCCTGCGGATCCCACACCTGCCGGTAGAGAATGTAGTTCCACAGCATGCGCCAACCCTCGCTGGGCGGCAGATTGCGCCGCAGCGCGTAGTTGAAGGGCAGCTCGTGCATCAGCGCCGGAGTCCCCAGCCGGTCGGCGGGCGGCGGCGGCCACCACAGGCGGTGCTTGATCCTCCGCTTGGTGTACTGCCCCTTGGCCCACACCTTCATGTTGTCTTCCAGCCCGGTATCGACCACCGCGTACGGAATGTTGGCCGGCGGCATGCCCTCGGTCGGAGTGATCATGTAGTTTCGGAAATACCAGTAATACGGCCACTGGGATTCACCCTGAAACGCCGCGATCAACTTGGATGGGTGGGGCGGCTGGTACTCCGGACCCAGTTTCTCCGCTCCTTCCCGGATTTCCCGCACGACCTCCTTCACGTAGTGGCCGGTCTGCGTGTAGACCATCAATTCCCGCGGATCGTCCGGCCGCAGGAGATTCAGCTGCACCCCGGTGCGCATGGCGTACGCCAGGAACAATCCCAGCACCAGAGTGTAGAATTTCCTCATCCACCCCGCGGGAACCGCCTCCCACAAATCGCCGATGAACACGCCCGCCAGCATCGCCAGCGGCTGGACCTGGTGCACCATCAGCCAGGGCACCTTTTCGTTCAGCAGCGCGTAGATTAAAAGGGAGAGTACGCTCCAATACAAAAAGAAAATCCTCAGCCCATCCGGGGAAAAGCGGGATTCGTTTTCCTCTTCGGCCGGTTCCTGGTTCAACAATCCCGCTGGAATGAACGAGAACAAGCCGGCCATCTTGCGGGCCAGCACGATCCCGATGGCCGCGCAGACCGCGATGAACCACACCAGCACCGTGGCGAGGGGTTTGCCGCTTTTCAGCAGCACCACCTGCCAATAGGTATACACCGATGCCCAGAAGGCGATTTGAAACGCCGCGAAATAGACGGGCCCGAAAGCCTTCCATGTGTACACCACAAACGCCAGGACCGCGAAGCAGACCATCACCGGCTCGTAGAGCAACAGGCGCGGCAGGTAATAATCCGGAGGACCGGCGATACGCGGCTGCATCCCCTGCTGCCCCATCCAGTACAGCAGGTAGTCAACCACCCCGGCCTTCATCCCCGCCGGATAGTGGCCCATGTTGGTGAACAGAAACGCAAACGTCGCGAAGGCCAACAGCACCGCGCACAGCACGGGAAGATTGTTCTTCGCCAGGCGGGTGAACCACGAGCCCTCCGCCGCTGGCTCCCCGGCCGCCCGCCGGAGATACGCGTACAACAGAAACAACACCGCCACCCCGAGCACCGCCACGGCTACCCACAAGGGAATCAGGCGGGGATGCGCCTCGTTGAAACGGTTCCACGTCTCCCGCAGGATGCCGATGGTCAGGTCGGGCGTTCCCCAGGCGGAACGCAGTTGCTGGGCGAAGTTCTTGAACTCCTCCCGCGTGGTTTCCCAATAGATCAGGGAAAAGGCCGCGCCCGAGAAGAGGCCATACAAGGTCAGCACTTTCACGAACGGCGCGCGCTCGGCGAAGATTTCATACAACGCCTTCTTCCGGATATCGGCCTGGTAACTGAAATAATAATAAATCCCGTATAAGGTGGCGAACGATCCGAGCATGAAGCCCGTCATGTACGAATTTTCCTTGGTGCAGTACAACAACGCCAGGAAAAAGGTCATCAGGATGAGATGAACCCCGCGCCGGAACCGGAAATACTCGAGGGCGTACAGCACGATGCCCGCCGCCCAGGCCGCCATGTAGATGTCGTTGCGGGCGAAGCGGGAAAAATAGATCAGCGTCGGCGAGGTGGCCGTCAGCAGCAGGCAGGCGAACGCCCCGCTGGTCCCGATCCACGGCCGCAGCCGCCAGATCAGGTAGAACATGAAGATGCCTACGCAGACATACGGCAGCCGGCCCACATAGTCGTAATCGCCGAAGAGCAGAAAGAACAATCCCCCGAAGTGAAACAAAAACTGCCCGTGATATGTCGGATCGTAGGTGTGCTGGTAGTTCCCCTTGTAAAACTGATGGGCGTAGTAGGCGTGAATGGATTCGTCATGATGATAGGCCATCCGGTCGAGATCATACAAACGGACGAACGCTCCGAACACCACGACGGTCAATATCGCCAGGCCCAGCCGGGTGACCGGAATGATTTCCTGGGTTGAGGAAGACATGCGAATCGCGGCGGCTCCTTGCTCGATAAGGTAGGATGATTTTTGTGGCGTTCGTATTATTTGTCTAGGCCGAGGCGGATACGGCCCGGCGTAACACCCCCTCTCCCTCTGGACTGATCCATACTCACAAGTCTTACCAGGATGTCATCCCCGCGCCAGCGGGGATCCAGTCATGGTGGATGGGTTAGCGCGAAGCGCATAACCCATCCGATCCGGGTCATCCCGTCCATCCCGTCCATCCTGCCCATCCTGATTTTGAGAAACCTCCGCGTCCTCCGCGGTGAATCCCCCCGGCCGCGCTGGCCGTGGGGGATGGTGTCGTTTCTCGGGGCGGGATTCGAATGAGGACTCTCGTCTCACTTCTCCTTGGCTCCCCTTTTGATCCAATCCCCCAGACACGGCGGCAGGCATCCGGTGGGCTTTTTGAATTGCGCGGCGGGATACAGGCCGCCAAAATGCCTTTGTCCCTCATCATGAACCCGGCTCCAGGGCGGGACGGATTCTATCCGTACTCCAGAGAAAGGACGCGGCATGATGAATCACTCCCTAGCGATCATGGGATGGCTAAGTCTGTTGTTGATCGGCGTATCGCCGGGCGCGCGGGCGAAGGAAGAAGGCCGTCAAGGGGAAATGGTGACGTTCGCCAGCGGTTCGGAAACCATCCAGGGCTACCTCGCCCGGCCCGCCGGGGACGGCCCCCATCCGGCCATTCTCCTCATCCACGAATGGTGGGGCCTGAACGACTGGATGAAAGGCAACGCGGACCGCTTCGCGCAACAAGGCTACACCGCGCTGGCGGTCGACCTGTACCGGGGAGCAGTGGCCCAGGACCGCGACGTGGCTCACGAACTCTCGCGCGGATTGCCCGAAGACCGGGCCGCGCGCGACCTGCAAGGCGCGTTCGCGTACCTGCAATCCCGTCCGGATGTCCGGAAAGACAAGATCGGGGTGTCCGGCTGGTGCATGGGCGGCGGATACGCACTCCAGGCGGCGTTGAAGATTTCGGGATTGAAGGCCTGCGTCATCTGCTACGGCCGGCTGGTGCTGGACGCGAACACCCTCAAACCCATCCCCTGCCCTCTCCTGGGCATTTTCGGGGGCCAGGACCGCGGCATCCCGCCGGAGATGGTGCATCAATTCGAAGCCGCGTGTAAAACCGCCGGGAAAGAGGTCACGGCCCATATCTACGAGAAATCCGGCCATGCCTTCATGAATCCCAACAACGCTTCCGGTTATAATGCCGGTGACGCCCGGGACGCCTGGGCCCAAATCGACGCCTTTTTCGAACAAACATTGAAAAAATAAAACTCCGAAGGTGAGGGCCCTGTTGTGACGCGGGCCTCTTGCCTGCGCTTATTTCATTTCCCAAAACCGGGGAGGGCGAGGCTTCCGCCGGGCCGCTTTTTCCCGAAACGAGGATCGCCCTTATCCGGCCCACCCGGAGGTTCGCCCTCCCATTCCCCTCTCCCTCTGGGAGAGGGCCCAGTGAGGGCATTTTGTAGTCCAGACATCCGGGCCGCCACGCTCCTTTTCGTCCCTTTCGTCCGTAGAGTCCTTTCTCCCTGCCCTCCGTGATTCACTTCCCGCGGATCCCCCCTCTGCGCCTCCGCGCTGCTTGATCGAATCCCCGCCGGATGCTACCTTTTCCCCTTTGGAACCCGTTAAGGATCCAACCAAACCGAAATCGCTCTCGACAGGGGGACCATGGAAGAGACGCTGCTGCTGATCAAACCCGATGGAGTGCAACGCAAACTGGTGGGAGAGATCATCACCCGGCTGGAAAAGCGGGGCTGGGACTTGGCCGGGATGAAACTGATGCGCATGTCCCGCGAGCTGGCCTGCCGGCATTACGCCGAGCACCAAGGCAAGCCCTTCTTCGAGGAGTTGATCAACTACATCACCGAGGGGCCGCTGGTGGCCATGGTCTGGCGGGGAGAATCCATCGTCTCCGCCCTGCGGCTGATGATGGGAAAGACCAATCCCGCGCAGGCGGATCCCGGGACCATCCGGGGCGATCTGGCGAACAATTTCACGCGCAACATCGTGCACGGCAGCGATTCGCCGGAAAGCGCGAAGCGCGAGGTGGCGCTCTTCTTCAAGCGGGAGGAACTTTGCGGATGACCGGCGGCCGCGTTCCGGCGCCGGGGCGGGATACGGAAAAGGATGTCCGAAAATGCCGCGTACGAGTTACCTCCGCGATTAGTTTGTGCTATACTACTGACACAATTCCTTCGCAAAAGATTTCCTTTGGCGGCGTAGCTCAGCTGGTTAGAGCACACGGCTCATATCCGTGGCGTCCGGGGTTCAAGTCCCTGCGCCGCTACCAACGCCCATCCTCCGGTAACTCAATGATTCCTAATGAGTTGCCGGTTTTTTGTAGGTGAAGCATGTCCAAATCGTCCGATTTGTTCGCCACGGCCACGGCGATCATCCCGGGCGGGGTCAACAGCCCCGTGCGGGCCTGGAACGCGGTGGGGGGCACGCCCTTTTTCGCGGCCCGCGGCAAAGGCTGCATCCTCACCGATGAGGACGAAAACGCCTATATTGATTACGTTTGCGCCTGGGGCCCGCTGATTCTGGGCCACGCGCATCCGGAAGTGGTCTCCGCCATCGAAAGCGCCGTCCGCGAGGGCACGGCCTTCGGCGTGCCCACCCGGCGCGAAGTGACCATCGCCCGGATGATCGTCGACGCCGTTCCCTCGATCGAAAAAGTCCGGCTGGTCAATTCGGGGACGGAAGCCACCCTCAGCGCCGTCCGCCTGGCCCGCGCCTTCACCCGCCGCAGCAAGATCATCAAGACCATCGGCGGCTACCACGGCCATCACGACGCCCTGCTGGCCCAGGCCGGCTCGGGCGTGGCCACCCTGGCCATCCCCAGCACCCCCGGCGTCCCCAAATCCGTCGTCGAAGACACCATCCTGGTCCCCTACAACGGACTCGACGCCACCCGCGAGGCCTTCCGCAAGCACTCCAAGGAAATCGCGGCGCTCATCGTGGAACCGGTGGCGGGCAACATGGGCGTGGTCCCTCCCCAGCCCGGCTATCTCGAAACCCTCCGCGTCCTCACCGCCGAGCACGAATCGGTGCTGATCTTCGACGAGGTGATGACCGGCTTCCGGGTGGCCTACGGCGGGGCGCAGGAACGCTACGGCGTGTTGCCCGACCTCACCACCCTGGGCAAGATCATGGGCGGCGGCATGCCCATCGCCGCGTACGGCGGGTCAGACATCATCATGAAACATGTCGCGCCCGAGGGCGAGGTCTACCAGGCCGGCACGCTGTCGGGGAATCCGGTGGCCACCGCCGGCGGCATCGCGACCCTGCAACTCATCAAATCCCCTGGATTTTACGAGAACTTGGAGCAGAAAGCCGACATGCTGGTCCAGGGCCTGCGCGAGGCGGCCCAGGCGGCCGGCGTCCCGGTGCAAATCAACGCCGTGGGTTCGATGATGACCGTCTTCTTCACCGACCGGCCGGTCACCGACTTCGCCTCCGCCTGCCAATCGGACACGCGGCGCTACGCCGCCTTCTGGCGCTCCATGCTGGAAGCCGGAATCTACCTGCCGCCCTCCCAATTCGAGGCGTTTTTCCTCTCCAACGCCCACTCCAACCGCGAAATCGAACGCACCATTCACGCCGCCGAAACCGCCTTCAAGGCCGTGGCGGGATGATTCAATCCGTTAACCACCGCTATCCTCAGTCTTCCCCCATCCCTCGGACCTTCCTCCCCCCCCTGGGAGAGGGATAGGGTGAGGGAATCCCTTTCTCACACCCACTTCCGTAGGGGCGCGTCCCCGCCCCCGCCATCTAGGTACCCGCTTTCCTCACCCGCTCCACCTCCCCAATCACCGGAATCCTTTATTCGCGTCATCCGTCTTTCAATCCACCCTCCAACTCCCCATCCTGCTCATCCTGTTCATCTTGACCATCCTGATTCAGACAACTCTCCGCGCCCTTCACGTCTCGGCGGTGAATTTTACGGCCTCTCTCCCCTCTAATCGCAAAAAGTGTGGAGTACCGTTCCTTCGCCCTGGTTGTTCTTCGTAAATTTTTGGTTGACAAGAGAAAAGTATCCAACTATTGTCCTAATTAAAGCAAACAATTGCTCCTCCAGTAGGAGCAGTAGGAACGAGTACCCGGTCCGGGAGAAAGGAGTTCTCTATCGAGTGATTCTACGAAAAAAGCAGGGCCATTGGAACGATGTTCACACCAATCCTCTTCGGAGGAAAAAATTTGCAGGAGGAAGACGATGAAGCGATCCGATTACACCCTGATGAGCCTGGTAGTGATGGTTGCCGTCCTGGCCATGACGTTTCCCGTTCACGCCGAAGAACCGTCGATCGCCGCCATGCGGGAACACAGCCAAAAGATCATGCCGTTTTCGTGCACAATCGAAGTCCATCCCCTAATCCACCCCATGTTTTCCGACGCCGAGGAAGCCACGCAATACGAAATGCAACGGCTGGCCGCCCGGCAGCAGGAAATTGGCCGCTCGATGGATCTGGCAACGTATGAGAAAGTTCTGCAAAACAATGTCAAATATTATTTGGAAGGGAATATGTCCGACTATGTGACATTGCGTTATTATAAATGCCTTGACATGGATACCTTCATGCTGACGGTTTACGATACCGTTCTGCAAAAAACCATGCAAATCCAGCTGTTCGATGATTCCTTCTCTGCGGATTATTTTCCCAATGAGCATACATTGACGATCATGCCAAACAGCAGAAAGCGGGATATCATTCCGTTTCTGACTCACGAAGTGGTTTATCAATTGGATGAAAGCACGGTGAGCGTGGAATCACGGGAGAATCAATACATTCTCGAGGCGGCGCGGGTTCCTGATGATTTTTACACCTTCGTTTTTACACCATCCCGGCCCTTCATTCCAGAAAAAATATCCGAATATACACCCACCTGGCGCACGGAATATGAATACTTGGATTTTCAAACATACAACGGATTCACGGTTCCCCATACCATTCTTGCCAAGCAATATAATCAACATCCCGTTACCAATACAGATTGGTTGAAGTATGAATCTATTTACCAAGTGACCAATTTTAAAGTGGAAGACAGCCTGAGTGAAAAAGATCTAGATATCGTAATCCCCACAGGGACGCAAATCTTCAATGGCTTCACGAACACAAGCTACACCGGTCCGGAAGGCATGGAAGGTCAATCCACAACCGTTCGCGCTATTGCGGAAGATATGATGAAGCAACAATAAAAATGCAGCACAATCGGATAGAAAACTGTAAACAGACTCACATGCGGAGGAAAAAATCATGAAAAAATTACTTCTTGTAACAGCTTTGTTCAGCCTCATGCTTGCTGGAATTACCTTCACGTCATACATGGTACAAAGTGATCCCACATGCCATGCCCTCACGAAATTATGGGTGTCGGGTCAATGTACTGGTTCCTGTCCAGGATGGGTTGATAGTGGCCTATTTTGTTGTTGCGTTTTGGCCAACCCTTTGCAGAGTGGAAGATATATTTGCAATGAGATTGATAATTATAATTATCCGTATGCAGTTTTCACAAATCCAAACTGCGGGAGACTTCCTTGCTCATACATGGGGGGGTCTTTGACATACTGCACCGGTGGGACTTATTGGAAGCCTTCTGGATTTACCGAATGGGTACCTGCTGATACCTTGGGGGGCTTGGATTGCTTTGGGTAATGCATGATGGTTAACAATCTTTAATTATTTTCTTGGTCAAGAGAGTGTCATGGCCCGAGACGCCCAATCCCGGGCCATTTTCTACATTTTTAATTATTTTATTCAATTACATTACATTCCTTATTTCTTATATTACTTTCTTCTAATAATTTAATAACCTGCACATGAAATAAAATACAGCAGGAAGGTGTAGCCATGAAAACCATTCTCATCGTGGATGGGGACCGCGTCCGATTTCAAACCCTCTCCGCCCGGCTCGAAAACGACTTGAAGGCGCTGCACGCCCCGGATGGGAAAACCGCCCTGGAGATATTACAAAATCACGATATTCATCTCAGCCTCATCACCCACCCCTTGCCGAATGGAGACTGCCTGAATTTGGTCAAAACGCTTCATGCAACCTACGCGCATATCCCCGTGATCCTGCTTATCTCCGGGCCGGACGCGGATCCGGAATGGATCGAGAAAGCCTATTCGTTCGACTATTTCGTCTATTACGTCCTGAAAGCGCCTTTCGATGAGGAGGAGCTGGCGCGGTGCGTAAACGAGTGCCTCAAACGCGGGGGAATCGCATGGGCCAAAACCATCTTGGCTCATTACCGCAAAAAGCATCCCGGCCGGTCGCTCCAGCAAGAAAAGCGGGAAAAGCGCGAGAAGCGGTTGGCGGAAATCCGAAGTCTGATCGAAGCATCCCCCCACGCCTGGACATACGGTAAATTGGCTGTCCAATTCGGCCTGTCCCGGCGGCAGATCCAATACGATCTCCAAACTCTCCGGCAACGCGGCGTGGCCATTCAATCCTCCAAAACCGGCCCAAGAGGATTGGTTATTTTGCCAGATTCACCCTTCCCGGATGAAACGTAATCTAGCGAAGTCATGGGATGGATTAGCGCGAAGGGCACAAACCATCAAACACGCACCCTCCCTTTTCTTCTCCCTCTCCCTCTGGGAGAGGGCCGGGGTGAGGGAAAGCATATCGCCTCGCACCCTCCTCCCGGATTACATCCCATTCCCCTGCTGACACGCCTTTAAACTAGCCCAGGGTTTCAACCCTGGGGAAATCAACCCTGGAATAACACCTTATCTTCTTTTCTTTCTCCGCCTTATCCGTGACCCATCCGCGCCCCTCCGTGATTCAATCCGGTTAACTACGGCCTATCACGGTCATCCGAATTCATACAAAACTCCGCGTTCTCCGCGCCTCGGCGGTGAAATTCATACATCCCCCCTTCTCTCACCTCAACCACAACTTCCGGTCCAACGTGCGGTATTGCACGGCTTCGGAGACGTGCTCGGGGCGGATGGCCTCGCTGCCCGCCAGGTCGGCGATGGTCCGGGCCACCTTGATCACCCGGTCGTAGGCGCGGGCCGAAAGCCCCAGGCGCTCGAGGCCCGCCCGCAGCATGTCGCGCGTCACCTCGTCCATGGCGCAAAACCCCTTGAGGTCCTTGGAATTCATGTGCGCGTTGCAGAAGATGGGATGGCCTTCGAACCGGCGGCGCTGGATTTCACGGGCCATCCGCACCCGCTCCCGGATGACCCGGGACGGTTCGCCCGAGGGCGGCGCGTGGAGGTCGTCGAACGAGACGCTGGGCACCTCCACGTGGATGTCGATGCGGTCCATCAGCGGGCCGGAGAGTTTGGCGATGTAACTCTGGATCTTGTTGGGCGGGCATTTGCACTCGTGCTGCCCGTCGCCGAAATACCCGCACGGACAGGGATTGGCGGCGGCCACCAGCATGAAGCGGCTCGGAAAGGTGAGCGAGCCGGACGCGCGGGAAATGGTCACCACCCCGTCCTCGAGCGGCTGGCGCAGATTCTCCAGCACATTGCGCGAAAACTCGGGCAATTCATCGAGAAACAACACGCCGTGATGCGACAGGCTCACCTCGCCGGGCCGGGGAAACGCGCCTCCGCCGATCAGCCCCGCGTCGGACACGGAATGATGGGGAGAGCGGAACGGCCGCGTGGCGATCAGCGCCCGGTCCTTCGGCAGCGAGCCGTGGATGCTGTGGATCTTGGTGGTCTCCAGCGCCTCCTCGAAGGTCATGGGCGGCAGGATGGTGGGAAACCGCTTGGCCAGCATGGTCTTGCCGGAACCGGGCGGGCCGATCATGATCACGTTGTGCCCCCCGGCGGCCGCGACCTCGATGGCCCGCTTGACATGCTCCTGGCCTTTGACGTCGGCGAAGTCGGACTCGTATTCGCCCGCTTCCTCGAAAAGCGAACTCACGTTGATCTCCAACGGAGCGTGATGGTCGGATCCGGACAGGATTTCCACCGCCTGGTTCAACGTCTCGACCGGATAAACCTGGAGGCCCTCGACCACCGCCGCCTCCCGGGCGTTGGGCGCGGGCAGCAGAAACTTCTCCAGCCCGTTTTCCCGGGCGGCCATCGCCACCGGCAAGGCCCCGCGGATCGGCCGCAGCGTGCCGTCCAACGCCAACTCCCCCAGCAAGACCACCTTGTTCAGGCTCTCGGGGGGAACCAGCCCCATGGCCGCGATGAACGCGATGGAAATGGGCAAATCGAGCGCCGAGCCTTCCTTGGGTATGTCGGCCGGGGCCAGGTTGATGGTCATGCGCTTGGGGGGATAGGGGAATCCGCAATTCACGAGCGCCGAGCGCACCCGCTCCTTGCTTTCCTTGATGGCGGCGTCGGGAAGGCCGACGATGGTCAGACCCGGCTGTCCGGGTATCATGTCCAGCTCGACTTCCATGATATACGCCTCGATCCCGATGGTGGCGCTGGAAAGGATCTTCACGTACATGCTTGAATATCCCTGGGAAAGAGGGTTGGCGGTCTCACGCGCCCGGCCGTTAAAAATTTACCATAAAACACTCCAGGCCGTCAATCAGGCTATAAAACGGGACATCCATCCCGGAGGAAAAATCCCCCCGTGAAACGCGCCAAATCCGGGATTAGGGCTTTTCATCGCCGGTGGAAAAACGTACCCTGTTAAAACTTATCCATCCATCGGCCGGTCATTCGACTCGGAGGATGTGGGACGCGGGTACCTCTATGATAATCTCGGGCCTGACTTGGATCGATTACCTGACCATGGCGGTCTACACGGTGGCCACCCTGTGGCTGGGACTGTACATGGGGAGAAATATCTACACCGTCAAGGATTACTTCCTCTCGAACCGCCGCCTTCCCTGGTGGGCGGTGGGCATGTCCATGGTGGTGACGGACATCGGGGCGGTGGACATCATCGGCATCGCGGGATCGGCCTACCTGTACGGGATCGTACTGGGGAATTACGACTGGCTGGGCAGCGTGCCGGTGATGGTGATCTGCGGCTTCGTGTTCATCCCCTACTTCTGGCGCTCCGAAGTCTACACCATCCCCGAATTCCTGGGCCGGCGGTTCAATGACGGCGTGCGGACGGTCACGGCGCTGGTGTGGGGGATTTTCCTGGCCGCGAACCTGGGGATCACCCTCTACGCCACGGCGGTCATGCTCAAGGCGATGCTGGGCTGGTCCGAAATGTTCTCGATCGTGGTCTCCGCCATGATCGTCGGCGTCTACACCCTGGCCGGCGGCCTCACCGCGGTGGTGTACACGGACGCCCTGCAGTGCGTGGTCATGATCGGCGGCTGCTCGTTGGTGCTGGTCATCGGCCTCATCCGGGTGGGAGGATTCCACGCCCTCGCCGACCAGATCTATCAACTGGGGCCGGAATTCCAGAATCATTTCTCCCTGGTCCTGCCCGTCGACACGCCGACCCCCCACCCGTGGTCGGGCATCCTGCTCGGCCTGGGCATGGTCTTGGCGCCGGCTTACTGGTTCGGCAACCAGTCGATCCTGCAACGCTGCTTCGGCGCGCGCAGCGAGTTCGAGGCCAAGGCCTCCTTCATGTGGGGGGCGTTCCTCAAGACCTTGATTCCGTTCATCATGGTGGTCCCGGGACTGATCGCCCTGGCGCATAACCCCGCGCACCTGACCGAGGACCAGGCCGACAGCGTCCTGCCCGCGCTCATCCGCGACATCCTTCCGCCAGGACTGCTGGGAGTCTTTTTCGCCGCGTTCCTGGCCGCCCTGATGTCCAACTTCTCCTCCTGCCTCAATTCAGCAGCCACCCTCTGGACCAAGGACATTTACGAGCGCTTCATTCTCAGCGGCCGCAGCGAACGCCATTACCTCATCGTGGGACGGGTGGCCACCGTTCTGTGCACCATCTTCGGGGCCTGGTACGCCATTTGGATCTTCGGCAAGTCGGCCAGCATCTATAATGTCATCCAAACCATGCTCTCCCTCTTCCAGGGGCCGAGCCTGGTCCTGATCCTTACCGGCGTCCTCTGGTGGCGCACGACCGGCGTCGGGGCCTTCGTGGGCCTCGTCGCCGGCCTTTGCTGTTCCACGGGACTGTTCCTGGTCAACGTCTACGCCTCCGAGCCGCTGTTCAAAATCCAGGAACCGTTTTTATACATCGCCCTCTGGTCGTTCTTGTTCTCCCTGGGGGTGACGGTGGTGGTCAGCCTGCTGACCCCGCCGGAACCGGAAGAAAAACTGGCTGGACTGGTCTACGGTTACAAGAGGAGGAACCCGAATGCAAACGCTGGCTGACGCGATCGCCGCGGTCCTGCGGATTCCCGGGGAAGCGCTGCGGCAATGGATGATGATGATCCCCCTCGAAGTGGCCCGGGGATTGTTCCTGCTGTATTACACGATTTTGCTGGTGTGGGTGTTGACGATGAACAAATCGGAGGTCGTGGGAACCCTCGAAGGACGGACCAAACCCCTCAACCTGCGCCCCTACGCCGCGGGCGCCATCCTCCTGCAGATTCTCATTTACTATATATTCTAGGACCTGCCGTGTTTTCGGATTGTGCGATTTACTGAAACTTGGAACCGCCTTTCCTGGGCTTCCCTCACCCTGCCCCTCTCCCAGAGGGAGAGGGAATCGTTCCGTGATCCCCTTTATGTTCATTCTACGAATAAAACAGGAAGAAAGATCCGCCTTCGGATAAATATTCCGAAATGCTTTTACGAGATCCGGACTTGGAGATATACATCCGCCCTCTGGGTGAGGGAGCGCCCGGCAAGGGCGCAACGGTCAGTCCGGGGCGCCGCCCCGGGAACGATCCTCTCCGGATTCCAATTGGTCCAGCGTGAAGTACCGTGAACTGGCGACATAACGTTCCTCCACGGGCTTCACCACCACCCGGTCCACCATGTATTCCTTGAATCGCTCGGCGAACCACGGACAGCGGCCGGCGGTGATCATCACCAACCGCAACGCGATCAACTTGAGAGAGGTCATGTACATCGGCGATCTCCCCGGCGGATCCAATCCCGCGATTCCGTTCCGGATCGAGGCCCCCGGATCGGCTTCGATCTTCTCCTGATATCGAATCCCCATTAAAATCCCAAGGGTACAAATTGAGAATAGCCTATTCCTCCCCCCGGCCGGAGCCCCGCCGGGGCGTTACCTAATTTAGCCAGGGGTACACCCCGGGCGCGTCTCCACGCCCCTGGAAGCGTTAATTCCTCACATAAAGGCGGCTCACGAACAGGGATTTCATTCTCACGCGGGAATGTGGAAGGATTGTTCGTGAACCGCCGATTATGTATCAAAACCAATCCGCCGCCGGGCAATCACGCCTCCCCGGCCACGCGGCTCTTATTCTTTCTTCTCCACGGCATGGGACTTCAGCACGCTGGTTCCCTTCAAGGGATCCCGCGGCCCCTCCCCGCCCGCGGGCGGGGTGAAATCGAAGGTCTCCTTCACGAATCCATTCACGTCCGGGTGATACCAGTACGTTTCGGTCATCTTGAACGACCTTTCGCCCTGGTCGGTGTTGAACGTCATGGTCATGACCACCTGCACCTGGACGGCGTTCTTGAATTCCCCCGCGGGAACCGTGACGGTTTCGTCGGCCAGCCGCTTCGCCACATACTGGATTTTGGAAGTGTTATCCCCCATGGTGGTCTCCGTCTCCACCTTCTTTTCTTCTCCGGGCTTGAGGCCGCTCCAATCCACGGGAATCGCGGGTTTGAAGCTAATGGTGAAATTCTCACCCATTTCGGTCTTGTCTGAGCTCTTGGCCGCGTCCAGGTACCAAACTGCGGCGGGACCTTCGCCGGTTCCCCATTTTTCCTCGAGCAGCCAACGCTTCTCCGCGCCTTCGCCCTGGATGGAGAGGATCTTGCGGGTTCGGACGGTATCCTGGTTCTGGTCCGGCGGCGAGAAAGGACGGAATCCCTGATGCTCGTACACCCACGTCTCACCCACGGCCCAATCCTTCGCCGCGGCGTCCCAAACCGGAGCCAGCCCGATCAATCCGATCAGCCCAATCCCAATCAATACGCTTTTCATAATGGAACTCCCCAATTAGAATAGGTTGTTAAAAGACTTTCCCACGCCTGGAAAAAAGAAAAACCATATTCACTTATTTGTCCCCCGGACCGCCGCGATTGTTCAAATGAAGATGAAATATTTGCGGCTCAGCCGGCCATTGCGTATTTTTCTCCAGTGGCTGGACTGCCTCTCTTCGAGGCGGCCGATGAGACCCAACTCCAAAATCCCCTCTCCCTTTGTGGGCGAGGGCCGGCGGCAAGGGCCAACCATTGTGATGCAGGTTGCGTTTATTGTGATGCAGGCATTCTGCCTGCCTCCTCCACCCACACTTTCCATCAGCGCCCCTTTCAAGGGACAACACCCCCGGGGGCTTCCCTGGAACACTTCTCCACCAGATTGGTTTTAATCCAATCCGCCACCGCCGCGGTCATGGCCGGGATGTACGCGTGTCCGGCCCCGGGCAACATGATGTACGCCAGGCGGCTGGCGGCTCCCGCGGCTTCATAATCCGGCAACAGGCGTTCGTACAACTCGCTGGCGTAACGGGGGTTGGCGCGCGTGTCTTTCTCGCCGGTGATGAACAAGAGGGGCTTGGGGGCGATGCCGGACGTGAAATGGATGGGATCGTACTGCTCGACCGCCGCTTTGCCCTGCAAGCGGCGGAATTCCAATAGATCGGTGATCCGGCAGACCGGCAGCAGGGCGATGCCGCCGAGCACGCGGGGTTCCTGATGCAGGGCGTAAAAGACACTCAAGGCCCCCCAGGAGATCCCGGCCACCGCGATGGCCTCCGGCGGCGCGATTTTTTTCTCGGCGGTGAACTCGACGATTTTCGCGATGTCCTCCATCGCCCCGGCGAAGGGAT
The DNA here is from genome assembly GCA_041946805.1 of bacterium. GTDB lineage: Bacteria > Hinthialibacterota > Hinthialibacteria > Hinthialibacterales > Hinthialibacteraceae > JABLXU01. The sequence goes on from JBHGBC010000005.1 coordinate 50,806, forward strand.
TCAACGTGCGGTGGGCGATGACCCGCAACAGGTTTTGCGCGGCGGGCTGCGTCTTGTTTTCCCGCCGTTCCCCATGGCCGCGCAACTCCACGGAGAGCAGATTGCACTCCAGACGCTGCAGCGCCTCGGCGAGCTCCTGATACCGCCCTTGGAAGACCTGGCTGCGGGATCCATTCAGGCCGTGAAAGAAAATGACGGTGGGCAGGGGCCGGAACTCTTCGGTGGGCCGGGACAACAGACCGGCAACGGGGGGATTGACGCCACGGATAATGATGGGATAAAGGTGCAGGCCCATACCGTTTTCCCGCGGACTTCCCCGGTGGTGCCGCCGCCCGTGCCCCGGAGTCATCCCGGAGGGTCGATGCCGGATGGCTTGGATTCACCGGAAGCCCCTTGTGAAGCCCCCGGTTTGGTATTACTACTTCATGCAACACCATTATGCACACGGGAAGGGTGATGTCTATGTACGAGGAAATTATTTCCAGCCGGGAAGCGCTGCAATCACACCTCGAAGAGCTTGGGAGGTATCTTTGACCTGGAAGGCAAAAAACGGACCGTCGCCCGCCTGGAAGAAGAGATGAACGCCCCCGGATTTTGGGACCAGCCCAAAATCGCGCAGGAGCACGGCAAACAGATCAAGCAACTCAAAAGCCTGATCGATCCCTTCGAAAACCTCCACTCCCGCATTCTCGACCTGGAGATGCTCGTGGACATGGCCCGCGAGGAACGGGAATCCCAGCACGAAGAGGAATTCCAGCAAGAACTGGCCTTGCTCCAACACGATCTGGAGGCGTTCGAGGTGCACTGCACCCTGAGCGGCGAGCACGATCCCGGCAACTGCTTCGTGAATATCCACCCCGGCGCCGGCGGCACGGAATCGTGCGACTGGGCCTCCATGCTCTTCCGCATGTACCTGCGCTTCATCGAACGGCGGGGATGGCGCGCGGAGGTGGTTGATTACCAGGAAGGCGAGGAAGCCGGCCTCAAAAACGCCACCATCCAGGTGAAGGGCGAATACGCCTTCGGATACCTGCGGGCGGAAAAGGGGATCCACCGGCTGGTCCGCATTTCCCCCTTTGATTCCAACAAACGCCGGCACACCTCGTTCGCGGCGGTGCACGTCATGCCCGAACTGGACGACACCATCCAGGTGGACATCGACGAAAAAGATCTGCGCATCGACACCTTCCGCTCGTCCGGCAAGGGCGGCCAACACGTCAACACCACCGACTCCGCCATCCGCATCACCCACCTGCCCACCCGCATCGTGGTCTCCTGCCAGAACGAGCGTTCCCAGCGGCAAAACAAGGAGACCGCCATGAAGATCCTCGCCTCGCGCCTCTACGAACTGATGCAGCAGGAACAGGCGGATAAGGTGGAGGAACTCTCCGGCGAAAAGCGGGACATCGCCTGGGGCAACCAGATCCGCTCCTACGTCTTCCACCCCTACAACCTCATCAAGGACCACCGCACGGGCTACGAACGGGGTGACGTGATGACCGTGATGGACGGCGATCTCGATGATTACATCGCCGCCTACCTGCGCTACTCCCTGCGCGAGGGCGAAGCTCCGGCCGAAACGGGCCCCAGCCGCCTCGAGGAGGAGCTGTAGGGAACGGCGAAATGCAATTCAGGTCCACATTGATTTCTCCCCCGAAGATCGAGGGAGGTTCGGAGGGGGTTGAAAATGTAGGGAGGATTACGCCCCGCGTAATCCTCCACCGATAACTTCCCTCTGCCGCTCCCCTGGTGGGAGAGTGGCCAAGGAGTGGGAGTAAATCCCACCTCTTCCGGCTCCTCCTGATTCAGACCAACAACGAAGCGGCGCCTCCCGGCGCCGCTTTCCTGAATCACGGAAATTCGAAATCCAACCCGCCTCACGTCCCCATCTCGAAGCTGTTGAGATAGGTTTCCTGTTCCTTGGTCAGCCGGTCGATCTTCACACCCATCGTCTCCAACTTGATGGAGGCGATTTCCATGTCGATCTCCTCGGGGATGATGTACACCTGGTTCTCCATCTCCGGCCGGTTCTGGACAAGATACTCGACGCTGAGGGCCTGGTTCGCGAACGACATGTCCATGACCACGGCGGGGTGCCCCTCGGCGGCGGCCAGATTCACCAGGCGGCCCTCGGCGAGCACGAAGACCGACTTCTCCTTGCGCCCGTCCTTCAGCACGTACTCCTCCACGAACGGCCGGGCGGTGCGGACGCGCAGCGAGGCCTTCTTCAAACCGTCCAGATCCAGTTCGACGTTGAAATGGCCGGAATTGCACACGATGGCCCCGTCCTTCATCTTCTTGAAATGCTCCACGCGGATCACGTGGATGTCGCCGGTGACCGTGATGAAAATGTCCCCCGCCGCGGCGGCCGCGGCGATGGGCATGACCCGGTATCCGTCCATGACCGCCTCCAGGGCGCGGACCGGATCGACCTCGGTGACGACAACGTCCGCTCCCATGCCCTTGGCCCGCATGGCGACTCCGCGGCCGCACCAGCCGTACCCGCAGACCACCACCGTGCTGCCGGCCAGCAGGATGTTGGTGGCGCGGACGATCCCGTCCAGGGTGGATTGCCCGGTGCCGTAGCGGTTGTCGAAGAGGTGCTTGGTCATGGCGTCGTTGACGGCGATGATCGGATACGCCAAGACGCCCTGGTTGGCCATGGCGGCCAGGCGGATGACGCCCGTCGTGGTTTCCTCGGTCCCGCCGACGATCGTTGGGAGCAGATCCTTGCGCTTGCCGTGCAGCACGTTGACCAGGTCGGCCCCGTCGTCCATGGTGATATGCGGTTGGGTGTCCAGGGCGGCGTTGATGTGATTGTAGTAGGTCTTGTGGTCCTCGCCCTTGATGGCGTAGGTGGGAATGCCGAAGTCGCACGTCAGGGACGCGGCCACGTCATCCTGGGTGCTGAGGGGATTGGAGGCGCAGAGGGCGATTTCCGCCCCTCCCGCTTTCAGGGTTCGCATCAGGTTGGCCGTCTCGGTGGTGACGTGCAGGCAGGCGGCGATGCGGTAGCCCTTGAGGGGCTTCTTCTTGTCGAACCGCTCGCGGATGGCGGCGAGCACCGGCATGTGCCGGTCCGCCCAGAGAATACGGTCCTTGCCGGCCTTGGCAAGGGTTTTGTCCTTGATGTCGAACCCGGAGGTTTTTTTGCGTACCATTCTGGTTTGGCTCCTTTGGAGGTTTGGAATTATCAAGCGGATTTCAGGGCGTCGACATAGTCCAGCTGCTCCCAGGGGAACTCGGGCCGCCCGAAATGCCCGTAGGCGGCCGTGGCGCGGTAGATGGGCCGCCGCAGATTGAGGCGCTGGATGATCTTCGCGGGGCGCAGATCGATCAGCTCGCGGACGAGACGGGACAGCTTGTCATCGGTATACGTGCCGGTCCCGAAGGTCTCCACGTTGATGGAGACCGGCTGCGCGACGCCGATGGCGTAGGCGACCGCCACCTCGCAGCGCTTGGCCAGGCCGGCGGCGACCAGGTTCTTGGCGGCGTGCCGGGCGGCGTACGCGGCGCTGCGGTCCACCTTGGAGGGATCCTTGCCCGAAAATGCGCCTCCGCCGTGGCGGCCGACCCCGCCGTAGGTGTCGACGATGATCTTGCGCCCGGTCACCCCGCAGTCGCCCATGGGCCCGCCGACCACGAAACGGCCGGTGGGATTGATGTGGAAATGCGTCTGGGGATGGATCAGGTGCGCCGGAATGACCTTCTTGACCACTTCATCCATGATGGCGTCGAATATCTCCTTGGCGCTGATTTCGGGGGCGTGCTGAGTGGAGACCACCACCGCGTCCACGCGCTTCGGAACATCGTCCTCATACACCACGCTGACCTGCGACTTGCCGTCGGGCCGGACCCAGGGAAGCACGCCGGTCTTCCGGACTTCGGCCAGGCGGCGGGTGAGATGATGCGCCAGGGTGATGGGCATGGGCATTTTTTCGCTGGTCTCGTCGGTGGCGTACCCGTACATCATGCCCTGGTCGCCCGCCCCTTGTTCATGGTCCGACCGCTCATCCACGCCCAGGGCGATGTCCGGCGACTGGCGGCCGATCGAAGTGAGCACGGCGCAGGTGTTGCCGTCGAATCCGTATTCGGCGTTGTTGTACCCGATCCCGTTGACGACCGCGCGCGCGACGTGGGCGTACGAGATGTTGGCGTGCGTGGTGATCTCCCCGGCGATCATGACCAGACCGGTGGCCACCAGTGTTTCGCAGGCGACGCGGCCCAAGGGATCCTGCTCGTAAATCGCGTCGAGAATGCCGTCGGAAATCTGATCGCAAATCTTGTCCGGATGTCCCTCGGTGACGGATTCGGACGTCACAATTCGTTCATGAGCCATAATGACAAAACGCTCCTCTTCTGGGTGGAGTTCCTCTCCGGTTTGCATACGAAAACCCGCGCGTCCCGGATAAAAATACCGCATGTCCGTCCGGGAGGGCGGGGTTAAAAAGCGTCTGGAACCAAGCGAACGGCCGGGAAAAACCGAGTACATGATGCCGTCATGCGGCGTCCGGGTAAAGGTGCTCCTCCCGCCTCACGGGGAACGGACCGCCGGAACGGGCGGGAGGTTGCGGCGCGGTTACACCGCCGGATTTCCAGACGGGAATTCCGCCTCCCCGGATTGGATTTTCCGTTCGAGCGCCATCAGCCGGGCGACGAATTCCGGCAGCTTCTGGAGGTATTCGGTGAAAACCGCGTAGTCGGACTCTTCCATGGCCGGTATGCCCCGGATCTTCGCGCCGTCGGCGACATCCTTGCTGACGCCGGAGCCGTTTCCCACATCCGCGTGGTCGCCGATGCGGATATGGCCCACCATGCCCACGCCACGGCCGATGACGGCGTGATTGCCGATCTTGCTGCTGCCGCAGATGCCCACGCTGTCGCCCACGCGGGTCTCTTCCCCGATGACGGCGTTGTGGCCCACCTGCGTGAGCGCGCCCACCCGCGAGCCCCGGCCCACCACGGTATGCCCCAGCGTGGCCCGGTCGATGGTGGCGTTCGCGCCGATCTGAACGTCATCCTCGATGATCACGTTCCCCACCTGGGGAACCTTGTAATTGACTCCGTCTTCCTTCTTGGCGTACCCGAAACCGTCACTGCCGATCACCACGCCCGAACTGATCAGAACCCGGTGGCCGACGACGGTTTTTTCCCGCAAGGTGACGAGTGGCATCAAAACCGTCTGCGAGCCGATGGAACAATCCTCACCGATGTAACATCCAGGGTGGATCTCCGTGTAACTCCCGATCCGCGTGCCCCGCTCGATGACGACATGGGCGTGAATCTTCACACCTTCCCCCAAGGTAACACTCGGATCGATCACCACGGAGGGATGAATCTGGATTTCTTCGCCGGACTGGGAAGGTTGTAACGCGGAGCCCCCCATTTTCGCGGTAGGTGCCACTGGTTTCATCGGTGGTAACTCCCTGTTTCGTTCTCCTGCCAGGATCAAACCATCCTCAAACCATGATCGGCGATGGTACGCGGGTGACTTTCATTGCCCGCTTCCTTGCCCGGGATGATGGCTTCCGGGGGGAAGATCCGGCATCCCAGTGGATACTGGTCCGCCCCTCGCGGGCTCATTGGATTTTGATACCCAGCTTCTCCTCAATATCAGAACACAATGATCACATCGATTCGTACTTCGCGCGTCCAACTTCATTCTTTTTGTAAATATTAAATCACATAATCCCTTAAGAATCAACAAAATATTTTCTCTCGCGCCCGCAAGGCCGGGAGAGGACGCGCGGCTCTCCACCCACACGGAACCGGCCCGTTCAAAATAATCATCTTACCTGCCCCTCCGCCTTCTGGAAAGAGGAGGGACCGGATTGTACACGGGTTGCCGGCCACGCGCGGATATTATTTTTGTGGACTTCGATATACCCCGAACGCCGCCATGACCGGACACGCACGGGACTGCCAGATGCTCAGGCGCACCTTGGACGCCGTGACCGGCTTGAAGCGGTCCAGCTTTTTATAGCCAATCGTGGTTCCCTCCACCATGGTTTTCCAGGCCTCGCCCGCGAGAGCCTCGATGGAATAGGCAAAAACGCGCTGGCCGAGGGCGATAGGCTCCTGGATCAGGGCGCGGTCGAAGGTCGTGGGTTGCCCTAGATCCACTTCCAGCGAGGCGGACGTGACACCGTCATCCGTGGCCCAATAGGTGGCAGGATCGCCGTCGAGGGCTTTTTCCGGGCCAAAGCGTTTGTCGTTCCACCGGAAATTGGAGGCGCGGGCGGGTTTGTTCAACGCCAAATCGTTCTGGAATGTGGCATCAATCACCTGCCGCAGCTCCAGCAGGCGGCGGGCGTCGTTCTCGTGGATCCGCCCGCGCTTGTCCGGGGGGATATTGAGCAGCAGCACGCCGTTGCGCCCCACCGATTTGTAATAAATATCGAGCAGTTGTTCCAGGGATTTGACCTTCCCGTCCTCCTCGGGGTGATAAAACCAGCCGGGGCGGATGGAAACGTCGCATTCGGCCGGATACCACATGACCTCGATGGGGGCGTTGTTCCGGGCCGATTCGTCAGCGTATTTCGCGCCGCCCCCGTCCATGAACCAGCGCTGGTGCCCTACCCAGTCCCGCTTCCGGATCTCCTCGGTCACCGGCTGGACGCTCCACTCGGTCTCCCGGGCGACGCCGGATTCGTTGCCCACCCAGCGGATATCCGGCCCACAGCCGAAAATAAGAGCCCGGGGCTGGAGCTGCCGGACCACGGCGTAATAGGCATCCCAATCGTACTCCTGGCGCTTGCCGTTGGGGCCTTCCCCACAAGCGCCGTCGAACCAGACTTCGGTGACCTCCCCATAATTCGTTAACAACTCGCGCAGTTGATTTTGGAAATACGTGTTGTACGCGGGCGAATCACCGTAGCTCTTCTCATGCCGGTCCCAGGGCGAAAGGTAAATGCCCAGCTGGATTCCCTCCCGGCGGCAGGCGTCGGCCACCTCGCGGACCACGTCGCCCTTCCCGCCCTTCCAGGGGCTGTTTTTCACGGAATGCTCCGTGTACGCGCTGGGCCACAGGCAGAAGCCGTCATGGTGCTTGGCGGTGAGTATGAGCATCTTGAAGCCAGCGTCCTTGAGGATCCTGGCCCACTGCGTGGCGTCGAACGCGGAGGGATTGAAAAGGGCCGGATCCTCGGTCCCCTCGCCCCATTCCCGGTTGGTGAAGGTGTTCATGCCGAAATGGGCGAAGGCGATGGTTTCCATGTTCTGCCAGGCGATCTGTTGCGCCGACGGCGTCGGCGCCAGCGGCGCGGGCGGATCCCCGGCCGCCGCTCCCCCGGCCGCAACCACGAGGACAAGAAAAATCGAAACAAACAAGATAAAACGATGCTTCATGAGAGATCCCTTCCGATTTCAAGATGCCGTCCACATCCCCCGGCCCGCACGCCCTCGCGGAGATGGGCCTTTCTTCGTGATCATGCCGAAGGCGGGGGGTAGAATCAAGGATGAAGAGGATGGCTGTCATTCCCGCCGGCATCGGCCGATTGAACCTCGATTCTTACGGAAATTGCACGGACTACACGGAGTTCTGATTGCCTTTTCCTCCCACCCTCCCCGGTTCATAAATCCACTCCTGTTGGTGTTATTCACGGGTTATCCACAGGCGAAAAACCATTTTAACTACCCGCTATATAAAGAGTTATACAGAATTACATCACAGGTTATATAACATCCCCTCAGGGGACCGGGGTGGGCGATGGAGCGGGAGTGGGAAAGGCATCCACGGTCTCGGCCGCGAAGGTGATTTGGTACGCGCCCGGCTCTCCGCTGACTTGGAACACCACATACGGATACCCCACGCCGTAAAAGGTCCCCCCGAGACTGCCGAGTTCTTGGCTGGTCACCGAATACGACTGCAGCAGATCAAACCGGATCCGGGTCTCGGCACCCGCCGGCTGGACCTGAATGGTGTAGATCCATTTGGTGTTCGCGTATTCGGGCTGAGAGCGCCGGCGCGCGGCGGCGGGAGAGATCAATCCAAATGCCATGTAATCCTCGTCGCCGGCCGGATCGATCGCCCGCATGTAAGTTTTTGGCGTTGTATAGGATTGCCCATAGATGCTAAATATGCGGGGATCGCTCGCGGAATTGTCCGGCTCGAAGTCGTCCGGGAATGACACCGGTGCGGTGGGCGTGGGCGTGGGAACCGGCGGCGCCGGCGTGGGCGTCGGCTCCGTGCCGGTCCACGGAGCGCCATCCACGCGGGTGTCCGCCCGCGTCAAGCGCAGATCATCCACCACGACCGAACCATCCGCGCCCGGGCCGCCGATTTGCGCCACCACATGAATGGGAACCGCCGGATTGTTTACATGAAAATCACCGCCTAAAAGCAAGTCTTCCGGCTCTCCTTCACCCGGACCGGGAAGTTGATTTACATCCCGGAACAATCCCACATTCTGATATCCGTTGGTCATCACGAAAGCCAGCGTTCCCCCGCCGGGGAGGGAATCCTGCTGGACGCGGACCTGCCCCAGCAGGCGGAAGGGATAGGCCCCCTCGAGATCCATCACCCGCGTCGCGATATTGGCCGCCTGGTTCCGCGGCTGCAATGTAAGCCGAATGGCAATGTCCGTCAGCGATTCAAAGAAGGGTATCACCGCGCCATCCGCCCCGTTCAAACCCAATATCAAATTCTCCAGACTGTGGTCGAAACTGCCATCCGTCTCGAGCTCCACCGGGATTCCCGTAGCCGCCGGCAGTCCGGTGTGAACATCCAAATTATCCACCCAGATTTGGGTGGATTGCCCGGACTGGGACTCATTGACCGCCTGCACGGCCAACTGCAATTTCCCACCGGGCGGTTGGTAAAAAAGATACATTGAGCGGTAATCGTTGACCGGAATCTCTTCCAAGGCAATGTTCGAATAAGCCAGTTGTCCATCCACGGGACTGTTCAAGGCCGCCAGCGCCACGGCCGCGGCGGAATTGGACGCGCGCACGGCCGCGGACACGCGCGCGAGGGCCGGCGCGTCCATGACGGTGTGGGATAAAATCCACACTCCCTGGCCGGGCTCCAGCACGGCTGTCAGGCCCGTTCCGTCCGTGCCTGGACCGCTGGGAATGGATCCAAAACTTACATTCCCCATGACATACCCCGCGGGAGGATCGGCTGACAAGCCATTCGCTTCCAGGCTCGCTCCATCCAAGGGGATGACATGAGGAGAAGGGGGAACCGGCGCCGGAGACGGCGTGGGCGATGGTACCGCGGTTTCCGCAGCTATCGTCACAATGAATTTCGGACGGAACGTTGCATCGGGATATTCGCTGGACGCGTAATGAATCCACGTCCGGTCTTCGCTTTCAAAGGGCGCGTTCGGGCCCGCGAGCACGATTCCCTGCTTCCACGAATCCCGCGTATCGCGGAGCAGGGACCGGAACCGCTCCTTGATGGAACCGTGTTCGATCCCATCCACGGCTCCCGCGCCGTTGTTGGGTTTGTAAGCGAATTGAATGCCCGAGAAGGAGGGTTGATTATTCCAGGTAATCGTGGACTCGTCCCATTCCGCCTCGGGAAAATGCACCGCGATACTGGACAGCCAGGCGGCGGAAAAATTGTATTGCGTCAAGACCAAGCGCAAATCCAGCAAATCCACCGTGGCGGGATCGTACCCCGCGTCCAGCAAAAACCGGCGGATATCGAACGCGAGATAAACCCGGGAAGTGTAATTGAACTGCTCGCTGCCTTTGGGGCTTACCGTGATATCCGCGTCATTGCCCCAATTTCCATCCGGCAGGTCCGCCCGCACCCGGGCATCGGATATATATAGTTGGCTTTGCGTCTCCAGAGTTACGATTTCCGCCCCGGCGGTAGATAGATCAACAAGGCAAGGGAAATACAAAACCAACATCGACAACACCCATCGGTTCATATCCATACCTCCTTTTCCCTCACCCCCCCACCACCGTGCGGGCCTGCACATTCCCCCCGAAGCGGGCGATGTCCCCCAGGCTGTACAATCCATTCGAGGGGGAATACATATTGTTGATGTTCCCCTGAATGGGCAGCCATTCCAGGCCCTGGGTGACCTTGTCCGGCCCGTGGCTCATCAAACTATACCCCTTCAACGAATCGATGTTGATGTGATACGCCTCCGCATGCGCCCGCACATTGCTGTACGTGGTCCACAATCCCCCATAGCAAATATATTGATAGCTCAACACGGTGCGCTGGTCGGAGGGATACCAATTTTTCTGCGAATCGGGCCGGAACGGATCGGGCAGCGCGATGCTGGAGGTATAGGCCACCGGCGTGGTCAGTTCATTGACATACTCGATGTAATGAAACTGCCGCCGGGGAAACGGAAAGCCGTTCTGATCGATCTGGTACAACTCCAGCGCCGAGCCCACGGCCTGGTGGTCGCCCATCACCCGGGCGATCTTGGCGCGCGTCTGGGCGTTGAGAAAATTGGGCACGGCGATGGCGGCCAGCACGCCGATGATGGCCACGACGATCAACAATTCGATTAAGGTGAACGCGGTCCGGGTTTGCGATTTCATGTTATATATCCCGCCTTCGGAACTGGTTGGACACGGGAATATCGTTTCACAACCCGCGGATTTCATAAAGCCGGATCATGATTCCCGGACTCCCGGCCGTGACATCCCGGACCTTGCCGAAACGCCGAAAGACTCGATAATAATCCAAAAATATCACAACCTGGACATTTCATCATGCAGACCACCGTTTTCCGCCCTGCCGCCGTTTTTCCGTGGACCCTGCTCCTCGCCGCGTTCCTCGGATGCAAAAGCCCCGCGCAAAACGATCCGCCGGCCGGATTGATCAACCTGTACGAAGGCCCGGTGACCACCTTCCACCGTTCCTGTTCACCCTGCCACGGCGAGAACGGTTCGCAATACACCACCGATTTTCACGCACTGTCCGACGCGGACCTGGCGGATAAAATCAACTCCATGATGAACGGCCCCGCACGGATCACCGCCCCCTCCCCGGAGGAAATCCACGCCATGATCGCCTATCACCATGCCCTGCGGGACCAGAGCCTCTTCCTCATGGTGTCGAACCCAGCCGCCGTCTTGGAAGACGGCCACACGGTCTTGAAAGGCAACGTCACCCCCGGCGCGGCGGTCGAGTTGCGGCAGGGGGAAACCGTCCTTCCCGCCACGGTGACCGGGGGCGAATGGATTCTCGAGAACGTCCCCCCGCCCCCCTTCGTCCTCGCCGCGAAAAAAGACAATTTGGAGACCTCCTTCCCGTTCCCGGAAAGGCAATTCAACGAATTGTAGGTTTGTTGATCATCATCGCGGCGAGATAATGATTACCTTGTGACAATTTACCGAAACGCACCGCTTAGTAAGCGCCAACGGCGCGGCCTGAGTATAGCCCAGGGTGTAAGCCTTGGGAAAGATGAAATAGAAATAACAGTATTTAATCCCCTCTCCCCCTGGGAGAGGGTCAGGGTGAGGGAATTATAGTAGGGGCGGACCTTGGTGTCCGCCCTCGCCCAATGGCGGATGAAATCAATTTTACTTCTTCAGGTACGCACTTCTCGGATGTACTAAAATTCAGAACTCTTCGATATCACTCAAGAATGTATTTCTAAGCTTCGATAGATCGAAGTAAACATTCCGCTGCTCTCCCTCTGGGGATTGTATAGTCATCATATCATATTTCTTTCCTTCGATCTCCAGCAATGCTTGAAGACATGGTGAAAAATTCGGATATTCATCCCGAATCCAATCGTATTCCTCTCTAACACATTGAACTATCACGGCCTGTTCGGGGGAGGACCCATCTCGCTGTTCATTCAATTTCTCGAATTGATTATCGTTACTGATCATGACCTTTCCCCTCCATCTAATCATTCTTGTCAAAATAATCGTGTAGAATGGATTAGCGCAGCGTACTTCCCGATTACTTCCGCACCGGGATCGATCCGGTTTCCAGTATGGATAAATCCACGACGCGGCTGGCCCGGTCGATGTCGATCCCTGTGATGTGGCCATCCGCGTCGAAATCGAGTACGACGCCCGGCGCGACTTCGTCCGAATCCACGCTCGCCCGCCCGGAGAGGTCGATGTAGAGAGAATCAGTTTCCTCGTAATAATGGATTTTCATCCTACCCCCTCCCCCCCTGCGTCTCCACAAACTTCCTAAACGACCGGTCGTAGGTTTTTTCCACCGCCGGGGGGAAACAGCAGGCCGGCAGTTCCTGCATTTTCAAATGATAGGCCAGGCACTCGCAGCATTTCCCATGCCGCGGGCAGCCCGCGTAGGTGCAGGTACAGGGCAGGCGATTCGCGCATTCCGCCATGATTCATCCTCCTAGGCCCATTCTCAGAACTGGGTGATCTGCACGATCCAGTTTCGAGATCACCGGTTCTGGATCGTCCACACGTCCTCAAACGCCTCCAGCGGGGCGCGGATTTCGTCCGGATTCTTGGGGTTATAGGGCTCGGTGGGCAGGTTGACCAAGTAGGTGGCGTCCGACAGCGACATCTGCCCGTGCCACACCCCCGGCGGGATCAGCAGCAGGGACGGCTCGCCCTCGTCGCCCAGAATCACGGTTTGATAGGTTCCCTTCGTGGGGCTGCCTTCCCGGTCGTCGTACAGGCCGATCTTCGAGGTGCCCGAAGCCACAAAGAACGCGTCGGTCTGCTTTTCATGCTTGTGCCAGGCCTTGATGACGCCCCGCCGCAGAAACGATACGTACACCTGCCCGAATTGGATAAACTCCGGATCGTCCGCCCGCAGAATCTCCACCAGGTATCCCCGGTCATCGCAATGCCGCTTCCGCGGGATCAATTTCACGCCGTCGATCATACCGCGCCTCGTTTCACATCCGTTTTGTCCCATGCTAGCATCCCCCCCGCGCGCGTTGAACCCATGACTTTCTCAGGCGATGGTTTTATCGTAGATCCTCGTAGGATTTCGATCGTCAATCCTCGCTCTCAAGGAGATCTCCATGCGGGTATTGATACTTGGCTCCCGGGGGCAATTGGGCGCCGACCTGGTGCGCGCCTTCGCCGATTGCCCCGTCACACCCTGCACGTCCGAGGACCTGGACATCACCGACGAATCCCTCGTGCAGCAGCGGATCGCCTACACCGCGCCGGACCTGGTCATCAACGCGGCCGCCTATACGCGGGTGGACGATTGCGAACGCGAGCCGCTCCGCGCCTTCCAGGTCAACGCCCTGGGCCCGCGCCACCTGGCCCTGGCTTGCCAGCGCTGGGATGTCCCCCTCGTCCACATCAGCACCAACTACGTCTTCGACGGAGCGAAAACGGAATTCTACGCCGAAGACGATCCCGCGCGGCCGCTCAACACCTACGGCATCACCAAATTGGCCGGCGAACACTATGTGCAAGCCCTCTGGGAAAAACATTACATCATCCGCGTGGCCGGCCTGTTCGGCCTGACTCCCAGCCGCCTCAAGGGGACCAACTTCATCGAGGCCATGCTGCGCCTGGGAGCCAAGGGAACGCCCCTGCGCATTGTCTGCGACGAATCGCTGTCGCCCACTTACACCGCCGACGCCGCCGCCGTCATCCGCCGCCTCGTGGAGAGCGGGCGGTACGGCGTGTACCACCTCGCCAACCAGGGGGGTTGCACCTGGCTCGAATTCGCCCGCGAGATCTTCGCCCAGGCCGGGATGAACGTTTCGCTGACGCCGGTCACCGCCCACGAATACGGGGCGCCCGCCCGGCGGCCCGCCAATTCCTGCCTGCACACGCGCAAACTCGACGCGTTGGGCCTTGGTCCCCTGCGCTCCTGGCAAGAGGCGCTGCGGGATTATTTGGCGAAAAAAACCACGGATTCCCGGAACCGCAACGCGCCAAGCTTGTAGGGGCACGTCTTGTAGAGGCACGTGGCGGCGTCTCCCGGCGGCGGTGCTCTTTTTTCTCCCTCTCCCTCAGGGAGAGGGCCGGAGTGAGGGAAAAACGTTCCATACGGATTCCTTTTTCCCTTGATGAAATAGCCTTGGCCCTCTAAAGGAAGGCCATGTGGCAACGCGCCCCTGCTTCCGAGGCGCCATTATCTGGATCAAACCATCATGATCCCCTCCACGATCAAATCCCTGGCCCTTTCCCTCCTCGACCTGGTCTATCCCCCGGTGTGCGCCGGATGCGGCAAAGAACAAACGCACGCGGACGAGCGGGTGTGCCCGGATTGCTTCCACCATTTCCGCGTCTTCCCCTCGCCCTACTGCGGCCGTTGCGGCGCGCCGGTGGCCTCGGTGGAAGAGAGCCGACCCGATCAGCCATGCCGCAATTGCCCCGCCGGCCCGATCTATTTCGACCGGGCGCACAGCCTCTACTCGTACGAGGACGAACAGGTCCAGCGGGTGATTCACGCCCTCAAGTTCCATTATCAAACCCGCCTCGCCCCCCTGCTCGCCAACCTGATGCTGCGCGGGTATGAGATGTTCTTTCCCGAGGAACGCTTCGATTGGCTGATCCCGGTTCCCCTCCACCAAAGCCGGCTGCGCGAACGCGAGTTCAACCAATCCACCCTGATATCCAAAACCCTCGCGGAGAGGAAGAACTTCCAGCTTCGGGATGACTTGGTAGTCCGCGTCCGTCCCACCGTTCCCCAAGCGTCTTTGTCGCCGGCCCGGCGCGCGCGCAACCTGGTGGGAGCGTTCACGGTTCCCTGCCCTGCCGAAATCCAGGGCCGCCGTCTCTTGGTGGTCGATGACGTGATGACCACCGGCGCGACCGTGAACGAGGTGTGCGCGGTCCTGCGGCAAGCGGGGGCGGAATATCTCGGAGTCTTCACCCTGTCCCGGGCGTTATTGCATTCCTTCACTCCTCCCTCTCCCTCGGGGAGAGGGTAGCCCCGAAGCGGAATGGCCTTCCAGGCCATGGAAGACCGATTCCCGGGTTGAAAGTCCGTGCCACCTCATTCTGGATCCCCGCATTCGCGGGGATGACATCCTCCTTCAGAACATAACAATAGGAGGGATACCCTCTCCTTCTGGGAGAGGGTCAGGGTGAGGGAAAACCGCCCTTCACGAGTAATCATTTCGATTGGAGACAAATCACGTTGCTCCGGCAAAGTAGGGGCACGTTGCAACGTGCCCCGGCAAACAGGAACGATCATCCCGCCCGGCGTTTCCCAACTCAATCGGTTGAAAGATGTTGCATGGCCCCGCCCCTCTTATCCCACGGGGAGCGTGATTACAATATAGAAAACCATCCTTCCTTTTTTTGAGATGAACATGTCCGTGGATCAAGCATTCAGTCCCGTCCGTTATGCCGTTCTCGTCACCGGCGAAGAACTCCTCACCGGCCAGCGGGCCGATTCGCATATTCCTTTTCTCACGAAAACCCTCAACGCCCTCGGCCTGGAATGCGCCTGCGGTTTACTGGCGGGCGACTCCGGGCCGGACCTGGCCCGGTTGATCCGGCTGGCGCTGGCGGAAGCCCCGCTGGTGATCGTGACCGGCGGTCTCGGTCCGACCGTGGATGACGTCACCCGCGAAGCCATCAGCGAAGCCACCGGCATCCCCCTGGAAGAGAATCCCGAGGCCCTCAAACGGTTGAAGGCCCGGTTCCGCGCGTTCCGGCGTCCCATGACCGCCAACAACCGGCGGCAGGGGCGCGTGCCCACACGGGGAGGCTTTTTCCCCAATCCCAACGGAACCGCCCCCGGCCTGTATTACGATGCCGGAGAATGCCTCGTCATCGCCCTGCCGGGTCCACCCCGCGAACTGATTCCCATGGTAAACGATCAGCTGGTTCCCTTCCTGCGGGAGCGTTACCACCCGTGTCCGCGGCGGATCTCCACGCGCTTTCAAATCGCCTGCCTGGGCGAATCGAATATCGACCAGCTCCTGCGCGACCGGGTGGGAGAGGAACCAGGACTGGCGGTCGCGTCCCTGTCCCAGCCGGGCGAGGTGGAATTGACTCTGTCCCTCCCGGCTGATTCCCCCGGCGCGCGGGACCGTCTTTCCCGCTGCGCGGAGATCGTCCGGAGAGAAATGGGCGACGCAGTCTTTTCGGAGAACGATGAATCTCTCGCCGCGGTTATCGGCCGGTTGCTGCGGGAACGGGACGAAACATTGTCCGTGGCGGAATCGTGCACGGGCGGCCTGCTGGGCTCGTGGATCACGGCCGTTCCGGGCGCGTCCGGTTATTACGCGGGTGGCGTGATCGCGTACAGCAATCCGGTGAAGGAACAGGTGCTCGGCGTGTCCCCCGCGACCCTCGCGAATCACGGCGCGGTGAGCCGCGAGACGGCTTGTGAAATGGCGGTGGGCGCGCGCCGCCTGCTGCGGTCCACGTGGTCGATCGGCATCACGGGCGTCGCGGGACCAGACGGCGGAAGCAGGGAGAAACCCGTGGGAACCGTATGGGCGGCGGTTTGCGGCGCGGGAGACGAGACCTATCCCCTGCTGCTCACCTTTCCCGGCAGCCGGGAAATGATCCGCCGGCGGGCATGCGTATACGCACTGGATCAATTGCGCCGTCTTTTGCTAGAATTGCCCTTGCATCGATGATGTCCGGCCCACGGTGATGGAATCCTGAGGGAAACGATGAGGCGCAATACCGTGAGAGGATTCTCCTGGAAATCGTACCAAACCCGGTTGCGGCGGCTTTTCCAGCGCTCCGGCGGCGATCCCCCGCCGGCGGGCGCGCCCGCGGACAAGATCACCTTTTTGGTCAAGAAGAACGTCAAGCAACATCTGGATCTGGGCCGTGGACATCTGCAAAACAGCCGCTTTCCGGAAGCCATCCAGGAATTTCTGGTGGCGGTGGATATCGATCCCAAATGCGCGTTGTCCTATTTCAATCTGGCCTACGCCTACCACGAACTCGGCCAATACGACGCCGCCCGGGAGTACTACGAGAAAGCCATCGAAATCGAACCCACCTGCTCCCTGTTCCTTGAAAACCTGGCGCGGCTCAATTTCGAAGTGTTGGATTATTCGGAAGCCGCACGGGTCTTCCAACGCGCCTCTTCCTCGGGAACCATTCAGCCGCTGAGTCTGGGATTGTGGGGACGCGCCCTGTTTGAACAGGGCCTGTACGAGGAATCGATCGCGGCCTTCGACGCCCTCAAGGACCGTCACCAGCAGCCGGTCATCCAAGCGGGAGCGAAATACTGGCAGTCGGTCGCGCATATCAAAATGGGACGCATCCCCGCGGCGCGCCACATTACCGAATCCCTGTTGCGCCAGGAAAAAACCGACTTCAAGATCCTCTACGACTTGGGCGAGCATTTCATCGAGGCGCGCTGCCTGGGCATCGCCCGCCGGATCTTCGAGAAAATCGCCGTTGAACACGAGGAATTTCTGCTGGCCCGCCTGCGGCTGGAAGACCTCCGCGCCCTGGAAAAGCAAATCGACGAGATGCTTCCTAAATTATTTGACGGCGACGAGGACCGTCTCCTCTACCAGATCCACACGCTGCGGGAATTCGGGGACGAACGGATTTCCAAGGCGTTGCTCTCCCTGCTTCCCTCTTCTTCCGCGCCGATTCGGGAAAGCATCATCCGGTATCAAACCCGGTTCGGTTTTCCGGTCACGGACAAGATCCTTTCCCTGCTCGAAGACCCGGTTGCCTACGTGCGCGACGCCGCTTTTGAGCACATGCTCAAATCCGATTCCCCCGAATACCTTTCGGAAATGCGCAAGGGACTATCCGACCGGCTCCTGGCTGTCCGGAAAAAAGCGGTTATCTATCTGGGTTTGTACGCAAAGATGGAACATCTCCCCGACCTGGAGATGGCTTTGGCCGATCCGGCCAACAAGGAGATCGCACCGGAGATCCGGCAGGCCTCCGCCCAGATCAAACGGCGGTATCAAAAGAACATCGACGCGTTGTTCTACACCAGCCCCGCGCTGCCTCCCGCGGCCGAGTCGAAAAATCCCGAGACCGCCTGGCGCTTTGTCCTGATGGTGCTGCTCCAAGCGGTCCTGATCGGATACTTTCTATACGTGCTCTTCACCCGGTGGTAAGTCCTGTATCCATCTTATCCAAACACCTGCCCCATCCCGGGAAAACGAATTGCATCGCGCCCTCCGGGATTCATTCCCCAAAACATCCTTCTTACGCGCCAATATCCAACTCTCCAAACCGCATGCGCGTATAACCACGCTCCCCCGCTTTCAACAACCAGGGGCACGTAGCCTCGTGCCCCTGGATTCCCATACCCTTCTTTACGCAAGAGAGACTGGTTTCGTGGTCTCTACATGATGTGGTCTCTACATGAAATTGGTGATGTCGTCTTCGGCCACGACCTCCGCATCGTTTTCCTGAATATTGCCGGCGCGGGCCCGGTCTTCATTATCGAAATATTCATCTTTATCGTTGTCGATCTTGTCCGTATCGATCATGGAACCGATGCCGCCGTTGTCCTGCCGGGGCGTGATCGTTGTTTCATCCGGACCGAAGGAGACCAACTGAAACGAGGTGGGATTGTAGGGCTTGTAGCGCTTGTCTTCCCTCATCTCCCAGGCGCAAGGCGCGTCAAATTTGAAGGTGTTGCGCTTGCTGGCGTTGCGGAAATCGGTCCGGCCGCCGGGATTATAGACTTCACTGCTGATGTAATAGATCGGATTTCCCCAGGCGTCCACAAAGATGTTTTCATCCATTTGCGCGCGGAGCGCGTTCGCGGGAACACCGGCCTGCTGCAATATCCGCTCGATGCGGTCATCCGTGACGCTCTTGTTGGGATTCTGCCAAATAGGCACCCGGTCGCTCTTCTTCACCATGCGGACCTCGTTGGCGCCCGGCTCATAGGGAGACTTGGCCTGTTCGGTCAGAGCTAGATAGAGTTTTTGGCAATCGAAACTTTCCGGATACTTGCCAAAATCGTTTTTATAGGTTGTGATGGTGACGCTCAGGCTGGAGATCAACGCTTTGGTTTTGGCGATTTTTGCCTTGCGCAGCTGTTCCTGCACGTTCGGCACCAGGATAACGGACAGGATGCCGATAATGGCGACCACCACTAATAGTTCCACAAGGGAGAAGGCGTTCTTTTTCATGGAAAAATCTCTTTGATGACCGGGAATCAACTGTTTCGCTTTATTCTACCCTTGAATATAAGAGAAAGATCCGGGAGTGTCAACATAATCGGCTTCGATCCGGGCGGGAATTGTGCTATTCTCATTCGCTTCGGAGAACCTGTGAGTGGACTGTGAGTTTTTTTCCGGTTATCCACAAGTCCGCGGCGGCCGGAATATTTATCCACAATCCGCCAAAATAAACTCAAGGATTGTTCACAGGTTATTATCGTTATAAGTTTATAAGAAACAAGATGATACATCATGTTTGGCTTTTCATTCACACCCTTTTAAATAATAATAGAGGGATTTAAAAGGGTTTAAAACATTTAAACCAAAAAGACGGTTGTGAGTTTCCTCATTCTCTTTCCGGATGGGAGGCGCCCATGAAATTTAAATGTTCGAGCCAGGTCCTGAGCCGGGGCATATCCGCGGTCCGTAACGCGGTGGGAAGTCCCATCTCCAATCCGATCGTGGAGAATATTCATGTTTCCTGCGAAGCGGACAAGGTGCGTTTTCATGCCACGAACCTGAATCTGACCATCCGCTGCGAGGGGGAAGCGCAGGTGGAGGAGCCGGGTGGGATCGTGCTTCCTTCCAAAATCATCGTGGAAGTGTTCATGGATCTTCCTCCAGGAGAGGCCTCGTTTGAATGCCGGGAGGAGACGGCGCGAATTCAATGCGGAGAGTTCAAGGCCCGGATGAAGGGGCAATCGGAGGAATTGTTTCCCCCGTTTATGGCGCTGGATGAGGGAGAGGAAATTCGTATCGGCGCGGGAACGTTGAAGGATATCATTCGCAAGACGATCATTGCCACGTCCACCGACAAGTCCCGTTTTGAACTGGACGGCGTGAAGTGTGAGTTGAAAGGCAAGGAGATCATTTGGGTGGCCACGGACGGCCGGCGCCTTTCTTTTTACTCGATGGGCATGGAGGGTTTGCCGGAACAGGAAATATCCTCCCTGATCCCCACAAAAACCTTGCAGGAAGTCCAGCGGACCCTGCCTGACGAAGGAGAAATCAACCTGCGTCTGCAGGCGCGGAAGATTCAGTTCCAGGCCGGCGACACGACCATTATTACGAATCTTCTGGCGGATAATTTTCCGCAATACCAAAAAATTATTCCCCCGGAAGGGCAGTATGCGTTGCGCGCGAAGCGGGAGGAACTCGCCGCCGCCGTAAAACGGGCGTCTTACCTAAGCAATGTGGAAACCAAGATGATCATCTTGAGGATGTCCCCCAATGAAGTGGAGGTTTTTGGCGAGCGGGAAGAGGTCGGCGGCGAGGGACGTGACATGATCAGCGCCGAGTTTGAAGGGGAAAAGATCGAAATGCGGTTCAATTCCGAATATCTGCTGGACTGCCTCCGTGTGCTGGATGAGGAATCCGTGGAGTTGCGGGTTCACGACGTGCGGAAACCAGGGATTATCCGGGGTGTGGGCAACTCGAATTTCTTGTACGTGATCATGCCGATCCGGCCGCCGGAAGGAGAAGAGTAACGAGGCGGGGGATGATCATCCGGGAAATAAAAAAAAGGAGTGGATATTCCCTGGTAAAGGAATCGAGGGTTAAGCGCAAATCCTTGAAAATAAAAGGTTTTAAACTGGCAGACGGGGTGGAGCGGGTTCCGGGGGAGAGGGAATTTGCAAATTTTCTTGCTTCTTTCCGTTCAAGCAATTATACTTGTATCTCATACCCCGAATTCAGGAAATATTTGTTGTTATGTTCCCAGATATGAAAAGAAAACTCAAAAGCGATCAAACGAGAAACACCAATCCTCGTTTCGATCGGGAGTTGGCGATTGAACGCGCGTGTTACTGTCCTTCCTACAGCCCCAGCAAAATCCGGATCCAGGAATATTTCGTTTGTGATCCGCCCCGCCCGCCGCTGGACATTTGTGACACTTGTCCGATCAATGGATTGCGGGAGCCCTCGACGATAGTTATCGCGTCGTACGTCAAGCCAGGCGAACTTGAAGACGTGGAAGAGGAACTATAAACGCGCCATGGCTGGAAGGATCACTTTTCCGAGGTTTTCCGCAAGAGAATCCAGGCGATTGCGAATAGAAGAACGGAATTGGAAAAATTCAAGAAACTCAGAGGCTTGATGGGGAAGGTGGTGCTGATCCCCATGGCCGAGAGATCCACGCCGATCAATTTGATCAAGACTCCCACCACGATCGAAAGACCCGCCAGCAATACTAATATCTTCGGTCCATTGTTCATGAGTATCCTCCCTGTCTTCTCCATGGTTGTCCGCGCCACGCGGAAAGATGATATATAGCAAATTCCGCCGTGGAAATAAACGTTCGCAGCGACTGCAGACGGTTTTTTTCTTGATCCAGGAAGGAGAGGAACCCATTTGACGCATGACCGCGGTAGCCAGGGCGGCTTGTTATGAGCCCCCAAAAGTTATGGAAAATCTTCAAAACATATAATCAGATTTTGAATATTTCATAAAATCCAAATTTCAAAGATGGTCCACCAGCTGTTGTCCGGAGTGGGGGAGACATGAATTTCCACCACGGAGGCCTCGATCGTATCGTTCAGGACCAGAACGCTGGACCGTATTTCCGGTTCGTAGCGGAGGGATCCCGCCACGATGTTCGCGCCTTGGGGAGTTTTCAACATGACCAGATTCTCCCGGGTGCGGTCGGAACTTTTCGTTCCATGAAACAAAATCAGTTTGGAGACAGGGCGCGGTACAGGGAAAGTCACCCGGAAATAGGCTCCCGATGCGGGGATGGCATCGCTGGACCAGTAGGTTTCCCGGTTGTAGGCGCGGACGCTGATATTGTTGTCCGCGGCAGCCAGCTGGTAATTGGGGTTGGACGCTTCCAGCCGCCAGGTGTTTTTGGGATTACGAGGTTCGCCCGGGGGAGGCAGAAACAGGATATAAGGATCCATCTCCAACCGGTCATAATTCAGCCATCGCGGCCCGAAAAGGGCCTCCAAATTTTCCATGGTCAAGGCGGAATACAACATGGGATCGCCTGTGGTGTTGTTGTAACAAAAATCCTTGTGAAATAGATAACCAACACGCGCGGCTTTGACGATTTCCTGGGCGGAATCCTCCAACCGGCGCGAAAGGCGTCCGAAAGCCAGGATATCCTGATCCGCGTCGAAGGCCAGGCATTCACCCACCCAGTCCCGCCCCGGCGTGCCCGTAAGGTAATCGAAGCCCTGATCGCAGAGGAGATACCGAATGGAGCGTTCGCGCAGGGCGGATTTGATTTCCTCGAAATGTGTGGGAATCCAGAGTCCCTGGTAGGATAAGCTGGCCGGCTGATGGCAAAGCGGGGAATAATCAGCCAAGGGGGTGGCCAGGGACATGCCATACATGAATAGCGAGGCGGCGGAAAGCGATGGGGAGATCCGCCACAAAAACCGGAAGAAAACATAAAGCAGGACGGGTAAGGACCAGTAAAGGGGGATGGCGTACCAGGGCCAAATCCCGAAGGGCGAGTAACTCACGAATAGAATGGTCAATAGCATGAAAGCGAAAATTGCGTTCCGGACAACCGGTTCCGAGAGCATTTTTTCATCTGCCTGTACGCGGTAGGCGATCCAGGGGAAGAGAACCAGGCCGATCAGAAAAAACAGGGGAGGGAACCAGGGGAACAACGCGGCGGGCAGGTCATGCTGATGGTCATACGGCGCGCGGGATCCGAAGAACACGGGAAGGCACTCTCCCAGAAATCGGTCCAGAAGAGGATTTTCTCCCGCCACCCGGGCGGCGGGCAAAGCTCTGCCTTTCGCGACAAATTCCAGGGCGGAGAGTCCTTCCCCCAGGAAGGGGGATATCCAATACGGCGCCGTGAAGAGGAGCAGGCTGAGAAAAGCCAAGGCGGCTCCGGACTGAACCACACCCATAAGAGCCTTGTGCTTCATGGAGTGCGGAAGATGGACATCGATCCATAGCCGCATGATCCTTCGGCCGGCGAGGTGGAGAAGGAGTAGACCGGTGGAGAGGATAAAGGGCAAGACAATGGGGAGTTCGTAAAAACTGAGGCCTGCCAGGGTTCCCCAAAGGAGCGCTTTCCCGGGGGTTAGCCGTCCCGCCCGCCAACCGGAGAGAACCAAAAACCAAAGCCCGGCCCCGCAGACGAGTGAAAACGAGTATCCAAACCAGGTTTTGGAGAAAATCCAGTGATAATGCAATCCACCCAGACCCAGGCTGAGAAAGGCGCATAAGGCTAGCGCGGGAGAGCCGAATTGCCATAACGTGACGCAGGTTAGCGCAAGAAAGAGCAAACCCCAGATTTCCGGAAGAGCATGCAAACCCACCGCCGGAGATTTTCCCCAGAAGAGGGAAAGCGCCAGGGGGAAAACTTCTACGGTGCCTTGGTACGGCTGGCCGTAGTGAAAGAGAGGGGGTGATTGCCCGGTCTGGAGGCGTTGGGCCATCAGTCCGAAGGCCGCTTCGTCGGCTTCGTAGTAGTAACGGCTGTTTTGGAAGAAATCAAGGCGGATCACAACAAACAAAACGATTCCCGCCACCCAGCCGAGGCTCATGAACAAAGTGGCGTGGCGCTGGATCCACGCGGCAATGGCTAAACAAAGATGGTTCAGGGTGGGAATCCATAAGAAAAGCGCTAGCAGCAAAAACAGAGAGGAGAGTATTCGGGAGAGGGGATAGATAGCCGGGGAAATGGGTGGCAAACCCTGAATGAAAGGACCTTGCAAGGGCGTAAACGGGGGCTGATGGAATTGTGAGAAAGCGATGGAGAGGCGGGGAATGGGATTCAGGGAAGTGGTCTCGCATTCGATTTCGTGAAGCCCCGGTCGAAGTGATACCGGAACCAGCCGGTGGCGGGAGGATTCATCGGCCTCGAAGCGGGCGATTTCAGTTCCGTCCAATTTCCATGCCGCGCGGCCGTTACTGGCGTGCGGGAGAGCGTAAAAGGCCTCTTCGGAAACCAGAAAGGCGCACGAGAAACGCATTATCCCTTGATCCAAGTTGAGAAAGGCGGGGAGAAAAAGAGTGGGATTGATATCGAGAACCGGGAGATCCAGTATGCGGGTCGTGGATTGGCCGGTGCGCGTATCGGTGAAAGTAAAGCGAATCCCTTGGGGCGGGGAAATGACGTAAAAAAGCAGCGCGGCGGTGAGGAAGATCGAAGCCAAGGGCAGATAACGCCGGGATGCCCGAGGTTGGACGATCCAATCCAGGAAGGGTAGAGGAAGGCAGCGCCAAAGGCATTTAATATAACTCCAGCCGAGTACCAGCAAGCTTAAGCCGATGCCGAGCAGGCGCAACTGGAAACCGGGACCGGGGGCGGTCAACAGCAACACAATCGTAAAA
This sequence comes from bacterium, assembly GCA_041946805.1. Taxonomy (GTDB): domain Bacteria; phylum Hinthialibacterota; class Hinthialibacteria; order Hinthialibacterales; family Hinthialibacteraceae; genus JABLXU01. Next base: position 75,093 of record JBHGBC010000005.1, read on the forward strand.
AAAGCGATGGCAAAGAGGGAATTTAGCAGCATTAGAATTGACCCATAAACGTCATGCCCGTATCCTAAGCGAGCGGAAGAATCCGGGCAAGACTATAGGAAGGCGAGGAGACGAGAATGGCCGAGAAGATTCGGGTGCTGGTAAACGGCGCCCGGGGGAAGATGGGTACGGAGGCGGTACGGGCGGTGCGGGGCGCGGAGGACATGGAACTGGTGGCGGAGACCGATGTGGAGGATTCTCTGAGTGAGGCAATCCGCGACAGCGGAGCGCAGGTGGTGGTTGATTTCACTACGCCGCATTGCGCCTTTCAGAACGCCTTGACCATCGTGGAAGCGGGCGCGGGGGGCGTGATCGGGACCACGGGATTCACGCCGGATCAGATCGACGAGCTGGAGATCAAATGCGCGGGGAAGCATCCCGCCCTGCTCATTGCTCCGAATTTCGCCATCGGAGCTGTGATGATGATGCATTGCGCGCAAATCATCGCGCGGCACATGCCCGAAGTGGAGATCGTGGAATTACATCACAATGCCAAGGTGGATGCGCCTTCAGGAACCGCTATCAAGACCGCCGAACTCATTGCCCAGGCGCGGAACAAGGGGATTGTTCCACGTGGAACAATCGAGCCGGCCGCCCGGGGAGAGCGGTTTCATGGCATTCCCGTTCACAGTGTCCGCCTTCCCGGCTTGCTGGCGCATCAATCGGTTATCTTCGGCAGTGACGGACAGACGCTAACCTTGCGGCATGATTCCATCAACCGGACCTGCTTTATGCCCGGCGTGTTGCTGGGCATTCGGGAAGTGCCGCACCGCAAAGGACTGATTTATGGTTTGGAGCATCTCCTGTTTGCGGAATGAGGGAACGATAATGATGAAACGGAAATGAGTGTCGAACAGGATGATTATTTATGGGAATTTGATCGGGAATTGAAGGCGCGGGGATTGCGTCTCCCTCCCGAAATTCAACCGCGCATGGGTCTTTTTTTCTACCATCTCCAGCAAAAAAATCAGCAATTCAACCTTACTGGATACAAAAGCCTGACGGAATTTTGCGATTATCACTTGGCGGATACCTTGGCCTTGATGCGGATTGTGGATATCCCGGACGGAATGGCTTTAGCCGATGTGGGCAGCGGGTGTGGTGTGCCAGGGCTGTTGATGAAAATTTTGCGCCCGAATTTGAATGTGACGTTGGTGGAGGCGAACCGGAAGAAAGCCTGGTTTTTAAAGGAAATGGCGGAGATTCTGGAATTGAAAGCCGACACTGTCATTTATGCGCGGGCAGAGGAGGTTGTTAGGAGCGGGAATTGGCGCGAATCGATGGATTTCGCCGTGGCCCGGGCGCTGGGTCCGCTTCCGGTGGCTTTGGAATTGACGGCGGGATTCGTGCGTGTGGGGGGGTGGATTGTCCTTCCCCGGGGCGGGAAGGAAAATGTGGAGGAAGAATCACAGCGCATGGCGGGCGAGTTGAATTGCCGGCTCGAACGGGTGGTTCCATATGAACTGCCGGGTCTTAATAATCCCTTTCAAGTGGTTGTATATAAAAAAGTAGCGCCGCTCTTGGTAAAATATCCTCGAAAACCTGGGCGGATCCGCAAGCGTCCCTTATAATGGATTATAAATTTAGGTTCATCTGATACGTGCGTACATTTTTCCGGGAGCGTGGCCGGACATCGATTTGCCGGGTGGAAGAGAGCCACCCGAAATCCCCTCTCCCTTGGGGAGTAGGCCTGGGTGTGGAATTATTGTGACGGTGTATTGTGAGGGAGTATTGTGGGGCAGGCATGATGCCTGCTCATCTTCGTTAGGCTCTAGGCGCTTTTCACGTCATCATCCACCATTGCTTTGTTCCACGTGGAACACAGGAACCGATACTTGACTCGTATCATCTCCATTGTCAATCAAAAAGGGGGAGTTGGGAAAACCACCACGGCGGTGAGCCTGTCGTCATGCTTGGCCCAAGCTCGTTCCCGGACTTTTTTACTCGATCTCGATCCCCAAGGCAACGCCACCAGCGGCCTGGGTTTGTCGAAGAAAGAGTTAAGCCGCACAGTTTTTGATCTGCTGAGCGAGGAAACCCCCCTGGACTCTATCCTGGTATCCTCGCCAGTGGAAGGATTGTGGCTGGCTCCTTCCAATAACGACCTGCTGTCCATGGAGTGGGAACTGGCCGGCGATGAGCAGGGAAAATTCGCCCTCAAACGGGCCTTGGCGCGCTTTTTCTGGGAATGTCCAGCGGAAACGCGGCCGGATTTCGTGATCATCGATTGCCCGCCCTCCCTGGGATTGCTCTCCCTTAATGCGATTCTCGCCTCGGATTCGATCGTGATTCCCGTGCAGTGTGAATATTACGCGCTGGAGGGCCTCACCGAAATTTTATCGTCGGCCTCGATGATCCGCCAGAGTTACAATCCCCGCTTGTCACTTGAAGGAATCTTACTTACAATGGCGGACCGGCGTTTGAATCTTAGCCGCCAGGTGGAGGAAGATATCCGCCGGGCGTATAAGGAATATGTGTTTCTAACCGTGATCAGCCGCGGTGTCCGGTTGAGCGAGGCTCCCAGCCATGGATTGCCGATTACCTTATACGATCCGGAATCGCCTGGAGCAAAAGCGTATCAGGATTTAACTCAGGAAGTGATGAATCATGAAACGAAAAGCGCTCGGCCGTGGCCTGTCCGCCCTTCTCTCTGAAACACCATCCATGAACGAGGAAATCGCCAACATCCAGGAAATCCCCATCGAGGCGATCGAGGCCAGCCAATTTCAGCCGCGCCGCCATTTTGACGAAGATGCGTTGTTGGAGCTGGCCGATTCCATCCAGAACCAGGGGATCTTGCAGCCCCTGCTGGTGCGGCCGCATCCCACGGCGCCGGAGAAATATCAACTCCTCGCCGGCGAACGGCGGCTGCGGGCGGCAAGCCTGGTTTCCATGTCCTCCGTGCCCTGCGTCGTCATGCAGGCGGAAGACACGAAAGCTCTGGAGATCGCCTTGGTGGAGAACATCCAGCGGTCGGATCTTTCACCCCTCGAGGAAGCCCAGGCCTACCGGTATCTGGTGGAACGGTTTTCTCTGACCCAGGAAGATGTCGCGGCGCGAGTGGGAAAAAGCCGCGAGGCGGTCGCCAATACCTTGCGGCTTTTGAACCTGCCCGAGCGTCCCCTGCAGGCCTTGGAAGAGGGGAAAATCTCGGTCGGACACGCCAAATTGTTGTTGGGCCTTTCCACCGAGCACGAAATCGAGGCGGTTCTCGAACAAATCGTGGAAAACGGCCTTACGGTGCGGGAGACGGAAGCGCTCATGCGTCAGGGCCGCGTCCCCGAGAAACCCGAGAAGCCCAAAAAAACCGATCCCATTCTCGATTTGCATATCCAAGCCCTGCGGCGGGAATTGGAGAGCGTGCTCCAAACCAAGGTGGAAATCAAGATGCGGGGCAAGAACAAGGGAATGATCCAGGTGCATTTTTTTGATTTGGATCAACTGGATTCTCTGCTGGCGTACTGGAAAGTAAGATTGTGATGGTGAAAGATTCCTTGTGGAGGATTTTGCCGGGGCGGACTATGGCATCCGCCCGTAACGATGTCCACCAATATCAGGCATATCCGGGAACGGTAGATATTCTGAATGTTGACTTTTTTTGCGAGATCCATTCGCTGGGATTTCATGGGAGTTGATTTAATCCGGAACCAGTTGGGAGAGCCCCTTGCCGAAGGATGCCGCAGTACGAAAGTTTTATCCCCTGGAAGTAAGCGCGTTGCTGGCGGGGAAATTCCCCCGCCTGAATTTGTATATCAAACGGGAGGAAGATGACGATCCCATCCTCTTCCGTAGCGCCTCCGCGCCGGTGACGAGGGAGGAAGCGCGGGAACTGGGGGAGAACAATATCCGTTACCTCTGGTTGCCGGAGCGGGATTACGATGTCTACCGGCGGTATTTGGCTCAATATCTGCCTGTTTTAATCCAGGATCCCACTTTGCCCACCCAGGCGAAGTGTTCGATCACCTATGATTTCGCCATCCAGGCGATGCAGCAAGCCTTCGATTCGAACAATACCCGCCAGGTAATCGAAGCGTCGAAGGGCATGTTGAAGCATGTCATCGACGTGTTGTTTTCGGACGAACGCGCTTCGCATAGTTTCATCGTGCTGGCCAGCACCGACTATGCCCTTTACTCGCATTCGGTGAACGTCTGCCTCTTCGGGATGGCCCTGGCGCGAAAGGCGTTGGGCATTTCAGAAGAAACCGCCATGGAGGAATTCGGGCCGGGCCTCCTTTTGCATGACATCGGCAAGCTGAAAATCCCCCGGGAAATTTTGGAAAAAGAGGGGAAACTGTCGCTGGAGGAACGGCAAATCATCAAAACACATCCGGAAACCGGACTGGAAATGGTAAAGGAGTTCATGGTGGTGACGCCAGAGGCGGAATCCATCATTTTGCACCACCATGAACGGCTGGACGGCTCCGGCTATCCGTTCGGCTTGAATGGCAAATATATTTCGACGCATGCCCGGATCTGCGCGATCGTGGATGTTTTTGACGCGATCAGCACCGACCGCCCGTTCCAAAAACGGAAATCGACTTTTGAGACATTCAAAGTGATGCGGCATGAATTGGCAAATCGCATTGATGAAAAATTGCTTAGCGAGTTCGTTCTGTTGTTCCAACCGCCCGGCGATTGATCCTATATCCGGCGCGCCGGAGTTCTCCTGGCGGAGTGGCGTTCCACTATGAGATGCGTTCGGGAAGCCGCTGGCTGCGCGGCGGATTGCGTCCGCGTTCTCCAGGCAGGTGGCTTGGTGTGCGTGCCCACGGAAACCGTCTACGGCCTGATCTGCCTCCCGGACCAGCACGGCGCTGTGGCGCGGCTGGCGGCGCTCAAGGACCGTCCGGCGGAGAAGCCCTTCGCCCTCTTCACGGCGTCCTGGGCGCGGCTGGCGCGGGAAGCGGTGCGTCCCTCGCCCGTGGCGGAACGGCTGGCCGCCGCCTTCTGGCCGGGACCGCTGACCTTGGTTATCGCGGCGGAGCCGGAATGCCCCGCGGCGCATGGGGGAACCGTAGGGGCGCGTTGCCCCGATCATCACCTGGCGCGGGAGATCCTGGCGGGCTGCGGTGGTCTTCTGATCAACACCAGCTTGAACCGAAGCGGGGAACCGGCGGTCTGGAGCCTGGAGGGGATGGAAGACTGGCTCCGCGGGGTGGACCTGGTCATCGACGGGGGAATCCTGCCGCGCCGCCCGGCTTCCACGGTAGTGGATTGCGCCAGTGATCCACCGCGGATTCTGCGTGTGGGCGGGGTGCCGGAAGAGGTTTTGCGTAGCGTGTGGGAATGATCTTCGCCCTGCCCCGTGCGTGGCCGGAGAGAATGACAGAAGACCACCGGCGTGGTTCCATATCTCCCGTAGAAGATCCAATTGGGGCGCGTCCCCCAACGGCGCAGGTACCTATGAATCGTGATTTCACATCCACGCGTGGCGAACGATGGCTGACCCTGCTTGTTTATGAGCTGGCGGTGATCGCCTTCTTCATTCCCGCCGGACGTTTCAATATTTCGCTGTTCGGCTGGTATTCGTTCTCGACGGGCTATGACGCCTACAAGCTGTTTCCCATTTTGGGGATCACCTGGCTGACCTGGCGTCTCCAGAACCGGGACCGTCCCTGGCCGGAATCACCGCTCTTGCTGCCGTTTTTCCTGCTGGTTACGGTATCGCTGCTGGCCGCGCTGATCTCGCCGGATCCCTACGAGGCGGTCAGCGAGACACTCGAGATCCTGGCGTATTTCGGCTTTTTGCTCTGGCTGCTGGATGTGCCCTGGACGCCCCGCCGGATCCAGACCGTGGCGGCTGGTTTCGTCCTCGGCAACCTCTACCTGGCCAGCGTGGCTTGGATGCAATACCATGCCCAGGATTCCGCCGTCCTCACGCGGGTCAGCGCCACCTTCCGGCATCCCAACTTTCTGGGATCCTACGCCATCCTGGGTCTGACACTCAGCTTCTGGCTGCTGAACCAAACCCGGCGGCCGCGGCATCTTTTCTGGCTGTGGGTGAGCATCACCGGCCTGCTCTTCGCGGCGGCCGTGAGCCAGTCGCGCGTAGCCCTGATCGCGTTGGGGCTATGGCTGCTGGTGCTGCTGGCGCTGGGGCGCGGGCGGCTGCGGCGGTATGCGGCGATTGGTTTATTGATGGGAGCGGCGGCGCTCGTGTTATCACCACGGATCACAGCCCGTTTTTCGGCCATGAGTTATGAAACCCCCACCGCCGAGCAGGTCAACCGCGTGCTGATCTGGCGGTATTACCTCGAACAGGAAATCCCCTCCCTGCCCTTTTTCGGCCTGGGCCTCGGGCCGGTGGTGGAAACCCGGATGAATGACCGTTTGGCCGCCGATCCGTCCATCGCGTCCCTCTTGTCGCACGAATGGGGGCCGCACAACGCCTATCTCGGCTGGCTGCTGGGCGCCGGATTGGCGGGGATGTTCGCCCTCTTCTGGCTGCTGGGGGAAGCCTTGCGGCTCGCTTGGAACGCCGATCCCTGGAGCCGGCCGCTCTGGATGGCCGGATGGATCACCACCTTGATGGTGATCACCACGCAGGATCCGCTGCTGTACGCCAATCTCCCCCTGGCGCTTATCCTTCTGCTTGTTTTGTGCGAGAAAACCGCCATGTCCCATCCTGAGGAGGTCGTGCGGGAGGGAACGCCATGAAAAACAAGCCGCGCTTGATCCCTCTCTGGATTCTCCTGGCCGGCGCGTGGCCTGCCGCTCTCTCTTGGACCTGGGGCAAAGGCATCCTGGCGCTTTGGATCCTGCTATGGGTGCTGGTTTGCCTGGAATCCAAGGCCTGGACGCGCTCCCTGCTCCCCGTTTCCCTGTTCCTGGCCGGCTCGGCCTCGGTGTGGTCCGTGGCTGATTTCCTTATCCCGAAGATGTCCCATCTCCTGTTCTATTCGATTTCCCTGTTCCTTTGGGGATACACGCTTTGGCTTTGGAGGAACCGGAAAACGGTTTCCCCCGCGCCCTGGCCGGCCAAGCCCATGGCGGCTGGTTTCATGTTGCTGGTGATCTTCGGATTCATGCTGGTCCACTTGGCCCTGGCCTGGATGACGCACACCCGCTTTCACGAAGAATCCTGGAGTTCAATGCTCTGGGCGGCCTTCGCGTTTGTGCTTTGTTATCCCACAGAGGACCTTATCAGCCTGAGCGATCCGGTCCGGCGCGCTCTGCGGTGGATGTTGCCGTTACTATTTTTTCAAGTTACAATTTTGCATTCTGTACAATACATCCGGATCGCCCATCGGCTGGAAACGTCTCCTGCTCCCGGCGAACTGGCCGGGAGGGCCATGCGCCCGGGATATCCCGGACTCGCCCGCCGGGCGGTTCTGCGGGAAACCGCCCGGATCTACGCGGAGCGGGGCTGGGCGAACGCGGTCCGGTATCAACGAAGCCAATGGCCGGCCGTGGACAAGGAGAAACTGGCGGAGGATTTCCGCCAGGATCCGGGATTGGAACGCAACCTGTTTCTCTTCACGCTCAGTTACGGTTGCATGCTGCAACTGGCGGAGGGTGAGGAGGCGTTGGATGCGGCCATCCTGCCGGAGGAGGAATCCGTATACGTATTGACCTCGCGGGGGCGGCTGCTGCGGCTCGGGACGTCCGGCCTGACCGTGGCCTGGCACACGTCCCGCCCGGCCGCGGCGCTGGCGGTGTCTCCCGGCCGCCTGCTTAAGGCGGTGCTGACGCAAACCCGCCAGATCTTTGTACTGGAACCGAACCAGCGTGACAGCCTCATCGATCTCCCCACCAGCCAGACCTGGGTGGATATCGCCCTCAACCGGGAAGGCACGCGGCTGTGGGTGATGAGCGAGCACGGCCACATCGACGGGTATCAATACAGCGCCGGCCGCCGCAGCTGGCTGCCCGAAGGCCCGCTCCATCCCCCCCTGTGGCGCGAGCCGGGCATGGCCAAGGCCTTCGCACCCGCCGGGATGGAAAACACGTTCTATCTGCTGGACGCGTTCGGAGGCATCCACTGGCGGGGTTCCCGCGGCCCGGCGGAAGGAAACCCGTACCGCAAACGGCTGCTGGAGTGGTACAACCCCCAGCGGGACACGCCGGTGGATATCGCCTTTTGGGAGGAATCCACGGATTTGATGATGCTGGAGCGGACCGGCGATGTGCATTTCTACTCGCTTCCCGGTACCCGGCTGGATGACCTCGCGGCCTTCGATTCCGCGGCGGAGCCGCTGACGCCCAATCCGCCGCCGGTGCAGTCGGTGATCTTTCTCGATTTGGAGACGGGGCTTTCTTACCGGAAACCGCTGAGCCGGCGTCTGGCCGCCGCGCCCCCCGCGGGGACCCTGCTGGTCCTGCAAAGTGACGGAACCCTGCAGGCCATCGCCATGCCCGGACGGACGCATATCACGTTTACTAGGAAGAAGCTATTGCGGGTGGAGACGGGGGGATGAGGAACAAACGAAAGAATTATCTTTTTGTGTGTTGTAAAAATGATACATTTTGAGAATCATTGTTTTATTCCACAATGATGACTGGGACTTTAAGCTGCACCGCGACTGGTGTATATATATCAATGTCTACTAGTTGCTCAGGAGTTTGGAGCGACACTATCAGGGTATAACGGGCTTTCCGACCCCACCGTCCAAGGTAGTGCCTTTCTTTCCACCATCCGATAATGGGGTATATGCCTATAAAATTGCAGCAGGCAATATCGGCCGCGGTTCCCGTCCAGATATCAGATTGTATCGAGCCCTTATCCCGGTTTTGTTTCCCCAAAAGCCACCGCTGGCTGCCACTATCCGATATAGATTCTTCCTTTTCTTCACGGACTTCTTTGTTGACGCGCTTTTTGAATTCCTCCGGGGTTTCAGTGGGTTTGTTTAGATCGAAACGCAATCCATGAGATGGATACCGGTATTTATTTTGCCATCCGCGTTCACCAGGACTGGGTTCGATGAAATAAGAAAGTGTCACACGGAGCTGTACCGGTATTTCACCAAGGTTTATTAGCGTCTCTCGAGGCCAAGGAAGTTCATAAAGATGCATCTCCTTTGTTTTAATATTATGGGATTCTTGGCACTTATCAAACGGCTGAATTTCTTCTTGCGTAATCAATGTTAAATAGTGTTTCCCACAATACAATGCCTGTTGCAGATTGGGGACTCCATAGCCACAGGTTCGCAAGAGTTTCGTGAAACAAGTTTTCTTGGTTTCATCATCCAGAAACTGTCTTTTCAGGGTCTCCGTCCATTGCGCGGAGTGGACCAGCAATGCGCGGATGGTTTCAGGCCAAGCATTGGGATAGGTTGCTTGGATTTGGGCGGCCATCCAAGCCGCTTGTGCACAGGCCGCGCTGGTGCCATTCATAATATGGAATGACCGTTGGGCAGGAAGATAACTCGTGGTTAGCAAAGATAGATCATCACATACAGTGCAAAATCCTCCGGGATCTGTAGCAGCGTTTCCACCTTCCAATACAATCTCCGGTTTGATTGGCCATTTGTTATCCCAGACCACACTTGTTGAAGAAAATGGAGATAAGCCTCCACTGGGAGCCAGAGGTTCATAGCCTGACATATCCGGATCAGTAATGATTGTTTTCTCAGTATAGGCTCCCACGGTCAGCGCATTCCACGATTGGGCGGGATCGTGGATCCCATCGGTTAAGTTACTAGATGGGTAGTTTTTCAATTCTTGAAGTTCGACATTACCACAGGAGAGAATTAACAGCCGTCTATGGTCATCATCGTATCCCGAAGTCAGCGCATCAATAGCGGCGGACCAGGAAGAGGGGCGCCCCCGGTCCCGGTTATCGGGCGAGGTAATGGCCATGCAATGGATACGGTGATGCGAGGGATTTTGGATTTCCGCGCGGTATACGGCTTGCTGAGTGATATACCCCCAAAGATATTCTGGATTTTTACCATCCCGGGGAAGAATTTTCACGGATTCCAATTTGTGATTAATTTTTACTGGTTCAAGGCTGCTCAATCGTTCTTGTAAATTCCCATATCCCGAGATACCACACATCCGAGTCCCGTGGCCATCATGATCACCAGAATCCCATTCTGAATTGCATGTCATACAATCAGAATCGGATAAGATAGGTCTTAATAATGGATGGCCGTTATTTGCGCCTGTATCCAAAACAGAGATGGAAACATCCGTATTTTGATTGACATGCAACCGGCTTAGTAATTCCAGTACCCACGCGGATTGTTCGGGGGGTTCGAGTTCCATCCAGAACCGGCAGGTTTCCTTTGCCAAGCGGAATTCCGCGATATCCGGGCTCCGTTCAATGAGATGCATCAAATCCGTATAAGAAGCCCGGATCAGAATGACCGTCCGATCCGGAAAATATAAAGAACCTTCTCCCGCTGCAATGTCTAGATCATGGAGAAGTTTGCGAAAACGCGTTTCAACCGCATCCTCATCACTGGAGAGCCATACTTCGCACCATTGAGCTTCATCTCCCGGCATCAAAGCCGCCTGGTCCAGCCAGAAGGATTTCACTACGGCTAATTGAATATCTTCAATACTTGCGATGAAATCACTATTTTTTGGTTTTCCCGTGGGGGTATTTTCCAAAAGATATTGGTTGATTTTCTTCAGAAAGGTGCCTTTTCTATTAGCGGGTATAAAAACCGTGGCATAGGTTATTTTAGCTTCACCTTCCTGGCGAACGGAGAGTAGCCGGACACCCGATCTCCGGTCTTCCAGGCTTTTCGTGATCAGATCAAATCCTTCCCGGCTTTGGAACTCGATATAGACTCCTTCACGGGATTCGATGGCAACCGCATTGCGTTCCGCTTCGGCCCATTGATTCTCGAATAATCGCTTTAACCGTTCTCCATGGGATGCCCGGTCCCGGGGAGGTATCTTTAATCTGCCTCGTCCTGGCCGGTTTGTGAAAGCAATCGATTTCCTCGAATCCGATAGAAATATATGCCGAAGCCGAATTTCATCCATGGATCATCCGTTTTTTTGCCTCCCATAGGCTGAATGTCTCTCCTCAAGCATTTGGCAAAGCAGTTTTCCGCTTACTGTTTTCGTATTGTCCAAGATCGCTTCTTTTATGGCGTCGTCACAAGCCTGGGCGATTTCCGCGTGACTTAGCGGCAGAGCCGCTTGGCTGCATTGTACAAGGGGGAAGCGTTTGGCTTTGAAGGCCGCCAGCCGGTTTGCGATGAGATGTTGCGCTTCCTTTTCCGTGGGCAAATTGTAATGCAGAACATCATCAAAACGCCGGAACAAGGCTTGATCGAGAATCTTCCGATTATTGGTCGCGGCGACAATTAGACTCTCCGAATTGTCGTGTTCAATAAATTGCAAGAATGAATTCAAAACCCGGCGCATTTCTCCTACATCATTGTCCAGGGCTCTTTCCGCTCCGATGGCATCGAATTCATCGAACAAGTATACTCCGATTCGTTCGTTGATCGCATGGAAAATTTGCCGCAACTTCGCACTGGTTTCACCCATAAATTTGGTGACCAGTTTATCCATCATGATCAGGAAAAGGGGAAGGTGTAACTCTCCCGCCAAAATCGAGGAGGTCATCGTTTTTCCAGTACCGGGAGGACCCGTCAGGAGCAATTTCCTCCTGTTACATAGACCATGTTTTTTTAGGGAATCTTTCTGACGGAATTCTCGAAGAATACGCTCGAGTCTTTTTCGGGCGGCATCCGAAACGATCAAGTCAGACAATCGTTCCTGGGGATGGGAGAGCAATACCAGGTCTTCAAGTTCTTTGTTGAGGGGAATGACTTTCTGGGATGCGGCTTTCGCTTGATCCACTAACGAGCGGATGTCATAGGCGAGGGCTGTATGCCCTTGGCGCGCTTCATGAGCAGCGACTTGTAAAGCAATCGTGGAAAAACGTTCCCTGTCGTTTTCCAAATAGGATTTAATTAAAGAAATGATTTGTTCTGATGTTGCCATGACCTTGCCCCTCACCCGTAAAATATAATCATAAAGGAAGCTCAAAGTAAAGCTTCAAAACAAGAGATCTCCGAAAACGAGAAAAAACACCCCCGCCGCCAGCAGGAGGAAAAATACAAGGACCCCGGCGGCCGCCAGGACGAGGATCCGCCGGCGTTCGGGATCTCCCGATTCATGGGGCAGCAGGGCGCGGCAGGCGGGACAGCGCACCGAACTGAGCGGAATCCGTTGTTTACAAAAGGGACAGGTGATGTGGAACCAGGCCATATAGAGGAACCAGGCCGTGCAGGCCGCTCAGGATTTCTTGAAATGGCCGGGGGGACCGTTGGGCTTGCGTGCGCCGTTCCCCCGGCCGTTGAAGCTGGGGCCGTTGGTTCCCCCGGTTGCCGCGGGGCCATTGCTCAATTTGAAGTTCACCTTGGCATCCTTGAAGAGGTCTTCGAGGCGGTATTTCAACTCGCGGCTGGGGCGCACCTTGTAGGAGGCTTCGAGTTCGTAATCGACAACGCCCACCCCGGGGAAGGCCACGTGCAAGAAGACCGGGCTTTCGCCCATCGCGGAGAGCAGGCAGCCCTTGAGACGGTAAATCATATCCTCATCCAGTTCCGGGGCGGAAAAGGAGATGTGCAGGGAGCGCACGTGCGAGGCCCACGCTTCGTCCAGGGTGTAAATCCGGTCGGCCCGCACGGAGACCTGATCGCCGCGGTGGCTGGCTTGGCCGTCCACGATGAGGATGGCTTCCTCCAGGAGGACGGCCTCGCGCTCCTCCAGCAGGTTGGGCATGATGGCCACGTCCACCACGCCGGTCAGGTCTTCCAGCAGCAGAATGGCCATGCGGTCGCCGTTCTTGGTTTTTTTCTTTTTGACTTCGGTGATGATGCCGGCCACGCGGACGCGGCCCAGTTCTTCCTTTTCGATCAGGTCGCGGGCGTGGTCGCCGGCGAAGAGGGTTAGTTCCTCCTCGTATTGCTTGAGCGGGTGGCCGGAGATGTAGAGGCCCAGGTATTTCTTCTCGTCCTGCAGGATCTCCTTCATGTCCAGCTCGGGGAGGGGAGTCAGGTATTCGTCCGGGCTGGATCCCTCGCCCTCGATGTCTTCGAAGAGCGATTCCTGCCCGATGGCCCGGTCGTGGAGGATGCCCTGGGCCTGCTCGAGGGCGCGGGGGCAGGCGTCGAGCAGGGTGGCGCGGGTGTGACCCATCGAGTTGAAGGTGCCGGCGCGGATGAGGGATTCGAGCAGCGAGCGGCCCACGGCGCGGGGATCGGAGCGTTCGCAGAAGTCGAAGAGGGTTTTATACGGGCCATGCAGTTCGCGCTCGCGGATGATGGCGCGCACCGCCGCCGCGCCCACGCCCTTGATCGCCGCCAGGCCGAAACGGATGCCCTCGCCGGTGACAGTGAAGGTCTCGCCCGATTCGTTAATGTCCGGGGGCAGGACGGGGATGCCCTGGTCCGCGCAATCCTGGACATACTTGACCACCTTGTTGGTGTCGTTCATGTCGGTGGTCAGGAGCGAGGCCATGAAGGCGGCGGGGTAGTGGGCCTTGAGGTAGGCGGTCTGGTAGGTGATGACCGCGTAGGCGGCGCTGTGCGACTTGTTGAAACCGTAGCCGGCGAACTTGAAGATGAGGCTCCAGAGGCGGCGGGCGATGGCGGGATCGACGTGGTTCTTCTTGGCGCCCTCGTAGAAGTCCTTTTCGATGCCCTCCAGGATGCTTTCCTTTTTCTTGCCCATGGCGCGGCGCATGAGATCGGCCTGTCCGAGGGAGAAGCCCGCGATGACGTGGGCGATCTGCATGACCTGTTCCTGGTACAGGATGATGCCGTAGGTCTCCTTGAGGATCGGCTCCAGGGAGGGATGGTCGTAGGTGATCTTGGCCTCCCCCTTCTTGCGGCGGACGAAGTCCTCGACCATGCCGCTGCCCAGGGGGCCGGGGCGGTAGAGGGCCAGGAGGGCGATGATGTCGGTGAAGGATTCCGGTTCGAGGTTCTTGAGGATCTCCTTCATCCCCGTGGATTCGAGCTGGAAGACGCCATTGGTCTTGGCGCGGGCGAGGAGTTCGTAGGTTTTGGGATCGTCGAAGGGGATTTTCGTGATGTCGAAGTTGGGATCGTGGCGTTCGCGGATGATCTCCACCGCGCCGTCGATCACGGAGAGGTTTTTCAGGCCCAGGAAGTCCATCTTGAGGAGGCCGATGGACTCCAGGCTTTTCATTTCGTACTGGGTGGAGACGTCGTTTTCCTTGTCGGCGCCCCGCATGAGGGGGGTGAATTTCCAGAGCGAATCGGGGGCGATGATGATGCCGGCGGCGTGGGTGGAGGTTTGGCGGACCATGCCCTCGACCGCCAGGGCGTGGCGGAAGAGCTCCTGGTGGATTTCGTCCTGGTCGCGGACGCGGCGCAGTTCGGGGACGTCGTCGAGGGCCTGCTTGAGGGTGACGCCCAGGCCGTCGGGGATCAGTTTGGCGATGCGGTCGCCCTCGGAGGCGGGCAGGCCGAGCACGCGGGCCATGTCGCGGACGGCGTTCTTGGCGCCGATGGTGCCGAAGGTGGCGATCTGGGCGACACGGTCCTTGCCGTATTTGTCCTGCACGTAACGGATGACCTCGTCGCGGCGCTGGTCGGAGAAGTCGGTGTCGATATCGGGCGGCGAGATGCGTTCCGGATTGAGGAAGCGTTCGAAGAGGAGGCCGTATTTGAGGGGATCGAGATCGGTGATGCGCAGGCAATAGGCCACCACCGAGCCGGCGGCGGATCCCCGGCCGGGTCCGACCGAGATGTTATTGCGGCGGGCGTAGTTGATGTAATCCCAGACGATGAGAAAATAGCCGGTATAGTCCTCGCCGATAATGACTTGCAGCTCGCGTTCGATGCGCGCCTTAAGGTCCTCGGTGATTTCGCCGTAGCGTTCCTTCGCGCCCTCGTATACCAATTTGCGGAGGTAGTCCTCGTGGGAGGTCTCGCCCTCCGGGATTGCGTAGAAGGGCATGTGCAGCTTTTTGCCGTCGTATTGCAGCTCCAGTTGACACTGTTCGGCCACCAGCCAGGTGTTGTCCACCGCGTCCTCGAAACCGGGCAGGCCGCGGCGCATGTCCTCAACGGTTTTGAGGTAGAGTTCACGAGTGGAGATCTTGAGTCGGCTGGGATCGGTCAGGATTTTCTTGGTGCCGATGCAGATGAGGCAATCCTGGGTCTTGGCGTCCTCGGGACGCAGGTAATGGACGTCGGCGGTGGCCACAATGGGGATGGAGAGATCCTGGGAGAGGGAGCGGATCCCCTCGTTGACGGTTTTTTGTTCGGGAAGCCCGTTGCCCTGGACTTCGAGGAAGAAACGGCCTTCGCCGAAGATCTGGAGGTACGCCGTGGCCAGTTCCTTGGCTTTGTCGTAGTGGCCTTCGAGGAGGGCGTTGGGGATTTCGCCCTTGAGGCAGGCGGAGAGGGCGATCAGGCCGCGGCTGTGTTCGCGCAGGGCTTCGTGGTCGATCCGGGGCTTGTAATAGAAGCCCTCGAGCTGGGCGATGGAGGCCAGGCGCATGAGGTTCTGGTAGCCTTCCGCGTTTTGGGCCAGCAGGACGACGTGGAAGTTGGAGCGGTCGGAGAGATCGTCGATCTGGGCGTCGCCGCGTCCCCCCTTGCGGTCGAAACGGGAGCCGGCGGCGACGTAGGCTTCCACGCCGAGGATGGGTTGCACTCCCGCGGCGGCGGCCAGCTGGTAAAATTCCAACGCGCCGTGCATGACGCCGTGGTCGGTCAAGGCGAGATGGGTCATATGGAAGGCCTTGGCCTGGTTGATCAGCTCGGGGAGGCGGCAGGCGCCGTCGAGGAGGCTGTATTCGGAATGGACATGCAGGTGGACGAAACGCGAATCCGTCATAAAATAGACCTCAACCCGGGAGGAAAAGCACTCCACGCGGACTCCTTATTGAGATAACTGCCTGAATTTCATGATGAAAGAACAAGGGAACGAGGTGACGCCATATTCCTCGGAGATGGTTTTGGCTATCATAACGGGATGGTGCGCCTTGTCAAGAAAACTCGGAAAATCCACCTTCCGCGCGGACCTTGGCTCTTTCTGGAGCTGGATTTATCATCCCCTGCATAGGAGACGGAAAAACATGGTAACCTCTTCCTCTGACACCGTCCGGCCGGCCCCGGCCTTGCCCAAGGACGAGCTGCTCCAGGTGTACCGGGAAATGCTGTTGATCCGGCGCTTCGAAGAGCGGATGGCGCAGCTCTATCAGCAGGGGCATATCGGCGGATTCTGCCACTTGTACATCGGCCAGGAAGCGGTGGCGGTGGCGGCCCAACACGCCGCCCGGATGGAAGACTACATGATCACCTCGTACCGCGATCACGGGCACGCCCTGGCGCGCGGTTCGGATCCCATGCGGTGCGCGGCCGAATTGATCGGCAGGGAAACGGGCCTGGCGCGGGGGAAGGGCGGCTCGATGCATTTTTTCGACATCGAAAAAAACTTTTACGGCGGGCATGGGATCGTCGGGGGGCAGATCCCGGTGGCCACGGGCATGGCCTTCGCGTCGAAATACCGCAAGGACGGCCGGGTGACGATGTGTTTTTTCGGCGAGGCGGCCATGAACCAGGGGACCTTTCACGAGTCGCTCAACATGGCCTCGCTGTGGAGCCTGCCCATCGTGTACATTTGTGAAAACAACCTGTACGGCATGGGCACCGCCGTGGAGCGCGCCAGCGCGGTCACCGATCTGTCCCAGCGCACCGCCTGCGCCTACAACGTCGAGGGGTACGCGGTGGACGGCATGGATTTCTTCGCGGTGTACGAGGCGTTCAAGAACGCGCTCGAGAAAGCCCGCGCGCTGAACCGCCCCACCTTTTTGGATGTGCTCACCTACCGGTTCCGGGGTCATTCCATGTCCGATCCAGTCCATTCCCACTACCGGACGAAGGAGGAAGTGGAGGAGCGGCGCAAGCAGGATCCCATCGCCAAAATGGTCAAATACCTGGACGAAAACGAACTGGCCGGCGAGGAGCAGCTGCGGGCCATCGATGACGAGATCAAGCAGGTGGTCCACGACGCGGTGGAGCGGGCGATGGCGTCCCCCGAACCGGCGTTGGAATCGCGATTCGAGGATTTGTATGTGTGAGATCATTCGGCTTTCCCTCACCCCGGCCCTCTCCCAAAGGAAGAGCCGCCAATAATCCTCTCTCCCCCGGGGAGAGGGTGAGGGTAGATTTCAGAGACCGATTGCGCGCAAAAGTTAAAAAATATAAATCCATTCTCATAAAGGGTAGCCAACATGCCGTTGATTGAATTCCGGGAAGCCTTGAACCAGGCCATGAGCGAGGAGATGGAGCGGGACGAAACCGTCTTCCTCATGGGGGAGGAAGTGGGCCTGTACAACGGCGCGTACAAGGTTTCGCGGGGCATGATGGAGCGTTTCGGCCCGAAGCGGGTGATCGATTCGCCCATTACCGAGAACAGTTTCGTGGGGCTGGGGGTGGGGGCGGCCAACGTGGGGCTGCGCCCGATCATCGAGGTGATGACCTTCAATTTCGCCATTCTGGCCCTCGATCAGATCATCAACAACGCCGCCAAGATGCGCTACATGTCGGGCGGGCAGCTCAAAACCCCCATGGTGATCCGGGGGCCGGGGGGCGCGGCGCGGCAGTTGTCCTGCCAGCATTCACAAGCCATCGAAAGTTTCTTTGTCCATACGCCGGGGCTGAAGGTGGTGTCGCCTTCTACGCCGTACGACGCCAAGGGTTTGCTGAAGACCTCCATCCGCGACGACAATCCGGTCATCTTCATCGAGAGCGAGGTCATGTACGGGATGAAGGGCGAGGTGCCCGAGGAGGAATACCTCATTCCCCTGGGCGTCTCGAACAAGGTGCGGGACGGCTCCGACTGCACGCTGGTCTCGTATTCGAAGATGATCCACCTGTGCCAGGACGCGGCGAAGCAGCTCGCCGGCGGGGGCATCGAGTGCGACATCATCGACCTGCGCACGCTGCGGCCGCTCGACCTGAAACCTGTGTACGAATCCATCGCCAAGACCAACCGCGTGGTCATCGTGCAGGAAGCGTGGCCGATGTGCGGCGTGGCGTCCGAAGTCGCGTTCCGGATCACGGAAGACCTCTTTGACGAGCTGGACGCGCCGCCCGCGCGGGTGGCCGCCGACGACATCCCCCGCCCGTACGCCAAAAATCTGGAGGAGGCCTGCGCCATCAATCCGGACAAAATCATCCACGCCGTCAAAAAAGTCTGTTATCTCTGATCCGTTTTTCTTCTCTGCCATCGCACGGAATAATCCCTCATATCCTCGCGGAGGTTCCTGATTTGGCCACTTTGATTGAAATGCCCAAGCTCAGCGACACGATGACGACCGGTAAAATTCTCTCCTGGCTCAAGCACGAGGGAGACGCGGTGCCGGCCGGGACCGCCATCGCCGAGGTCGAAACCGACAAGGCCACCATGGAGTTGGAAGTCTTCGAGGACGGGACGCTGCTCAAGATCCTCGCGCCCGTGGAATCCGCCGTGCCCATCGGCGGTGCGCTGGCCATCATCGGGAAGCCCGGCGAGGACATTCAGGGATTGATCGAAAAAGCCGGGTCAACGGCCGCCGGCGCGCCCGCCGCGACGCCCCCGGCCAAAGCGGAAGCGCCCCAACCGGCCGCGGCGCCCGAGTCCCAGCCCGCCCCGGTGGCCGCCGCCGAGGAAGCCGCCGCGCCCGCGGAAGCCGAGTCCGGGCGGATCAAGATCTCGCCCGTGGCGCAGCGCATGGCCGTTGAACACGGCGTCGACTTGCGGCGGGTGAAGGGCTCCGGCCCGGGCGGGCGGATCGTCAAGGCCGACATCGAACGGGCCTTGGAAACCGCTCCCGCCGCCGCTCCCAGGCCCGCCCCGGCGTCGGCGCCCGCCATGTCCGGCGTTCCCGCGGCCGCGGCGTACACGGACGCGCCGCTCAGTTCCATCCGGGCGGTCATCGCCGAACGGTTGCCGCAAAGCCTGGGGCCGGTGCCGCATTTCTTTTTGGAGATGGACTTGGACGCGGAGCCGCTGCTGGAACTCAAGCAGCAGCTGCAGGCCCTGGCGGGCGAGGATCTCCGGCTGACCGTGACCGATATTCTCATCAAGGCCTGCGCCAACGCCTTGCGTCAGCATCCGGAAATCAACAGCTCGTTTCTGGGCAACGCGGTGCGGCAATATCACAACGTCAACGTCGGCATCGCCGTGGCGGGCAAGGGCACATTGCTGGTGCCGGTGATCCGTGCGTGCGAGTCGAAAGCCATCGGTCAGATCGCCCGCGAGCGGGCCGTCCTGGTGGAGAAAGGCCAGGCGGGAAAATTGTCCCCCGAGGAATTGAGCGGCGGGACGTTCACCATCAGCAACCTGGGGATGCTGGGCATCACGCGCTTCACGGCCGTGATCAATCCGCCCCAGGCCGCGATTCTGGCGGTGGGGACGATCCGGGAAGAGCCGGTGGTGAAGAACGGACAGGTGGTTCCCGGCCAGCGCATGGCGGTTACCCTGTCGTGCGATCACCGGGCGTTCGACGGGGCGGAAGGCGCGCGCTTCATGGCCACGTTGAAATTGAAACTGGAAAATCCGCTGGCGATCAGCTTGTAGGATATGGGAAATCGTAGGAGGGGTTAACGCGGCGTAACCCATCGGTGTTTGAAACGGAATAATGAATGGGTTACGCTTCGCGAAGCCATCCTACCATAAAAGGTAATTAACATTCACGCGCGGGACATGACGGAAATCCAAGACAACGCGATATACAATATGGATTGCATTCAGGGGATGAAACTCCTGCCGCCCGGCCATGTCGATTTGATCATCACCGATCCCCCCTTCGCCATCGAGTTCAAGGCCCGCCGGACCAATTACAACCGCACCCAATCCCGCGTCATGGACGGATACAATGAGATCGCCGCGGATGAATACCTGGATTTCACCCGGGCCTGGATGAGCGAGGCGCGCCGGGTGTTGTCCGAAACCGGCAGCGCTTTTGTGTTTTCGGGATGGAACAATTTGAAGGCTATTTTAATTGCCCTCGATGATGTGGGATTCGTCACCGTCAATCATATCATCTGGAAATATCAGTTTGGCGTCGTTTGTAAGAAACGGTTTGTCACATCGCATTATCATTGCCTTTTTGTATGTAAGGATGACGCGAAACGGAAGTTTTTCAACTCGGCGCGGTTCGGGAAAAATGCAGTAACAGAGGAAGGAAGAAGCCTGCGGTACCAAGACCTGGAAGATGTATGGGTAATCAAGCGGGAATATTGGCATGGCGATAAAAAGACGCCGACGAAATTACCCGCTGAAATCATCCATAAAATACTTAGTTATACCAGCGAGGAAGGGGACCTGGTTTTGGATCCGTTCCTGGGTTCGGGCCAGACCGCCGTGATCAGCAAACAAAACAAGCGGCGGTATATGGGATTTGAAATAGTTCCCGAATACTATCAATTCGCGCGCGAACGGCTGGAGACGGATAGCTATCGTTTGCCTTCGGAGGACCCGCCGGCCAAGGTAAGGGCGGAAGCGATGTTGTGGGATTGAAATCATGGGAATTGTAGATGGGTTGGCGCGCAGCGCGTAACCCATCGCATTGTTTGACGTTTGGATCAGGCGATGTCAGGATTTCAAGCGCCAACGGCGCGCAAGAAACTAGCCCAGGGCACCACCCTGGGTTCTGGCTTTCACCGAAATCGAGTGAATAGTTGCATATAAACATACAATGGAGATTCCATGAACAAATCCACGCGTTATAACCTGACCGTCGTAGGATCGGGGCCGGGCGGGTACGTGGCCGCGTGCCGGGCCGCGCAGCTGGAGATGAAGGTGGCCATCGTGGAGGCGGACCGGCCCGGGGGCGTCTGCCTCAACTGGGGCTGCATTCCCACCAAGGCCCTGCTGAAAAGCGCCGAGATGTACGAGGTCCTCAAAAAGGGCGGCTCGTTCGGCCTGAAGGCGGACAACGTCTCGTACGATCTCGCCGCGGTGGTGGACCGCAGCCGGGGCATCTCGGACCGGATCGTCAGCGGCGTGGAATATCTCTTCAGAAAATATTCCATCCAGCACATCCAGGGCGTGGGAACGTTGCTTTCGCCCAACCAAGTGCAAGTCCAAAACAACGGCGAAACCACGGTCGTGGAGTCGGATTACATCATCGTGGCCACCGGGGCGCGGCCCCGCGAACTGCCTCACATCCGGTTGGACGGCGAGCGGATCATCGCCTCCAAGCAGGCCATGACGCTCAAAACCCTGCCCGCGCGCCTGGCGGTGATCGGCGCGGGGGCCATCGGCATGGAGTTCGCCTATTACTACCGCGCCCTGGGCTCGGAGGTGACCGTGCTCGAGGCCCTCGGCCGCGTGCTGCCCGTGGAGGACGAGGAGATCTCGAAGCAGGTGGCCCGCGCCTTCACCCGCAAGGGGATCCAGATCGAAACCGGCGCGATGGTCCAGTCGGTCCAGCGTGACGGCGACACCGTGCAGCTGGAATACGAAGTCAAAGGCAATAAGAAGCGGCTCGAGGCCGATATCGCCCTGATGGCCATCGGCGTGGCCCCCAACATCGAAAACCTCGGCCTCGAAACCGTGGGCGTGAAGACCGCCAAGCACGGCATCGCGGTGAATGAGCACAAGCAGACCAACATTCCCAGCATCTACGCCATCGGCGACGTGATCGGCCCGCCCTGGCTGGCGCACGCCGCCTCGGCCGAGGGCGTGCACGCCGTGGAGCATATCGCGGGGAGGAATCCCAAACCCATCGACTACAACGCCATCCCCGGCTGCACATACTGCCGCCCGCAGGTGGCCAGCGTGGGTTACACGGAGCAAAGGGCCAAGGCGGAAGGCATCCCGTACACCGTGGGCCGGTTTGAATTCAAGGCCAGCGGCCGCGCGGTGGCCGTGGGCGACACCGACGGGCTGGTCAAGTTGATTTTCGAGAAGCGGTACGGCGGCCTGATCGGCGCGCACATCGCCGGCGCCGAGGCCCCGGAGATGATCCACGAGCTGGTGCTGGCCATCCAGCAGGAATGCACCGCCGGGGAGATCGGCAAGGCCGTGCACGCCCACCCCACCTTCGGCGAATCCATCATGGAGGCGGCGCTGGACGCCATCGGGGAACGGATCCATGGCGCGTAAGGGATTCCCGCCGCTGCCGGTGTACCGCTGGGATGCGTCCGTCCCCTACCGCGAGGCGGCCCGGCGGCAGGAGGAATTCGTCGCGCGCGGGCGCGAGTGCTTGATCCTGTGCGAACATCCCGCCACGATCACGTTGGGCACGGGCGCGGAGCCGGACGACTTGGCTGGAGGCGGGGAGTTTTACGCGCGGCGGGGCATCGAAATTTGCCGCAGCCCGCGGGGCGGCAAGGCCACCTATCACGGCCCCGGGCAGCTGGTCGGGTATCCCATCGTGAACCTGCGGTGGCGCGGCGTTACCATCCACGGCCACTTGCGTTTTCTGGAAGAGCTGATGATCGCGGCGTGCGCCCGGTTCGGCGTTTCCGCCCACCGCGTCGAGGGGAAATCCGGCGCGTGGGCGGGGAATAAAAAGATCGGCTTCGTGGGGATCCGGGTGCGGCAGGGATTTTCGTTCCACGGCTTTTCGTTGAATGTCACGCCCCAGCACGATCCGTTCCGCTGGATCGTCCCTTGCGGCATGCCGGGATTGGAAATAACTTCCCTGGAAGAAGAGCGGAATGGCCGCGCCGTCACCGTCTGGGAGGTGGCGGAGGTCATCGAGGAGGTGTTTTTCGAGAGGTTGGGGGAAATGGCGTTGGCGTCCGCGGGAAGGGTGGTTCATTTGTGAGGTGTCCGCCCGATACGTTGTAGGGGCACGTTGCAACGGGCCCCTGCGGGACACATGCCACAATGTGAAATGGCGCTGGATTCCGGCGTCCGCGGGGATCGAATGCGATATTCAACCCCAGTGGGGTTGGTAGTTCTTCTTTAGGAAACCGTAGGCTATCGCCTACGGCTATTCACATGAATCCCCCGCGGGGATACAACGCGAATGCTTATTCAGGACTTCTGAGTACAGACCGGTCCTCAAGGTTAAGGTGAGGGAAACTCCAGAGGGGCGGAATATTATCCTCCCCACTGCAGGATAAATGGAGACGGCCGGTTTTTCCGAAGGCCGCGAACCAGAAACGAAAGGGATTATGCCTACAACCTTGGCGCCGGACATCCGGATCACGCTTCCGGGCGGGAAAAATTACGGCGACGTGTTGCGCGTTGTGGACACGCGGGGGCTGCACACGGTTTGCCAGAGCGCCCGCTGCCCCAACATGGCGCAATGCTGGAACGAGCGCACCGCCACCTTCATGCTGCTGGGCAACGTCTGCACCCGCGCGTGCCGTTTCTGCGCCGTGCAGCACGGCAAGCCCCGCGAACTGGATCTGGCCGAGCCGGACCGGGTGGCCGAGGCGGCGCACGACCTGCAGCTCGGCTACGCGGTCATCACGTCCGTCAACCGCGACGACCTGCCCGACGGCGGCGCGTCCATCTTCGCCGAGACGGTGCGCTGCATCCGCGCGCTGCGGCCCGAGTGTTTGATCGAGCTGCTGGTGCCCGATTTTTGCGGTGACCTAAACGCGCTGGACATTGTGCTGCGCGCCAAGCCCGATGTGCTGAACCACAACGTGGAGACCGTGCCCCGCTTGTACCGGACCATCCAGCCCTGGTCGAAGTGGGACGATTCGCTGGCGGTGCTGCGTCACGCGGCCGGACGGGGATTCGTGGCCAAGAGCGGGATCATCGCGGGGCTGGGGGAAACGCGGGAGGAAATGTTCGAGGCCATCCGGGCGGTGCGCGAGACCGGGTGCGCCATCCTGACGGTGGGGCAGTATCTCGCGCCGTCGCCCCGCCACGCCCCGGTGCGGCGCGTGGTTTCCCGCGAGGAATTCAAGGAATATGAAGAGTTCGCCCTGGACCAGGGATTCGCCGCCGTGTTATCCGGCCCGTTGGTCCGCAGTTCGTACCGCGCCAAGTGGGCGTATGAACGCGCCCTGGGCCGAAGGCCGGCTCCCTCTCCCGCCGAACCCGCCAACCTGGATTCGATATGAATAAATTGCTCCGTTATTGGCTTCCCGTTCTGGCCTGGATGTCCATGATTTTCTATCTGTCCTCGCAGTCCCGCCTGCCGGTGGAGATGCCGGATTGGGTTCCCTACGTGGACAAATTGGCTCATGCCGCCGTGTTTGGCGTCCTGGGATTGCTGTTCGTCCGCGCCTGGCTGGAGGGGAGGCTGGAAGAGATCAACGCGCGGGTGGCCGGTCTCGCCGTGAGTTTCACGGCGCTGTATGGGTTGACGGATGAGATCCACCAAATCTACGTGCCCGGACGGTCGCCCTCCGGGGGGGATCTGATCGCCGACACGCTGGGCGCGGCGATCCTCTGCGCCGCGCTCTATAAGTGGAAGACGCGGGAAAGAGAAGCGCCCACGGTGTGAGGGGGCGGCGGGGGGAAGGTCACTTCACGCGGTAGAAAACGATTTTTTCCTCGCGGTTGTCGAGTTGGAGCTGCGGTTCCAGGGGTTCGCAGAAGTCGCGGATGGCCTGGTGCAGGGGATGGATGGCGTAGTAGAGGTGTTTGGTGTTCTTGAGTATGATTCCCACCCGCTTGTTCATGATATCGTCGCGGACTTTCAAAAACTGATAAATGACCGGATATTCCTTCCGCAGAGCCGGTTCGTTTTGGAACAAGGCGGCGAGGTCGTAGACGGCCTGGGTGTTGTAATCCACCTCGTACGTGAAATCGCCGGGGCCGCCCGTGGCGCGGACCTGGTTGCGTCCGGGAAGGGAGAAGGGCAGGGCGCGGGAATGGCTGAACCGTTCCCATTCGTTGAAGTAGGCGTGCGCGAGAATGAAGAGGCAGGTGGCGTTTTGGGCGATCTTGCGCTTGGCCATGAAGGCGTAATACGGGGGGGAGATGATGGTCTTTTCGGGCGGGCAGTAGCGCTGGATGTAGAGCGTCACCTTGTCCATTTCGGCGCTGGAGAGTTCGAACACGCCGCTTTCGTAGAAGATCGAGTAGTCGATGGCTCCGCCGGTGAAGGTGCGGTAGAGCAGGGAGGCGGGTTTCATCAGCAGGGCGGGCAGGAACAGGCAGAGAATGAGAACCGCCTTGCCCAGGTGGAGGGGATTTCGTAAGGCCGTCGCGCGGAACGTGACCCCGGCCGCCAGAAAGAGGTTGACGAGGAAGTAAGCGGAGAAGACCGCCGCGGCCGGCTCGCCGAGGGTGAAGATGTATTCCACCGTTCCGCCCTTGGTCACGAAGATGATGGAGCCGAGCGAGAAAATGGCCCACCAGATCATGTAACTCTTGTGCCGCGCGCGGCGTTCGTCACCGGCGTAGAGCAGAATGCCGGCCAGGGCGGCGAGGACGAATCCCCCCTCCCAGAACAGAATGTCCCCCCCCTCCTGGTATAATTTGCCGGTGAAATAGCTCAAAGCCATGGCCAGGGAATCGGTGGGGTAGGTCCCGACCTGGCGGAAAAAGATGTCGTCGATGTATTGTCCGTGGCTGTAAATCTCCATGCCCACGAAACCCGCAATTCCCGGCACGAGAAATGCTAGGGAATAGGGGAAGAACAGCCCCCGGAAGTGTAGCCAAACAAAGAACCACTGCAGGGCGGCATAGGGCAGGGCGGTCATGTTGACGAAGCCGGTGAGGGCCGAGACCAGGGCGGCGAGGTAGAGGGCCG
>JBHGBC010000050.1:0-37364 GCA_041946805.1 bacterium
TGTTCACCTCCGGGGTGGCTAGTACAATGCGGGTATTATACATCATAAGTCATTATTTATCAATGTGTTGCGAGGATTTTGCTGGGATTTTAATTCACGGAAGCAGGACTAAATTTATTATATTAATCTTTTTATTCAAAATCTTGATTGACTTTTCTTTTTGATTTGGTATGATGACTCCTCGTATGACATGTATTTTGAATCTTTTTAGGCGTCTATCTTCGATGAAGGGGAGGTTAGCAACATGTCTCAATCCATTTACGGTCTATTTATGATTGGCGATGGGCTCATTGTATGCGATTCTGCCTCGGCCGGCGCTTCCTCGCCTACGCTTCCCCTGCTCGCTTTGCTTTCCGAATCCGCCGGTCCCATCGCCGGGGCCACGGAGCCGGAGAGTACCGTGCCGTTCATCCCGGCGGTGAAATCCGAAGATAATAAACAGGTGGAAATAATGATCGTGGATGACATCATTACCATCGGGACTCAAAGCCAAGATTACATTTATGACGTCGGAGTCGCCAACCATGGGAATTGGCAAGATATGAATTTTGGCGATATCAATTATTTGGGAGTATGGGCTAATGGTCATATTTCGGGCATTAATGATCATGCATGGAGAACATACATCTCTTTCGATATACGCCGATTCATAAGTGATATGGGATATTCACCTGACTCAGTGACATTGAAGAATATCCTAGTATTATTAACGACCAACTTAACCCGAACCTCTCAAAACTTATCTTTTGAAGTTCATGTCCCCGACACAACGTGGGATGAAAACAATATAACTTGGAATAATCAACCTACATTCAGTTCAACAATTTTTTCATATGTTCCTAAAAAAATAGAAAATGAAGTAGATAGACTAGAGAATGACAACCTTCTTAACCGATTCATCGGTTATTTGAATGATCCAAACGAAAGTTGGAAGCGGGGAATTGTTATTACCGCACCCAATGCCCCAAATGAGGCGGATTATATTTTTGGTGTCGATTATAACTCATCTGAAAATGAGCTGATGGCGACCAGACCGAAGGTTATAATATCTTTTTCATTACAATCCTGCGCCTCCCTCTGCGGCGCGAAGTTCCAAGACCTCGACCGGGACGGCGGGTGGGACCCGGGCGAACCCGGTCTGCCCGGGTGGACCATCCATTTGATGACGCCGGACGAGGAGAGCCTGGAAATCCAAGTCACGGACGAAAACGGTTACTATTGTTTTGATTCGATCCAGCCTGGAGATTACGTGATCGCCGAAGAAATTGTGAACGGCTGGTTCTCCACCAACGGTATTTCCCGGAACTTCACCGTGAAACCGGAGGATTGTAATACCACAATCTCAATTGCTCCATTCGGGAACCACGCATTGGAGGGATGCATGCCCCTTTATTGGAGTGATAATCCCCAGGCCTGGGGCCCCACGGGATACTCTCCCAAACAAAAAATCAAGACCCTATTCTCCTTGCCTCCCTATCTGTCCAAGCTGGGCAATGAGGACTTGATCGATGCCTTGCTCCTCAAGGACAAGGACCAGGGGAAGATTCGGGTCACTGTGGCGCAGCTCCTGCTCAGGGAAGCGGTGGCGGCCCTCCTCAACGCGTCCCATACCAGCGTGTCCTATCCCATGGAAGCCACAGAAATCATCAAAGTTGTCAATGAAGCGATCGCTTCCGAAGACGCCTACGCGATTATTAAACTCGCCTTGGAATTCGAGCAAGAAAACAACCGGATTTGCCCGTTGCCCTAAGGACATTCAAATCTGATTGATGAAATCGGAATCCGCACGGCGATGGAAAACGTGGCCCGGCGATCATCAGTCTGGCTTTCTTTTTGACCACCGTACCCTCTTTACTTTTCCCTCCCGGATATCGACAATAAAATTCAATGTTTACTTTCCTCGCGGGACGAGGCAATCGCACATCTCACTGACGGGGGAACGATGGCATGAACCTCCTGCGCTGGATAGGCATCGCCCTAGCGGCGTTGCTCCTCTCCACTCTCCGGGACGGGGCGGCGGGAAGGCGCTACGGCGGGCTGGAGCGCATTTTTTTCTTCGGCCATGGATAGAGGGTGGAAGATCACCCGCCATAACCTAGCGCGCCTTCGATCACGGCGCTCAATCCTTCGACCGGCACGGCCTGGTGGACGGGGGAATCCTGAAACTCATCGGACCAGATCCACTCATCTCCCCGGCGAACGGCGATTCCCCGGACCAGCCCCCCGCCCGCGCGGCACCAATCCACGAGGGCCTGGTCATCGTCCAGCCTCGGAAGGGAGAATGACGATGATGTCGAAGGTCGAATGAACCAATCCACGAGGGCCCGGTCATCGTCCAGCATCTAAACGTAGGCATGCCAGTTGTCGGCGTGGACCTGAATCTTCCGTTTCATGGCGGCCCGGCGCTCAGCTTCCCATGCCATGAAGGCTTTCCAATCCGGCCTATCGGCCCACGCCGGTCAAGAAGTACCTGCCATCCTCCCGCAATATCAGATAACCGCGCCCATCCCGCTTGGTTCGGTTTCATCAACAGATCTTCAAAATACTGGATATTTTGCTTAATCTGTTCTTCTCGGGCTGGACTCAACCTAGACCAGGATTCGGAACCCGTCTTACCAGTCAACCGATCCACAACCATCTTCACGAGATCTTCAACTTCTCGTTCTCGGGTGGCCTTGAACTCTTTCTCCCATTCCAGGAACGCTTGCCAATCCTCCCGGCCTTCCCAGCGGTGGTTCAACTCTTCCCGCCAAGGTGGCGCATCCTCAAGCAACGCGGATAATCCATCCCATCCCGCCTGGTCCATCAACCTACCCTCGTAAACCGGGAGCCATTTCTCGATCTCCTCTTCTCGGGCTCTTTCGACATGATTCATGGCTAAAATCCCCTTCCTCGTATGGAATGACCGCCCGGGATCCCTGGGAATGGTTCGATGATCCGCATTGAATCCCGCAAGGGCGGAAAAGTGGAAAAAAGGGACGTTTTTCAATCTGAATTGTAGCTATTCAGTAGCTAGAAGGAAAGAAGGCCTGGAAGGATTTTTGTAACTTCAAGTAAATCAACTGAGTGAGGTGGGACTCGAACCCACGACCCTCTGCTTAAAAGGCAGATGCTCTGCCGACTGAGCTACTCACTCATACGGTCTTTTCTAGTCAGGACGCGTCCAATTATACCCGGCCACCGCCTCCAGGCAAGAGCCTTGCTCCTTCTTCTGGAGGGGAGGGCGGTTACCGCCGGGTGATGCGCTAACCGGAATGGAGGAAGCTGACTGCTTCTACCAGAATGAAAAGCGCCTAGCGGCGGGTGAAGCGCGCGCCGGCCCAATCGGCGTGGTCGGAATTGGTCCCGTCCCCGCCGTCCTTCACCACCAGGGTCAGCTGGCTGATCCACTCCACGTTCACCAGCACGCGGTAGGCCGGCATGTTGGCCCGCAGCACGGGGCTCTCGTACAGCACCACCCCGTCCCCCAGCACCTGGAACTGCACCGACGAGGGCGAGTCGTCCTTCATCGCGTCATCCACGCCCACCTCGGCGATGAAATGCGTGTACCCGGCCGGGACCGGCACGTTCACCTCGGAGTTGGCGTGCACCGCCAGCCCCTTTTCGTAATATTTCTCGTGGATGATCAGGCTGCCCCCGGCGATGGCCTTGTCGCGCTGGGGCTGCGCCCATTCGAATTTCACCACTTCGAATTCCTGGTCGCTGACGTACAGGTCCTTCGCGGGAAACGACTTCCACGCCACCACCCCCAGCACGAGAATCAGGGCGATGCCGAGGGCTAACGCCAATTGCTTGAATTCGTTCATCATCAGGTCACTTCACCACCGTTTTGCGTCTGGAATGGGGGATCGAACCCAACCGCCGGATGAATCATGGGTGGAGGACGCCGTTCCGTCAAGCCGCCCCAGCCGCCTGAATCTTCAGGCCGGGCGGATTGCGGGGATCATCGCTGTTCATCCGGCGGGGCCGGTGGGCGGGGGGCTTTCGGGATCCGCGAGCTTCTCGTAGTGGATGGTGATCTTGAGGCCGGCGAAGTTCGCGTCCATCTTGGTCAGTTTGTTGTTGCCGGATTTGAAAAACAACTCCACGACGGCCTTGCGGCGGTTTTCCGGATCCTTGACTGTTACGCCCTCGGGGGGTTGCAGCCGGTAACGGTAGGTCACGTTGGCGGTGGCGTCCTGTACGGTGCTGGAAAAGGGAATCCCCAGCCCTTTTTCGATGAGTGCGCGGGTAGGCAGGGCCTGCTTGATTTTGGGGAGGGATTCGGGTTTCGCGCGGAGTTGCCGGTTCTTTTTATCGATCTCGGCCTTGCCCAGGGAGCGAAGGGATTGCTCCAGGAACTCGGGCGGGACGATCTTGAGAAACAGGGGGGAAAACGTCACCGCCACCAGCCGCTGCTTCTCATTGAAACCGAGGGAAAAAACGATCTGGGTATCCGGACTGTCCAGGGTGGAATCGGGCTTGAGTTTTTGAAACACGTAATACCAGGTCTCGCCCGCCTCCCCGGTTTCCCGGCGGCTGGGATCGAGGCTTGACAGGTAGATCAAATCCTGGCTGAGGATCTTGGGCTCCAGGATGTGCAGGATGAAGCGGCCGTCGACTTCCACCCGGAAAAACTGATCGAACTGGGCCAGTTGGTTTTGAAATTCGAGCAGGCGCAGATACACGCATCCGGAGAAGGCGGCCAGCAGCAGGCCGGTCAGCCACGCTCCACGCCAGGACAAAAAAAAGGCCCGGTGAGGAGTACGAGCATCCGCGGGCTTTTCGCGCATCGTGCAAACTCCCTTATGCCGGGCATTCTGTCAGTCTTTTGGAACCGGTCAACCGCCAGGCGGTTCTTTCGCCCGGGGGAGTGGAGTAAAATGAGAAAAGGCAAGAGCCAGAATGAATGAGGAATAGACCATGCCGGAATCCGTGAAAAATCCACCCTATATTGTCAAGCGGGCCGCGGAGGTGCCGCCGGTCGAGTGCCCGTGCGGCTCCAGCACGCGGATCATCACCCGCGACGATACGCCCGTGGCGGGATTCCATATCACCCACATCCGGGATTCACGGCGGCATTTTCACCAGCGGACCACGGAGATCTACCACATCCTGGAAGGCCGCGGTTTCATGGAAATCGCCGGCGACCTGCTGGCTGTGGAACCGGGGACAACCCTGCTGATCCACCCGGGCGTGACGCACCGGGGGTTTGGCGATTTCAAGACCATCGTGGTGCCTATTCCCGCCTTCGATCCGGCGGATGAGTTTTTGGCGGAGGAGGCGTGATCGATTCTCCTGTTTCCGCACTCCGGGTAAGATTTCCACTTCCACTGGGGGAGCGCCGAGGTGAGGAATGTTCTCATCGAAGGATTCATCCTGGGAAATGTCCTGGATTCCCGCTTTCGCGGGGATGACATGATGGTGGAGATTCTGGATTATTGATCGGCCTGGCGGGTAACGTGCGGGACGGTGCGCCTCCGGGTGAACCACGGAAACCGGTGGCGGGACCGGTGAGGGACCACGGGAATGCACCGTTGGATTGCGTTTCCTCCCCCCGAAGGCCGGGAGGGTGAGACCGGGGGTGGGAAGGCGGGAAGGCTTCGCGCCTCGCGTGCCGGGATCACACCCCGATTTTGCCTTCTTCCTTCAGTTTCATGAGGTATTTCTGCACACTGACGGGGCTGGCCGAGTGATGCTGGAACACGGGGATGTTGTTTTCCTTGGCGTATTGGACCGCCAGCAGGATGCCCGGATCGGTGATGGCTTCGGAGGAGAAGGTGACCATGACGTCCGCCTGCTCCACCCGTTGGGCGATTTCCCCGTCCGGCACGCCCGCCAGTTTGAGATACCAGGCGCACAGGCCGCCCAGTTCCTTCACGATCCGCTGGTAATCCTCGGCGTTCTTCTCCTCGCCGCCGAGCAGCAGGACTTGTTCGCCCCGGAAAATCTTGACGGGTTTCACTTCCTCGGCATCGGTCAGGCCGAGTTCTTTCAGCAAGTCGAAATCGAGGTCCTCTTCTTCCTGTTTCACTGGACCGCCGGAGGGCTGGGTTTCCGCTTTTTTCGAGAGGCCGCCGATCCCAAGGGATTCCAGGTCGAGGTCATCCAGGTTCAAGTCGTCCAGGCTGATTTCCTCGTCCGTCAAGATGTCATCTTCCTTGGCCGTGACAGTAGCGGCCGCCGCTTCGCTGGTTTCTTCCTCCTCGAGACCGAGGCTGGCGAGATCGATCTCGCTGAGGTCCCCCAGGCTTCCCAGGTCCACTCCCAGATCTTCTTCCTCCTCTTCCTGGACCGCCTGGGTCATGGTGGAGAGGAGGGGATCCGCCGGGCGGGGCTTTTCCGGTTCGCGTTGGAGCTCCGCCTTGATTTCCGCAATGGGTTTGGATTCCAGTTTGACTTCCGTCGCGGTCCTGGATTCGGTCTTGACATCCAAAACGGATTTGGTTTCCGCCGCGGGTCTGGTTTCGGCTTTGATCTCCGGGAGCGGCTTGGCTTCGGCTTTGGGGAATTCAGAGACCGGAGGCTGAACCGGGGATTCCTCGTGGATCACCTCTTCGATGCGTTCATCGACGATTCGTTCTTCGAGCGCCTGGTCAGGCTCCAGCAAGGCTTTTTCCCAGGCTTCCAAGGTTTCGGCGCTGAGGGAATCCTCGAGCGTGAACGAATCGAGCGTCTCTTCGGGCGCGAGAATTTCGTCAGCGGCCGCGAACGGATCGCCGGCCGGTTCTTCGAGCGTCATGGGCGGCTCGATTTCCTCTTTATCTTTATCCGAGTCAAACATGCCGAGGAATTGTTTTTCCGGGGTGGGGGCGGCGATTTTTTTCTCCAGACCGGCGATTTTCCTTTCGAGCGCCGCGAGTTGTTTCCGCAAGGCGTCCAGCGCGCCATAATCGGGCTGGATCATCACCGGCGCCTTAGCGGTGGAACTCTCGAGGGCGGGAAGGGAGATCCGGACCCGCGGATTGTGGAGAATGAACAGGCCCGCGGTTTTCCCGGCGAAGGCGATGGTTCCCTGAGCCAGCAAGGCGGCGTCGGGGATCAGTTCCACGGGATCGTTGTAAATGCGGGAGAGGGCCGATTTGAGGCTGTCCGGATCGATGGTGACCGGTTCGCCAGTGTCGGGCAGCGGCGTT
This sequence comes from bacterium, assembly GCA_041946805.1. Classification (GTDB taxonomy): domain Bacteria; phylum Hinthialibacterota; class Hinthialibacteria; order Hinthialibacterales; family Hinthialibacteraceae; genus JABLXU01. The sequence continues at coordinate 7,116 of JBHGBC010000050.1, forward strand.
TCCACCATCTGGCTGGTCCGGGGGCCGGCCAGGATGCGGATGCCGCATTGCTTGCCCACCACCACCAGTTTGTCCTGGTGGATCAAGTTGTCATCGGTAACCAGTTCGATGGGCTCTTCGTAGATTTTTTCACACGCCCGCGTCAGCGAAGCGAGAGAGATGTCGATCCCCCCCAGCTGCACCGTCCGGGCGGGATACCGGGTTTTCTGGATTTTGCCGCCGTGTGCCCGTTCCATTTTTTCCCTCGCTGGGATGGATTGATCATTCCGCTGATCCGCCGCGCCTGATTTCTCTGTCAATCGGGGTTCTTCGTTTTCCAAGGAGGCGAGCAGCGAATCCACCTCGTCCAGGACGGCTTCATTTCCGAAATCCGCGCCGGCCGGATCGGCCGCGTAGGCCGCGGCCAGTTGTTCCATTTCTTCCAAGGGTATGCCGCCCATTCCGTCATCCAGGTCCGTGCCGGCGCCGGATTCATCCGCCGGGGAAACGAAATCGTCCCGGTCCCGCGGGGCGTCCTCCGTTTCGTCCAAGCCCAAGACCGCCGGAGATTGGAGATGCTTGCGGGCCAATTGCGCGGCCAGGTCGTGGGCGCTGATCCGGTTGTCACGCAGGAGGCTCCATAGCACCAAACCCAGCATCCGCCCCGGCTCCAGGAACTCGAAGGTCATGCCGTTGCGCAATTCGGGCGCTTTCAAGGCCTGGATTTTTTTCCGCTGCGGCGTGGCTTCCTGGTCCAGAAGGCGGATCAGCTCGCAGCCATCCCCGGTTTCATTGAGAATGGCGTCCACCGCGGCATCGTACACATTCGCGCCGGCGGGGAGGTCCTGCAGGATGCTCCTCAGTTGCGCGGATGAAAAACAGGAATGGAGGATGAGTCGCAGTTCCGGAGTGTTCATGATCGTTTCGGCCACCTTTCTCCCTTACCAACCGCCGGTGTTCTCCTTGGATTGCTCGGGATGTTTGTTTTGCGGCGATAGTTGTTCCGTCAATTCGATCACGCGGGGGTGGGACAACACCACGATCGCGCCGGTCTGCAGCACATTCAAGGTGATGAACCAGCCCGGCCCCGCGATTTGCAAGGTCTTCGTCCAGGCCTCCCACAACAGCAGCGCCACCGTCACGATCATGTCCAGCCCCAACAGCCCCACCAGCATCTGCCGGGACCAGGCGTGAAACCGCAGCAGCCAGATCGAACCGAGGATCACTCCATTCCACAACAACAGGCTATAGACGTTCAGCGCGATGAACCGGGCGGAGGTCTGGTGGATCTCCTGGAACGCGGCGTACCATTCCGGATGCGCGGCGGGATTCATTTTACCGGTCAAAAAGGCCCAATACGCGAACAACGCGATAAACGAATCCAACACCGACATGGACGCGATCAACAGGCAAACGATCAGGGTCACGCGCAACAACAATACAATGTCCGCCAGGCGGTTTTCCTCATTCACGTTCGGATTCCCCTTGTTCGATGGAAAATTCCCGGAACGGCCTTTCGCGGTTGTCCACTTCCGGGCGTCCTCCATCTTATCATACAAGGGACCCGGCGCTCCTGCCATCCGGAAAAGGGGAGACGGATCCGCCCGTGGCGCTTGGTTTACCCTGTTCAGTTTTCGGACGAGAGACTAAAATCCTTTAGAATGAAGCGGTTGCATTTTTAGAGGTGTAGATGGGAGAAACCGCCGATGGAGGTTCCCCGCGATCCCGTGAAGATCGGCCTGGCGATCACCGGCGCCAGCGGTATCCTCTATGGACTGAGGGTGTTGGAAGAATTGGCGCGCCGCCAGGCGGTCGTCCATCTGACCCTCAGCCCCAACGCCCGGCACATCGCGAGGCTGGAGCTGGGCGTCGACATCGACTTGGACACCGGCCGCATCGAGGGCTTGGACAACCGGCTGTACGAGTGGATCATCTACCACCATTACACCCATGTCGGAGCCGCCCCCGCCTCCGGTTCCTACGGCATGAAAGCCGTGGCCGTGGTCCCCTGCAGCATGGGAACTCTAGGACGCATCGCCACCGGCGTTTCCGAGAACCTGGTGGGCCGCATGGCCGACGTGGCCATGAAGGAACGGCGTCCCTTGATACTCGTCCCCCGCGAAACTCCCTACAATACGATTCACCTGCAAAACATGCTGACTTTATCCCAGGCCGGGGTGACCATCCTGCCCGCCAGCCCTGGTTTTTATCATCATCCCCAGTCCATCCGTGAATTGACCGATTTTGTCGTCTCCCGTGTCCTCCAGCATCTGGGATTCGACGGCGGCTGCCTGGTCAAGGGCGGATGGGGCGAGATCGACACCGTCTCCACGAAGACGCACTTGCAGTGCAACGAGAACCATGCTTGACCGCCTCCGCAATTACCTGGGCCTGGTCCGTTTCGCGCATACCATATTCGCGCTGCCCTTCGCCTTGATGAGCGCCTTGGTGGCCGCCCACGGCTTTCCCCCCCCCGCGGTCACCGGATGGATCCTCTTCTGCATGGTCACCGCCCGCACCAGCGCCATGACCTTCAACCGCATCGTGGACCGGAACCTCGACCGCCTCAATCCCCGCACGCGCGGCCGCCATCTCCCCGCGGGCCGGGTCAGCTTGGCGGAAGCCATCGGGTTGTGGCTCGTGTCGTCCGGCTTGTTCGTTTGGGGCGCGTGGCAGCTCAATGCCTTGGCGTTTGCGTTGTCGCCGCTGGCGTTGTTCATTATCTGCGGGTATTCGTTCTGCAAGCGCTTCACTTCACTCTCGCACCTGGTGCTGGGGCTGTCGTTGGGTATCGCCCCGGTGGGCGCGTGGATCGCCGTGACCGGTTCGCTCGAGTGGCTCCCCGTGCTGTTGGCCGCGGGCGTGCTGGCCTGGGTGGCGGGCTTCGACGTGATCTACGCCCTCATGGATGAGGATTTCGACCGCCGCGTGGGCTTGCGGTCGCTGGTGGTCTCGCTGGGCCGGATCAACGCCCTGCGGGCCGCCTTCGCCCTGCATGCCGCCAGCGTGATCTGCATCGGGCTGTTCGGCTGGCGGGCGGACCTGGGATGGATTTACGGCCTGGGCATGGCGGGCTTCGCGGCGCTGATTCTCTACGAGCATTCGCTGGTCCGCCCGGACGACATCACCCGGGTGAACATTGCCTTCTTCAACGTGAACGGCCTCATTAGCATCGGCCTGTTTGCCTTCACGCTGCTCGATATATTCCTGGCAGGGTGAGGTTGGATACCGCTCCTATTCCGGCCCGGCCGGCAAGCGCCCCGCGGAGAGGAAAACCATGTATTGAATGGACATAAAAGTCCATATCTCCTCTACCCACATTCCCTCACCCTGGCCCTCTCCCCGAGGGAACAGAGAAGCAGACCTGCCGCAAGGTTGCGGTGTTCGGCCTGGTATCCTGCATTTCCCGCGATTCCCTTTCTGGAAATAAGAATGTAAGAATTTATTTATGATTATAAAGACAAAATTCGAAAAATCGGGTGAATAAAATAGACCGAATTCTCGTCTTGAAAAGGACCGGGATTTCAACCCGCCGGGAAGGTCCTCCCTTGACCAGATTGCGAACGAACATTTTTGCGTGGGGGATTGTACTGACCGCATGGGCGCTGTTGGCCGGGGTGTTTTGGCTTTTACCCCCGGAACGGAAGACCGCGCGGCTGCCCATCGCATTGTATGTCTGGCAGCGGGATTGGACCCGTGACGTTACGCCAGCGGTCGAACGCGCCGGTGAATCCACGGATGCCTTCCTGGTGCTCGCCGCCGAAATGAAAGGCGGGGAAGGGGGGACTCGTCTCGCGGCGCGGATGAATCCATCCTGGAAAACCTTGGCGAAATCGCAAAAGCCTGTGATTCCCGTCCTCCGTTTCGACGCTAAAAGCGCCGCCAATGTAGTTTCGTCTCAAATGACGGAGACCGTCCGGCGCTGCGGGGAGTTGGTCCGCGGGATCGCGGCTGAAGCCGCCATTAACAACCTGACATTGAGTGAATTCCAGCTGGATTACGATTGTCCCACCTCCAAACTGGCCGATTACCGATCCTTTTTGATGGCGTTGAAGACGGAATGCCCGGATTGGGCCTTTTCCATCACCGTGTTACCCAGTTGGATGGAAAGCCCCGCCTTCGCGGGATTGATCCGAGAGACCACGGCCTATGTGCTGCAGGTTCATTCGCTGGACAAGCCCCGGACTGTCCAGGATCCCATCATCCTATGCGACACGAAAAGAATCCCCGGGTATCTCCGCCGGGCGGACCAACTGGGGCATCCTTATTATTTGGCGCTGCCCACGTATGGCTATGACGTTTTCTTCGATGAAAAGGGACGCTTCCAAGGCCTGAGCGCCGAACTCGAATCCGCGGCCTGGAATCCCGGAACCACGGTCAAGCGGGTGATGGCTGATGCGGAGGAGATGGCCGGCGTGATCCGCTGGCTGCGGCGGGAGCCATCGGTGTATTGCCGGGGGGTGGCCTGGTTCCGGCTGCCGGTGGATGCGGACCGCCTGAACTGGCCTTGGCCCGCCCTGCAAGCCGTCATGGACGGGCGCAATCCCCGCATCTCTTTCGTGGCGGAAACGCGCAATCCTCAGCCGAATCTGTATGAGATTTGGGTGAGAAACACGGGCGAACAGAACGTGGCAGGGAATATTCGTTTTTCGATAAGCTCGATCGCGGGGAACGTGGTGGCTTATGACGTTTTGGGGGATTTTCTCGAAGGCGAACCGGCCGGCCAGTTCACCGGTCCCGCCCCCCGTTGCGGAGAGGAAACGCTGGCGGCGTGGTACCGCGTCGAGCCGGACGGCAATCCGGGGCATACGAAAATTGCAATCGATACCGTGGAGGTGGTTCCATGAGGAGGCCGTATCCGGCGTTCATCGCGGGGCTTATCGTTCTTTGGATTTCTCCATCGTATGCGTGTTACCCTACTTTTTCTGTCGCCTATTTATGGGGAGGCAATGAAGGACAGATTCTTTCCGTTCCCAAGTTGGAGTTCTATCAACTCTTGCTGGAATTAGCCGGGATTGAACCCCAGGAGACACAATCCCGGCCGAAATGGCGGACTACCCTCGAAATGGATCTCAACGACCTGCGTGAGGCTTTAGCAACGGCAGGTTGGCCCGCCGAAAAACGGGACGCGGCGCTGCGGCAATATGAAGCCCTGCGCAAGGCCATGAAAACCTACGCCGACGGCTCGGATCAGGACAGTTGTTTTTGTTTCAGCCCCTGTGAACCCAAGGCCCGTTTCGATCTGTCTCCCCATGAAACATTTCTCCAGGAATTGCCCTTGGAGTTCGCCCTGTATGTCCGGGGAGCGGCCGCCTACCGGGGAAACAATTTCGAGGAAGCAGTCGAATTTTGGGATGAACTGCTGGCTCTCCCGCCCGAGCAAAGGCGCTACCGCTCCACCTGGGCGGCCTTCATGCTGGGGAAAGCGTGGATCGTGCTCGATGTGGCCCGGGCGGGATTTTATTTCGAACAAACCCGCTCGCTGGCCCGTCAAGGATTCCGTGATCCACTCGGTTTGAGCCAGGACAGCCAGGGGTGGGAAGGGATGGTCTTCTTCAAACAAAAACGCTACCCGGAAGCCATGCGCCGCTATTTTGAATTGTTCCTGGCGAAACCCGAACAAGCGGAGAATGTCAGCTCCCTGATGTGGTGTTGTTCCCGGATTTTTCAGGAACCCTCCGTGGACAGGATGGTGGTGGAAGATCCCCTGTGCCGGAAGATCGTCGCGGCATGGATCATGGCAGGGGATTATCCCATCAAATATCAAGAATGGATGGACGCGGTGACGGCCGCCGGGGTGACGCTCGATCCGGACGAGGCGGGAGCCCTGGCCTGGATCAGTTACAAGGTGGGCGACATCGAACGGGCGCGGAAATGGTTGTCCATGGCGGAGTCTTTGAGCCAGAGAGGAAAATGGATCCAGTCCAAAATCCATCTGCGGGACGGAAAGATCGACGAGGCGGTGGAATTGCTGCGTTCCCTCACGGACGCGTTTCCGGCTTACGAGGATGCCGATCTGCGCGCCGAGCTGGGCGTGCTGAAACTGGGCCGCCGGGAATACCTCGAGGCGATGGATACCTTCGCGCGCGGCAACTGTTGGGAAGACGCGGCCTATGTCGCCGAGCGGGTGCTGACCGTGGCGGAACTGGAGGGATACCTTCAAAAGCACGCCAAGGATGCCGTCTTGATGAACAACCGGGCCGGGTGGTGGTCTAATCAGCGTCCAGTCCTGGAGAAAATCCGTTACCTGCTCGCCCGGCGTCTGGCGCGCCAGGGGGAATGGGAAAAAGCCGGGAAGTATTACCCGGAAGATATTCTCAAGACCGCCAAGGAATACTCATGGTTCCTTCGGGAGGGTCAAAACGCCAAAAACTCGAACCGGAAACGGGCGGAAAACCTCATCGCGGCCGCGCGGCTGGCCCGGCAACAGGGAATGGAACTGATGGGCACCGAGGTGGATCCGGATTGGACGGCGTATGGGGGGCATTTCCGGTTTCGCGGGGCCACCGAATCCCGCCTCGCGGACCAGCACAACACCAATTTCCCCCAAGCGCCCGCTTCGCTGGTCAAGGTCTTATCCGCCGGGAAAGACGAGAAGGAACGGGCCGCGCGCCATGCCCCCCGGCCCGAGGAACGCTTCCATTACCGGTACATCGCGGCGGACCTCATGTGGCAGGCCGCGAAACTGCTGCCCGATAACGATCCCCTCCTCGCCCGGGCGCTGTACGAGGGCGGCCTGTTTCTCGCGAATCGTGATGCCGGGAAGGCGGACAAATTCTACAAGGCCCTGGTGCGCCGTTGCGGCCGGTTGCCCATCGGCCAGGAAGCCGATAAGCGCAAATGGTTCCCACCCAGTTTCGAGGTGACGCAACCGGAGCAAGATGAAGAAAGAGGGACATGATCGAAAAAAGGAAGCAGGTAAGGGTAGTGAAGCGGAATCCAACCATCACCCCGCCGCTTGGTTGAAACGGTCGATGGCCTGCTTGCCCTTGCGGGCGGCATCGTATTGATCGGGGATTTCCCACCCGTCGATCATGATCCACCCCTTGAAACCCCGATCCCGAAGAATTTGGAGCGAGACATCGATTTGGGCATGGCCGTCGCCGCAGGGCAGATGCTTGGAAGTCCCTCCATCGCGCAGGGCGCCGTCGGTGTCGGTCAGTTGCAGATAGCCGACGTTTTCCACCCCGATCCGCAGCAGCATTTCGTGTGGCTTGCCGGACGAGCCGTTCATCAGGTCGAAATGGCTGGGATCGTAAATCACTCTAAGCGCGGGATGATTGGCCTTTTCCAGGATAGCCCGCATGTGTTCCTCGGTGTTGAAAACAAAAGGCGGCTCGATTTCGAACGCGGGGATGAGACCGAGTCCGGCGGCGATATCGGCCGCCGCGTGGAACGATTCGGCGAGCCGGTTTAAAGCTTCGTCGATTGTCTGTCCGCGCAAACCGCCGCCCGGCCACATGCCCAGGCACTCGCAGCCCACGGCCTGGGCGAAGCGCGCGCGGTCCTCGAACTGCCGGAGCCATTCCTTCCGGACGGAGGGATCGGGATCGAAGGCCGCGGCCACGCCGTTTTGAATCGAGAAGATCCGGAGACCGAAGCCGTCGTACAACCGGCGCAGGGCGCGGATCCGGTCCGTTTCCCCGGCCTGGGGATATCCGCCCATGGGCCAGTCCTCGACCAGTTCCACGCCTTCGAAACCGGCGTTGGCGGCGAAATCCAGAATTTCCCACAGGGGATGAAGTTTTTTGTATTTCCCCGCCACCGAGGCGAAGCCGTTCAGGCCGATGGCGGCCTTCCAGGGTTTTTCGGCCGCGCCCCGGGAAGGCGATGCCGCCGCGAGGATCCCCGCCGCCGCCAAGGTTTTCAGCACATCCCGCCGTTGCATGACACAATCCTTTCTGGTGTGAACCTAGGGTGGGTTGAGCCATGCGGAACCCACCATGACCAACTAATCCTCATTCGTCATAGAATAGAACTGGGGAGGGCGAGGCTCCCGCCGAGCCGGGCCTATTCAAAACCGCCTCGAATCAATGCGGCTCATCCGGAGGTTCGCCCTCCCGATCGAAGGCTTTCCCGCGTCTAAGAGAAGGCAGGCTATATAGAATAGATTGACGTTTCGCGCATCCTCTCCAACTCCAACTCCAACTACTCCTGGATCGGCTTGTAGAAGATATTGCGGTACAGGACCAGGCCGTGGTTGCCCTGCAGGTAGAGCGGGCCTTCCTCGATCACGTTGTTGTTCAACGCCGCGCCGGTGACACCCTCGATCTCCACGTGGTCGAGGATCTTGACGCCGTTTTGGAACACGGTGATGCGGGGCTTTTGGACCACCTTGCCGTTATCCACCTTGGCCTTGTGATAGATGGCGTGGAAGCATTGCCAGGCGCCGGGGGATTTGGAGGCGTTGGTGGAGGGGGCCACCTTGCCGTAAATCGCTCCGCAATCCTGATCGGTGGGTTTCTCCTTGCCGAAACTGTCGAAGACCTGGATTTCGTATTGGCCGATCAGGTACACGCCGCTGTTGCTGTTCTGGGGAACCATGAACTCGATGTACAGCTCATGGCTGCCCAGGGAGGTGTCGCTGATGAGGTCGATGCCGTGCAGTCCTTCCTTTGTGGGCGGGACGTTGACCAGCACGCCGTTGATGGCGCACCAGCTGGCGAGGTTGCTGGCGTCCGGCTTGCCGCGGTAGTGCCAGCCGTCCAGGTTCTGGCCATTGAAGAGCGAAACCCAGCCGCCGCCCGCGGGGGCCTTGGTGAGAGGAGTGACTTCCGCCGCGGGAACGCCCAGGACCAGGACCGCGCCGAGCAGTAACGTGAGACTCAGGATACCGGCTTGCTTCATGATTACTTTCCTTTCTGTTCGCTATGCGTCGAGTATGGAATGATGCTACTCCACCCGGCGCGAACGTGAAAGACGGGGGGACAGAATAACCGGGGGAAAGACCGGGCGGGAAGAAGGAACGCGCAGGGCGGAATCCTCGGGATGTTCCATGTGGATGCAACCGATTCGCGACGCGTATCCCATCCCCGCGCGTCTCCCGTGTCGGCTGTCCGTTTCCGCTTCCCTCCGGAAGCCGCGGGGAACGGAAAAAACTTCTGGAACCGGCCGGCGGGGATTCGCTTCGGACGAATTCCCAGGCGGGCATGTAATTCAGATATGAATCAATTCCAAAATATAAATATACATTAGTTATGTTTATACCCATATTGCATCTAAATCAATCATTCCGGTTGAGTATTTTCCAACCCGGGGGGGGTATCCGGTTGCCGGATCCCCTCCGGGGGACGGATTGGGTCACGAGACGGTCAGGGAGACACGAAAAATGCAATCGTTTTTCCCGGTTGCGAAAGGGAATTTTCCCTTGACGGGCCCGGTTCATGCCTCTACCATGGGACAAGGATTGGGTGAGTTAAGTGGTTGGCAGGTTTTGCGGTCACATGAAATAGACATGTGTGATGGTGTGATGGAACGTATGCTTGACTTTCGCATCGCCAGCAAAATCGAGAACATTTATCCCGTGGAACGGGAAATCCTCCAACAGGCCAACCAGTTGGGGTATGATGATGATGCCTGTTTTTGCTTGCGCTTGGCCCTGGATGAAGCGTTGATCAACGCCATCATTCATGGCAACCGCAACGCGGAAGAGAAGAAGATCCATATCAAGGCCCGGTTCAATTCGGGCAGTGTCGCCATTACCGTGAAAGATGAAGGAGAGGGTTTTGATCAGTCCAAATTGTTCGATCCGACGCAAGCGCCCCATTTGTTTGAAACGCACGGCCGCGGCGTGTTCTTGATCCGGCAGTTTACCCAGGAATTGCGCTTCAACGAGAAAGGCAATGAAATCACCTTTGTCGTGTATCAATCCCAATCCCCGGCCGCGCTGCAATCCAATCCAATAGTGAACTGAATGGATATAGTTTCTCTAGGATAACGTATCCAGAGAACGAACTATGTGGTTCGCGCCCGTAACCAATCCAATAAACGGTTCGTTGCAACCAACGATGCATGAGTGATTTCCACACAGATTTCGCAACCGCAACCTGCGTGTAAACCATCGCGTGAGGAGGGATTATGGGAACCGCCAATAGACGAACGTTCAGGAGTTTGAATACGGTCTTGGCAGTTTGGCTGTCGGCTGTCTTGACAGGATGCGCGGGATATAGCCTGGTCCGCGTTCCCCACCCGCTCCCGACCTCGGGGATCGGAGAACCCGGCCGCACGTTGGAAATCCCGCCGCCGCCCGCTACGGTTTCGCCACCCGCCGCTCCCGAAAATCCGCCGTTGTCTACTGCTTCCGGAAAATCCCAACTTGAACAAGTGGGAGTGGCCACATATTATGGCTCCGACTTCCACGGCCGCCGGACGGCCAGCGGCGAACGCTTCAACATGTACGCCATGACCGCCGCCCACCGCTCGCTCCCCTTTAACACCAAGGTCAAAATCACCAACCTGGACAACGACAAAGTGGCGTATGTCCGCATCAACGACCGCGGCCCCTTCCAAAAGAACCGGATCATCGATCTCTCCCGCGCCGCCGCCAAGGAACTGGGTTTTGAACAAAAAGGCATCGCCCGCGTCCGGATTGAGATTCTTTAACTTCATTCTTGTTGCGGTCTGAACTATTTCCCCGGTCCATTCCACGTACGAAGATTGGCAGTCCGCCAGGATTTGAATTCACCGGATCCATCCCGCCGGATTGAGTCCGGACGGAAGGGCTTCCGGTTTGCCGTGCGGTTCTTCAGCGAGCGCCGCCGGCACGGCATGCGCCGGGGCCCAAGGTTTCAATTCTGGGCCAGAAGCGTCGTAGATACCCACTTGCCGGATGAATCTTAAATCATGGGGGAATCGCAGGCGTTGTACGGAGATTGGGGGCGTGAAATCACTCTCCCGCGTTCAATCCACGGAATACATCACCTTGCCGCTGTCCATGGTCTGGGAATCGCCCGCGAAGGGGAGTAAATAAACACGGAATTGGTAAATATTCCCATTTTGCGGACCCGCGGCATAGGCGGGATTGATCTTGAACTCCTGGTTCGGCGTCCACCAGTAATAATTGATTTTTCCGCTGAACGTTTGCCCCAGATACTCGAATTTCCCCCCATTCACGCTGATGTACACATGATAATCGAACACCTCCGCCGGGTCCGCGTCGAAATTCCACGCGATCTGCAAGGCCCGTGATTCGGGAGCATCCGTGTCCGATCCGGTTGAACCGGCCGGCGCGATCGTGTCGAGTCCCAGAATGTCGTCGCTCACGGCCACTTCTCTCTCGCTCAGATAAGGCATTTCCGGAAAGGAGAGGGGCAGGGAATTGCCGCCTTCAATATTGTAACCGGTGATACCGGTCATGTCGTAATAGTCGTCCGGCCCCGGCGTATCGTCGATCCGCACCATCCGGAACGTATAGATCGCGTTGAAATCCGGACCGTTCGCGAACTCGGGACTAAGGATCGAAGAACCGCCTGGTGACCAGTTCAATACGGGATGGCCGCCGCTTCCCGTCCGGCCCAGAAACTTCATCCCGCCGAATCCTTTGCGGACATACACATGCCAATCCTTGGCCCCTTGCGTGGAAGCCGTGCAGACCAGGGTCAAATTCCGGCCGCCGGGTGAATCGAAATCCATCTGGCCGTTGATAGGCTGCCCCAGTCCGGCCGGGGGATCCATGGGATTATCGAAAACCAACACCGGCCCCGCATCCCCCGGGAGGGGCGTGGGAGTGGGGACCTCCACCGGCGTTTCCGTGGGCGTGGGCGCCGGGACACCGGTGACGAAGCCACTGTTTTTCAGCAGGTCCCACACAAAGGAGATGAATGGGTCCAAGGGATTCCCCTTCGGATCGGTTGGCTGATAATCCACTTTCACCCGGTTGAATTGCATCGTGATGGTTTCGGTTAAGCGGTCCCCGCCCGCTGCGCCCCCGAGCTGTGTGGAGGTCACCAACACGTCATTCATGGTGATGACCTTGGATTCATCGGGACTGCGCCCTTCCTTCATGGCGTAAAGCACCGCCTGCTTGATGTGCTTCCCTTCGCTGACCGCCGCCATCAACAATGGAGACGCCCGGTCGATATACTTGGTGATCTGAATTTCCTCATAGTTGACTTTCCCCGCGGTATTCCCCGGTCCGATGGACCGGATCACCGTCTGGGACAAACCCCATTGCCAGGACAGCACTTCGATTTCGCCCGGATGGGTTTCGCTTGTGGACTCACCCGGGATGCCGTCGATTTTCATGAACAGATCGTACTCGGCCAAGGCGGCCGCCGGGAAGAATCCCAAAAAGGCCGACAAGGCCATGAACCGTGATATGGTCAAGCGGGATAACGAATTCGATTTCATAAGCGGATCCTGTTTCCGGCGGGACCTTTTGCATCACCTGCGTTATCTGGAATACCGGGGGCGGTTGGATGGGATCCGGTCATTTTTTTATGTTCTCCAACAAGTTCCAGCCGTATTTGATCGGCTTTTCAAACGTTCCATCCGGTTTTTGCTGCGCGTATTCAAATTGGATTTCCCCGAAATTGATGGTGATATCCTCGCTCATCTGGCCGTCCCCGCTGTCTCCGCTCAGTTGAATGGAGGTAATGAGCACATCCTTCAGGGTGATGGTTATATAATCCACGGGTTTGTCTTCCCCGCGCTTGCTGATCGTGAGGACCGCCTGGGGGACAGGTTGTCCGGAACTGGCGGCCATCATCAACAGCGGGGTGGACTTGTCGATTCTTTTCGTAATTTGAATATCGTTAAATTTGACTTTACCTGCTCTCGCACCACCACCCCCTTCACGGATCACGGTATTGGAAAGTCCCAAGCTCCAGGAATCGACCACGATTTCTTTCTCATGGCCGGTGGCCGTCGATTCACCTTCGATATCTTTAATATTCAGAAAGATATCCACCGCCGGTACGGGTAGCGCAACGCCCAGAACCATCAGGACGAACAGGCAATAACGTAGTATCGAAAATCGAATCGGATTCATTTCTTTGAGCCTTTCTTGGAAATTGATGATTAATTTTATCTATATTATAAACATTTTCAAGGGAGTTTCCCCTTGGGATGAAAGCGGAATAGGAGAGAGGGTAATCCTTGTTGGATTGATGCGATAACCGTGTGATCCGTGAGGTGGAAGCCACGTTTACGGCATTCCCTCATCGTGATCCTCTCCCGGTTCCTCTCCCCGAGGGAGAGGGGAGTGCGAGAGGAAGGTTGGTCGAATGGCGGATAACCAGATGCGGTTATGCTTTACCGCGGCTGGAGCTAACTGATTTCCAGGATATTCCTTATGGTTAACCGGAATCGGCTACCAGGCCGTGGCTTCCAGCGGGGCTTGGGCCAGGGTGGGGACGATCCAATCGGCCCCAACCAGTCGTTCGGGGGTGAAACTGGTGGTCAGGGCCAGGCACTTCATCCCGGCCGCCTTGGCTGCTTGCACGCCGGAGATGGCGTCCTCCACCACCAGGCAGCGCGTGGGTTCCGCGCCGATTTTTTGGGCGGCGAAGAGAAAAATGTCGGGATTCGGCTTCTTGCGTTCTACTTCCAATCCGTTGACGCAGGCGTTGAAATCCTCCTCGGCGAGTCCCATCTCCCGCAGGTTGATGTCCATCTTGGTGCGGTCGGCGCTGGTGGCCACGGCGGTTTTGAGCCCCAGGCCGTGGCAGCGGTCCAGGAACTCCATGACCCCGTCCAGCGGTACGATCCGCCCGCGCACGATCTCGTCATAGATTTCGTACGTCCGCTTCTTGGCCTGGACGATCTCGATCTCCACCCCGTATTTTTCCGCCACGCCGCCGATGTACCGGTTTTCGCCCATGCCCACGAAATCCAGAAAATCCTCGGCTTTGACCCGGACACCCAGTTCGGCGAAGAATTTCATCGCCGCCTCGCAGATGAATTCCTCGGTGTCCACCAACACGCCGTCCATGTCAAAAATCACCGCCTCGATCACGAACGCGACTCCCTCCTTTTGAGATGGGGATGATTATTCACAAGGGAGACATTATTGATAGGCGCCTTCGACAATCCAAGGCCTGTCCATAGACTTGATCATTTGTGGCTGAATCCCGTCAAGGATTCATTCGCAATTTGTAGGGCTGTTTTTTCAATCGCCAACGGCGCGGTATGAGCATAACCCAGTTTCGGCAGGGTGGGCTCAAAGCACAGCGTAGCCCACCAAAACTAATTCCCAGCGCCAACGGCGCGCAATAAGATAGCCCAGGGCAACGCCCTGGGTTTTGGCACAATAAAAATTCCAAGCCCTGTAAGGGCGGTATAAATATGGTTCATCCTACAAGTGCGAATTTTTTTTCAAGCCTGTCCGGCTGCGGCTCAATCGGGTTGGCCGGGGTAATCAATCGCCTGATCCCCTCTCCCCCCGGGAGAGGGCCAGGGTGAGGGAAATCCTTTAATCCGATGTACTTACCTTTCGCTTTGCTCATTCGTGTGGGGAAACCATACCGCCTTTTTCTGATCCCTCGCTTTCTCGGGGATGACATCCGGATACGGCTTTGGGCTGAAGATCAGCCCTTTATGGGAGAAGGGCCGGGGGTGAGTTATTCTATGGGTGCGTGGTGGATTCCGTTTGTTCTTCCTCACTGGCTTTCCGGGACCGCAACGCGCTCAGCAGCTCCCCGCATTCCGCCGGCGATATTTTCCCCTGTTCCAGCAGTTCCAAGACTTTGACCTGGGCGGTGGTCAAATCTTCCGCGCTTTTTTCAGACCGGAAGTGAGAAAAAAGGGTATTCCCGAGGGGATAAACCAACAAAACTCCCACCGTGACCGGCAAGGCGATGAGGGCCGCTTCAAAATCAGGGATCTCCGTACAAACCCAGGCGCAAAACGCGATGCCCAGGCACACCAGCATGTTGCCTGCATTGAGCCAGGCCCGGATACCCTCCATTCCCGGCAGCTGTTCCTGCTCGGTGAGTCCCCCGCCGATCCACTTGATGTACATCCGCGCGGCCAGCAGGATGATCAAATCGGCCATGGCGATGATCACGAAATGGGTTTCATCGATTCCTTGGGTCTCACTGAGTAGAATCGTGAAGCCAATCACGAACGCGGCCACCGCGAAGCTGAGGGATTTCCAAAAGCCGGTCTTCAGATACAAGCAGGCGGCGGGGATCATGACCAACGACATGCCCAGCAAGATTAAAGTGATGGCAATTTCGTTATCCACCGTAAACCAGGCAGCCCACTCCTCGAGGAATGTCTTTTCTTCGACCATTTCACGCCTCCCGTAGCAACTGCGCGGCTTCCTTGGCGGTGATTTCCCCTCGCTCCAGCCGCTCGAGTATCTCCAACCGGTTCACCGCCGGTTTCCGGTTGCCGAGGTATTCGTTGACTTTATCCAATTTTTTACAGACCGTGGGATAGGAGATCCCCAACTCCTTTTCCACGTCCCGGATGTTGCCCCGGTTGCGCAGAAACACCAGCACGAAATCCTGCAAATCCTCCGGCATCTGGAAAAAGGCCGGAGCTGGGATTTGCGTGCCGATCTGGGTTTGGCAGGCCGGACAGCTCAACTGGGTGACCATCAGGCCGCTCTTGCATACCGGACATTGTGAGACGATTTTCTTTTCCATAATCGCCTTCATGTTTGAATAATTCAATATTATGATTGAATAATTCAATTTGTCAATAGAATTTATTAATTTTTTTTGGACTCATCCGGCATGTGCGTACATCTTCTAAAGGAGGCGATCGGTTCCCCATGGATCAGGCCGGAGAAAACTACCCCAACTTCCCTCTCCCGGGGGAAGAGGGAAAATGGGTAATCGGTTATTCAAAGACTACTCTCCTTTATTTCTTGCCTGCCGATTCTGACTTCAACAAGCGGACCTTACAAATTGGGTCTGTTATATATGGTATAAAGCCCCTTCCACGCCTCTTTCCAGCCCAGAGCCTCCATTGCCAGCATGGCTCTATTGGAGTGCGCCGCAACGCATTGCACCTCCCGGCCGTCCAAAAAGGCTCGGTTTTCCTCCAACGGTTTCGCGACCAGGCTGGGATTGCGCCGGTCATCGTTTCAATTCGGTCGTGTTCCAACAGGCCGACAAACCCGCAATAAAGAATAAGGTATAAAGAGGCTCGGCCAACATGCGGGTTCCCAGCCAGAGCCATCGTAACCATTCCTTCTCCGGCATCCGAGGGGCGGTTTGATTTACGCAAGGACGGACGGGGAGATGATTGGAACCGGGGGCGGGGACGAGAAGAAACCACAGGCGGGATGGCTGAACCTTCATCCATAATTCCAACCGGCCAGTATTCCCGCCAGCTGGATTTTCGGGGAGAAATGGAATGGTTTACCGGAAGCCGATGAAATCCGGACCGGAGCCATGGTTAATGCAATGTACTGTATTTAATGTACTTACGCTGATTGTTGTTTCATTCCAGGAAAAAATATTCCAAACGCGTGGGAATTCTCTCAAAAAGTGTTGATTCCTCTTGACATTATCGGGCCATGACCTAAAATAGCAGGTTCGAACAATCGTCAGGTTATGGTGAGCACGGTCCGGGATCGATACCCTTCTCCAATAAAGCGCCTATGATTCACACTTGGTTTATCCACGATTTGGGAGCAATGGCTCTCTCACCGGGCTATCATTCTGTCTCGAATTCTACGTTTTTCCTTCCTAATATGACATGCGGGTGTTCGAATTCCCTTAGGACTGGACGAGGGTCCGGTATTTCATTTATCGATTCAATTCACGATCCTATTTTCCATCGCGTCATGGGGTTCCGGCTATGGTAAAAGGTATCCCCGGAATTCCCACCCCGTGCGGGTCCGGCGGGTGAGGGGGGATGGATTTCACGTCGGATTTCATGCGAACCATCGGATTCACTTACACCATACAGGTCAGAGGAGAAGGTTGATGAAACATGCAACTGACACGTGTCCTTGGCGGGAACGGAAGAGTTTTGCTAAGATTCAAGACGTGGTCGACCTTCCGGATCTCATCGAGACTCAGCAACTCTCCTACAATCAGTTTCTCCAACAGGACGAATTGCCCGGCCGGCGCAAGATGCTCGGCCTGCACCAGGCTTTACACTCCATTTTTCCCATCAAGGGCCGGGATGGATCCACGCTGGATTACGTCGAATACACCCTGGGACGGCCCAAGTATTCGGTGATGGAATGCATCGACCGGGGCATGACTTTCGCCGCCCCGCTGCGCATCAAGGTCCGCCTGGTGGTGAAGAGCGGCGGCAAGGAGAAAGAGGAAGAAGCCAGCATTGTGGATATCCGCGAGGAGGATATCTACCTGGGCGAAATCCCCCTCATGACCGAGCGGGGCACCTTCATCGTCAACGGCGCCGAGCGGGTGGTGGTCAGCCAGCTGCACCGGTCCCCCGGGGCGACATTCAACGTGGAAACCCACCACAGCGGCCAGCGGCTGATCCAGGGCAGCATCATTCCCAACCGCGGAGCCTGGCTGGAATTTGAAAACGACCTCAACGACGTCCTGTCGGTGATCATCGACCGCCGCCGCAAACTCCCCGTGACCGTCCTCCTGCGCGCCTTCGGATATTCCAGCAACGACGAGATCCTCAACCTCTTCGTCCAGCACAAGGAGATCAAAATCACCCCCCGCGCCCGGGCCGCCCTCCTCGGCCAGATCGTGGCCCGCGATATCGTCGATCCCGAGACCAACGTCACCCTGGTGGAAAGCGGCATGGATATCAACGACGCCATCTTCGACAAACTGCTCGAGATGAAGATCCCCGCCGTCACCATCGTCGAAGGCGACGAGCGCGATTACTCCGTGATCCGCAACACGCTGCTCAAGGACAACACCACCGACCGCGACAGCGCCCTCAACGAAATCTACCAGACCCTGCGCCCCGGCGAACCCCCGGCCATCAAGAACGCCATCGCCCTGTTCGAAAACCTGTTCACCAAGCCCCGCCGCTACGACCTCTCCCGCGTGGGGCGCTACCGCCTCAACAAGAAACTCGGCCTCACCGTGGACCTCGACACCGTCACCCTGGTCCCGGAGGACATTGTTTACGTCATTAAATATATTTTGAAACTGAACCGCGGCGAGGGGGTATCCGACGATATCGACCATCTCGGCAACCGCCGCGTCCGCACCATCGGCGAGCTGTTGGAAAACCAGATCCGCGTCGGCCTCGCCCGCATGGAACGGACCGTGCGGGAAAAACTGGGCATTCTCGACCTTGTCAACGTCATGCCCCGCAACCTGGTCAACGCCAAGCCCATCACCACCGCCATCAACGACTTTTTCGGGCGCAGCCAGCTTTCCCAGTTCCTCGACCAGGTCAATCCCCTCTCCGAACTGACCCATAAGCGCCGCCTCTCGGCCCTGGGGCCCGGCGGCCTCAACCGCGAGCGGGCCGGCTTCGAGGTCCGGGACGTGCACCACACCCACTACGGGCGCATCTGCCCCATCGAGACGCCGGAAGGCCCCAACATCGGCCTGATCTCCAGCCTCTCCACCTACGCCCGGGTCAACGAGTTCGGATTCATCGAAACCCCCTACCGCGTCGTCAAGAACGGCGTGGTCTCCAAGGAGATCCGTTTTCTGACCGCCGACGACGAGGACGAATGCATCATCGCCCAGGCCAACGCCCCCCTCGACAACAAGGGACGCTTCGTCCGCGACCAGGTTCTCTCCCGCTTCCGCGAGAATTACCCCCGGGTTTCCCCCGAGCAGGTCCACTTTATGGACGTCTCGCCGAAGCAACTGGTGTCCATTTCGGCCGCCCTGATCCCCTTCCTCGAGCACGACGACGCCAACCGCGCCCTCATGGGCTCCAACATGCAGCGCCAGGCCGTTCCCCTCATGAAGACCGACGCTCCGCTCGTGGGCACCGGCATCGAATACAAGGCCGCCAAGGACTCGGGCGTGGTCGTGGTCGCCCGCCGTCCCGGCACGGTGGAATACGTCTCCGCGAATTACATCCGCATCCGGCCCGACAAACCCATGACCGACAAGGACATGGATGAATACCATCTCCAGAAATTCGTCCGCTCCAACCAGAACACCTGCATCAACCAGAAACCCATCGTCCGCGCCGGGCAGCATGTCGAGGCGGGATGGGTCATCGCTGACGGCCCCGCCACCGACAAGGGCGAACTGGCGCTCGGGAAAAATGTCCTGGTGGCCTTCATGTCCTGGGAAGGGGCCAACTTCGAGGACGCCATCGTCGTCAGTGAACGCCTCATCCGCGATGATGTCTTCACCAGCATCCATATCGAGGAATTCAAGGTCGAAGCCCGGGATACCAAACTGGGCGAGGAAGAAATCACCCGCGACATTCCCAACGTCGGCGAGGACGCCCTCAAGAATCTCGACGAAAACGGCGTCATCCGCATCGGCGCCCCGGTCCGGCCGGGCGACATTCTGGTCGGCAAGATCTCGCCCAAGGGCAAGGTCCAGACCTCCAACGTCGAAAAACTCCTGCGCGCCATCTTCGGCAAGCGCGCCGAGGACGTGAAGGACATCTCCCTCAAGGCCCACCCCGGGACCGAGGGCACCGTGGTCGACGTCAAGGTCTTCTCCCGCAAGTTGCGCGGCGGCCGGGGACGCACCGAGGACGAGCGCGCCATCAAGCGCCTCCTGGCCGAAAAGGAAAAGAAGATCAAGGACCTCCAGGATGATTGGGCCCAGCGCATCGAAAACACGCTCGCGGGCCTCGAACTGCAAGGCGACGTGCTCAATCCGACCACCGGCGAGATCCTCTTCTCCAAGGGAAAGTCGTTGACCAAGAACGATCTCAAGAAACTGGCCGGTATCGACGTCCGCGAACTCACCGTTCTCGACGATCCCGTCCTCGACCGCATCCGCATGCAGTACCAGCGCGACCTTGAGGACGTCAACCAGCAGTACGAAAAACAGATCGAGTACATCAAGACCGGCGACAATCTGCCTCCTGGCGTCCTCAAAATGGTCAAGGTCTACGTCGCCAAGAAGAAACGCCTTTCCATCGGCGATAAAATGGCCGGACGCCACGGCAACAAGGGCGTCGTCTCCCGCATCGTGCCCGTGGAAGACATGCCACACCTGGCGGACGGAACCCCCATCGACATCATCCTCAACCCCCTGGGCGTTCCCTCCCGGATGAACGTGGGCCAGGTTTTCGAAACCCACTTGGGATGGGCCATCGCCAAATTGAACCTCCATGTCGCCACCCCCGTATTCGACGGGGCCAAGGAATCGGATGTCGTCGACCTGCTCAAGAAGGCTGGCCTGCCCGAATCCGGCAAGACCGTCCTCTATGACGGCCGTACCGGCGAGCCCTTCGACGAAAAGGTCACCGTCGGCTTCATCTACATGCTCAAGCTCAACCACCTGGTCGACGACAAGATCCACGCCCGCTCCATCGGTCCGTACTCGCTCGTCACCCAGCAGCCCCTGGGCGGCAAGGCGCAGTTCGGCGGCCAACGCCTGGGCGAAATGGAAGTCTGGGCCCTCGAAGCCTACGGCGCCGCCCATACCCTGCAGGAACTGCTCACGGTCAAGTCCGATGACATCGTGGGCCGCAACCGCATCTACGAAGCTATCGTCAAGGGCAAAAACGCCCGCGCGCCCGGCCTGCCCGAGTCGTTCTACGTTCTGGTCAAGGAACTGCAGAGCCTCGGCCTCAGCATCGAACTGGTCGAAGATCAGGCCGGCGGGGACAACGGCGAACCGGCCTCCGAACCGGTCCAGGAAGCCGAATTGGTCGAATCCAGCCACTGAAAAAACGCACTCGAACCTGGTCCAGCCAGATGAGGAGAGAATCCATGTGGAAATCGTTGCAAACCCCGGCCGCGAAACGGCGGGAAGACGAAATTCGCGATATCAACAAAGTGCGGGCCATCCGTATTTCTCTCGCCTCGCCCGACCAGATCCGCAGCTGGTCGTACGGGGAGGTTAAAAATCCCGAAACCATCGACTATAAAACCTACAAACCCAAGAACGACGGCCTCTTCTGCGAACGCATCTTCGGCCCCACCCGGGACTTCGAATGCGCTTGCGGCAAGTTCAAGGGAATCAAGCACCGCGGCGTGGTCTGCGACCGGTGCGGCGTGGAGGTCACCCAGTCCAAGGTCCGCCGCAGCCGCCTCGGACACATCGAGCTGGAAATGCCCGTCGCCCACATCTGGTTCTCCAAGGGCGTTCCCAGCCTCATGGCCCTGCTCCTGGATCTGTCGGTCAAGGCCCTGGAGCGCGTCCTGTATTACGAGGAATACATCGTCCTCGATCCCGGCAGCACCGGCCTCAACTACCTGGACATCATCTCCGAACGCGAATACGGCCGCCTGCGCGAGGAATACAGCACCGAATTCCGCGCCGGCATGGGCGCCGAGGCCATCCGCGAAATCCTCCAGCCGCTCGATCTCGGCCAGCTGGCCGCCGAACTGCGCGCCAGCATCCGGGAAGGCAAATCAAAACAGCGCGTCAAGCGGAACATCAAGCGCCTCAAGGTCGTCGAGGATTTCCGGCAAAGCAACAACAAACCGGAATGGATGATTCTCGAAGTCCTGCCCGTCATTCCCCCCGACCTGCGGCCCTTGGTCCCCCTGGACGGCGGGCGCTTCGCCACGTCCGATCTCAACGACCTGTACCGCCGGGTCATCAACCGCAACAACCGCCTCCGCCGCCTGAAGGAAGTGCGCGCCCCCGAAGTGATCATCCGCAACGAAAAACGCATGCTGCAGGAAGCCGTCGACGCCATGCTCGACAACGGCCGCCGCGGACGCCCGGTCAAGGGCTCCAACAACCGCCCCCTCAAGTCGCTCAGCGACATGCTCAAGGGCAAGCAGGGCCGCTTCCGCCAGAACCTCCTCGGCAAACGCGTCGACTATTCCGGCCGCTCCGTCATCGTCTGCGGCCCCGATCTGCGCTTCAACGAATGCGGCCTGCCCAAGCAGATGGCCCTCGAACTGTTCGAACCATTCATCATCCGCCGGCTCGAGGAACTGGACGAAGTCACCACCATCCGCAGCGCCAAGCGCAAGATCGAACGCCAGGATCCCGAGGTCTTCGACGTGCTGGAAGAGGTGATCAAGGACCACCCCGTGCTGCTCAACCGCGCCCCCACGCTGCACCGCATGGGCATTCAGGCGTTTCAGCCCAAATTGGTGGAAGGCAAGGCCATTCGCCTCCATCCCCTGTCCTGCACCGCCTTCAACGCCGACTTCGACGGCGACCAGATGGCCGTCCATGTCCCCCTCTCCGCCGAGTCGCAGCGCGAGTGCAAGGAGTTCATGCTCGCCCATCACAACATCCTCGGCCCCTCGGACGGCAAGCCGATCACCAGCCCCACGCAGGATATCGTCCTGGGCTGCTATTACCTGACCAAGATCCGCAAGCCCGCCGATCCCGAGGCGGTCCGGCGTTTCGCCAATGAAACCGAAGCCATCATCGCCTACGATCACCGCGACATCGGACTCCTCGACGAAATCGAAGTGCGCATCGGGGGAGTCCGCATGCGCACCAGCGCCGGCCGCATCCTCTTCAATGACATCCTGCCCGAAAACCTCCGCTTCGCCAACCGGGTGATGAACAAGAAGGAACTGGCGGCCCTGGTTTCGCAATGCTACAACATCAACGGGAAGGAACGCACCGCCCAGTTTCTGGATGACCTCAAAAACCTGGGTTACTACTACGCCAAGCTGGGCGGCATCTCCATCGGCCTCGACGACATGATCGTGCCCTCCAGCAAGCACCACCTGCTCGAGGAGGCCCGCAAGGACGTTCAGGAAATCATCCAGAACTTCGAAAAGGGCGCCATCACCGACATCGAACGCTACAACAAGGTCATCGACCGGTGGATCCAAACCACCAACGCCGTCGCCGAAGCCATGATGCAGGAACTGCAGCAGGACAATTTGGGCTTCAACCCCGTCTTCATCATGGCCGATTCCGGCGCCCGCGGATCCAAGGAACAGATCCGCCAGCTGGCGGGCATGCGCGGCCTGATGTCCAAACCCATGAAGAAACTCACCGGCGGCATCGGCGAAATCATCGAGTCCCCCATCGAGTCCAACTTCAAGGAAGGCCTCTCGGTCCTCGAATACTTCATCTCCACCCACGGCGCCCGCAAGGGATTGGCCGACACCGCCCTCAAGACCGCCGAGGCCGGCTATCTCACGCGCCGCCTCGTCGATGTCGCCCAGGACCTGATCATCACCGAGGAGGATTGCGGCACCCTGTCCGGCCTCCTCGTCAGCGCCATCAAGGAGGGCGACCAGATCATCGAAACCCTCGATGACCGCGTCCTGGGACGCGTCGCCGCCGAGGACATCGTCAATCCCATCTCCGGCGCCGTCATCGTCCCGCAAGGCGAGGTCATCGGCGAAGAAGCCGCCCGCCTGATCGGCCATTGCGGCATCGATAAGGTCTTCATCCGCTCGGTCACGGCTTGCGCCTCCCCCCGCGGCGTTTGCGCCAAATGTTACGGCTGGGATCTCTCCCGCCGCCGCCTCACCCGCATCGGCGAGGCGGTGGGCGTCATCGCCGCCCAGTCCATCGGCGAACCGGGCACCCAGCTGACCCTCCGCACCTTCCACATCGGCGGGACCACCAGCCGGATCATCGAGGAATCCGAAGTGGCCATCCGCCGCAACGACGACGGTTTCGGCGGTCTGCGGGACGGCGAATCGGGCGTGATCAAATACGTCAACCTCCGCCAGGTCACGAACCGGCGCGGCGAGCAGGTCTCCGTCAATTCCATCGGCCGGCCCTTGCTCCTGCGTTCCGGCATCGTTTGCCCCCCGCTCAAGAGCAAAAGCGAACCGTACGTGAAATTCGACCTGCTCGAAACCGTGGAAAGCGGCAAGCACTTCGTCGTGACCAAGGGCGGCGGTTCCCTCATCCTCACCAACTCCCGCGGGAAGGAACTGACCCGCTTTCCCAACCTCCCGGCCGGCGCGGTCCTGTATTATAAGGACGGCGAACGTTGCAAGCCCGATGAACCCATCGCCTCCTGGAATCCGCTCCAGATCCCGCTGATCTCCCAACACGCCGGCAAGGTCTCCTTCCGCCACCTGCCCGATGGCGCCTGGGACGCGGTGGACGGCGTTCCCACGGTGCCCCGCTCGTGCGCCAACGCCGAACTGGTCATCGCCAAGGGCAAGACCGATGAAGTATATCCGTTGCAGCCCGGCCACCGCCTGGCGGTCCACAACGGCGCCGCCGTCAAACCCGGCCAGGTCCTGGCCTGGCACGACACCCCCGTCATCAGCCTGTCCGAAGGCAAGGTGCGCTACCAAGACATCATCGAGAAAGCCACCGTCCGCCGCGTTCTCGATCCGGTGACCAATCAACTCAAGTCCGTGATCACCGAATTCGCCGGCGACCGCGTCCCGCGCCTGTGCGTGGTGGACCGGGATGAAAAGGTCATGGAGGAATACACCCTGCCCGCCGGCTCCATCCTGGCCGTCGAGGACGGCGCCGACGTGCTGGGCGGGACCATTCTGGCCCACACCGACCAGGTTGTCGACAAGTTCAACCAATTGGAAATCGGCATCCCCCTGGGCGCCACCATCCTCGTGGCCGACGGCGGGGAAGTCGTCCGCCGGGGCGCCTCCTTCACCCGCGTGGGGGGGCCAAAGGAGGAATGCCGCGTCATCGCCCGGTGGGATCCCTATTTCAAGGCGGAAATCGCGACGCAGGAGGGCTATTGCCGCTTTGTGCAGATCCACGAGGGTGTCACCATGCGCCGCCAGCGGCCTGAAAGCGGCGCCGCCTCGCAGATGATCGTCATGGAACACCGCGAGGACAAGCATCCCACCATCGTCATCGAGCGGGACGGGACGGACGTCGAATACCATTCGCTGCCCTCCGGGGCGCACATCGTCGTCAACGACGGCGCGGATATCCAGCCCGGCGACATTCTCGCCAAGATCCCCCGGGAAACCTTCAAGTCCCGCGACGTGACCGGCGGCCTGCCCCGCGTCGAGGAACTCTTTGAAGCCCGCCGTCCCAAGCAAAAAGACCTCGCCATCATCACCAAGGTCGACGGCTGGGTCCGCCTCCCCATGCCGGAGGAAATCAACGAGGAAATGGAGCGCAAACTCGAGAAAAAACGCAAGCGCGGCACCCGCCTCATCGTCATCACCGACCGGGACGGCGAAATCCTCACCGCCCACGAGGTCGACGCCGGCAAACACGTCATCGTCAGCGACGGCGACTGGGTCTCCACCGGCGATAAACTCGTCGACGGCTCCATCGACCCCCACGAGTACCTCGAAGTCATGGGCGAACGCGCCACCCAGCAATACCTCATCAACGAAATCCAGGAGGTCTACCGCCTCCAGGGCGTCAGCATCAACGACAAGCACATCGAGGTCATCGTCCGCCAGATGATGCGCAAGGTGACCATCATCGATCCGGGCGACACCATCTTCCTGCAGGACGACGACGTCGACCGCTTCCTGGTCAACCGCGAAAACGAACGCGTGCACAAACAAGGCGGCAAACCGGCCCAGTTCAAACCCAAACTCATGGGCATCACCAAGGCTTCGCTGGGCACCGAGTCGTTCATTTCCGCCGCCTCCTTCCAGGAAACGACCCGGGTTCTGACCCAGGCCGCCATCGCCGGCAAAATGGACCACCTCCTGGGACTGAAGGAAAACGTCATCATGGGCCACCTCATCCCCGCCGGGACCGGCTGGGATGTGCACCGCCCCTACTACGAAAAACTGCTCTCCCGCGAGCAGGAGAAAGTCCTGGCCTAGGCCGGGCGGAAAGCCGGAAAAAAGCGGGAGGAACCGGCTGGAAGGGTTGACGGAGGACGGGCGGCGGATTAACCTCTTTTCCTTGTGTTTGCTTCACGGGGACCGCCGCTCTGGTTTGCCGCCGGACCGCACCGCCGGCGGGAACCGTCTCCTCCGTAGATCCGCGGCTCTTATTGTGGCGAGGCGTCATCAATCACGAGCAGGAAGGGTTTGTCAGTCCATGCCGACCATCAACCAATTGATCAAGCGGGGACGTAAGACCAAAAAGAAGAAAAGCAAGGCCCCGGCCATGCAGGGATGCCCCCAAAAACGGGGCGTCTGCACCCGGGTTTGGACCATGAGCCCCAAAAAGCCCAACTCCGCCCTGCGCAAGGTCGCCCGCGTGCGGCTCACCAACGGCATCGAAGTGAACGCCTACATCCCGGGCGAGGGGCACAACCTGCAGGAACACTCGATCGTGCTCATCCGCGGCGGACGCGTCAAGGACCTGCCCAGCGTCCGCTATCACGTCGTCCGCGGCGTCCTCGAAACCATCGGTGTCGAGGCCCGGCGGCGGGGACGGTCCAAATACGGCTCCAAGCGGCCTAAGTAATCCAGGGATCAAGCCTTTGCGCCCCGCGGATCCCGGCGGTCTCAAGGGCGTCCCGGGCGGTGGAGCGTCCGGCGCTCAAAATCCCCGGCGGCTTCCGCGCGGGGCGGTTCGCGAATCAACCGGATAGGATAGAGAATCATGGGACGTAAAAACCGAGCAGTAACCCGTAAAGTATTGCCCGATCCCGTCTACGGCAGTCAACTGGTCGCCAAATTCATCAACAACCTGATGGAGCGCGGCCAAAAGTCCACCGCCGAACGGATCTTCTACCAGGCCTTGCGCGAAATTCAGAAAAAATCGGGCCAGGATCCCCTGGAAATCTTCAAAAACGCCATCGAAAACACCAAGCCTTCCCTGGAAGTGCGCTCCCGCCGCGTGGGCGGGGCGACCTACCAGGTGCCCGTCGAAGTCCGGCCCGAACGCCGCCAAACCCTGGCCATCCGCTGGCTGATCGGCGCCGCCCGCGCCCGCTCCGACCGGGGCATGACCCTGAAACTGGTCGGCGAACTCATGGAAGCCGCCGCCAACCAGGGCAACGCCATCAAAAAGAAAATCGACACCCACCGCATGGCCGAGGCCAACAAGGCCTTCGCCCATTACCGGTGGTGATCCGGCCCGGATCCGACAATCCAGAAAGCGAAACGTGGCAGGAACCCGGACGGGACATCGCCCCGGGCATCCTGCCACGGATGTGAGAAGATGACGGCTGTGTGTGCGAAAGACACTTCTCTTTCCCTCGTTCGGAACATCGGCATCGCCGCGCATATCGACGCGGGGAAGACGACCACGACCGAACGCATCCTGTATTATACGGGACGCACTCACAAAATCGGCGAGGTCCACGACGGCGCCGCCGAAATGGACTGGATGGAACAGGAAAAGGAACGCGGCATCACCATCACCGCCGCCGCCACCTCCTGTTTCTGGAAGGGTTTCCAGATCAACATCATCGATACTCCCGGCCACGTCGACTTCACCATGGAGGTCGAGCGCTCCCTCCGCGTTCTCGACGGCTGCGTGGCCCTCTTCTGCGCCGTCGGCGGCGTCGAGCCCCAGTCCGAAACCGTCTGGCGGCAGGCGGACCGCTATCATGTCCCCCGCATCGCCTTCATCAACAAGATGGACCGCGCCGGCGCCGACTTCAACCGCGTGGTGGAACAGATCCGCTGGAAACTCAACGCCAAGCCCCTCCCCGTGCAGATCCCCATCGGGTCCGAAAACGCCTTCACGGGAGTCATCGACCTGGTGGAAATGAAAGCCCGGATCTGGAGCGGGGATTCCGATCCCTACGGAACGGTTTATACCGAGGCCGGCATCCCCGGCCCCTGCGCGGAAGCCGCCGAAACGGCCCGCGAACACCTGCTCGAAACCCTCGCCGACCACGACGACGCCATTCTTGCCCGTTTCCTGGAAGGGGGCTATATCGAACCTCCGATCCTGCGGCAGGCCATCCGCAAGGCGGTCATCCACTCGGGGCTGGTCCCCGTGCTCTGCGGCGCGGCCCTCCGTAACAAGGGCGTGCAACTGTTGCTGGACGCCGTGGTGGATTACCTGCCTTCGCCCGTCGACGTGCCCCCGGTGATCGGCGTCCACCCGGTGACCAACGAGGAAACCATCCGCGAGGCCAGTGTCCAGGAACCCTTCACCGCTCTCGCTTTCAAACTCATGACCGACGCGCATGGCAAAATGACCTTCCTGCGTGTCTATTCCGGCCAAATCGCCACGGGTTCCACCGTGTACAACGCCTCCCGGAAGAAAAAAGAGAAAATCGGACGCCTGATCCGCATCCACGCCAACAAACGGGAAGAAGTCAAACGCGTCCAGGCCGGGGATATCGCCGGCGCGCTCGGCTTGAACCGCACCTTCACCGGTGATACCCTATGCGCCAAGGATCATCCAATCCTCCTGGAGTCCCTCAACTTCCCGGATCCGGTCATCTTTGTCGCCATCGAGCCCAAAACCGTGGCCGACCAGGACCGGCTGGCCTTGGCTCTCGCGCGCATGGCCGAGGAAGATCCCACCTTCCACGTCAAGGAAGACGAGGAAACGGGTCAGTCCATCATCTCCGGGATGGGGGAATTGCACCTCGAGATCATCGTCGACCGCATCCTCCGGGAATACGGCGTGAAGGCCAACGTGGGCAAGCCCCAGGTCGCGTACCGCGAAACGATCAAGAAGCGGGCTGTCCAGGAGGAAAAATATGTCCGCCAGCACGGAGGCCGGGATCACTTCGCGCAGGTCACGCTCGAAGTCTTCCCCCGCGCGGGCGGATCGGGATTTTTGTTTCAAAATGGAGTGGGAGAAGACCGCCTCCCCAAAATTTTTGCCGCCGCCGCGGAAAAAGGTGTGCGTGAGAACCTTCAAAGCGGAGTGCTTCTCGGCTATCCTTTAGTGGATGTGGGCGTCCGGCTCACGGATGGAGCGTTCCACGAGACCGATTCGTCCGAGCTGGCGTTCACCAGCGCGGCCTCCCTGGCGTTCCGGTATGCGCTCGAACGCGCGGAGCCGGTCCTGCTGGAGCCGGTCATGGCCATCGAGATCGTCTGCCCCGCCGAGTGCATGGGCGACATCCTCGGCAACCTGAACGCGCGGCGGGGCCGGACAGCCGGCTTGGAACAACGGGGTGGTTCCCAAATCATCCGCGGGTTGGTTCCTCTCTCCGAAATGTTCGGATATGCGACGAGCCTGCGTTCTCTCTCGCAGGGACGGGCCACGTACACCATGCAGCTGGCCTGCTATGAGGAAGTACCGAAGGCCCGGCAAGATCAGCTCGTCGCGGGTATGGGTGTCTATTCGGTTCCCCGAGAATGAACCGGATCGTTCAAGGGTGTTGACCATAACCGGTTCGGAAATCCGCCGGAGGCCGGAGCAGGGCGCCGCCCCTCTCCCCCCCGCCGGGCTTCCCCCCGCGCGCGGCCGGAAATTGATGGGAAATCGACCAACGAAGACCACGCGATGCGAGTGTCTTTGGATTGATAATCGAGGAGCAACGCTACCATGGCCAAAGGGAAATTCGAGCGGAAGAAACCCCATGTGAACGTGGGAACGATTGGTGAAGAACATGATCACCGGGGCGGCGCAGATGGACGGGGCGGTGCTGGTGGTGTCGGCGGCCGACGGCCCCATGCCGCAGACGCGCGAACACATTCTCCTGGCGCGGCAGGTGGGCGTGCCCTACATCGTGGTCTTCATGAACAAGGTGGACATGGTGGACGACCCCGAGCTCTTGGAACTGGTGGAATTGGAAGTGCGCGAGCTCCTGTCGTCGTACGAATTTCCCGGCGACGACCTGCCGGTGATCAAGGGGTCGGCGCTGCGGGCGATGGAGCACCCGGAGGACGAGGAGGCGACGAATTGCGTCCGGGAGTTGCTGCACGCCCTGGACACCTACATTCCGCTGCCGCAGCGGGACGTGGACAAGCCGTTCCTGATGGCGGTGGAGGACGTGTTCAGCATCACGGGGCGGGGGACGGTGGCGACGGGGCGCATCGAGCGCGGCAAGGTGACGGTGGGCGACAAGGTGGAGATCGTGGGGCTGCGGGACGACGCGGTGCCGACGGTGGTGACGGGGGTGGAGATGTTCCGCAAGTCGCTGGACGAAGGGCTGGCGGGGGACAACGTGGGGCTGCTGCTGCGCGGGATCGAGCGCGACGGGGTGGAGCGCGGGCAGGTGGTGGCCAAGCCGGGGAGCATCACGCCGCACAAGAAATTCAAGGCGAACGTGTACGTGCTGACCAAGGAGGAAGGGGGGCGGCACACGCCGTTCTTCAACGGGTACCGGCCGCAGTTTTATTTCCGGACCACGGACGTGACGGGGAGCATCAAGCTGCCCGAGGGGACGGAGATGGTGATGCCGGGGGACAACGTGGTCATGGAAGGCGAGTTGCACACGCCGATCGCCATGGAGCAGGAGCTGCGCTTCGCCATCCGCGAGGGCGGCCGCACCGTGGGCGCCGGCGTCGTCGCCGAAATCATCGAATAG
>JBHGBC010000051.1:0-35807 GCA_041946805.1 bacterium
GGTGGACGTGCTGGTGATCGACACGGCGCATGGGTACACGTCGCGGGTGGGCGAGGCGGTGAAGCGGGTGAAGCGGTTGTATCCGCGGACGCCGGTGGTGGCGGGCAACGTGGCGTCGGCGGACGGAGCGAAGTATTTGTGCGACCAGGGGGTGGACGGCGTGAAAGTGGGGATGGGCCCGGGCTCGATCTGCACGACGCGGGTGATCAGCGGCGTGGGGGTGCCCCAGATCACGGCGGTGTTCGACTGCGCGCGGGCGGTGGAGCCGTACGGCGTGCCGTTGATCGCCGACGGGGGCGTGAAGTATTCCGGGGACATCGTGAAGGCGCTGGCCGCCGGGGCGGACACGGTGATGATCGGCGGATTGTTCGCGGGGACGGAGGAAGCGCCGGGCGAGACCATCATTTACGAGGGGCGGACCTTCAAGGTGTACCGGGGCATGGGCTCGCTGGGGGCGATGCAGAAAGGGAGCAAGGACCGGTACGCGCAGGCCGAGGTGAGCGATCCGCGCAAGTTGGTCCCCGAGGGCGTGGAGGGGCGGGTGCCCTACAAGGGGAGCCTGTCGGGGTATGTGTTCCAACTGCTGGGAGGCGTGCGGGCCGGGATGGGGTATTGCGGCACGCGGACGATCCAGGAGCTGCACGAGAAGGGGCGGTTCATCCAGGTGACGCAGGCCAGTTTGCAGGAGAGCCATCCGCACGACGTGGTGATCACCAAGGAAGCGCCGAATTACCGGTTGGGGTGAGGGGGGAATGCCAGGGGCGGCGCCCCTGGCTAAGCGAGGATTGCTCCGCGGGGCGGAAACAAGGCGCGGGAGAGTCAGTCGCCAGGGGTTGTACCCCTGGCGAAATTAATAATCGCCCCTACGGGGCTGTTGGAATGATTTGGGTGATCTACACGGCGGTTGAAGTCCACCCCACGGTTGATCCATCCTACAGGAAACCAGGGATGCCGTTTCTCCCAATAAGTATTTCTCCAATTGTTTGAAATTTCCTCAATTGGTAGCAATCCCTGAATCAACTCCCCTTTTCGGGCGGGGCGAGGTAGGCGATCGATTCCTGGAAGCGGCCGCTTTCGATGCAAGCCAGGCCCAGGGCGGCGCGGATATCCGGATCGGCGGGATCGAGGCGCAGCGCCTGTTGGAGGGTTTGGTAGGCGGTCTCGGCCTGGCGTTGTTTCAGGCACGCGAGTCCATACTCCAGCAGGGCGTCTTTCCGCGTGGCGGGATCCTGGAGCAGGGGGGTCAGCACGGCGGCCTTTTCTTCATGCCGTCCCATCAAGCCGAGGGCGCGGGAGCGGAGCAGCGCGGCCTGGGCATCGGCGGGATTTTTCTCCAACAACATACCACACAGCGTTTCGGTTTCTTCGTAATCTCCCCGGGTGAAATGGGATTGGGCCAGTTGGAAGGTGATTTCGGGATGTCCGGGAAGCCGCGTGGCGGCGGTCAGGAAAGCCTGATGGGCGTCGTGGAGGTGGCCCAGGCCCTGGCAGGCGAGTCCCAGGTTGAGGTACAGCAGGCCGTCATCGGCGCCCCGGCGGAGGGTCTCGTTCAGCAGGGCCGCGCCGCGGGCGAATTCCCCCGCGCGAACCAGGGCGGTTCCCAGGCGTTGGAGGGTTTTGAGGGAGTTGGGTTTGATTTCCCGGACGGCGAGCAGCAGGGGGATGGCGGCGTCCCATTGTTGCAGATCGAAGGCCAGCACGGCGGCGTGGTTGAGGAGCGAGAAGCGTTGGGGGTGGCGCCGCAAGGCTTGCTGGTACACGGCGAGGGCCTCGGCGGGGCGTCCGGTTTCCTCGAGGCGGCGTCCCAGTTCGAGGCTGGTGTCGAGCCGCGCGGGATCGCAGGCGGCGGCCTTGCGCAGGGCTTCAATTTCGTTGGCGGCGTCGCCCAGGCGGGCCCAGCCGTTCCGGAGTTCGAGGTAGAGGACGGCGCTTTCGCCCAGCGGGAGGGCTTTTTGCAGTTCGGCGATGGCGTACTCGGCCTGGTCCTGGGCGAGGAAGTGGCGGGCCATTTCGAGATGGCGGGCGATTTCCGCCTCGCGGACGCTGGGGGAGACCTGGACGAGGGCGGTGATGAAGCGTTGCAGGGCGGCGATGCGTTCCTCGAAGGTGAACTGCGAGATCTTTTCCGTGATGTGGGTTTCAAGGCGCGCCCGTTGGGGGGCGTCGAGGAATTGGAGGTACTTTTCGTAGGAGTGGAGCAGGGTGGCTTCTTCACCCAGATCCTTGTTGCGCGCGTGGATGTAAGAAGTAAAGAAGCGGAGAGTTTTTTCCCGGAGTTGGTTGACGGAGGGGAGGAGGGCGCGCAGTTGCTCCGCCTGCCGATGCAGGAGTTTTCGTTGTTCTTCCGAAAGCCGGGCGCGGCTCGGGGAATCGCGGTACGGTTCGAGTTCGCGGCGCAAGCGTTCGGCCTGGTTTTGGGCGGCCAGGAAGGCGTCCGCCTGTTCGAGGAAGACGGTGCTCCAGGCCATGGTGGCCGAGGAGAGGCGTTTCATTTTGCGGTCGACATCCAGTTGCCGGCGGAGGTTGAGCAGTTCGTTTTGGAGGTCCCGCGCGCCGCCATGCGCCATCAGGGATAAAAAGCGGTCGGTGGGATTTTCGTTCTGGATGGTATTCAGTATCGAACAGATCGATTCGGCCAGCTGCGTGTGTTTCAATTTTTCGCGTATTTCTTCCGCTTGTTTCAGGCGGAGTTCGCGGATTTCCTTCAAGCTGGAGCCGGGGGGCAGAAGGGGGCCTTCCTCGTCATCCGGGCTGGGCAGGAAGGATTGGTCGAAGGGGGGCCGTTCCTCACTCATGGACTTCTTCCTCGTCTTCAAAAATCCGCTCCTGGTAGGGCAGCACGGCGATACCCTCGCCGCTCACCACCAGGGTGGCCGGGCCGGTGGGTTCGGTGGGAGCGAAAGTGTGCTCCAAGATCATGATTTCGGCGCCGGGGAAGATTTGTTTACGCGCGCGGACCGTGCGGACGCGGGCGTTGGCCTGGTGGAGTTCTTCCTCGGCGAGTTGGAGTTGTTGTTGCTTGGCGGCCATCAGTTGATCCAATTTGGCGAGATGGGATTGCAGTTTGGCCTGGACGCCGGCCTGCGCGGGAGAGAGCGATCCGGTTTTCTCCGCGAGGGCGGCGAGGGTGGCGATCCGGCCGGCGGCTTTGTCCTTGCGCTCCTGGAGCGATTGCAGGGATGCTTGCAAAGAGGCGGTTTTTTTAGCGGCTTCCACGATGTCGTAGCCCAGGTGGACGCGGGTCCGGACGCCGATATCCGAACCGATCCGGTCGGCGCACAGGTCGTCGGCGGCCTCGGCCAATCCGCCGATGAGATCCGCGTCGCGGCCGAGCAGGGAGATGCGCGGGGCGCGCAGGAAGGATTGGATGACCGAGCCGTGGACGAGAATGCTTTTGCCGGCATGGACCCAGGCGGCGTTGATGAATTTCACTTCCACGTGATGATCGGCTTGGATAACGGCTTCGGATTTGCCTTGCACGCCGCCCGGGAGATAGATGTCGCCCCGGGCATGAATCTTACTGCCTTCCACCGTGCCGCTGACGAGGATGTCCTGTTCGGATTCGACGCGGAAGCCGGAAAGGACATCGCCGCACACATGGACGCTGACGGCGGATTGGATATTGCCGGTGGCGTAGTTCACATCGCCCTTGATTTGCAGGAGGGGGGCGACGACGATGCGCGGGCCGTCGCGGTAGGCGCAACCCTCGAGCGTGGAGACCAAGGCCAGGCCGTCCGGGGTGAGGGCGGTGTTGGGGACGGCGGGCAGGGGATAGTCCTGACCGTCGCGGCAGGCGATCGGTTGGCCGTAGACGTTCAGGCCGGGCACGCCGGGAACCGCCGGGATTTTCTGGAGGACGACCTGTCCCTCGCTGACGGCGCGGATCCGGTCGAGTTCCTTGAAGTCCGCGCGGCCGTCTTTCTGGATGATGGGGACGCCTGCGGGGGGCGGAAGATTTAAGCAATCCTGGATGACCGCATCGACGCCGGGGACCGGCGCTTTCCCCGCGAGGACGCGGAAGGGGCGTCCGGGATGGCGGAGCATCAGGGCGATGTTCTTTTCGATCCATTCGCCCTGGAAACCGAGGCGCGTCAGGCCGGACTTGATGAGGTCCGGATTCCAATAGGACTCGAAGCCTTCGTCGATCACGGCGCGGACGGCCATTTGGTCCTGGCTGACGTGTACTTCGGGTCCGATCGACAGAATGGCGTCGGCCAGGAAGGGGGCGGAGGGGCACGCGGCCGTGGCGCCGTAGACTTCGGGGGTGATCGCGCCCGCGCGGACGGCCTTGGTCAGGATGTCATCGATGGATTTGAGCAGGCTGAAGAGGATCGAGCGGAAGCGGCCGGGGGAGAGGGTGGAGAACCACGCCGGGAATTGGTCAAGGAGAGGGAGAGAGGCGCGGAGCTCGTTAGCGGCGCTCAGGCCGCCGGGATGGCGTTCGAGCCTGTCGATGGTTTTTTCCAATCCCTCCCGCAAATGGGCGGCGACATCCGCGATATTGATGATGACCTGAGTGGTTTCGTTCATTCCGCCGGTCCAAGTGTGTGGTCGAGAATTTTTCCCTCACCCGAACTCCTTTCCGGGGGGAGAGGGGAATTTTTCTTGTCTGAATCAGGATATCCAGGATGCATAGGATGACCAAGATGCTGATGGGTTACGCGCGGCGCGTTAATCCATCCTACCTTTTTCAGGATGGAAAACAATTCATAAAGAGGCGGGCATGCCTTCGCTGCCGCAGGGCCGGTCCGGTGCAAGCCCGCCTCCCGATGCCGTATTTCAAAGAACGAAGCCGGAAACCTCCTGTTTTAGCGGCGGCCGGCGGCCCATTCGATGGACTGGGCCAGGATTTTCCGGTATTCCAGGGGCTGGCGCGACGCCACGTCGTGGCCCAGGGCGAAGTAGACGCAGCGGGCGTTGTGGACGTAATGGGTGACCAGCAGCGGTTCGGCGACAGTATGGCCGAAGCGTTCCTCGTTGGCGGTCATGATGACGTGGACATCCGGGCGCATGAGCAGGTTGAAGTACAGTTCGTCATGGGTGGTGAAGGATTTGACGCCTTCGATAATGGGGTGGCCTTCGTCCTTGATGTCCATGCGGAACTGATGGTAGGGGCCGTGGGTGGATTTGCCGTTGACCCACATGGCGCCGAGGATGTCGATCGAATCCCGCCAGTTCTGGACGTTGGCCACGGCGAAGTGGCTGACCACCAATCCGCCGCCCTCTTTCAGGAATTGCAGGATCCCTTCCTTGACGAAGTCGGGGGGATTGCCGTCCGGCGCCTGCAGCTGTTCGAGCAGCAGCACGTCGAATTTCTTCAGGTTGTCGTAGCGGAGCGATTCGAGATCGGTTTTCTCCACGGCGGTGATTTTCACCGTGGGGAAGTTCTCGTTGATGAACTGAATCGATTCCTTGGCGACGCCGGGTTCGTTGTGCGGTTCCAGGCCGACGAACAGGCAGGTAACCGGCTGCGGTTCCGCGCTCCAGCCCAGGGTGGCCAGGCAGGCCAGACCCACGAAGAAAGCCATTTGATACCGGTACGTTTTCATTCCGTGTCCTCCGTCGAGAGATTTGGGTTACGTCTTAAGGGAGAGGAAATGGATGCAGGCCAGATGCCCGCATCACAAAGGGCGTTCCCTCACCCTGGCCCTCTCCCGGGGGGAGAGGGGATTAATTACTTTTGTGATTAAGATGGGTTACGCGCTACGCGTTAATCCATCCTACACTTTACCCCGATGGGGCGTCCGAGGGTATTTTCCAAAAATCCGGACAAAGGGCAAGTGAACGGGGCGGGGGGGATTATTCATCGGGGCGGAGGCGGGCGGCGCGGCGTTCGTAGCGTTCCGCCCTTTCGGGTTCGCCGAAGGTCCGCAGCAGCTTCGCGGCTTGGAGAAAGAGGTCCGGCCGGTCGTCGCGGAACGCCAGGCGGGCGGCGAGGTTTTCCAGCGCCTGATGGCATTGCTCCAACTCGAATTGGTTCCCACGCGCGTAGGCGAGGGCCAGGTGGTAGTGGATGTCCCGGTCGTAGAGCGTCAGGTCCCAGGCGCGCTGATACCAGGCGATGGCCTCGCGGTATTGGCCGTTCTCCAGGGCCTGCGCGCCGAGAGTCTTGGCGGCCGGGAGGGCGCACGTGGTATCCGATCCGGCCAGATCCCGCAGCCGGCGCCGGGCCGGATCGGGCTGGCCGCGGCGCAGGCTCAGCACGCCCAACACGTATTGTTCATACGGCAGCCAGGGGGATTCGTCCGTCAGCCAGTCATTCCGCATTGTCCGATATTCCAAGTCATCCCCCTGAAACAGCGCCGCCTGAAAGGCCCGGGCGCGTTGGATGTGAGCGGGATCGCGCAGGCGCTGCCACACGATCGCCACTTGGTCCCACAGGTTTTCGTATTCCAGGAGTTGATCCGCGAACAGGCCGATCGCTTCGGCGGCCTCGGCGGGCTGCACCGGCTGGGAGCGCTGGAAGAGTTCGAGGCCGTCTTCGAGGTCCTGATAGGGATAGCGGCCGAGGGAGCGATGGCTTTCCGTGAACCAATCCGGCGAATCGCCGAGGGTCCGGACGAGGCGGAGGGTGGTGTCGTAGCGGTAGGGATCGACCACGTCGCGGTGGATTTTTTCGCGGTGGGCCGGGCCGTGGCTGGTGATGAGGAAATCGTGATACAAGAGGTCCAGAACGATACGGTAGGGCGAGACGCCCAGGGATTCGGATTTGGGCGATTCGGCCTGGAGCCACACGGAGAGGGTGAAGGCGGAGAAGCCCTCCAGGTTGGGGAGGGTCAGGACCTTGGGGGGCCGGGCGTCCGCGGGATGGGCCGCCACGATGGCCCCGGCGAGAAGGCGGTGGGGGATGCGCCAATCGCGGGGGGGATGGGAGCGGTAATCGAAGAGGCCGGTTTCATCCTTGAGGATCGGGATTTTGATATAACGGCCGGCGGAGGTTCCCCAATCCGCCCCGCCCCATTGATTGATGGCCTGGAGGAGCAGCAGCGCGGCGCACAGCGGAGGGATCAGGATCCGTTTCCACCATGCCGGGAGGCCGGAGAAGAGCATCGCCGCCAGCACGGCCAATATGGGCTGGACGGGGAAGAGGTATTTCGGGGCGAGGTTGTGATATTGAATCGTGAAGAACACATAGGGGAACAGGAGCGCGGCCAGCAGCAGAATCAGCAGCATCCGGACTTGTGGATGGGGGGATTGGAAGGCGAGAACGACGCTGACGAGGAATCCCGCCGCCAGGATGAGCAGGTGAACCGCCTTGATTTTCAGAGAGAGCAACAGCGGATAGTAAAACAGCACCTCATCGCGCCATCCGTCCACGAACGGGGTGAAGTAACCGGAGGCGGCCACCGTGGCTTGGTATTGCAGCAAGCCGGGCCAATAGGAGACGTACCAGGGCAGGGCCAGGACGGCGGGGAAAACCGCCATGAGGAGCAGGGGTTTACACCAGGGGGCGAATCCCACGCGCGGGGGAGTTTCATCGCGCCAGGTCCCATTGAGAAATAGATACCCGAACGCGATCAGCAAGGGGGCGAGGAGGATCACCGCGTAGAGCCACTTGAGCAGCAGACCCCCGGCGAGCAGCGCGCCCAGGAAGAGGAAATCCCGGGTCCGGCCGTGATTCAGGATCCGCAGCAGCAACAGCAGGGAAGCGGTCACGAAGACGGCCAGGGGCACTTCGGTTTCGAACTGCGGCAGGTATTCGTGCGTGAAGGGATTGGTCATCCAATAAATGCCCGCCAACAGCCCGATCCAGGGTCCCCCGGCGCGGCGGCCCAGCGCGAAGGTCAACCAGGCGGCGGCCGTGAGCCAAAGCGCATTGAGAAAAACCGCCCGGCCGGGGATTTTGCCGAAGAGAGAAAACACCGCCGCGCCGCAGAGGCTTTGCAAGGGAGGGCGGTGGGGAACCAGGGAGGGGACCGCGGCCAGCCCCGCGGGGCCGCGCTCGTGGAGTTGCTCCAAGAAATCGAGGCCGCCCTGGAGGTAATAGACGCTGTCGGATTGGGGCGGGGTGGTGTCGATAACCAGCCAGGCGAGGTTTTGCCCGGCGTACAGAACCAGGAGGGCGAGCGCGGCCCCCAGCGGCCAAGGGCGGGTGGAGTTATCCATCATGGGAGGCATCCGGAAGGGGAATGACCGCATGGTTTTTCTGGAGCGCCGGCGCGAACCGGTAATCCTGGCCGGGCACAAGGTATACATCGCGCGACCAGGATTGATAGCCGCGTTCCAAGGGCACCAGGCGGATATCGGCGATACCCGCGCGGATGTGGGTTTGCCGCAGGGGAGAGATTCCCAGTTCCAGGCTCCGTAAAAAAGCGCGGGCGGGGACCGGCTGGGGCGCGTATTCGATGGTGACATACCCGCGGCCGGTGAGCCATCCCGAGTTGCGGATCATGACGGGGAGGCTGAGGGCGAATTGCAAGGCGATGGCCGCGGCGGCCAGTTTATGGAAGAACGCCGGGCGGAGCAGCTTCCAGGCGGCGAAGACGGCGAAGAGATTCAGGGGAATCGCCATGCTGACGAAGAGGTCCCAGTCGCGGGGGGGGACGGCGGGGTGGCAAAGAAGGTCCCAGGTCCGCAGGTAGAGTTGGGGATAGAAAAGCGTGGACCAGAGCAGGGCCCAGAAGGAGGCATGGAGCAAAAAGAGCAGCCAGGGGTGGGTCAGCACGGCGCGGCGGCGTCCGAAGAAAAAGATCAGCAGCCACGGCGCGCCGAAGGGGGCCAGAAAAAAGTGGATGAACAGTTTGACCCCCACGTGCATCCAGGAGAACATTTCGAAATGAAACGCGCCGGGATCGTAGCCCGCGCGGATGGGGGCCAGATGTTCGAGCAGCGGTTCCGCCCGCATTTGAAAGGAAGCGCGGACCAGGAACAAGAGCAGCCAGGGGGAAAAGACTCCCCACCAGGGCCGCAGTTCTTGTTTGAGGGCCGGAGGGAAGCGGAACAGGTAGTAGAAAAACGAGACGAGGAGGGTGAGATAGAAGAGATTTTCGAGGGGGCGGCGGTGCAGCAGGGCCGCGAGAATGAATAGCCCGAAAAAGGAAGCGGCTTTCGTCAGGTCGCGGCGGGAGAGAATCACTTCCGGCTCGCGGCCTTTGCCGGCGAGAGGAATCAGCAGAAGCAGGGCCGGGTAGTAAAACACCCCGCTGGAGTGGAAGGCGGTGGCCAGGGCCAAGGCCGCGCTGGGCCAGAAGGGCGCGCGGGTGGCGTGGATCGTGTTCCAGGAAAGGGTGACGCTCACCATAAGCAGGGCGCAGGTCCAGGGGTAGAATTCCACGTGGCCGCAGAAGGCCTGCAGAACCATGGTGGAGGAGGGGAACAGCACGAGCAGCCAGGTGTCGAGGCGCGTGGCGGCGGCCGCGCGGGCCAGGCGATATAGGGAGTGGAAAAAGACCAGGCCGGCGGCGCAGGAGGAGAGGGCGATGATGTCTTCCACCCACCAACGCAGGAGGGGATGGAGAGTGAAGAACAGGCCGCGGTAGAGCAGGTAGGAGAGCGGATTGCGGGACAGGGTCACGGCGTAGGCCTGCTCGCCGACGACCTGCTTGCAGCAGAAGAGGCCGTCGCCGATGCCCAGGTTCCAGGAGCGGAAGGTCCAAAGTAACCCGGCGAGAGCCAGGAGCGTTAATACCCCACGAAGGGCGCGCGCTCTCCGCCCGGCTGTGGACGCGGTGGATGAAATTGGGATGAAATGGCGCATGCCTAGTAGGATACCAAGAACGGGAGTGAAATGCAGAGGCGCGGGGGGGGGTGAATCAGGGGAGAGAGGTAAAGGTTAGGTAGAAAAATAGTTGTCCCGGGTGGAAAGCCGGGGCATGTGGCAACGTGCCCCTACGAAGGGAGGGAGAGGGGATAGGTTTTTTGTCTGAATCAGGATGGTCAGGATGAACAAGAGGACCGGGATGTTGTGACTGGTTCCCCGCTTTCGCGGGGAAGACCATTGCCGAAAAAAACTTTAGGAGAACGTGATGACGAAATGGATCGATCGGGCGGGAATCGGGCTGGCGGGGTATGGGCTCGCGGCGGTTTTGATCATGGGTTCGGCCGTCGTGGCGAAAGCGAACGCGCAGGAGGTTTCCAACCGGGAGCCGCGGGCGGGCGAAGTGAGTTACTACCCCGCGGAGGGAGCGGTGACGCGGGTGAATCCTCCCGG
This sequence comes from bacterium, assembly GCA_041946805.1. Taxonomy (GTDB): domain Bacteria; phylum Hinthialibacterota; class Hinthialibacteria; order Hinthialibacterales; family Hinthialibacteraceae; genus JABLXU01. The sequence goes on from JBHGBC010000051.1 coordinate 10,151, forward strand.
ATTCGTGTGGCTGCCGGAGGCGGATGCCGAGACCTACGTGTTGCAATGCTCGGCCACGCCCGATTTTTCGGTGATCGGGTATGAACGGGCGGGGATCGAGGGCAACGTGCATTGCCCGCCCCGCGTGTTTTTGCCCGGGACCTGGTATTGGCGGTACGCGTTCGTGACCGCGGAGGGCAACCGGTCGGAATGGAGCGCGGTCCGGCGGTTCAAGATTCCGGAGGACGCGGCGGCGTTTCCCCAGCCGGCGGTCAGCAACCTGGTGTACCGGTTGCCGGAGGGGCATCCCAAGTTGTTTTTGCGTCCCGAGAATGTACAAGCGTTCCGGGAGCGGCTGGAGCAGAAGTTTCCGGATTTATGGAAGAAATTCATGGAAAACGCCGATCGTCAGCTCGAGGATCCGGTGACGCGCGACGAGCCGCCGGCCTATCCGGACGGGAAGCGGGGCGTGGGGAAGGAGAACATCGATCTGTGGCGCCAAAACCGTGTGTACGTGGTGAACGCGGTGGAGCACGCGGCCAACCTGGCGTTCGCGTACCGGCTGACCGGGGAAGCGCGGTACGGAGAGAAGGCGCGGGAATGGATGCTGGCGGTGACGGCGTGGCCGCCGGACGGGACGACTTCGCACCGCTACAACGACGAATGCGGCATGCCCATCCTCAGCCGGATCTCGCGGGCGTATACCTGGGCGTATGGCGCATTGACGGAGGAAGACCGCCGGCGGGTGGTGCAAACCATGCGCGCGCGGGGCGGAGAGGTGTACACCTACCTGCATGACACGCGGCATCACACGGTGCGGCCGTACGACAGTCACAGCAATCGGGCGTGGCATTTTCTGGGCGAAGCGGCGGTCGCGTTCCAGGACGACGTTCCCGAGGCGCGGGCCTGGCTGCGGTACGCCATGGATATCTTCTACAACGTCTATCCGGCATGGAGCGACGATGACGGGGGCTGGCACGAGGGCGTGGCGTATTGGAACAGTTACGTGGAGCGGATCGCGTGGTGGCTGGATATTCTGCAATCCGCCTTCGGCATCGACGGGTATCAAAAGCCCTTTTTCAAGAACGGCGGCGATTTTCCCCTGTACGTGCTTCCCCCGGGGGCCGAGTTCGGGGGATTCGGAGACAGCGCGGACACGAGCCGGCCGGCCGGTTTCGCTTCGTTGATGGACCACCTTGCCAACCGGACGCAGAATCCCTATTGGAAATGGTACGCGGTGAAGGCGGGAGCTTCGGTTTCCAAGGAAAAGCCTACCTATGAGGACCTGCTGCGGGCGGACGATACCCAACTGCCTGCCCAGGAGCCCGGCGGCCGGCTTGCCTCGAAGGTCTTTCACGGCACGGGAATCGCCTCGTTGCACTCGAACCTGGGCCGTCCGGACAAGGACATCCACGTGTTATTCAAGAGCAGTCCCTTCGGCCGCCAGAGCCATGGCTTCAACGCGCAGAACGCGTTTTTGCTGTGGGCGTTCGGGAAACCGCTGCTGATCTGGTCCGGGCACCGGGACTGGCACGGGAGCGAACATCACACGCAATGGATGTGGGAGACGTTCGCGGACAACAGCATCACCGTGAACGGCGAGGGGCAGATCAAGCATTCGCCCGAGGCGCGGGGGCGGATCATCCGGGAGTATCTGCATCCGCGGGTGGATTACGTGGCGGGAGACGCGGCGGCGGCGTACGGGGGGAAATTGACGCGGTACGAACGGAGCGTGTTTTTCCTGAAACCGGACCTCGTGGTGCTGTTGGACGATCTCGAAGCGCCGGAGCCGGCGAAGATCCAGTATCACCTGCACGCCTTCGAGCCGTTTGTGATCAAGGCGCAGTACGAGATCGAAGTGAAAAACGGCGCGGCCGCGGCGCGGATCGCCTTCGTCACGCCGGGCAACCTGGTGGTGACGCAGCAATCGGGTTTCACGCCGCCGCCCGTGGGCTATGAGTTGGAGCAGTGGCATTTGCGGGCCGAAACGCCGGAACCGGTGAGGCAGACCCGGTTTTTGACCGTGATCAGCCCCCATGCGGAGTATCACGAGGCGCAGGCCCAGTTCGACTGGGGGAGAAGGGAGGACCGGGAGATCCACGCGTTCGAAATCGATTATCACCTGGTCATGATGATCTTCAATCCCGCGGGCCAGCCCTACAAGTACGGGGAGATCGAGACGGACGCGGCGGTGGTGCTGATGGACACCGACCGGCGGGACAAGGACGCCGCCCTGTTTTTCGCGGTGGACGCCGGGCAGGTGATCTTGGGGGGGAAGCCGGTGTACGCGGGCCAGCGGGGATTGTTCGCGGTCCAATGGAACGAAATCCGGCCGCCGGAGAAACCGGATGAACCGGACGATTCGGCGGATGACGCTAGATAGACGGGGGAGATTCGATATATATTTCCCTTACGCCGTGAACAATTTCGAGACGATGGAAACCCTGCCATGACGCGAATGGATGTCATAAAAGGCTGGGCGCGTTCCCGATGGGGGCGCGCGGCCGCCTGGGGCGCGGCGGTGGCGTTGCTGGGCCTGGCGTGCGGCCAGTACCGGTATGGCGAGCTCAACGGGACGGTCCAGTTGGAGGGGCAGGCCAATTCCGAGGGGATCAACGTGTTCATCCCGGGGACGCAGTTCCGGGCGGTGACGGATGAGAGCGGGCGTGTGCATATCGTGGGCATCGCGCCGGGGGCGTACACGGTGGTGGCCCGGTACGAAGGGTACCAGGAGCACCGGGCGTCCGTGACCATCGCGTCGGGCGAGGCCACGGTGATCGGTCCCATCCTGCTGGCCCCGGTGTATGTCCCCGCGGGGAGCCTGTCAGGGTTCGTCACGCTGGAAGGCAAGACCACGCACGAGGACATCACGGTTTTACTGCTGGGCACGACCAACAGCACGGCGACCAACACCACGGGATTCTTCAATTTCGAAAAACTGCCGCCCGGGACCTACAAGCTGCTGGCCATGAAGGAGAACTGGCAGGCGGCGATCAAGGACGCCATCGAGGTCGTGGACCGGCAGGAAACCCAGGTGCCGCCGTTCCAACTGCGCCTGACCCAGGGCGGCGCGCCGTCCGAGCCGGCCCCCGCGCCGAATCTGGGCGATTTCATCCTGCAGGGATCGGCCTTCCTGGAAGGGGAGGAGAACCATGCGGGAATCCGGGTGACGGTGGAGGACCTGCCGGGGAAGTCGGTGGTGACGGACGCGACCGGGGCGTTTTTGATCACGGGCCTGGACCAGGAGCCGCGCACGTTGATCCTGTCGCATCCCGGGTATTTGAGCGAAAGCATTCCCAACGCGGCGCCGGCGCCGGCCACGTCGGCGGATTCGTGCGGTTTCATCACCCTGCAGAAAGAGTATCAGCCGGAAGCGCTGGGGGTGCTGCAGGGGCGGGTTTATCTGAGCGGGACGGCGGAGCACGCCAACACCACGGTGCGCCTGCAGGGGGTGTCGCCGCCGGTGTACACCGATCCCCAGGGGCGTTTCAAGTTCGTGGGGATTCCCTCCGGGGATTACGTGCTGATCGCGGAGCATCCGGGGTTTGAGCCGCAACAGCTGCAGGACATCAAGGTGCTGGCCAACCAGGTGACCCAGGTGCCCGACATCACGCTCGCGGTTTCGGAGCAGGTGGCGGAGGAGGGGATGGGCGAGATCCGGGGGACCGTGTTTCTGGCGGGCGAGAACGACCACGGCGGGGTGACGGTGGCGGTGGAAGGGACGGCGCTCACCGCGGTGACCGGCCCGGACGGGACGTATGTGCTCCCCAACGTGCCCTTTGGGGCGTATTCGCTCATCTTCACCAAGGGGGGATACAAGAACCAATACCTGGACGGCGTCGGGGTGGAGACGGAGGAGCCCACCGTGCTGGAGGCGGTGGTGCTGGAGAAGGATGTCGAGCCGCCGTACGTGGTGAGTACGTTTCCGCGCGACCGGTCCCGCCAGGTGCCCATCGACAAGTTCGTGGACGTGATCGTGAAGTTCAGCGAGCGGATGGAGGGCGGGTCGGTGAAAAGCGCGGTGATGATCGATCCGCCGGTGACCTTCGACGCGTATTTCGACCGGGAGAGCGGGTTGTCGGACTTCGACACGCTGCATTTGCGATTGTACCAGGGCGGGCCGAATCCGATTCAGTTCAAGACGCTGTACACGGTGGGGATCATGCCCGGCGCGCGGACGCCCAAGCAGGTGCCGATGGCGGAGCCGTATTTCTTTTCGTTCATCACCGACGGCCCCTTGATCATCCGCAGCATCCCCGGTCCTGGCGACCGGGAGTTCATGATGACGGTGACGCAGAAGTTGATGATCGAGACCAACGCGCCGGTGGATCCGGGATCGCTGGACCGGGCGTTCCGGATCCGGCCCAATCCCGAATCGGAGCCGCAGTACGAGTTGGCGCCCACGGAGACGGGGACGCAGATCCTGATCGAGGTCAACCTGCGGCCCAAGACCCGCTACCGGCTGCAGGTGACCAATTCGTTGCGCAGCCTGAGCGGCCTGCGGTTCAGCAACACGCCGTATTACCTCAGCTTCCGCGCCCTGGAGGTCAGTGAGCGGGAATCGCCGCCGATGCCCATCGAGGTGGATCCCCGGCTGGACACGCGGCCGCGGCGGCGGTGAGGGGAGAGCGTCCGCGCGTTGACAAGCGGGGGGCGGCGAATATAATGAGGCCATTCTCGACAGGATTTGGGAAAGGGGATGTCCGCCGCCGGGCGGCATCCGCAAATTTAAAGTAAAGGGTGTGATAGGATTGGTTTCGGTTGACGTTCGAGACGAAGAGGACATTCAGGTCGCTCTGAAACGCTTCAAGCGGAAATGCATCAAGGAAAGCATTCCCCAGGATATCCGCAAGAACGCGTATTACGAAAAGCCCAGTGTCCGCAAGCGCAAGAAGCACCTGAAGGCCGTAAAGCGTCAAAAGAAAAATCGGTCCCGCGGGTAAGACGAACGGTTGTTTGAGTCGAGAAAAGAGCCGGGAGATGATATCCCGCCCAAGACGAAGGGAGGCCAATCGCCTTCCTTCTTCTGTTTTGAGGTTCTGTTGATTTTTCGTCATGAAAGAATTCCAAAAATGCGGGATGGCCGTGCCAGCGCCAACGGCGCTGTTAAATTAGTCCAGGGCTTCAGCCCTGGGCTATTGCCGGGACCAAGGCAATCCATCCCCTCTTCCGGAGGGAGAGGGCATGGGTTGGCGTGTGGTGATGATAAATCGGTATGGGTATCGGAATAGCCGCGCCATCCCGTAGTAGAAGCGCATACCCGTGGTTTACTTCAACTAGCGCCCCCAAACGAAAAGCCCTCATTCCGCTCCCTTTCCCGGGGAGTGGGGATCGGAAAAGGTGGATGGTTATGGCGGATTTCACGGCGCCCAAGCCACCCGGCAGGATTCCTCGTGTAGGCATCACGGGCCGAAGCGGTAGATATCTCCCCCGCTGCGGACGCCATTGCTGGAATCATAATAATGGAGAGGCATTCCCTGGGCGGCCTCGTAATCGGTGTCGGGACCCGCGCCATGGAGCACCCATCCGCCCTTCCGGTTTTTCTCTTCGGGAATCCAGCTGAATACCGTGCCCGATTCGCGTTGGGAATCCGCGTAGGCCGGATCCCAAAGGGGGTAGGCGCTGTCCTCGGGCTGGAAGAGGGCCCCCGAATTGCTGAAGTCGGCTCCTTGGCGGAAGGGATCCCGGGGGACGGAGGACATATACGAGACGGGAGAGGTGAGTTTGGCGAGCCGGGCGAAGCGCTGATTGGCCGCCGTATTGGGCGTGGGGGGGTACATGTTGTTGTCGAGGCGGTACGATTCGATGGCAGTGGCCAGGGACCGTTGATCGGCCTGGGTGTTGGCGACCTTGGCGCGCACCTGGGCATTGAGGAAATTCGGGACCGCGATGGCGGCCAGGATGCCGATGATGGCCACCACAATCAACAATTCGATGAGAGTGAACGCGTGCCGGGCCGCGGGCATGGGGTTTTCTCCTGATGGATTCCCCTGTTTGGGATATGATTTCCGGGCATATAAGGATAGAAATTTATCGGTTATTCCAGGCCTTTTATGATACTACTTTATTGACCGGTTTATCCATTGTATGTACGGCGAGGGAGCTAAGGATAGGCTTGATGGCGCGGGGGGACAGGAAGCTGAGTTATAAAAGAATACCCTCACCTTTACCCTCTCCCAGAGGGAAAAGGGAGATGTGTGCGGGGCGGCAAGCATGCGCCCCGGCATGATACCCTCACCCCCGGCCCCTCTTCCATGAAGGGAGAGGGGAGAAGTTGCTGGGGTAGGGTGCGCCGCACAGGGAACATAAGCGGGGAGGGTGCAGAACTAAGATTCACGTTCAGGCGGATCAATTGGAACACACCGGGCAAGGAGTTGCAACGTGAAGTCACAATGGGTTGGTTTTAGGGGATTCCTCACCGGGATACTCTTGCTGATGGGCGGGGCAGCCGGATTCGCGGCGGATTTCGACATTATTATCAATGAGATTATGTATAATCCGCCGGGCGATTGTTCGCGCGCGGAGTTTATTGAGTTGTACAACCGGGGAACCGAATCCGTGAATCTCGGGGGGTGGTTTCTCCACGGGGGGGTGCGGTTCACATTCCCGGAGGGATGGATACTGGCGCCGGGCGCGTATGCGGTGGCGGCTGAGGACCTTCCGGCGTTCCAGGCGGCGTATGGCAACGTAAATGCCCTTGTGACCGGCCCTTACGAGAGAACCTTGAGCAACCAGGGGGAGGGCGTCGAGTTGCTCAATGCGGCCCGGGAAACGATCGATTACGTGCGATGGGAAGAGACGGTTCCCTGGCCGGTCCAGGCGGACGGTCTGGGCAGCTCGCTGGAGTTGATCAATCCCGGCTTGGATAACGCGGAGCCGGGGGCGTGGCGGGCGTCGTCCGGATCGGTCAACCGATATCAAACCCCGGAGTATCGTTTCGAGAATCCGGTGAACACGGCCACGCCCGGACGGCGGAACTCCACTTTCACGGAGATAATCCCTCCTTTTATTTATCATGTCCGGCATACACCCTTCTCACCCAAACATACGGACGCCATCGTGGTGACGGCTGAGATCCATGGCCCGGACCCAATACGGCTGGTGACTCTGGCTTATCAGGTGGTTTTACCGGGGCAGTATATCCGGCTTTCCGCCCCGGAATATCAGACGAATTGGGTCACGGTGGCGATGCGGGACGACGGGGCGGCGCCGGACCAGACGGCGGGCGATTTGATCTTTACCGGAGTGATACCCGCGCAGAGCCACCGGACGCTGGTGCGGTACAAGGTCCAGGCGGAGGGCGGCGGCGGAGCGAAGGCGGTGGCGCCTTATCCCAATGATCCCGAGCCGAATTTCGCGTGTTACGTGTATGACGGCGTGCCCCCCTACAAGGTCACCAAGCCCGTGATCCGCGAACACACCGTGTTAGAAAAAGTGCCGGTGTATCATCTCATCTCGCGCGCGGATGATATCCGCCAGTGTGAGATGATCCGCATCGACGACCGGGCGGAGCGGCGCGAATTCCGGTGGTACGGGACCTTTGTTTACAACGGGGAGGTGTTTGATCACATCCGCTATCGGCTGCGGGGTGGGGTATGGCGTTATTCGTTCAACAAGCGGATGTGGAAACTGCGGATGAACAAGGGGCACGATTTTTTAGGGCGCTTCAATGACGGCACGCCCAATCCGGTCCCGCGGCGGACGATCAATTTGAATTCCCTTTCGCAAAACATGATGGTGGACGTTCCGCACCGGGGCGAATTGGGTTTTTTCGAAGCCACGGCGTTTTGGCTGTTCCGTATGGCGGGATGTCCCAGCCCGTACACGACCTGGGTGCATTTCCGGATCGTGGACGATGAAAGCGAGGAGGGACGGGACCAGTTCAAGGGGGATTTTTACGGGCTGTTTCTGGATGTGGAATCGCCGGATGAACGCTTTCTGGAAGCGCATGGGTATAATCCCGAGTCCAATCTCTACAAGATGAACAACGGGTGGACGGCGGACGGCAAGAAATGGGAGAAGGAGAGCAACAACTGCGAACCGGAGGATGATTCCGACATCCAGGAGTTTTATAACGGGTATAACCGGCAAGGAATCAAATACTTGGAGCAGAACCTGGATCTCGAGGAATACCTCTCGTACCGGTGCATATTGGAGGCGGTGCATCATTATGATGTCTATGCGGAAAAGAATTATTACTACTACCATAACGCCGAGACGGGATTGTGGGAGGTCATGCCCTGGGATCTGGATTTGACCTTCGGATCGGATCATGGCAACGGGCGGGAACCGTTCCGGGACCAGGTGGTGGGAGACATTTCTTCCCGTTCACCCAAGGATGGAAAATACGCCAAGGAATACCGGAACCGGATGCGGGAGATACTGCAACTTCTTTATAATGAAGAAGTTTTGTTTCCGATCTTGGATGCCTGGGAAAGCACGATCGCGGAAATCGCGGCGGCCGACCTGGACCGCTGGGATTTGTATCAACCGGCGGACGCGTCACCATCCAAGAGCCGTTATCAGCCCTTGGAGGTCCGGTTGCAGGAGATGAAGGATTGGATCATCCGCCGGATCAACACGACCTACAACGATCAGGGCAACGATGGTTCGCATTATATCCGGGCTTTGAAGGAGATGGCGTACGATCCGGATATTCCCAATAAGCCCGTGCTTCAAATTCTGTCAGAAGGTTTGAACGTGGAACCCGTCCGGCCGTTTGAGATCACGGCGTCGGCCTATTCCGATCCCGGGGGGGATGCGCACCGGGCCTCGCGTTGGATCCTGACGCAAAGCGGGCGGCTGGAGATCCAGCCGGATTGGGACAGCGGCGTCACCCAGCAAAACCGGACAAAAATCGTGATCGATCCCCGTCATTTGATCCCCGGCCGGACCTACCGGGCGCGCGTGAAATACCAGGATATCACGGGCCGGTGGAGCGAATGGTCGGAGCCGGCGCGGATCCAGGTGGAGGAAACGGCCGGGATGGAGGACTGGCCGGCTTATTGATCCCCTTGATCCCCGCAAAGGAATATCGTCTCATTCCAGGGATGTCCTCTCCACAAATGGAGCGGGATTCGTTATGATCGGGAGGAAAGCCTTTATATAAGATTTTCCTGAAGGGTCCGCCGGAAACGAAAAATCCGGGATGAGGCGGAGAAAGGAGGGACATATACAGGGCCGCGTGATATTTTAAGGGTTGGCAAACGGCCGCTGTCATTCGGCTGTTTTGCCAAAGAAATTTGGGTACTTCTTCGGCCTTTCCGATATTAAAATAGAGGAGCATCGGAAGTTGAGGAGTGCCCAAATTTTCATTTAAATGGTGGAGTGGGAAACGCCTGCCATTGCCCGGAGGCGGGAGGGAGAGGGGGAGAGGTCTGTCTCGGGAGAGAGGGGAAAGCCACGGACCGGCGGAGGGGGGCTTCCGCGGCCGATAGCCAAGTGGGAGCCGAATCACGATGGAGCAGGGAATGGAATCCGGCCGAACATATCAGCACCGGTTCTACCGGGATGGAGCGCCGTACGCGGAAAGCCTGGAAAAGTGCCTGAAGACGATCCTTTCCCTGGCCGAGGGGAAGAACCGGCAGCAGGATTTTTTTATATCCCTCACATTGGATCTGATCCGGGGCATCCAGGTTCACCTGGAGGAATGCCAGACGGTGTTGGCGAAAAGCGAAGCCTTGGTGGAAGAGGCGCGGGCGCGGGAAAGCGGCGCGGAGGAGATACAAAAACTGGTTTCGCTGTGCCTTTCCCTGCAGGAAGTGCAATCGCGGCTGGCCGGACAGGTGATCGCCTGCTCCACCCGCGTGATCGATGAGATTTTTCCCCGGTGAGGGGGAAGCCGGCCGGTGGTCCGGCCGGGTTCATTTTTCCCTTGCCCTCTTGCGCGTGAGGGCGGGACGTGCTATTTCTATACAGATGGAGCGCAATCACGGAAAGGCGAGCCGCACGTGAGAAGCGCGATGAGATGATTGGTCCGTAGGAGTTGATTTGTGGAAACGCCTTATCTATCGATGCCGGTCCAGTTCGCGACGGCGTTGATTTTCATGTTAGTGGCGGTGGCCTTTGTGGTCATCAGTATCCTCCTTCCCCGGCTGTTCCGGCCGATCCATCCTTATTCGGAAAAACTGACGAATTATGAATGCGGAGAACGGCCCCTGGGTACGCCCTGGATCCGGTTCAACCTGCGGTTTTACATCATCGCGATTTTATTCATCATCTTTGATGTTGAGGTATTATTCATCATTCCCTGGGCGGTGGAGTTCCGGCATTTGTACCCCCAATTGGGGTGGCTGGTGTTTTTTGATATGTTTCTGTTCCTGTTGATTTTAGGGATAGGACTGGCCTACTGCTGGGTCAAAGGGCATCTGGAATGGGTGTTTCGGGACCGTCCGGTGATGGCCGGGGCCGAAACCCGTCCGGAGCCGAGACCGTAACCGCTCGTGGATTGAGGGTGTGGAAAAAAAATGAAAGAACCGCTGGACTCTGTAAACACTCTGTTCACCATGTTCCCCCTGGCCGATGTCGTGATTTGCGCGGGCATTATATTAGCCATCGGATTGTTCCTCTGGAATAAGGGAGGGTACCCGGTGCCGCCGAAGCGATGAAGCGTCCAATCTCTTCAATTCTGAGAAATCCACAGTAGAATTAGCCCTTACGTAAGGTATCCAAGTTCCAGGACGTAGAACGGGAATTCCCGGCGTGACGGCCTGCCGCGGAAACCGGGATTTCCGGAAAGGGTGGTTGTTGTTTGTGGGGTATTTACAGGGTAAATTCGAAGAAAACGTCATTGTGACTTCGGTGGATTCGCTCTTCAACTGGGCCCGCCTTTCGTCCGTCTGGCCGATGAGTTTCGGCCTCGCCTGTTGCGCCATCGAGATGATGCACGCGGCCAATTGCCGGTTCGACCTGGACCGGTTCGGGTCCGGCGTGTTCCGCGCGTCGCCCCGGCAGGCGGATCTGATGATCGTGGCGGGCACCGTCACCTACAAGATGGCCAAACGGATCAAGTTGCTGTACGACCAGATGCCCGAGCCCCGGTGGGTGATGGCCATGGGCAGTTGTGCGATCGGCGGCGGGCCGTATTACGAGTACGGGTATCACGTGGTGAAGGGCGTGGATCTATACGTTCCGGTGGATGTGTACGTGCCGGGCTGTCCGCCCCGTCCGGAAACCCTGGTGGCCGGGCTGATCGAGCTGCATCAGAAAATCCGTCAAGACCGGATCCTGCGCAAGGCGCGGGACGCGGACGCCGCCTGAGCCTTCCGGCCGCGCGAGGGGAATGGGACCCAAGTCAATGGAGCACGTGGAAATCTTCAACCGGCTGCGGGAAGTCTTCGGCGGAGAGAAAATCCTCGAGCATGTGATCACGGGCGACGAGAAAAAAGGCCCGCGGGATCCGTTCATTCTCGTGAAGCGGGACGCGCTGGTGGAAATCGCCCGGTTTTTGCGGGACGACGCGGGCATGGCGTTCGAGATGCTCCATTGCGTCACCGCCGTGGACTGCCCGGACTGTTTCGAGAGCGCGTACCACCTGTTTTCGTTGAAACACCACCACCGCGTGGTCTTGAAGGCGCGGGCCCCGCGGGAGGATCCCCGGTTCCCCTCGGTGACCGGGATCTGGCCGGCGGCCGATTGGCACGAGCGGGAAGAGTACGACCTGGTGGGGGTCCGGTATGACGGGCATCCCAACCTCAGCCGGATTCTCTTGCCGGACGAGTGGGAAGGGCACCCGTTGCGGAAGGATTATGTCATGCCCGGCCACGACCGGCTGCGGGAGATTGGATTGTAGAGGCTAAATCCGGCCGGGGAAATTGATGCCGTTACGGTTGGTTCATCCGGGAATTGAGTATTTGATTGTCAATACGCATTTTTCAATACTCTCGTTCTTTGGGTGGACATCCGAGTTCGTTGCTGAAGAAATCCCTCACCCTAACCCTCTTCCAGAGGGAGAGGGAAAGGACGTGAGAAGGTCCTAGCACCGGCGGACTCATGACCGCCGGCTGGATTCGAGAAGACAATCTCCGCCGTTCTTTGGGACGGCCTGATGGGATCGAAGAGATCATGGTAATCCCCGCGCAGCCGAAACCCTTGCAAGGCGAGCCCATGGTGGTGTTCATGGGGCCGCAGCATCCCAGCACCCACGGCGTGTTGCAGGTGGAGTTGCACACGGATGGCGAGGTGGTGGAACGGGCGGTTCCCCGCATCGGATTTCTGCACCGCTGCAAGGAGAAGATCGGGGAATCGGTGGCCTACGAATCGTATGTGCCCTACACCGACCGGATGGATTACCTGGGAGCGATGAACACCAACTGGGTGTGGTCGATGGCGGTGGAGAAGTTGTGCGGCATCGAGGTGCCGGAGCGGGCGGAATACATCCGGGTGTTCGTGGGGGAGTTGAACCGCATCGCCAGCCACTTGTTGTTCATGGGCGCGTTCGGGATGGATCTGGGGGCGATCACGCCGTTTCTGCACGTGTTCCGGGACCGGGAGCTGGTGCTGGACATTCTGGAAGAACTGTCGGGCGCGCGGTTGTGCTTCGGGTATATCCAGATCGGCGGGGTGCACGCGGACATGACGCCGCGGGCGATGGACATGGCCAAGCGGTTTTTGAAGGTGTTGCGTCCCCGGCTGGACGATTTGAACGAGTTGCTGAGTTACAACCAGATCTTCATCAAACGCAGCGCCAAAATCGGCGTGATCACGGCGCAACAGGCCCTCGCCTACGGCCTGACCGGCCCGATGCTGCGCGCCTCGGGAGTGGATTGGGACCTGCGGCGCGACGAGACGTATTCCGTCTACGACCGGTTCGAATTCGATATCCCCACCGGGCAGGGGCTCAAGGGCGCGGTGGGCGACTGCTGGGACCGGTATTACCTGCGGGTGCGCGAGATGTACGAGAGCGCGCGCATCCTGGACCAGGTGATCGAGGGCTTTCCCGAAGGCGGCGAGTTCCGGGGCAAGGTGCCCGGCGTGTTGCGTCCGCCCAAGGGAGGCGAAGTGTACGTCCGGGCGGAATGCCCGCGGGGCGAGGTGGCGTTTTACATGATCAGCGACGGATCCACGAAGCCTTACCGCCTGCGGGCGCGTGGACCTTCATTCTGCAATCTGAGCATTTTTGAGACGATATCCAAGGATATGCTGATCGCCGATCTGGTGGCCACCTTGGGGACCTTTGACCTGGTGATGGGGGAGGTGGACCGGTAAATGGCGCTGGTGCTCTCGATTCTCGCGTGGTTGCCGCTGATCAACCGGCTTCCGGAATCCCTCCTGCTGATCCTGGCGGCGGTGATTTGCGCCGCCGTGGCCTTGGGCGCGGTCTCGGTGGTGGCGCTGGTGGCGGTGTGGGCGGAACGGAAGGTGTCCGCGCACATGCAATGCCGCCTGGGCCCCATGGAAGTGGGCTGGCACGGCATATTCCAGACGGCCGCCGACGGACTGAAGTTGTTCATCAAGGAAGACATCATCCCCGCGATGGCGGACAAATGGCTGTTCATCATGGCGCCGGCGGTGGTGTTCAGCGGGGCGCTCTTGGCCTGGGCGGTGCTGCCTTTGGGGCCCTATTGGGTGCCGGCCGATCTGAACATCGGGGTGCTGTATCTGCTGGCGACCTCGTCCCTGGTGGCGATCGGGATCATCATGGCCGGGTGGTCGTCGCACAGCAAATGGTCGTTGTACGGGGGGATGCGGACGGCGGCGCAGTTTTTGAGCTACGAAATCCCCTCCGCTCTTTTTCTGCTGCCCCCGGTGCTGATGGCGGGTTCGTTGCATTTGGGGACCATCGTGGACGCGCAACAGGGCGGGATCCTGGGAGTGGGGAACTGGTTTGTCTGGAGTCCGTTCTGCCTGACCGCGTTTGTGTGCTATTACGTGTCGTCGCTGGCGGAGACGGGGCGGATTCCCTTCGACCTGCCGGAATCGGAATCGGAGCTGGTGGCCGGTTTTCATTCGGAATATTCGGGGATGCGGTTCGCCTTTTTCTTCATGGCGGAATACGCGGATCTGTTCGTGGTCTCGGCGATCGCCACGCTGCTGTTTCTGGGCGGCTGGCACGGCCCGTTTGGCCTGCACGGGACGGTGATTTATATTTTGAAAGTCAGCGCGGTGATATTCGTCGCCCTGTGGCTGCGCTGGACGCTGCCCCGCCTGCGCATCGACCAGTTGATGGCCACGTGCTGGAAGTTCCTGATTCCCCTGGGACTCATTAACATCCTGGGCGCCGGTTTGTGGCTGGCGCTGACGGGGGATTTGAAATAGGTGGACCATGTCGGTTTTGAGTGATGTCTATTACGGTTTTGTGACGACGTTGAAAGGCATGGTGGTGACGGGCAAGGAGTTTTTCCGCCCCTCGATCACCGTGCAATATCCCAAGGAGAAGCGGTTCATCCCGGACCGGTTCCGGGGCATGCTGGTGAACGACGCGAGTATTTGCATCGCGTGCGACAAGTGTGTCCGCATCTGCCCGGTGGACTGTATCGAGTGCGAGGCCACGGGGAAGGGCAAATCACGCCGGCCTTCCCTGTTCACGATCGATTACGTGAAATGCTGCTGGTGCGAGTTGTGCGTGGATGTCTGTCCGGTGGACAGCCTCTATATGTCTCACGATTACGAAACGGTCTTCACGGACCGCAGCCGGATGATCCGCGATTTCGTGAAGGATCCGATTCCCCCCATCGGGGGGACCCGCGTTCCCGGAGAGGCCACGCCTCCCGGGCCGGGAGACAAACCGGAGGAGCAAAGCGAGAGTGGGCGAACTGCTGCATAGTCTGATTTTTTACTTCTTGGCGGTGATCGTGCTGGCTTCGGCCGCCTTCACCGCGTTCGCGCCGAACCTGGTCCACGCGGCGTTTTCCCTGCTGTTCACCTTTTTTGGAGTGGCCGGCCTGTATCTGTTGCTGGGGGCGGATTTTGTCGGGATTTCGCAAGTTCTCATTTACGTGGGGGGCATCCTGGTGCTGTTGCTCTTCGGGGTGATGTTCACCAGCAACCTGGCGGGCGTGGTGGTGAAGCAGGTGTTGCAGTTCCGGTGGGGGATCGCTTTCCTGGTGATCTTGTTTGCGGCGTTGGCGCCCATGATTTATATCACACCCTGGCCGGTGATGCCGGATCCGGGGAGCAAGGCGCTGGAATCCACGGTGACGCCGATCGGGCAGATTTTGTTGACCCGGTACCTGCTGCCGTTCGAAGTCGCCTCGCTGTTGTTGCTGGTGGCGCTGATCGGAGCGGTGGTGATCGCCCGCGGCGAACCCAAGAGCGGGCCGGAGGAAGAGCACGATCCGGCGGCGTCGTACAGAGAGGCACGGCCTTCCAGCCCGTGAATCGCGTAACGAAACGGCCGGGGATCAGCGCCAGGGGGAAGAACGCTGGAGAGAAGGCTGCCCTCACCCCGGTCCTCTCCCGGGGGGAGAGGGGGAAGAAAAGAGGGGTATCGTGGAGGGGGGGCGTGGAGATCAATCCGCCTTGCGGGGCGGAGGAACCGAGAAAAAATCAAGGCAAGGTCAGGACACAGGCAGTGCGCCAAGGCGGCGGGCGGGAATAGCGAATGACTATAACACTTGAACATTACCTGGTGGTGTCCGTCTCCCTGTTTTTGTTGGGAATGTTCATCGTCATGACGCGCCGGAACGGCATCCGGATTCTCATGGGCGTCGAGTTGATCTTGAACGCGGCCAATGTGAACCTGATCGCGTTCAACCGGTATCTGCCCCAAACGGACGTATCCGGAAACGTGTTCGCCGTGTTCGTGATCATCCTGGCGGCGGCGGAGGCGGCGGTGGCGTTGGCCATCGTGTTGGCGGTATACCAGCAGTTTTCCACGATCCAAATGGATGAAATCAGCACGATGAAGCATTAGAAACCAATCCCTTCTCCTGATGAGGAGAGGGTTGGAGTCAATGTCATGATGGTACGAAAAAGTTGTCATTCCCACGAGAGTGGGGATTCAGGAAAAGGCGGGATTCTCTACCCAACCGGAGGAGAAAATCGAAGAGCCAATACCGCGGATGTCAGTCTTTCCCTCACCCTGGCCCTCTCCTGGAGGGAGAGGGGATGAAGCGTAGAGGCAAGTTGGTTTTATCTGAATGACCTTGGGATTCGGGTGAGGGAAACCAAATGCCCGAGGCAGGGTAGAAGAGGATCCGGCTGGCCGGGGACGCAATCCCGGGGATGTACGTGACGCAATCTTATGAGATCGAGACCTGCAGATGATTGATGGCTTGGCTTGGCTTATACTCGCGTTTCCGTTGATGGCGTTGGGCGTCCAGCTCTTTTTCGGAAAGCAGCTGCCGCGGCAGGGGGATTTTGTTTCAACGGGGGCGATGGGAATGTCCCTGCTGTGCGGGCTGCTGCTGTTTTTCGTGGTGGTGGTCTGGCATCACGATCCGGGATTCATTTATCCCGCCCAGCCCGCGGCCTTGAGCTGGTTCTCGGGAGGGAACTTGCAATTCAGTTTCGGCTTTCACATCGACGCGCTGACCGCGGTGATGGTGGTGGTGGTGGGCGTGGTGAGTTTTCTGGTGCATGTGTATTCGATGGGATACATGCGCGGGGAAGCGTTTTACGACCGGTATTTCGCCTATCTCAGCCTGTTCAGTTTTTCCATGCTGCTCTTGGTGCTGTGCGACAACCTGTTTGTGCTGTACATCTGCTGGGAGCTGGTGGGCGTGTCGTCGTACCTGCTGATCGGATTTTATTTCTGGCGTCCCTCGGCGGCGGACGCGTGCAAAAAGGCGTTCATCACCACCCGGGTGGGCGATGTTTTCATGCTCATCGGCCTGCTGATGGTGGTGCTCCAAACGGGCACGTTCAATTATCGTGAAATCTTCGAGGCGGTGGCCCGGGGGCAGTTGTCAGGCGCGGTGCTGACCGTGGCGGCGATCTGCCTGTTCGGCGGGGCGGTGGGCAAGTCGGCCCAGTTCCCGTTGCACGTGTGGCTGCCGGACGCGATGGAAGGCCCCACGCCGGTCAGCGCGCTGATCCATGCGGCGACCATGGTGGCGGCGGGCGTGTACATGGTGGGGCGGCTGTTCCCGATCTTTTCGGCCTCGCCCGCGGCCATGCTGGTGATCGCCTACATCGGGCTGATCACGGCGTTTTTCGCGGCCACCATCGCCATCACGCAGACGGACATCAAGCGGGTGCTGGCCTATTCGACCGTCAGCCAGCTGGGGTACATGATGACGGCGCTGGGGGTGGGCGCGTACACCGCCGGGCTGTATCACCTGATGACCCACGCGTTTTTCAAGTCGCTGCTCTTCCTCTGCAGCGGGTGTGTTATTCATGCGGTTCATACCAACGAAATCACGCAGATGGGCGGATTGCACCGGAAGATGCCGGTGACCGCCTTGACCATGCTGATCGGCACGCTGGCCCTCGCCGGAGTGCCTTTCTTCTCGGGCTTCGGCAGCAAGGACGCCATCCTGGCGGGGGCGCTGGATTTCGGCCTGCAGCATCCCCAGCACTTGCTGATCTTCCTCGGCTTGCTGGCGGGCGCGGGGATCACCGCGTTTTACATGTTCCGCCTGATCTTCCTGACCTTCTTCGGCGAGCCGCGCGATCCGGAGCGGTACGAACACGCCCACGAAGCGCCGGACGTGATGACCATGCCCCTGGTGGCGCTGGCGGTGCTGTCGATAGTCGGCGGTTTTGGAATATACGGCGCGCTGTGGTTCACCCATCTTGTCGTGCCCCCGGTGATCGGCGAAGCCGCCCATGCGGCGGAAGGGCATCACGGGAGCGCGGTGGCGCATTACGGGGCGATGGTGTTGTCGATTCTGGCGGCCTTCAGCGGGATCGCGCTGGCGTATTTCATGTATTACTCGAAAACGATCCCGGCGGACGCGCTGGCGGCGAAATACCCGTGGCTGTATGACTGGTCCCACGCCAAGTACCGGGTGGACGAGTTCTACGAGCGCACGGTGATCGCCTTCCTATTAAGGCTTCGCCTCTGGCTGAAGTGGTTCGACGACCAGGTGGTGGACGGGGCGGTGAACGCCACCGCGCCGGCGTTGCGGGGGACGTCGTACTTTTCCGGCGCGTTCGACAAGTATGTCGTGGACGGGCTTGTGAACCTGCTGGGCATCGTGGTGCAGGCGGCGGGGGCGGTGACGACGCTGTTCCAAAGCGGAGTCATTCAGAATTATTTGTTGAAGATGGGACTGGCGCTGGGCGTGATCCTGTTGATCCACAACGTGATCGCCCGCGTGATAGGATAGGAAAAACCACCGCGGCCCTCCCGCCGGCAAGCGGGAAAGACGGCCGCGAACGATGCAACCGGGAGCCGGCAAGGATGCAGGAAAACAATCATTTACTGACCTGGATGACCTTTTGGCCGCTGATCGGGGCGTTCCTCATTCTGTGCACGCCCGCGCGGGCCAAGGAGTTTATCAAGCAGACGGCGTTGTTGTTCACGATCCCTTCGCTGATCTGCGCGGTCCAGATGCTGCTGCAATACGATCCGCAAGCGTCCTACCAGTTCGTGGCCAAGGCGCCGTGGATCCAGACGTTCCATATTTACTATTACGTCGGGGCGGACGGGCTGAGCGTGCCCATGTTGTTCCTGACCGCGCTACTCTGTCCCTTATGCATCCTGGCCTCGTGGAACATCGACGACCGCGCCAAGGGGTATTTCGCCCTGTTCTTGATTCTGGAAACCGGCATGCTGGGCGTGTTCATCGCCCTCGACTTCTTCCTGTTCTACGTGTTCTGGGAAGTGATGCTGCTGCCCATGTATTTTTTGATCGGCATCTGGGGCGGCCCCCGGCGGGAATACGCGGCCATTAAGTTCTTTCTATACACGTTGTTGGGCAGCGTGTTCCTCTTCATCGTGATGATCGTGTTTTATATCTACTGTGATTATTCATTCGATTTGACCACCCTGGGGGCGCAGATCGCCCAGTCGGACTTGGCGGGGGCCACGCGGCTCAAGTGGTGGCTGTTCCTGGCGATGTATATCGCCTTCGCGATCAAGATTCCCGCGTTTCCGTTTCACACGTGGCTGCCGGACGCGCACGTGGAAGCGCCGACGGCGATCAGCGTGATCCTGGCGGGGATTCTGTTGAAGATGGGGACATACGGCCTGCTGCGGGTCAGTTATCCCCTGCTGCCGGACATGGCGCTGACGTTCGCCGTGCCCATCGCCCTCATTGCGCTGATCAACATCGTGTACGGGGCGCTGGTGGCCATGGCGCAGACCGACCTCAAGAAGCTGGTGGCCTATTCGAGCATCAGCCACATGGGCTTCGTGATGCTGGGCATGGCGGCCATGACCCGCGAGGGGATGAACGGGGCGGTGATGCAGATGTTCAGCCACGGCATGATCACCGCCATGCTCTTCCTGCTGGTGGGCGTGATTTACGACCGGGCGCATCATAGGGACATCGACGGCTTCGGCGGGCTGGCCAAGAACCTGCCGGTGTACGCGGGGATCACCTGCGTGGCGTTTTTCGCGGGCCTGGGCCTGCCGGGCTTTTCGGGTTTCATCGCCGAGGTGCTGGTGTTCCTGGGCGCGTTCGGCGTGTACCCGTGGATCACGATTCTGGCGGCCACCAGTCTGGTGATCACCGCCACCTACTTGTTGTGGACCTACCAGCGGATCTTTCTGGGGCCGCTGAACGAAAAATACGCGGCGCTGCCCGATTGCACTCTGCGGGAAAAGGCGACTCTTTACCCGTTGGCGGTTTTGGTGCTGTTGGTGGGGATTTTCCCGCAGCCGGTGTTGAATCTGTTCAGCCCGACGCTGGGTCGGTTGATTCAGCTGTTGGGCATGTAAGGCGGGAGAAAACCGATGGCCACCGTGGAAACCTTGGGCAACGTCGCGAGCCTGGGATATTTCATCCCCGAGCTGGTTTTGACCGCCGCCGTCCTGGTGATCTTGCTGGCGGATATCTTCGGCGCGGAACGCAAGGATATCGACTCCATGGGGCTCCTGGCCCTGGGGGGGACCCTGACCGCGTTCTTCGCGCATGTGGGATTGTACGCGAAGCCGCCGGTGTTTTTGTTCGAGGGCATGTTGGCGCATGACATGTTCTCGGCCTTTTTCCGGGGCTTTTTTCTGCTCGCCACGGCCATCGTGATTTTGATGACCCTGTTTTCCCGGGAAGTGATCTACCTCAAGAAAGGGGAGTTCTACGCCATCCTGTTGCCGGTGACGATCGGGATGTGCCTAGTGTCGGCCTCGGCCGACCTGGTGATCTTTTACCTCTCGCTGGAACTGTTGAGCATTGGATCGTACCTCCTGGCGGGATTTTCGCGCACGGTGGGCCGCTCGGACGAAGCGGCGTTGAAGTACGTGCTGTACGGCGGCGTATCGACCGGTGTTTTGTTGTTCGGCCTCAGCCTGCTGTACGGCTTGACGGGCACGACCAGCTTTGCGGGAATCCAGGCGGCGTTGACGGCCTCGCAATCCGGATACGATCTGGCCGCGTACGTGATCTTCCTGATGTTCCTGGTGGGCGCGGGGTACAAGATCGCGGCGGCGCCGTTTCATTTCTGGGCGCCGGATGTGTATGAAGGCGCGCCCACGCCGGTGACCGCGTACCTGTCGGTGGCCTCCAAGGGCGCGGGTTTCGCCCTGCTGATCCGTTTCTTCTATTCGACGATGCTGCGCCAGCCGGCCGCGGGCGGCCCGTGGCTGGAGGCCGGCGCGCTGAACCTCGACTGGACGTTCCACATCGCGCTGCTCTCCGTGGTGACCATGACCCTGGGCAACCTGGCGGCCATCGTGCAGACCAACCTGAAACGCCTGCTGGCCTATTCGGGCATCGCGCACGCGGGGTACGTGCTGATGGGCGTGTGCGCGTTGTCGGACCGGGGGCTGGAGGCGGTGATCTTTTACCTCGTGATTTACCTGTTCACCAACCTGGCCGCCTTTCTGGTGGTGATCATGATGGTGGAAGCCGCCGGAGACGAGCGCCTCGCGGGGCTGCGCGGCTTGTGGTCGCGCTCGCCGTACACGACGGTGCTGATGACCATCGCGCTCTTTTCGCTGATCGGCCTGCCGCCCACGGGCGGATTCGTGGGCAAGTACATCCTGTTCATCGCCGTGCTGCAGGAGAAACTCTACTGGCTGGCGGTGGCGGCCGCGTTGAACACGGTCGTCTCGCTGTACTATTACGCGCGGATCATCAAGGCGATGCTGCTGGAGGACGCGCCCGCCGCCGGGACGATCCATTTCCATCCCGCCTACACCGGCCTGCTGGTGGCGTTGACGGTTCCCGTGTTGTATTTCGGCATCTGGTGGGACCCCCTCATCCGCTATGCCCGCTATTGCGTCACCCTCCTGCACGGCTGAAATGCTTCCCTTGATCTTTCGGATTTATCCTTTTATAAAATTCCATTGAAGGGATTTTATTGTCCCATCACCGTGAGGCGCGGTGGGGGGGATCGTGGACGAATTCGAAAAACGTCTCTGGAACGCGCGCCTGGACGCGCAATTCAACGTGCTGTATTGGGGCTACCTGGGGAACCGGTATGAAAGATGGAATCAATCATTGAAAATCTTTCTGGCCGTGTTTTCATCGGGGACGGTGGCGTCGTGGTTGATACTTTCCGGGAATGAAATCGTTTGGAAATGCTTTTCCATGATTACCGCCTTGGCTGGTGTGATCCAATCGTTTCTGCAATGGGATCAACTGATTAAGACCTATACCGAACTGCGTTCGCCCTGGGTGGAAATCTGGGGTGAGTTGGATTCGCTTTGGATTGAGTTTCATGAAAATTCAAACCGGAAAGTCCTGTTGAAAAAATGTCAGCAACTCCGGCATGATATCACCAACGCGCGAATGAACCAGAAGTGTATTTATTTGGATAAAAAATTGTGTGAGAAATGTTATAATGAGATATGGAATCAGGTCATAAAAAACAAAAAAGCGGGGATTTCGTGATGAGGCGTGAGTCCTTGAAAGCCGTGGAAGAGATGTTCAACCGGAAATTGATCAAAGTCGAGCCGCCGTATCCCTGGCCGGATCCGCCGGGGTGGGAAAAAAAATCCGAAGGGGGCGGGAGGGGAGCGTCTCAGAAAAAGGGGAAACAATCCCTCAAACGGCGGGGAGACGGCCGGAAGCGGTATTCCTGATCGTGGCGCCGGGGGTGATGGTGTGGATTTCTAGATGACCAATAAATAGTAGGGGCACGTTGCAACGCGCCCCTACTTTCATGAGTGGGAAAACTCTTGAGCAATCCATGAGTTCAATCCTCGGGAGCCGGTTCCTCCCGGATTGAAATCATTGGTTGCCCCAATCGGCCACGGCCGTGGGGGTTTCGCCCAGGGCCCATTGCACGCAGCGGTGCAAGACCGCTTTCCCGGCCGGGGTCATGTAATCATAGATCACCACCCACTGCGTGGGATGTCCGGCTTCGTTCACGGGCCGCACGTTGCCGCCGCCACAGAACGGCATTACCCGGCGCGCGGGGGCCTTGGTCCCATCGGCGAGCGCGTCGCCCGCTTCGACGACGGCGATCGCGGACTTGGTGGGAT
The DNA here is from genome assembly GCA_041946805.1 of bacterium. GTDB lineage: Bacteria > Hinthialibacterota > Hinthialibacteria > Hinthialibacterales > Hinthialibacteraceae > JABLXU01. The sequence goes on from JBHGBC010000051.1 coordinate 32,604, forward strand.
CGGAGGTCCAGACGGCCAGGACCTTGGTCCCCTCGCCGGCGTTGTCCACCAGGTCATAAATACCCTGCCAGGCCTGGCCCGTGTTTTCGGGGGGACCCGAGGGCCCATCGCCGTAAATGACGATTTCCGCGGGCAGATCCTTGGTCAGTTCGTGGGTTTTTCCCGCGTCGGTGAGGGTGATGGATTGAGCGCCGTCGCCGGAAATGTCGCCGCTCTGGTCGCCGTTGAAGATAAACGTGGAACCCAACTTATTGGACCGGGAACCGACATTGGCGTGTTCGCCCTGGATCACGGGGAGCGGAAGATTTTTCACCGCCGGGCCAATCGTCGACCAGCAGGTCCCGGTATTCCACAGGAGTTTGTAGCCTTCATCCTGAAAGAACGTGGGATAGTTCATATACGCGCCGTCATCCACCCAGGGCCCGTAGTCGGCGTCATCGGCCGGGGGGAAGGGAATCTGGCCCTCGTTGAGCATGTACTGCACGACATAATCGACCATCAGGATGGGGAAATACCCCCATTCCTGCAGCATGTAGCGGAGGTATTCGTCGTCCAGGGAAAAGTGTTGCATCACGGCGAAGTCCCGGTCGACCGTGCTTCCCTCGCTGCCGGGGGCCCAGGAGATGCGGGCGGAGAGGGCGATCTTCTTGGGTTGGGCCGCGGCGGACAGAACGCCGAGGGTTAAAATCAAGGTAACGACGATAAACGGGGTTAGTTTCCTCATGACATTTCCTCCTTGGGTGCATGGTGAAAATTGAATGAATAGAACGGTTTTGCGGGCAAGACGATTGGCTGGCTCGATGGGCTACGTTCCGATTGACCTCACCTCCTTCCTCTTTAATTTAAAAGGAAGCGTACGGCGGAAGAGTAAAACCGAGTTCGGAACATGGAATCCAATCCCAACAATGCATTTACATAACAATATAAAGACAAGTCTTCCAGAAAACCATAAAACCTCCCTCATATTAAGGGAACCGGCCGGGCATGTCAACAAAAATAAGCCAAGGGGAGACCATCACCAAAAATCGCTCCGGCGGATCTTGGCGCAGGGAAGACCCGCGGAACAAACGAAAATAGGAGAGGCAGGTTGGGGTCGGCGAGTGAGCGGGTGTGATTTTGGAGAAATTTTACAGATGGGCGGGATCGAAAAGTCGTCGCGCCGGCTTGAAGAGAGGTATACAATTGCAGGATGAACCATTTCATCCTCACGCCTCATGAGGGAAGGGGGCTGGATATGTCCACTGTACCTTCTCCCGCCTGGTTTCCTGAAACGCGCCGCGCCCGGGACTCCATCGCCGGTGAATCTCGATTCCTGAATAGGTGTTTCCAGACCGGGGTTTGGCTGCTGGTGCTGAATTGCGCGCCTTTCCTGGCGCTCCCGGCCGCCGCGCAGCCGCAGCAGCCCGCCGGATTGAACGCATTGCACCGCGGCGGGCAGACGTTCCTTACTTGGACCGAGCGCGGGGAGATTTCCGGGGAACAGTACCGCGTTTACCGGCATACGGAACCGATTACCGCCGCGAACCGGGGTGAGGCTCCCCTGGTGGCCACGTTGAACGAGGGAAGCAGCGCGTATTACACCGAACGGATGCGGGGGATGGATTATCCGCCCGAGCAAAACGGGGGCTACCAATCGCCGCGCAATTACGTGATCGAGCCGCTGGGGCCGCAGTTGTCCGATAGTACGGGCCTGTTCGTGTGGACGGTGGAGGAACCGCGCGCGTCGTACTACGCCGTGACCACGGTGCTTGATGGAGTGGAAAACCAGCGGGATTTCGGGCCGGAGAATACCTTCGGTCCGGTGACGGAAACGGTGGCAGATCCGCTTCCCATATTGGTGTGGCAATCGCCTAGCGGGCGGGGGAGGGTCTATACCCAGTTCATGAATTACGCGCGCTGGAATCCCACCTACGAGACGCCGGACGGGCCGACTTACGCGTATAACTATTTCGTGGGGTATCCGTCGCTGGAGCAGTGCGGGGGGCAATTCCCCGAAACCTACGCGCTGGTGCTGCACATCGAGGGGCACGGCAGCCGGTACGAGGCCGGGGACGGTTCGCATTATTTCGGGTGTGTGGAGTTGTGGTGCGACGATCCGCGGCAGTCGTGGTATTACGGCTACAGCGCGACGCATGATTATTGGCGGGACGGCGGATCGCCCGTGACCACGGGGCCGATCGTGAATTTCACCGAGGAGCGGGTGCAGCGGGCGATTTACGATACCCTGCGTGATCCACAGCTCGGCAATATCGATCCCCGGCGGATTTTCGCCTATGGGCATTCCATGGGCGCGAGCGGATCGCTGGCCCTGGCGCTGCGCTATCCCAACCTCTTCGCGGGCGTTTATTGCAGCGAGCCGATGACCCATTATCGCCTGGCCAGCCAGGGCTGCGAGGTGGATTGGGTGGGAACGGATCTCGAACCGAAATGGGGCCGCGTGGCGCTCAACCTGCCGATCGAAAACCGGGGCGTGTACGCCGCCCACCTGGCGCGGTTCAACGGGATGGGTGTGTGGGACTGGCAAAATCACCAGGCATCGTTGGTCCAGCGCCGGGGAGAAGACATCGCGTTCGTGGCGCTGGCCCATGGGACGCGGGACCGGGTGATCGCCTGGGAGTCACAAGGCCGTCCGGCCTACGAGCCGCTATACCAGGGCCGCCGCGCGTTTTCGGGAGCCACGGTGAATGAAGATCATACCTGGGTGGGATTTGCCGGCCTGGGGCCGGCCGTTGGTGAGCAATGGCTGCCCGGGGCCAGCGGTCCGTTCTGGGGGTTCCGCATGGTCCGGGATGAAACGCTGCCCGCACTGACTTACGCGTCGGGCAGCCTGCCGGCACCACCCGAGGCCGTGGGCCAATACAACATGAATCTCGAGTGGTCGGCGTCGTGGAACGCGTGGGCCGGGCCGCCCGTGGATACGCCCGCGCGATGGGAAATCGCCCTGCGATCGTTGGAAGGCGCGCAGACCGTGGATGTGACGCCCCGGCGAGTCCAGCATTTCGTCGTCACGCCGGGCGCCGCCTACGATTGGGAAAACCGGGCGGTGTCCGACAACCGGCTCGCCGCGTCCGGCATGGTGAGCGCGGACGCGGACGGTTTGATCACCGTCACCCGGTTTGCGGTTTCTCCGGAAGGCAACCGGCTGGTCCTGGTTCCGCATCAAGGGGGAGCGGTTGCCACGGCCACGCCGACTCCCCCGGTGGC
>JBHGBC010000052.1:0-35394 GCA_041946805.1 bacterium
ATTCCGCCCTTTCCGGGCTTCCCTCACCCTAACCCTCTCCCAGAGGGAGAGGGAATCGTTTGGCGTTCCAGTCTATGCTGATACTACGAATAAAGCACGGAGCCAGGTTAGGGATATCCTGAAAGGGCGCCACGCAGAATAACCGGGCCATCATAAATAGCGATGCCTATGCCCGTGACGGGATTATTGGGGAAAACTCAACAGAACCATGGAATCATCGGTGGGCAAAATCAATCCGTTTCTACGTAATCGCAAATGACGGCCGGCTCCGGGATTTCCTCTCCGTCCGCGCGCATGCCCTCCAGATGGAACCTGAGGGCTTCCTGAATTTCCCGCTTTACTTCCGCCAACGTGTCACCGACCGCCACACATCCTGGTAAATCAGGGATATACGCCCCGTAATGGTTTTCTGTTTTTTCAATCACCACAGCGTATTTCATCATTCTAGTCTCTCGATATCTTGGCTTGTTTCATGACGCTTAAAACCAAGATCCGCCCAACCCGCCGCCTATACAGACAAGGCGCGTGAAGACCCCTTCCTTCACGCGCCCGCCCATCAATACCGTTTTTGGTTTTATTTCAATCCCAATCCCAATACCTCCTTGCAGTACCGCACGCTGCGTTCCAGATCGTAGAGCTGTTGCTTCTGGCCGAGTTCGTTGGAGCGCGGGCCGGCGGGCCGTTGCGAATCCGGCGTCAGCGGCTTTCCCCGCTTGGCCATGGCCATCAGGCGCGCGAAATCCATGGCCCGGGCTTTCGGGTAGGGCTGCCAGAATTCCACTTCCAGGCAGGGATAATTGCGCGGCCCGATCCACGAGATGATTTCCAGGATGAAGGGCACGCCGGGGCACAATTTCGCGAACGTGTCCAGGTAGAGATTCCAGTCGATATGCCCGTCGCCCATGTTGGTCCACTCGACGAACACCCCGTTCTCCGAATCCCAGACGCCGCAGTCACGCATGCCCGTGGAGACGGCGCAGGGGCCGAGGATTTCCAAGTTGCCCTGCGGGCTTTCCAGCGCCCACACCGCATTGCCGCAATCCAGGGTTGCGCCCACGAAGTCCTTGCCCGCCGCCTCGATCAGTTCGGCCAGTTCCCAGCCCTGCATATCGCCCGCGTGGTTCTCGATGGTGATCTTCACATTGGCGTCCACCGCCCGGGATTTGACCTTTTTGAACAGTTCCACCGTGCTTTCGATATGCCGGTAGATGCCGCCTTCGCCCCGGCGGTCCTCGGCCGTGCCCAGGTAGCAACGGGCCACCGGCGAGCCCAGGGTTTGAGCCACCCGGATGAGCAGCGCCAGGTGCTCTTCCGCCGTGCCGAACTTTTTGATGAAGCGTGGCGACGTGGGGCAGACGCCCCCGGTCCCGGCGTGCAATTGGATGCCCTTGGCGTCCGCCTGGTGTTTGACTTTTTTAAGATAACTTGCATCCAAACTCTCATAGGCGTCGAGGTCGGAGATCATCAATGTGTCCAGTTTCAACTGGGCCGCGTAATCGATCAGCTGCGGCGCTTTCCATTCCATGGCCCGCACGGAGAAATTGTCCATGCCCAGCGCGATGTTCCGTTTCGGGGCGGCCGCGCCCGCCGCGGGCTGGGGCGACGCCAACGCCGCAACGCCCGCCGCCACGGTGGCCAGGAATCCCCGCCGGTCCATTCTGGATTGTGGTACGTTCATGCTTGTCCTCCCGGATTGTTTTTTTGTTTTGTTAAAATCGCCTTTTGCCATTGCGGCCATGCAGGGCGGGCAGATGGCAGCGAAATCCGCCCTGATCCTGTTCATCCTGATTCAATCGTCAAAGCGGATTGATTAGCGCGCCGCGTGTAACCATCTATCACCCCAAGCCTGGTCATCCAGTATATCCTGGCCATCCTGATTCGGACAATACAAACCATCTCCTCTCCTCTTCCTCGCATCCCGCATCATCCCCCCGTCCCGACCGCGCTACTATATCACGATCCCCCGGATTCCTGGATAGTCTCGACCATGAAGCCTTCCTCTTTCCGTGCTCATTTTATACAGTGGGATGAGCCTTTTATCAAAACTTCCGGATGAATCGATCATGATGAAATTAGACAGTTTCTTCAAAACGTGGATCTCGTGGATGATGGCCATGGCATTGTTCGGAGGCGGTGGGGCCTCCCTGGCATTTTCGGAGGAATCCAACCCCTACACCGTCCCGACCTTCGAATGCATCGGAATTTACTACCGGCATGACGATCCCGGCGGCTGCGCGGTCCGGTTCCGGGAAGCCGGCGCGGATGCCTGGCGCGCGGCGCTTGGCCTGGTCTACGATCCCCGCGACCGGGAATACCGGGGCAGCCTGGTGAATCTGAAACCGGACACGGAATATGAGATCGAATTGACCTGTGGTGGGGTGACCGTCACTTTTCCATCGAAAACCCGGAGCGGCCTGTTTCCCATTGGCAAGATCACCCAATTGGAAGACGGCGTATCGCGCGAGCCCCTGGTGATCACCGAATCGGGATCGCCGGACGCGTACCACTTGATCCAACCCGCTGCCGGCGCGAAAGCCACCCTCGACATGATGAACGCGGAAGACGCGTCGGTGGTGATCGACGCCGATTATGTCATCGTGCGGGGCATCGAATCGCGCAATGCCGCCCGGCATGGCCTTGTCATCAAAGCCGGCCGGCATGACGTCGTCGTCGAGGATTGCCGGATCACCTTCTGGGGGCGGATCGGCGGTCCGATCACCTACGGCAACGAAGGCAACATGGACAGCGCCATTTACGCTGAACGCGGGGCCGGCCGCCTGATCCTGCAGCGCAACCTGATCGAGGATCCGCGCGGCGCGTCCAACGATTGGGAAACCGGCCATCCCTCGGGCCCGCAAGGCATCTCGTTGATCAACTCCTGCGGCGGGAACGTGATCCGGTACAACGAAATCCGTTCGACGGAGGACCACGGCTACAACGACGGTATCGGCGGCGGCTCCAATTTCAGTTTCGAGGGCAGCCCCAACCGCGATTCGGACATTTACGGCAACATCATCAGCCACGTCTGGGATGACGCCATCGAGAGCGAGGGCGCGAATCAGAATGTGCGCATCTGGGGCAACTACTTGTTTCTCACGTATCAGCACATCGCCACCGCCTGCACCTCGAAAGGCCCCCTGTATATCTTCCGCAACGTCTTCGGCGAGAGCCGCTGGACGCACCAGAATCCCCTGGGCGGCAGCCTGATCAAAGTGGGCGAGCGGGATGAGTTCGGCGGCGGCCGGCGTTTCGTGTTCCACAACACCGCGCTCCAACCGAAAGGCGCGTTTCATGTCTTCAGCGGCCATATCAATCCCAACACGGTGACCCGCAACAACATTTTCGATTGCCCGGGCCGGCTGACCTCCTCCACGCCCGCCGATCCCCCCGGCGATTATGACTACGACCTCTTCACCGGGATGGACCGGGGCGCCGCCCAGGAACGTCACGGCGCGCGCGGCAAACCGGCCTATATCCACTCATATGGCTTGGAATGGTATCCCGCCGCCAGCACGACGAAAATCCAATGGGGCCGCGTGCCGTTTCAAAAAGGGGACCGTGCCATCGAGATCACCGATCCGGTGGTCACGGTTCCCAATCCGGTCATCGACGCGGGCGAGGTGATCCCCGGTTTCAATGACGATTTCAAGGGCAAGGCCCCCGATCTCGGCGCGTTCGAGCTGGGCGGCCCGCCGCTGAAATTCGGCCGCCGCGCCCAGGGCGACTTCTGGGCCCCGTGGGAACTGAAATGAGGGGGGATGGCGCGGATTAATAAGGGTATCTATTTTCCCGAATGCAGAACATGCTATGTTTATTCGTGGTATGAACATGGACAGGAACGCGAAACGATTCCTTCTCCCTCTGGGAGAGGGATGCCCTGCCTTCTCACGAAATCCTTCCTTTTGACAAGAAAATCCTTCGCTCAACTTTGTAGGGGCACGTGGCAACGTGCCCCTACTTTCTTGCGAAATCATCATTTCCTGGTCATCTTGTCCGTCTTGTCCAACATCCTGATTCAGACCAATCGCTCTCACGCTCCCCCCGCCCTCGGCAGCGGGATCTTCTTCCACCCTTCCAGGCCGAACCGGATTTCCCGTTCCGCGAATTCCCACACCACGACGCGCTTGTTCGCCAGAAGCGTATGTTTGCGGCTCAGTTCCTGCCGCACCAGCGTGGACGCCCCGCCGTCGTTGATGATAGCGGCCACCGGCCTGCGCAGCTCGCGCGCCAGGTGGGCGGTGAAGCCTCCCGCGCCCGGTTCGTCCCGCTCGTAAATCCGCAAGAAACTATCACCCAGCACCAGCACCGGCGCGGCAGAGTCATCCGCGTAGGATTCTCCCGTGCCGCTCTCAATCACTTGCTCAGCCTGGATGGCTTCCGGCTCGCAGAGTGTTTCGAGCCACGGCAGCCGCATCATGTTCAGGATGTCCCCATAGCGCTGGATCGGGACCGGTGTGTTTTCATACGCAGCCGTTCCGGCTGCTACCCAACCCGCGTCCAAAATCCGCTTCGCCGTCAGCCAGGCGGCCAGACGCATCCCCCGTGGCGACCAGTGGCTGTCCTGTGTGAGATACAAGGCCTCGGCCTTCTCCTCCGGCCTGGTTTTATCCTTGGCATAGGCAGTGAAAAGGTCCACCAGCGCCACGTCCGCGTCCCGCAGGCGTTTCATCAGCCGTTGCGTGTGGTGATTGACCGGTTCCGCGAGGCCTTCCGCCCGCCGGGTCAATTTTTCGGGATATATGGAAGCCTTGTTGGGCGCGATCATCACCAGCAATTGGATCCCACGCGCGGCCAGTTGGTTCCGGAAATCCACGATGGCCGGAACCGGATCGTCCAGGACACTGGATTTGTCCTTGAAATCCAGCGGCTGGACCAGGTAGTCCACCGCCGGCTTGTAGAAGAACCACCCGTCCCGTCCCGCCACGGCCTTCTCTCCCGCGTCCCGCAAGATCACGAATTGGAGATACCGGAACACGGATTGCAGTTTTTGCGCGAACCAACTGTTGGTCTCGATCGACTTCTCGAACGACCGCAGATGGCGCGCCGTGGGCGATTGCATAAACAGATCCAGGACCAAGGGCCGTTCTCCTTGCACGATTTCGATGGTTGCCTGGATGATACCCAAACCGCCAATCACGAGTGAGAAAAGAACAGACATCAGAAAAGGACCATGGGTAAGAGCGCTCACCAAATCCCTCCTAGAATTGCGAATACAAAAACGGGCTGTAAGTCTGGGCGAACATGCCCAGGATGGAGAAGGCAAACAGCGCGATCAACCAAACCGCTTTCCACGGGGTGATCCGTTCCGCCCACTCGAAGGCCTGGTACGGTTGAAAGACCAGCGCGGCGCAGATCGCCATCAAGAGAAGATGGCCTTGCGTGTAGATTTCACCCGCCAGCAGGATCGATCCGCCGGACGCGCCATAAAAGCCAAACAGGGTGAGATAATACCGCGCCGCGTCCGCCAGCGTGGGGCAACGGAACAAAACCCACGACAGCAGGATGGCCACGAACGTGAGGGCGATCTTCACCGGCCGGGGCAACCGCGCGTAACGCCCCTTTTTCCCGCGCCACTGTTCGAAAGCCAAAAATACGCCGTGATACCCTCCCCACAGGATGAAGGTCCACGCCGCTCCGTGCCACAAGCCGCAGATCAGAAAGGTCAGGATCAAGTTGCGGTAGATGATGTACTTCGTGCTCCGGTTGCGTCCCACGGCGATCAGGGGGACATAGACATAATCGCGCAGCATGGTGGAGAGTGAAATATGCCACCGCCGCCAGAAATCGGTGATGCTGTCCGCCCGGTACGGCGCGTTGAAATTGCGGATCAGCTCGAAGCCCACCATCCGCCCCAGCCCCACGGCCATTTCCGAATAGCCCGCGAAATCGAAATAAATCTGAAACGCGTAGGCCAATAGCCCGAACCAGGCGTCCACAGTCCCCGGCGCCTCCGCCCCGAACACGGCGTTGGCCACGGTTCCCATCGGATCGGCCAGCAGGATCTTCTTGGCGAATCCCAGGATGAACAGGGCCGCGCCGGACGCGAATTTGTCAATCGTGTGCTTCCGGGATCTCAGCCCTTCGGCGATCTGGGGATAGCGCGTGATCGGCCCCGCGGTCACCATCGGAAACAGGGACACATAGCACGCGAAATCGGTGAACGAACGGACCGGCGGGGCGTCTTCGATATACATCGAGACCAGGTAACTGATGCTCAAAAACGTGAAGAACGAAATGCCCACCGGCAGGGGGATGTCCCACACCGGTCCGGGCTGGAATCCGCACAATCCCAGCAGGCTGTAGAGGTTCGCTTGCAGGAACGTGAAATACTTGAAAAATCCCAGCAGGGCCAGGTTCGCGCAGACTGCGGTAATGAACACCCGCTGTTTACGGTTCTCGTCCGCCGAGCGCGCGATGGCCGTTCCCCCGGCGTAACCGATAACCGTGGCCGCCAGCAACAACAACGCAAACCAGGGTTGAAACCATGCGTAGAAGACATAACCCGCCACCAGCAGAAACAGATTCCGACCCGCGGGCAACAGGTAATAAATCAGCAGCACGAGCGGCAGAAAATAGAACAGAAATATATGCGATGTGAAGGCCATGGAAGGATTCGCTTACATTTAAAATTGCTGATCCGGTAATTAAGTGCTTTTTTGTATGCTCGGCTGGCATCCCCTTGAACTGAATTGTGTGAACCTCTTCAAATTTCCCTCTCCCTCTGGGAGAGGGCTGGGGTGAGGGAAATTTGTAGGGGCGGACCTTGGTGTCCGCCCCTGCCATCGAGAAGATGGAATACTTTTTACCACCATGTACGCGCTTACCGGAAGAACCAAAATTAAACAATCCCCTCTCCCTCTGGGAGAGGATTAGAGTGAGGGAAGCCCTTCCATTACGCATACATCATCCAAATTACGCATATCCCTCTGCTGATTTTATATTCGAGTCCCTTCAGGGGGCGGCCTTACCGCAGCCCAGGGTTTCAATCCTGGGCAACATATCCACTCACCGCACCACCCGGTTGGTCCACACGGCCCAATAAATCAGCGGCGGATTCTGTTCGAAATATTTGTTGATGATCCCGCCCATGTAATAATCGTCGATCGGTGATTCCAGGGCCATCCGGTGGATGTCTCCGGATTTGAATTGCTTGAGGTTGCCGCCGATCTGGCCCGAGCGCGCGTCCGCCGCCTGCGCGCGCGGCTTGAGCGGATTGTACTGGCCCACGTAAATCGTATCGCCGTCCACCTTCCCGCGGTGGACTTGCAGCACCTTGTATTTGAACACGTACGCGTAATCGTACAGCGGGATATCGGGCAGCTCGGAGGGAATCTCCTCGAGTTGGGCCGTCACTTCCACGCTGCCCAGCGTGGTCACCTGGGGATCTTCTCCCGTGTCCGTTCCGGGGCCGCAGGCGTGGATGAAAAGGGCGAGTCCCGCCGCCAGGAAGAGCGCGCGGGCTGGATTCCTTCGTCGCGGTGTGAATGGTTTATACATTAATTTCCCCCGATCTCCGCGAAGGTCCACGCCGGCTCCCATCCCGCCTCCAGCATCAACACCGGCCCGTCCTTGGTCTGCGGATGCGCCCGCCGCAGGTCGGGGCTCTCCCCGCCGATGGTCGGCGCATCGCTCAGCCGCATAATGCCGATGGGCGCGCCGGCTTGCTCCGAGCCGCCCCCGTCCTTGGGGCACTTGGTGAACAGCACGTACTGGCCGTCGGGCGACAGCGCGCCGCCGTAGATGTGATAGCCGTCCTCGCCGTAGATCAATTCGACCTTCTTCCCTTCGCCGTCGGCCATGTATAACTGCGACCAGCCGTAGGAATTCGTGGGGGATTGGTTGGCCGGGCGGGACGAGAAGATGATATTCGCCGAATCGGGGAACCAATCCGGGGTGCAGCTTTGAAACGTCAGGATGGGATTCACTTCTCCCGTCTCCGCGTTCATCCGCACCACGCACCACTCTTTCCCCGCGTGATTGGCCGTCCCCGTGAACCACTGGCCGTCCGGCGACCAGAACAACTGCTGATAGACGCCATGGCGGGGCAGGGAACGCGCCACCTGCTTGGTAGCCACGTCCACGATCTCGATGTCCTTCTTGGTGAGGCACAGGATCTGGCTGCCGTCCGGCGACCACGACGCCCACGCGTATTCCCCGTCGCCGCCGAAGGGGACGGCGTTCGCGCCGCTGCCCCCGGCGATCATCAACGCGCCCTGGAAGCCCCACAAGTCGTGGTTGATCACCGCGCCCTTGGCCATCCGCCGGAACAGCATTTTGCTGCCGTCGGAAGAGAACCGGGGAGCGGCTTCCTCGTAATCCGGCGTGTTGGTGAGGTTCTTTTTGTCCGATCCGTCCGGCCGCGACACGAACAAATCCCATGTGCCGTTTTCACTCCGGGCGCAATAGGCGATCCAGCCCTTGGACCGGACTTCCTCCGCCAGCTCCGCCGTCCGGACATCCCCCACCGGCCCGCCCGCGGTGACCGGAGGGACCTTGGTATCGGGGATCGAGGTGGAGGTCATGCCCACATCCCGTTTTATGGAGAACAGAAAAACCACCCCCACCGCCACGATCACTGACAGGATTATTGTGAGAATCATTTTACCCATTGATTTGGTCCCTTTATTCAGCCCCGGAGAGGCTTGGATTCCGAACGAATCTCCGACCGGGGGCTTACGCCCGGAGCGATGCTCATGCCGCCCTTTCCGGGCTAGGATATTTCACCTCGAAGATCACGCCGGGCGGGGATACACGGGGATCTTCATGAACGCGCCGCCCTGGAGCGCCGATTCGTGCGCCACGATCCCCGGGACGGTGTACGACAGCGCTTCATACACGTCCACCGCCGGACGCCGCCCGTGGGTCAGCGCGTCGATGAACTCATGCGTTAGGAATGTGTGCGAGCCTTCATGCCCGCTGTCGTGCCGCAGGGGCTCCGGCAGCATGTCGGTCTTCCACCATTGAGGCACTTCGAACGGCTCGAATTCCGGCAGTGCGCGCTCGAATCCCGCGTCGTCCTTCTCGGTCTGCTTGCCGGAACGGATGATCACCGGCCCCAATCCGTTGGGGTGCGCGTCGTAGAAACTCATTTTGTTGCCGATCCACTGCGCCCGCTCGCAGCCCCGGTGCGCGCCCTTCCACCACACATTGACCCGGAACGCGTGGCCGCGGTCGGTCTTGAACATCGCCGATTCGCACCAGTAGGGATTCTTATAGACATTATCCGTGCAGATCGGATCGTCATCCCCCCATCCGTGGCACACCACTTCCGTCAGCCGCTCGCCGGTCACGCTGAGCAGATGCGCGGTGCAATGCGTGGGATAATGCATGGGGGCGATGCCATGCCGCCAGGTGCGCTTGCCGCCCTCGAAATACAAGACTTCCAGGCCGGGATGCTGATATTCCGATTCGCAGTAATAGATCTCTCCGAATTTGCCTTCCTGCTGGAATTTCCGGGCGGTGATGGTTTTCTGCTGGAAATAGCTGGTTTCGGCCATCATGTACGTCTGGCCGGTTTCCTTGACCGCGGCCAGCAGCTGTTCGGCCGCCTCGACTCCCCCGCCCATGCTGGCGGGCACCGCCGAGATGACATGCTTGCCGTGCTTCATGGCCGCCACCGCATGCTGCACGTGCAAGGGAGCGTCGGTGAAAATGGCGACCGCGTCGATGTTTTTGTCCTTGATCAATTCCTCCAGCGAGTCGTAGGTTTTCGCGCAGTTGTAAATCTTTTGCAGCCGCTCGCGCCGTTCGGGCCGCAGGTCGCTGACCGCCGCCACCACGCAATCCGGATGCTCATGCCATTGGAAACTGCAGCCGAATCCCCCGCCCACCACGCCGATGCGGATCTTCTTCGAGGCCGTATCCGCCGGGAACGCCGATTGCTGCGCCAGGGCCAACGCCGCCAGCGATGCGCCGCTGGATTTCAAAAACGCCCGCCGCGGGGTTTGGGTTGATTTTGAAGTCTGTTGCATGGATTTTGCCTCCCACTTATTTGGATTATGAATCGGTTCGTATTGTTGTGTTCGATGGAAATGTCCTGAGACGTTCGGATTTTCAATTGAACTTTTTTGATTTGTTACTTCGTGATCTTTCACCTCACAAAAGGCGTATATGTTTCTCTTGGTATCTCAGAATCGTAGGATGGATTAGCGCGTAGCGCGTAACCCATCGGATCCTTTTTCGTTCTACCCCTCCTCCACCGCCGTCCATTTCCGGCTTTCGTTGGAGCGCAGCGCCGCTTCCAGCACGCATTGGGTTTTGACTCCATCGGCGATGTCCGGCCGCGACGGTTTGCCTTCCAAAATATGGGTGACAAAGTTGTAGAGACTGTGCACGTGAAACCGCTCCCAGCCTACCGTGTTCTTGGGGCCGGGATAGATGGAGGGCTTGGGATAACGGGCCACGCATTCGATCGCCCGGAATCCCCGGTCCCCGCCATACGCCGCTTCCGGCGGCCTCGCGTCATAGTACTCCAGAAAGTTGGGCTGCATCAGGTTGAAACGGATCGCGCCTTGATCGCCATGGGCTTCGAAGCGCACTTCGTCCTGCGCGCCCGTGGCCAGCCGCGATGATTCCAACGATCCCACTGCCCCATTTTTCAGGCGAAACAACATCAGGGACACGTCGTCCACCTGAACCGGAACCTTCTTTGCCGGATCTTCTTTCAGCGGCCGTTCCTTGATCAGGATCTCGCCCAAATGCAGCACTTCGGCGAACTCGCCCAGCAAATGCCGCGTGAGGTCCACCACATGCGCGCCCAGGTCGAATAACGCGCCGCCCCGGCCGCTCTGTTCCACGTCCAGCCGCCATGAAAACGGCCGCTGGGGATCGATGTACCCCGCGTGCAAATAACACACCCGCGCGCTGTAGATCCGCCCCAGCGCCCCGGCGTCGATCAGCTGTTTGGCGCGCAGCAGGGCGGGGATGAAGCGATACTGAAACGCCATCTGGGTGACACACCCGGGATGACGCGCCGCCGCTTCGCCCATGATCCGCGCCTCCTCCCGCGTGCGGCACAGCGGCTTGTCCATATACACGTGCTTGCCGTGTTCGAGCGCGGCCAGCAGAACATCTTTATGTAAGGAATTCGGCGCGCAGCAATGGATGATGTCGATATCCTCGCGGGCGCAGAGCTCCCGGTAGTCCGTGGTTCCGAACGCGAAGCCCCATTCCTCCACCGCGCGCCGCCAGCTCGCCTGGCTGTGCGTCGCCACGCCCGCCAGGGTGATGCGCGCGGGCGCGGGATCGTAATAATAATTCAGCGAGCGGTACGCGTGGCTTTGGGTTTTGCCCATGAAACCGAATCCCACGATTCCCACCCGCATTTCCGGTAACGCCATGGTGATCTCCTTGCTTGAATACTGGTTTATTCAGGATTTCTTTGTATAGGAAAATCCTATCCTCCAATCTCCGGCTTTCCCTCACCTTATCCCTCACCCGGAGGGAGAGGGGCTGGTATTACGAGAAATGTCAATGGGTCGATAACGGCTCAGGAAATGCCACGGCTTTGATCATTCATTTTTTTTCCTTCCCCGGATCGGATAAAAACCAGATGAGGTCTTTATTCCTATTTCAGATCATAATGAACTATAAGGCTTCCTTATTAAAATCACGTTTCCTAGTATGAATCACTTCCCATTTTCGGCTCCCTCTCCCCCCGGGAGAGGGCCGGGGGGAGGGAAATCTTTTTGATAATCCCGCATAGCCCTCTTTTACCCGGTAGCCCGCTTCAACAACTGCATCCCGTTATCATGAAACAATCCCTGAACAAACCGGCGTGGCAAACCCAACCGCTCCACCGCTTTCTTGATGGCCCGCAGTTCCTCGTATAAAAACGAGGTGAAGCGCAGTTTGCCCTGATCGTCCGATATCGACAGTTCCCACGGGACCGGCGTCACGTAGGTGTATTGATCGTTGATCTCCACCGACTTCCCCGGCGCGAGGGCCAGGGGGATGTCCGTGCCGTACAAAATCCGGTCCGCCGGGACGGTCTGAAACAGATGCTCCATGACTTCCCAATGATTGACCATCGCCAGGTCGTAATACAGATTGGGAAGAGCCTTGAGCGTCTCCAGGTTGCCCAACACATTCTTGAGATAGTACGCCCGGCCGATGTGGGCCAACACGATCCGCGCCTTCGGATAGCGCTCACACAGCTCCACGATCCGCCGCTGGTTCAAGGGATCGGCCAGCCGCGCCTTGCGGGGGATGTGCAGCATGACGATTTGTCCCAGCGCGTTCACGATCTCCATCACCCACGCCGGCAGCATTTCGGGGATTTCCACCGCGTTGATGTCGGCCTTCCGGACATAATTCGGATACGGCTTGATCCCCCAATACCGGCCGGATTCGAGATCCTTCCTCACCCCGGCGGGATCGTCCTCCAACGGATCGAACAGCCGCAGGGCGAAGAAGCGCTGCGGATCGCAGGCATCCGCCAGGTAAGCGTTGTTCCGTTGCCGGCCATAGCCCACTTCGGGAAATCCGAAACAGACGGCCTTGGTCTTGCGTCCGGGATAGGTGGCGTCCAGGTCATTCGCTAATTCCTGCAAGTCGTAGCGGTCGATGGGATGGCCCGAGCACGAAAACGTCTCCCCTGCCGGCACCACGCCCGCGTTGAACACATGCACGTGAAAATCCAGGATGGCATCCGGCAGAAACGCGTCCAGCTCTTCCTCGAAAATCTTCCGGTTGCGTTCGTGTAGGGTGGTTTCTTTCCAGGATGGATTCATTATTGGTTTCTCGTCGGTAATGAGTGTTTTATAGAGAATCCTCTTTTTCCGTACCCGGGGATTGTCACCCCCGGCTATTCATATCCAATCCCTCCGGGATGGGATGCGGGCGGAACGCCGGCGCGGCCATTTTTCTCCGCCTCACAAATACAATCCCGAAAACAGCAGCACCAGAAAGCCAATGATCGCCGCGAAGAGGCCCCACCAGAACACCACGCTGATGTACCAGTGATCGCCGAGCTCGCTGAAAATGTTCATCCGCCGCCAGTTGAAGGTCAGGTCGTCCGTCACCTGCTCGGGCCGCGGCGGCGCGGTGATCAAACTCACACCCGCGCACAACACCATGCAGAAGCACCAGTTGACGATCGCCTGGTTGGCGTACGGCTCCAGCCACACGACATGACCGGGTAACGTCACGTAATATTTCATGAAAATCCCCAACGCGAATCCCAGTATCACCGCCGCCGACGCGCCCATGCCGTTGATCCGCCGGAAGAGGATCCCCAACAGAAACACCGCCGCGAAGGGCGGGGCGAAGAAGGCGTACAGCGTCTGGATATACACGAACAGACTGCCCGAAATCCGCCCGATGTAGCCCCCCAGCAGAATGGAGATGGCCAGGATCACCATCGACGAGATCATCCCCATCCGCACCAGATTTTTCTCCGCGGCGTCCGGCTTGATCAACCGCTTGTAAATATCCAGGGTGAAGATGGTCGCCGTCGAATTGAGCACCGAGTTCACCGTCGATTGGATGGCCCCGAACAACGCCGCCAGAAACAATCCGCGCAGCCCGGCCGGAATCAACGTCCCCAGCAGATTGACATACCCTTTGTCCGCCTCGGGCCGCACTTGTTCCCAGGGCAGCATCAGAACGCCGGGATACATGGCGAACAGGATGAGTCCGGGAAACACCACGATCACCGGCATGAGGATCTTCATGTACCCCGCCAGCACGATCCCCATCCGCGCGTGGTACATGTTCCGCGCGCCCAGCACCCGCTGGATCATGAACTGGTTGAGCACGTTGTACCAGATGCTCACCGAAAAGATCCCAAAGATCAGCGAGGGCCAGGGTGAGACTTCATGCGTCACCGGCTGGATGACCGAAAGCCGGTTGTACGTGTCTAGATGCACCATCTGTTGCGCGTGATGCCGCGCCGCCTCCGCCCAGACGCCCGCGTGCGCCTGGTTGCGTTCGATCATTACCCGCGCGCCCTCGATCAACGAACGCGCATCGCCCGAGAGCGCGTACAGCCCCAGGCCGGTGACCATCAGCCCGCCCGCGATCATCACGATCAGCATGAAAAAGTCGGTCCAGGCGACCGACTTCAACCCCCCGTAAATCGCCCAGCCCCCCGCCACCACGCCCAGCAGGATGATCGAGAACCACAGGTTCCAGCCGAACAGCGTCTGCACCGCCAGCGCCCCGCCGTACAACACCGCCGCCAAAAAGGCGACCACGTTGCTGATCACCGTCACCGCCGCGAAGACGAAGCGCAGCGCGGGATTGAACCGCCGCTCGAGGAACTCGGGCGTCGTGAACACCTTGGCGGTCAGCAAAAACGGGATGAACAGCCAGATCAGCAGGGTGAACGAGCCCACGTTCAGCCATTCCGACATGGCCACGCAAATGCCGTACACGTACGCCCCGCCGATCATCCCGATGAAATGCTCGGAACTGATGTTCGACGCGATGAACGAACTCCCCACCACGTACCAGGGCAGTGTCCGCCCCGCCAAAAAATAGTCGCCGGTATTGACCCGCTCCTTGCGCCCGGTCCAATACCCCACCACGCTGACCATCACGAAATACATCGCGAAGGTGAAATAATCCCATCCGTCCAGTGCTATGCCGCCTTGGTTCATCGAGCCAGGATCGTCCTTTCCATCCCCAGGTAACTCCCCATCGCCGCGACCGCTTCCGCGTGATCGCCCAGCACCAGCGCGCAATGATGGGTCCCGCCCCGGCGCGAATACTCCTCCAAAAATGGTTCCACCGGCGGCTGGGGACGGATCCACCCCCGCACCGCTTCCCGCATGTCCGCCCGCGTGGTGTCCCCCAGCACCTCCACCGGCGCGAGGATCAGGCGAAAGGTGTCATCCGGCCCGGGCGCCAGGTTCACCAGCACCGCCGGCCCGGTTGCGGGGGCGCACGCCAGCATGGCCGGATTCTTCGCCGGGGTCCACGGGAAATCCTTCTCGATCAGCCAGGCCTTGCCCGCCGCCACTTCCGGATTGATTTCCCCCATGTGCGACAAAAAGATCGCGTCGCCCTTCCAGTCCGGACAAAACATTTCCGTGAACGTCGTCTTCCCAAAGCCGCCTTGCAGCGCGCCCACCAGGGCCGCCGTCAGCACGTCCCCCTCGCCCGCGTAGCCCACACCGCGCTCCATGGCCTTCGAGCATTCCAGAAAGGGGACCGTGTCCACCGGCCCCTCGGTGGAAGCGAAGGCCAGGAAATTCTGGCTGAAGGCCCGGTATTTCTTCTTCTCCAGATACCGCCGCAATCCGAGTCCCACCCGCAGCGAACGGCGGTGGACTTCCTCCGGCGCCTCGCACACGAAGCGCTGCCGGTCGGCTTGCAGCTCCGCCTCGATCTCCTTGTCGGTGACGGACAGCGCGCTGTCCGCCAGGGCGTCCGGGGCGATGGTGTCCACCGCGATGCGGAATTGTTTCCACAGCAGTTCCTCATCCACGGCGAAATCGCCCATGCCGGCGAACGATTCGCCCACCCGCAGCACCGGCGTGTTTTTGAAGCAACGCGCCGCGTGCGCCGCCCGCGCCAGCTCCGCCGCCCGCCGGAGGACGTTCGAGTGCTGAATATGCCCGGCCACGATCTCGAAGGGAACCTTCCGCCGGACCAGCAGCGAGGCCAGGTCCTGCACGCCGTGGATGCCGTGATTGTACAGGATGCGGGCGGGATCGGCGGCCGGCCCGAAATCGTAATCCAGGGTCGTGTCGAGCATCAGGATCGGACGGTTGGCCGCGGCCAGCGCGTCGATCGACTCCAGCGACAGCGAATAGGCCAGGTGCAGGGTCACGATCAGGTCCACGTCCTCTTGTTCGAAATGACGGATCGCCTTCCGGAACTCGGGCGCCAGCCGGCAGATGCCCGACATGACGGTCTCCACGCCTTCCCTTTCAAAGCCATCCAGGACCGCCTTGATCAAAGGATCGTCGAACTCGTACCGCAACTCGGGGAACGTGTCGTCGTACAGTTTCAAATACAATGGCAAAAGGCCGATCCGGGATTGACGGTTCATTTTTTTCTCTCCTGGTGCGAAAACGCCGCGCCGATCGGCGAGGCGTGGTATAGCCGTTCGAAAATCGTTTCGTACACTTCGCTTCCACGCAGGATTTCCGCCAGCGTCTTCCCGTCCGGCGGGGATACTCGCTGCAGCCGGCTCCGCGCGGCCGCCGGATGGAAGGCATACACCGATCCCCGCGCCGCCGCGAGATCTTGGTCCACCTGCCAAAACACCGGCAGCGGCGCGAACAGCCCGGCGATCATCCGGCGGAAATAGAATCCCTTGCTCGCGCCCCCGCCCAGCGCCACGGCGCCGATGTCGCCCGTGTCCCGCGCCGCCCGGAACATCCGCGCCAGTTCGCAGGCCATCCCCGCCGCCACCGCGCGCAGCAGGTCGTCCCGCCCGGTCCGGTCGTTCATGCCCGTGAACACGCCCCCGCCGTACGTCTGACCGTTGAATGGATCGATTTGCGTGAACCAGGGCAGGCAGACCAGCCCCGCGGGGGGCCATATTTGTTTCTTGAAAATCCCTTCCGCCTCCGCCAGCGCCGCAGCCCGGTCCGGTTGGATAAATTGGTCCAAACCCCAGTCCCACGATGGATTCCCCGTCAGCAGGGGCTGCACCACCAGCCGCCCTTCACCCACCGGCGAGGGCAGCGGCAACTGGATGGGAGAAAAGCCGGTGGTGTCGTCCGGAAGCACGAAATTGCCCACCCAGGCCGTTCCCAACGAACACTGCAACGGCCGCTCCAAACCGCCCGCGGCGGAGAGATACCCGGCTTCCTGGTCGATGTACGGCCCCGCCACGGGGATGCCTTCGGGAAGGCCCAGGCGTTTCGCTCCCGCCCGGCTCAAGGGCGACGTTTCATGCCCCCGCCGCAAGGGGGCCACGAACGAAAGCGGCACGCCCACGCGGTCCAGCAGCGTCGCATCGAGCCGCTTTTTCCCCGCGTGATACGAGCCGGTCTGGATCGCGTTGCCCGCATCCTGCCGCCACACGCCCGTCAGTTGGAAATAGAGATATTCTCCCGCGCCGATGTGGATCGAATCGTCCCGGAACAACTCGGGGCGCGTTTCCTTCAACCACAGGAACCGCCCCAGGCCCGAGGGCGGATAATCCCGCAGGACGGTCTTCCGCCAAAGGCCCGCCGGCGCGCTTTCCGCCAGCCGCTGGGCGTACCGCAGCGACCGGCCGTCGTTCCACAGGATCATGGAGGTCAAGGGCTTGCCC
This sequence comes from bacterium, assembly GCA_041946805.1. Classification (GTDB taxonomy): domain Bacteria; phylum Hinthialibacterota; class Hinthialibacteria; order Hinthialibacterales; family Hinthialibacteraceae; genus JABLXU01. Next base: position 17,213 of record JBHGBC010000052.1, read on the forward strand.
GTGGCCCGCCCGGCGATGATCGTGCTTCCCCCTTGCGCCGCCAGCCCGATGCCCGCCGTCTGCTTCCACCGGTTTCCCAGAAGGCCTTGGACTTCCGCCACGCTTTCCCGGAACGCGCGGTCCAGCGCCCCGGTCCGCTGTTCACGGCCTCCCTCGGGATACGCCCGCACGGGCAGCCGCCGCGCGGCCTGGGCGAGCAGGGCGCCGGTTTTCGCGTCGAATGCGCAGACCTTGAGCACCGTGGTCCCCAGATCGATCCCGATCAAAACGCTTCCGGCCATGCTTTCCCTTCCCCAGGGGCCATGGATCCGCCGTTTATCCGCAATCCGCGAAGGTGACGGGTTTCCCGAGCTTCCGCAGCCATTTGCGCGTGGCCGCGGGCGCCCGGCTGTCCGTGATGACCTGGTGGATTTCGTCCCAGGACGCGAACCGCACCAGCGAGGGATGTTCGAATTTCCGGTGATCGACCACCAGCACATTGTGCCGCGATCCGGCGATCATGGTCTGCGATACCCGCGCGATGTTCATTTCCGTCGTGAACACGCCCTCCGGGCTGACGCCGTCCGCGCCGATGAACGCCAGGTCGACGCTAAACCGCTTCAGGTTTTCCTCGGTGATCCACCCGGTGAGGTCCGGATTGCCCTTGCGGGCGGTTCCGCCCAGCAGCACCAGTTCGATGGGGTCGTGCGCGTGCAGGACCGAGGCGATGGCCAGGGACGAGGTCAGCACCGTGAGCGGCTTGATCCGCGTGATGGCCCGCGCCACTTCGAGTGTGGTCGTGCCCGTGTCCAGCGTGATGGCCATGCCGGGATGGACCAGGACGGCCGCTTCCCGCGCGATGGCCCGTTTTTCCTCGGCGCATTCCCGCTCTTTTTTCTTGAAGGAAAATTCGATGATCCCCGCCTTGGAGAGCACCGCGCCGCCGTGCGTGCGGGTCAACTCGCCCGCCTGCTCCAACAGCACCAGGTCGCGGCGGATGGTCATTTCGCTGACTTGGAAGTAACGCGCCAGGCTCGGGACGGTCACTTCGCCGTTTTCCGCCAGCAGATTCACGATGGCTGCGTGCCGGGGATTGGTCATGTGTTTATCGTTTCCGCCTCGCGGATTCCGCGGTCCGCCGGGAAGCGCGGGACCGGCCGTCGCGGCCGTTGGATGAAAGAGGGAGATGCACGGACGCCGGATCGATCGCCCGCAAGGCCTCCTCCATCCGCGCCAGCACTACATCCACCACTTCGCAACCCGCCGTCAAGGGCAGCTTGGTCAACGCGCTGGGCGGGCAGCCTTCCTTGTAGGTCTGCACGCTGATGTCCAGCCCGGCTTCGTTGAGAATCTTCGCGAAGCGCTTGCCTGTGTCCAATTCGTGGAAATTGATCCCCGCCAGATGGCGCCGGCCTTCGATCGACACGAGGGGGCCGGGATGGCGCGCCGCCAAGTCCCGCAGCCGTTCCTCGTAATAATCGCCCACCGCTCCCGTGACCTCCGCGTTCGCTTCCGCCCAGCGCAAGGTGACCAGGTAGGCCAGCGAGGCCAGCTCCTCCTGCCCATTGGTCACCAGCGCCCCGAACAACGGCAGCGTGTCCAGGGAGGCGTTGAACAAAATCCGCGACGCCGGATACTCCCCCCCCGGGAACCCCTTGCCCACCACCACGATGGACGGCGTCACGCCGTATTCCCGGAACATGAAGATTGCCGGGCTCCACACGCAGGTCTGGATCTCGTCGGCCACCGTGGGGGTGTCGTATTTCCGGCACAACGCGTAGGCCCGGCGGACGTAGGCCTCCGTCAACTGCGCCGCCCCGTAGTTCATCATGATGAATTCGTGAAAAAAGGCCGCCGTCTTGTACCGGCCCTGGTTGCATTCCGTGAAGACGGCGGCCAGTTCCTTTTCGTCGTTGGGGCGCACGCCGCGGACGCGCAACAGGCCGTGCTTCTCCAGGCCCGCCAGCAGTTCCGGCCACATGCCCCGCAGGAACTGCGCCACCACCGTCGTGCCGTGATAGTTGGCTTGCAGTCCCCCCTGGGAGTCCCCCAGGACCACCAGCACGGGAATCCGGCCTTGGTAAGGTGGTTCGGGCGACTCCGGCAACGGCTTGTAAAACCGCGCCAGGGCCATCTTGATCGCCGCTTCGGCCGCCAGGCTCCCCGTTTCCAGGTTCAACACCCGGTCCAGCGCCGCGCCGCGCTTCCCAGTCCCCGTTCGCGGTTCCCGGCCGCCGTCCCGGCTCCGGCCCGCCGCCGCCCGCACCAGCTCCTGTTCCAGAATCCGTGTGACCTGCCCGCGGGTGATGTTGTGCGTGGCGTTGCTGATTCCCAGCCGCCGCGCCCGCTCCACCAACTGGTACCCGGGAAAATGATGCCCCAGCGCCACGTGATAGTGTTCGCTTTTGGAGATCAGAAACAACCGTCCGTCCTCGCTCACCCGGTAAAATCCCAGGCACGTGAGCGGCGCGATGGCTGGTTGGCTGTGCGCTTGAAACTCGTGCGACGTGGCTCCCGGGGCCGTGCCGCGCACCCGCCGGCTGCAGGCTTCGCCCACCCGGGGCAGCCAATCCACCAGCCGGCGGTACAGATCGGCCGGATAGAAATCGATCTTCTCGGCCGCCTGCGCCAGAAGGGTTTTTTCGTCTTCCCCGGACAGGCGCGCGCGGGCCGCGCACGCCGCCTGGATGAATTCGCCGCCCAACAAATCCTTCAAACTATGACGCACCCGGACAAATCGAGTCGTACGGTTGTTCACCTTGCCTCCTGTTGCGTTCGTTCCACGCGGGAGCCGCCCTGATGTTCGTTTTTGTTTGATAATGTGAGATTACAACAAGCCGGTGCGATGCTGTCAAGCGGGCATCCCGGTTCGGTCTCGCAAAAAGATACTCCGGATTTCACCCGTTCTTCCAGTCCTCTCCTGCTTTTTTTTCGCATCCGGTTGACAGGGAATGTGAAACAAAATATATTCGTATGCGCTTATACCATATTAAGCCGAAACGCCGGAATTCATCACGGCCGGAAAGGCCGATGTTCCTCTCTGCTGGGTCTGGCCCGATCCTTGGTGCACGCCTCCCAAACCGGGAGAGCCCGTGGCATAAAATGGTATATAAACATGTGATTAGATTTTATTGTTGACCAAATCAGTCGACTTTCAAGACGCTGGACTGGCTGGAAAATCCATGACTCTCTATTTCACCACCATCCCCGACACGCGCTATTGGAAATCGCAGATCAAGTGCCAGGACGCCTGCCCGGTCCACACCGACGCCCGCGGGTATGTGCGCGCCATCGCCCAGGGACGGGACGAACTCGCATATCTCATCGCGCGCGGCCCCAATCCCCTGGCGTCCCTCTGCGGGCGGGTATGCGGCGCGCCCTGCGAAACGGCCTGCCGCCGGGGGGATTACGACGCGCCGGTCGCCATCCGCGCCCTGAAGCGCTATGTCTGTGAGCAATTCGGCCCCGAGGCGCGGACGGATGGGGGAAATACATTGGTGGAATACCTGAAGCGGACCGCCGCCCGCTATGCTTCCCGCGAATGCCAGGACCGGGATGAACTGTTGCCGCTGCTGCGGGCGCTCACCGGGGGCCGCGTGGCGCCGGTGTCCGGGAAAAGCGTGGGGATCATCGGCGGCGGGCCGGCGGGTCTGGCCTGCGCGCACGATCTGGCCCTGCTGGGTTTCGCGGTCACGATCTATGAGATGGAGCCTGTTCTGGCCGGGATGTTGGCGGTGGGCGTGCCGGAATACCGGCTGCCCCGCCCGGTTATCCAGGGGGAAGTCGATGTCATCCTTTCCTTGGGGGTGAAGGCGGTCACCCAGTGTTGCGTGGGGCGTGACATTGCGTTTCAGGAAATGCGCAAAAGTCACGACGCGGTGGTGATCGCCGTGGGAGCCAAGCGTTCGCGCCGCCTGCCCATACCGGGTGTGGAGGCCGACGGCGTGCTGGGCGGGGTGGAGTTCCTGCGCGATGTGGCGCTCGGGCGTCCTCCCCGGCTGGGCCGCCGGGTGGTGGTCATCGGCGGCGGGAACGTGGCGTACGACGTGGGCCGCACGGTTTTGCGTCAAATCTCCCTGGACGCGGCCCGCACCGCCCTCCGCCGCGAGGGCGTGGGCGAAGCGCATCTCTGCTCGCTGGAATCGCTCGAGGAGATGCCCGCCGACGACATCGAGATCCTCGAGGGAGACGAAGAAGGCGTGCTCCGCCACAACAGCCTGGGGCCCCGGGAGATCCTGGCGGACGCTTCCGGGAAAGTCCGCGGCGTCCGGTTCCATCACTGCCTGCGGGTGTATGACGAAAACCGCCGCTTCAGCCCGCTGTTCGACGAGAACCAGGTCACCGAGATACCCTGCGACAACGTGCTGCTGGCGGTGGGGCAGACGTATGACTTGTCCTTTCTCGACGCGGAGCGGGACGGGCTGCGGATGACGGAGCGCGGGGTGGTCGAATGCGATCCCGCGACGGGCGAAACCAGCGCGCCGGATGTCTATGTGGCCGGCGACCTGGCCCACGGCCCCAAGTTGCTCATCCACGCCGTGGCGTCCGGCAAGGCCGTGGCGCGGAGCATTTACCAGCGTTTCACGGGCCGGGCCATCGCCCCGCGCGAGGTGGACCTGCACGTTCCCCAGGCCCGGTACGCGCGCGAGGTGGATTACGAAAAAATCCCGCGGATCGAACCGCCTAAATACGGCGTGGAACAGCGCACGGTTTCACACCAGGCGCCCGTCGAAAAGAATCTCCCGGCGGAGGAAGCCCGGCGCGAGGCCGGACGCTGCCTGGATTGCGGCGTCAACACCATCTTCGACGGGGAGCGCTGCGTCCTGTGCGGGGGGTGCGTCGAAGTGTGCCCCGAATCATGCCTGCGCATCGTTCCCCTGGAGTGGGTGGATGGCCCTCCCCGGCTTCACAATGTCCTCGCGAATTATCTGGGCGAATATCCCGCGGACGAGGCGTCCGCGATTCTCAAGGATGAAACTCTCTGCATCCGCTGTGGTCTTTGCGCCGAACGGTGTCCCAACGGCGCGATCACCATGGAACGATTCTGTTATGAGGTGATACCCGAATGCCAGGCCGTTTAGAACCCCAACCGCTGCCCCGGCGGGATTATCTGGGATTGCTGGGGCTGGGCAGCGCCGGGATCGCGATCTTCGGATCCCTGCTGGGCATGGCGCGATTGCCCAAGCCCCGCGTGCTGCCCGAAGCCTCGAGCGTGGTCCGCATCGGCCCGCCGCTGGAATTCCCGCCGGGCACCACGCGCACGCTGCCCGAGTTGAAGATCCGGGTGATTTCCACGGAAAAGGGCATCGCCGCCTTGTCGCTGATCTGCACCCACCTGGGCTGCATCGTGGGCGAGGGCGAAAAGGGATTCGTCTGCCCCTGCCACGGATCGCGCTTTGATCCCGAGGGGCGGGTCATCGGCGGCCCCGCGCCGCGCAACCTGCCCTGGCTGGCGGTCTCGCAGGCGGCCGACGGCGCCCTGTGCGTGGACACCGCCGCCGAGACGCCGGCCGGTCAATTTTATCCGGTGGTTTAAGGAGATGTTCACGCCATGGCCGACATGAACCAGCGTCTTTTTTGGGAACGTTTGAAGAGGGTGCCGGAGAATTTCGTGGCCTCCGTGTTCCGCCACGGGAAGCCGGATTCGGACCGCGCACGGTCGCAGGCGGTCTTTGCCAACTTCTTCCTGCACGTGCATTCCACCCGTGTGCATCCCCACGCCTTGCGGGCCACGTATTCGTGGGGGCTGGGCGTCTCCCTGGTGGCGCAATTCCTGATTTTGACGGCGACCGGCGTCCTGCTGATGGTGTATTACAATCCCTCGATCGACCTGGCCTACAACACGATCAAGGATATCCATTACGTCGTGCCCACGGGGCGTTTCATCCGCAACATCCACCGCTGGGCGGCCCACCTGATGGTGTTGACGGTGATCCTGCACATGGCGCGGGTGTTTTACACCGCGTCGTACAAGCCGCCCCGCGAGTTCAACTGGGTGCTGGGCATGGTGTTGTTCATCCTGACCCTGGCCTTGTCGTTCTCGGGGTATCTGCTGCCCTGGGATCAGCTGGCGTATTGGGCGGTGACCATCGCCGCCAACATCGCCGCCTCGCCGGACGAACTGGTCCACGCGTTGGGGCTGCCCTCGGCGTTCGGCGTGGGCTGGCTGATCAAGGAACTGATGATCGGCGCGCGCGCCGTGGGGCAGGAGGCGCTGACGCGGTTTTACATGCTGCATGTCATGGTATTGCCCCTGGCGATGGCGGCCTGCATGGGCGCGCATGTTTGGCGGATTCACAAGGACGGCGGCTTGTCCCGTCCCGGCGGTTCCAATACTCCGGCGGGGAAGGGCGTGGAGACCGCGAACAACCAACCTGTCAATCCGGAACACGCGCCCACAAAGACCTATGGCCTGATGGGCGTGGTGCGCGGACGTTCGCCTTACACCGGCGCGCTGCCGGATGAGACGGTCCCCGCTTGGCCGTATCTGCTGCGGGCCGAATTGTTGGTCTTCATGATCAATATGCTGGTGTTGGTGGCCCTGGCGTATTATTTCGACGCACCGTTGAAGGAACAGGCCAATCCGGCTGTGCCCGAGAATCCCGCCAAAGCCCCCTGGTACTTTTTGGGACTCCAGGAAATGGTTTCTTATTCGGCCTTCGTCGGCGGGATGCTGGTTCCCATGCTGGCCTTGCTGGGATTGATCCTGATTCCCTTCATCGACCGGGACATCGAGGAGTGCGGCGTGTGGTTCAGTGGAAGGAAAGGGAAGCGAATCGCCCTTTATTCGCTGCTGTTCGGCGGGATCACGGCGGTGGCGGCGGTGGCGTTTCCCGTGCAGTTCGGTTGGCTGCGCAACTGGTTTCCCGCGATTCCCCAGATCGTCATCATCCTGATCAATCCGGGCAGCCTGCTCACGGCGGCCTACGCGGCCTGGTCCATTGCCGTCCTGCGGAAAACGCGCTCCACCCGCATGGGGGCCATCGCGTTGTTCACGTGTTTTTTGATCGGCTTCGCCATCTTGACCTATGTCGGGACCGAACTGCGGGGCCCGAACTGGGGATTCTATTGGAGCGAGTCGCAATGGCCGGCGCATTGAGGCGGAACCGGTTCGAAGTCATCGCCGCGGAAGCGGGGATCCAAGACCGTGAATTCGTAGAGGCATGTTGCAACGTGACCTTACACCGGATTTCCCTCACCCCGACCCTCTCCCAGGGGGAGAGGGAGAAAACCGGGCAGGGAGAGGGAGGACACTCAGTGAAGAATTCAAGGACAGCGTTATGAAAATCCGCATGCAAGACAATTCCATCCGTTTCCGGATCACGCTGAAGGAATTGGAGCAATTGAACCAGGAAGGGGATGTTGTGGCCGAAACTGTGATCCGCGATCCCCGGACCGGCATGGTGGAAGGGCGGTTTCAATACGGCCTCGCGCGGATGAAGACTGAGAGCGAATCCCGTTGTGAAATAAGCCCGGCGGCGATTTTCATCCATCTGAATCCCGCCGATCTGGCCGTGCTGAACGATCCCCGGGAAGAGGGAGTCTATCTGCGGCGGGAAGCCCGGATGCCGGATGGCTCGGTGTACCGATTCATGGCCTTTGTCGAAAAGGACCGCCCGCCGTCGAAGTGCGACAAGCCGGAACGGTGGATCTACGAGCAGCATCCGGGATCGGAATATGAAACACGGCCCATGGGAACGAACGCGGGGCTGGAATCCACGAAAACTTCGTGAGGTGGGAGCATGGGGCCGGTGAATATCGAGCGGATCGACGCGCGGATCAAGTGGGGCTTGCTGGTCACGGGAATTCTGACTTTGGGATTTTTGGCCGCCGCCGCGTTGCGCGAAAACGTGTGGCCGGAATGGCGCGTGGTCCGGAAGGAATACGCCGCGTTGCTGCGGGAGAAGGCCACGGATGAGCGGGGGCGGGCGCTTGCCGGGCAGTTTCAGGTCGAGATCGCGCAAGCCGTGATTCCCGCGCTGAACACGGTGGACCGCTGCGTGACCTGCCACGCGGGCATCGACGATCCGCGCATGGCGGACGCGAAGCAGCCGTTCCGGACGCATCCCGGCGATTACGTGAAGAACCACCCGGTGGAGCAATTCGGATGCACTGTCTGCCACCGGGGCCAGGGGCGCGCGTTGGCGTTCGAGGAGGCCAAGGCGGAGGGCCATCATTGGGATTATCCCCTGCTGCCCGTGGAGCTGACGCAGACGTCGTGCGGCGTATGCCATACCGCGGAGGAAGTGGCGGATAAGGGCGGCGCGCGGCTGGCGGCGGGGAAGGCGCTCTTCGAGGCCAAGGGCTGCCAGGCTTGTCACAAGCTGGGAGGGCGCGGCGGCAATCTGGGCCCGGCGCTGGACAACGAGGGCCTGAAGGTGCGGGGGATGCTGCCCATGGCCGGCGTGCAAGGCCCCCGGACACTGCCGCAGTGGCTGATCGAGCATTTCCGCGATCCGCAGGCGGTGGTGGCGGGCAGCCAGATGAAACCTCCGCAATTAAGCGAGGAAGAGATCACGCAACTCACCACCTATATGTTGTCCCTGCAAGTCCGGGACCTGCCCCAGACTTACCTGTCACCGGAAAAGCATTTGGAATTGTATAAGAAGTTCCGTCCCGATCCCGCGAGCGGCGAGGAACTCTACAACCGGTATTGCGCCACATGCCATGACCTGGGCCGCCATGGGCGGTACGACAAATTCTTCAATCAATTCATGCCGGCGGTGCGCGGCGTGTCCTTCACGCAGTTGGCTTCGGACACGTTCATCGAGGAGACCATCCGGCAGGGGAGGCCCGGCACTCTGATGCCGTCCTGGGGAGCGGCGGCGGGCGGCTTGACTGACGCGGAGATTCAGCGGATCCGGGAGTATCTGCAATCCACGCCCATCGCGCCGAATGAGCAAATTTCCCCGGAAGTGGTTCAGGCGGCGCAGGTCAACGCGTTGCCGGTGGCGGGCGATCCGGCGCGGGGAAAGGCGGTCTTCACCCGCCATTGCGCGGGCTGCCATCTGAACGGCCTCGCGCCCATCGTGTTTAATCCCGCCTTGTTGAAGAACGCCCCGGATGGATTCATCTACGCCACCATCGCCCATGGGCGGCGGAATACCCCCATGCCCGGATTTTTGGGACCGGACCAGGGAGGATTCCGTCCCCAGGATATCGCGGATGTAGTGATGTATTTGCGTTCCGTGGGCGGGGGCAACGTGGGCGCCCCCGGGCAGGCGGTCAGCGTGAAGTGAAGGTGGTTATTGAGATTGAGGCGGTGCATGTATTTCGAGAGGGGAAGGCACGATGGCAGTCATTCCCTCACCCCGGCCCTCCCGGGGGGAGAGGGAAGAGACCGTTTCGCAGGGTGGGCTCAAAGCGAAGCGTCGCCCACCATCACTCGGTATGAATTGCAAGAGAGCGTTTGATTGCATTCCTGAATCCATGAACCAGAGGAACCGAACCGATGCGTGAACAGGAACCGAAAACCAACGCCCATCTGTCACGGCGGGAAATGTTGAAACTGGCGGGGGGGCTGAGCCTGGCCTCGCTGTTCCCCTTGTCCCCGCAGGCCGCCCTGGACGCATTCGACATTGTCAATCTCGATCCCTTGAAGATGTATCCCTACCGGGGATGGGAAGACCTGTACCGGACGCAATACGCGTGGGACCGGGTGGCGCGCTCCACGCATTCGGCCAACTGCACCGGTTCGTGTTCGTGGAAGGTGTACGTGAAGGACGGAGTGATGCTGCGCGAGGAGCAGGCGGCCGATTATCCCCGGATCAACGCGGAGATCCCCGACTACAATCCCCGGGGCTGCCAGAAGGGGGCGTGCTTCGTCGAATACGTGTACGGAGCGCAGCGGCTGAAGTTTCCCCTGATCCGCACGGGCGCGCGCGGGGAAGGGAAATGGCGGCGGGCCAGCTGGGATGAAGCGCTGGGACTGATCGCGGAAAAACTGGTGGAGAACGTGTATCGGCATGGGCCGGACACGAACACGTTCTTCTCGGTGATCCCCGCCATGTCGCCGGTGTCGTTCAGCGCGGGGACGCGGCTGGCGCATTACCTCGGCGGCGTGGTTTGCTCGTTCTATGACTGGTATTGCGATCTGCCGCCGGGCGAGCCGGTCACCTGGGGCGTGCAGACCGAATCGTGCGAGTGCGCCGATTGGTTCAATTCGAAATTTATCGTGCTGTGGGGCAGCAACATCAACCAGACGCGCATCCCCGACGCCCATTTCGCGTGGGAAGCGCGCTACAACGGGGCGAAAGTGGTCTGCGTGTCGCCCGATTACAACAGCAGCGCCATCCATTGCGATCAATACCTCCGCGTGCATCCCGGAACCGACGCGGTGCTGGCGTTGACCGCCTGCCGGTACATTCTCGATCAGAAATTACACGATGAGGCGTATGTCAAGGAGCAGACCGATCTGCCCCTGCTGGTGCGCCGGGACACAAAACGATTTCTGCGGGCGAGCGATTTGAACCTGAATGCGCCCGATCCCGAATCCGTGTTCTATGTGTGGGATGGCAAAACCAACCAGCCGCGCCCGGTTCCCGGATGCCAGGGGAGCGAAGCGAAAACCTTGGCGCTGGGGGACCTCGATCCCCAATTGGAGGGCGAGTGGACGGTGACGCTGGCGGATGGTTCGAACTGCGCGGTGACCACCGTGTTGCGCCGGCTGCGGGACCAGTTGGCGGACCCCCTCTATTCGTTGGAGGGGGCGGCGCGGCATTGCGGTATTCCGTTGAACGACCTTACCCAATTCGTTCACGATTTCGCCACGCGCAAACCGGCGATGATCATCCATGGGGCGGGAGTCAATCATTGGTACCACAACGATCTGCTCAACCGGGCGATGATCCTGTTGGCGGCGTTGACGGGCAACACCGGGAAGAACGGCGGGGGATTCAACCACTACGTGGGACAGGAGCGCGTCTGGCCCGAGCACGGCTTCAAGATGCTGGCGTTTCCCGAGGGCGCGGGCAAGCAGCGCTTTCAGAACATGACGCTGTGGACCTATTGCCATTCCAAGCAGCAGGATCCCCATCTCATCGCCGGGAAACCGGTCGAGCATTACATCCTCGAGTCGGCGCGCAACGGCTGGATGCCGATCTGGCCAAAGCAGGACTGGGCGGCGCTCACGCCGGAGCAAATGCACGATCTGCCCCGCAAGCCGCGGGCGCTGATCGTGTGGCGGGCGAACTATCTCAATCAGGCCAAGGGCAACGAGGCGATCCTGCGTTCGCTGTGGCAGGACCTGGACCTGATCGTGGACATCAACTACCGCATGGACACCACCGCGTTGTACAGCGACGTGGTGCTGCCGGCCTCGACCTATTACGAAAAGACCGATCTCAACTCCAGCGATTGCCATTCGTACATGCATCCCTTCTCCAAGGTGTTGGATCCGCTATTCGAATCGAAGACGGACTGGGACATCTTCGGCGCGCTGGCCAGGAAGATTGAAGAGGTGGTCAAGGCCAAGAACCTGCCGCCATTCGACGACAAAGAACTTGGCTGGACGCGCGATCTCTCCCGCCTGCATGATGACTGGACCTCGAAGGGGAGCATCCGGACGGACGAGGAGGCGTGCAACTTCATCCTGTCGCATTCGCCGGAAACGCAAGGTATGTCGTATTACGGATTGCAAGACCAGCCGCAACGGTTTGTGGGGATCGACGAGGAAGCGTGGAACAGCGACATCGAGACAGGGCGGGCGTACACGCCGTTTACGCATCAGGTCGAGAAGAAACGGCCCTGGCGGACGCTGACCGGGCGGCAGCAGTTTTATATCGATCATCCCTGGTATCTCGAACTGGATGAACAACTGCCGATTCACAAGGACCCGCAGGACGATTCGGAGTTTCCTTTCCACTGGAATACGCCGCACGGGCGCTGGTCGATCCACTCGACCTGGCGCGACAACCGCTACCTGCTGCGGCTGCAGCGGGGGCTGCCGATTGTGTATATCCACCCGGATGACGCGCGGGAAGGGGGGATCGCGGACAACGACTGGGTGCGGATTTTCAACCACCAGGGGCAGGCGGTGGTGAAAGCCAAGATCCTGCCCGGCGAAATGCCCCGGCGGCTGACCATGTATCACGGGTGGGAGAAGTTCCTGGGATTCCAGGAAGGCGGATGGCAGTCGCTGACCTATATCAAGATCAAGCCGACGCAGCTGGTGGGGAAATACGGGCAGCTGAATTTCAAACTGAATTACTGGGGGCCGACGGGCAACAACCGGGACATCAAGGTCGATATCGAAAAATACACCGGGCCGGTGGCGGGCTACACGCCTGCGGCCTGACACGGCGCGCCGGAAATTGGATTTTCGACGCCCCGTCATCACACGGATGAACCGGACCGGGACCACAAACCTGTCCCCTCTCACTCTGGGAGAGGGTTAGGGTGAGGGAAGCCCTGTAAGGGCGGTACGGTATGGAAACCAATTGACTATCGCATTCGAACCAAGATCGGAATCCCCCGCCAGATTAAGCAGGGAAGGAGCGGAAAAGATGGCCCAGCATCAATACGCGATGGTGATGGATCTGAACAAGTGCCTCGGATGCCACACCTGCTCGATGGCCTGCAAGAAACAATGGACCGACCGGGACGGCATGGACTACATGTATTGGAACAACGTGGAGACCCATCCCGGCATGGGGTATCCCCGCGACTGGCACAAGCAGGGAGGCGGATTCGACGTCCGGCGCAACTTGCGTCTCTTGCCGCTGCCCGCCAAGGAGGCGTACGGCGAGGCGTTCGAATACGATTACGCGCAGCGGCTCTACCAGGGCGGCGGCAAGCCGGTGATGCCGCACAAGCCGCCCGTCTATACGCCCAACTGGGACGAGGACGTGGGCGGCTTCGATACCCAAAATCCATACTTCTTCTATCTGCCGCGCATCTGCAATCATTGCACGCATCCGGCCTGCGTGGAGGCGTGCCCGCGCAAGGCGGTCTATAAGCGGCAGGAAGACGGAATCGTGCTGATCGACCAGCAACGCTGCAACGGCTACCGTTACTGCATTCAATCGTGCCCCTACAAGAAGATCTACTTCAATGAAGTGACGGGCAAGAGCGAGAAGTGCGTGTTTTGCTATCCCCGGCTGGAGAAGGGGCAGGTGAACGCCTGCGCGGCGCAATGCCCGGGGCGGATCCGGTTCGTGGGCTTGCTGGACGATCCCGGGTCGCCGGTGCACAAACTGGTGCATGTTTACAAAGTGGCGTTGGGCCTGTTCCCGGAGAAGGGGACGCACCCCAACGTCTATTACGTGCCGCCCTTCAATCCGCCCAAGGAAGGAAACGCGGGCCAGAGCATTCTGGACGATCCGCGCCTGCCGCTGGCGTATTTGCAATATTTGTTCGGCCCCACGGTGGCGGAGGTGATCGCGTTTCTGGAAGGCGAATTGAAGAAGGCGCGGGAAGGCGGGCGCAGCGAGGTGCTGCAGCTGCTCATCGGACGGGACGCCGGCGTGCGATTCCGGATCGTGCCGGAGATCGTGAAGGCCGCCGTGCCGCCCGGCGCGGAATCGAAACTCCCGGATCAGCCCGCGGGGCCGCCACTCAACAAGCTGGGCACGCCGCGGGCGGTGGGGGCGGCCGGGGGGATCACGCCCATCGCGGCGGAAGCGTTGCGCGTTGTCCAAGGATCCGCGGACGCCTGCGCGGGATGTGGGCAAGGATCTTCCTGCGCGATGGCGGGGAAGGGGTGCTGAGGATTATCTGCATGCCGTGGGGAGAGACGATCATTTGAAGGAGAAAGCGTTTTGGAAGGCTTTCCCTCACCCTGGCCCTCTCCCCGAGGGACGAGGAGGAGAAATACCAGACGCCGGGTAAGGAGGGTGGGCTGCTCCGTGTTTTTTAAGCCGATCCCCGAAAGGACAAGCGAGGACGATTATGGGCGCGTGGCGAACATGGCAGTGGATTTTGATTTTTGGAATCATCGGATTTTTGCCGTTGGAAGCCGGGGCGCAGCCGAAGAGTGGGGCGTTGATTTTGGCTCCCGCGTCCGCGCCGGCGGGACGGAGCCTGGAGGAGGTCCTGGATCCCGCCGGCCCGCTCTGGAAGGACGCGCGGGCGTATCCCGTACGGCTGAACCGGACACCTCCATTGTACGCGGACGGGCCGTTTGACGATGGAGAACGGCCGGCAACCACGGTGCGGTTGCTGCGCCTGGCGGACCAAACCGTCGTGATCCGGATCGAGTGGACGGACGCGACGGTCAACGAGTTTACCCCGGGGAAAAAGTATCCGGATGTCGGGGCGGAGCATATTTATCCCCGGCACACGGAAAATACGAGTACCTTTGGGGACGCGGTGGCGGTGATGGTTCCGCAGGCGCGGGGGCCGGCAGTTTCCTATCCGTCGCTGATGATGGGAGAAACCGGGAAGCCAGTGGACATTTACGCGTGGATGGCGGGGCGGGGATTCGCCTGGATGAACGCGCATGGGCGGGCGTCCACGGCGTTCGCTCCCGGTTTCACGCCGGGGGGGGTCCCCGGGCAGGCTTCACGCGCGCCGGCCGGTTGGGCGGTTACCGTTTCGGTTCCCGGATTGGTGGAAGGGACCCCGCTTTGTTTCGCGGTCTGGGATGGCGCCAAGCAACATCGCGATGGCGTGAAATATTTCAGCTTATGGTGCGAGGTGGGAAAATGATCCAGGGGCCGGCCGGCCGGGCGATGGAGGAATTGGCGGAATCGGCGGCGATGTGGCAATTTTTTCTAACATTGTTTCAATTTCCAAGTTTAAAACAATGGATGGGCTTGCGGGAGGAAAGGATCCGGAAGGCGTGGGCGGTGCTGCAGGGGGAGCTGAACGCGGGGGCCGATCTGGAAATCCCCGTCCCGGCGGATGTCCAGACGTATGAGGAGCAATATCTGTCCACCTTCGAGGTGGGGATTCCGCATCCGGTCTGCCCGTTGATCGAATCACACTGGAACAAGCGGTATCCCGCGCCGAGGATCCTGCATGAAAATATTTTATTTTACAAACAGTTTGGCTTGGAATTGCGGCCGGTTGCGGCCGAAATGGCGGACCACCTGCGGTATCAATTGGAGTTTTTGCTCTACCTGGACCGGTTGGAGCACCATGCCTGGGAAAAAGAGGGCGGGGATGAATTGATCCGGCAGGTGGCGCAAGGGCGGCGGGATTTTTTGGAGCGGCATCCGGGATTCTGGATTCCGGCCGCCGCCCGGGATTTGAACGGAAAACTGCCGGGTTTGTGGCCCCCATTTTGGATGAATCTGTTGGCTTTGGCGATGGAGCGCGCGGTGGAGCGAGCCCGAATTTGTACTGTTTCTTAAGTTGTTTTTCCGGGCCTTGCCTATTCAGGGACTGGATTTCGTGATGGGATTGGCATACTACAGTTACGAGAGCCAATATGAATCTTGGTGCTGCGATGAGTATGCCATGATGGATCTCAATGATCTACCCATACTTGGAATCGGTGGTTGGAGCGGGGCGGGGAAGACCTCGCTGATCGAGGGCGTCCTGCCGCGGCTGCGGAAAGAGGGGCTCCGGGTGCTGGTGTGCAAGCATTGCCAGCATGGATTCGAGATCGACCGCGCGGGTAAGGACAGTGACCGGCTCTTCCAGGCGGGCGGAGATGTCCTGGCGCAGGACGAGGGGCAGGAGTGTTGGCGGATGCATGGGGTCCCGGAGCAGGCGATCGAGTCGATTTTGCCCTTTCTGTCGCGGCGGTATGATCTGATCCTGGTGGAAGGGCACAAGGAGATACCCCTGCCGGTGGTGTGGCTGGAGCATCCCAAGAAAAAAGATCCGCCGCCGAAAACGGTGGAAGTGTTGGAACTGCTGGGGGCGAAAGCGGAGCGGGAGAAGGTCCTGCTGACGTGGCTGTCGGATTGGCTTCCCCGCCAGTGGCAGAAAACGCCGGTGTACGGTTGCGTGTTGATCGGGGGGGAGAGCCGGCGGATGGGCCGGCCCAAGCACCTGATCGAGACGGAGGGCTTGACGTGGCTGGAACGGACGGCGCGCATTTTGAAGCGGGTCTGTTCGCGGGTGGTGATCGCGGGGGCGGGTGAGATTCCCGCGCGGATGATCAATCCCATTCAGTTGACGGATATTCTGGGGGCGGAAGGGCCGATGGCGGGAGTGCTGGCGGCGATGCGCTGGTCGCCGTATGCCTCATGGGTGATCACGGCCTGCGACATGCCGCGGCTGAATTTTCCCGCGTTGGATTGGCTGATCTCGAACCGGAAACCGGGTGTGTGGGCGGTTCTGCCCCGGGGCGCCGAGCCGCGCGAGGTGGAGCCGTTGCTGGCCTATTACGATTGCCGGTCCCATCCGGTGCTGGAGAGTCTATCCGAGCAGGGGGAGTTTTCCTTGGCGGCGATCCAGAAACATGCCAAGACCGCGACGCCGGAAATTCCCAGCCACCTGCGGGACGCCTGGGTGAGCGCGAATCAGCCGGAAGAGATACGAAGGTGAGGGACGGTGATTGGTCTGAATCCGGGGGTGAGTTACAACCGCCATCCCTCCCGGTAGGGCCGATGCAGAAATGGATTGGCGTTTTCGTCATTGGTGATTCGCAGGTTGGGCCCATCCCACACAATCGGATGGCCGGCCCGCAGGGCGACATTGCCCAGTAAGCAAGTCTCCGTGAGGAAACCCGCGTGATCGACAAAGTTGGATCCGGGCGCGGAACCTCCGCGGCACGCATCGACCCACTCCTTGAAATGCCCTTGTGACCGGGGCAGCGTTTGGGGCGGCTGGCCGTACGCTTTCATTTTGGCTTCGGGAATCAACCGGCTCCCCATCAGGATGCCGTCATCTCCGATATAAATCGTATCCGAAATCCCCCGGCCGGATTCCAAGTCTTTTGGGTAAGGCGGTTTGAGTCCCCCGTCGTACCAATGCAACGTTACCGGCGGCATATTTTCCCGGGCGGGGAATTCGTAGTACGCGAGCACGCCGAGGGGATAAATATCGGGAAACATCTTGGTCGAACTGGCCTCGATGCGGACCGGATACGTCAATTTCAATGCCTTGAACACCGTCGAAAGCCGATGGCAGCCAAGATCGCCCAGCTGGCTGGTGCCGAAATCCCACCAATTCCGCCACGTCCAGGGATGATATTCGGGATGGTACGGACGGGCGGGCGCCGGTCCCAGCCACAAATCCCAGTCCAGCCCCGCGGGAACCGGGGGAGTCTCTTCCGGCCGGTTCAGCAGCGCCGGCCAGTGCCAGAAGCGGGCGGAAATCGCGACGTGCACTTCCCGCACCGGCCCGATCGCTCCGCCGGCGATCATCTCCCGCGTCAAACGGTCCTCCTCGGTGGCCTGCCCCTGGTTCCCTAATTGCGTGGCCACTCCCGCGCGTTTCGCCTCTTCGGCAATGAGCCGCGCTTCCCGCACCGACCAGGTCAGCGGTTTTTCGCAGTACACATGCTTGCGTTTTTTCAAGGCGGCCATGGTTATCACCGCATGCGCGTGATCCGGCGTGGCCACCATGACGGCGTCGACGTCTTCTTTTTCCAGGAGTTCCCGGTAGTCGGCGTATGCGCGGCAGGCGGTGTATTGTCCCCGCCCCTTTTGTTCGGCGTAATATTCATCCACCGCCCGGCGCGCCGGCTCCCGCCCCGAGATCTTGGTTTCTTTCCCTTCCGCCCAATCCCAGGAAATATACCCATCACTCTCCCGGTTGACATCGCAGACCGCGACGATTTGCAGTTCATCGAATTGCAGGAAGGTTCGCAGATTTTGATAACCCCGCCCACCCATACCAATACACGCCAGGGTCGTTTTATCGTTGGGAGCGGTCTGGCCCGATCCACTCAATCCGCCGGCAGGGATTATGGTAAAGGCCGACAGCGAGACAGCTTTTTGAAGAAAACGGCGCCGGGAGCTCACGGCCTCGGATTTCTTTTGGATTGATTGTTGGTGAATGGGCGAGTGGGGCATTGTAGAACCTCCGTTTGATTGGATCGTTGGAAGAATTGTTGGGCGATTTTGCATCGCGCGCATTATCCACCGTGAGATGCCGTGGTGACTGGTTTTCATTGCTTCAAACGTTTTTACGGTGCATCCAGCCGGTGCGTGCATTTTCCACCGGTTGCGATCCGTTTCCAATGGATCTGGCCTGGGAGAACCATCCCATTTTCCCTCGCCGGCCGGAAGAAAGCCAGGATGAGGGAAAAACTTAGTCTCATCCGGTAAGTGCGTACTTTTTCTCAGTGGTTTGCCATGCCATCCCAT
>JBHGBC010000053.1:0-36878 GCA_041946805.1 bacterium
TGGTTTTGCTGTTGCTGCTGGTTCTTGTTCTGGTCGATCTGTTCCTTCAGTTTGCGGCGGGCCAGTTCGAGGTTGTATTTGGCGTCCTCGTCATCCGGATTGAGGCGCAGGGACTGGATGTACGATTCGATGGCTTTCGCGTAATCCTCCATCCGGTAGCAGGCGTTGCCGATGCCGTAATGGGCCTTGGCTTCCAATTTTTCATCCGGCGCGCCCGCCACCTTCTGGTACTCCGCAATGGCTTTTTCATAATCGCCCGCGCGGAACCAGGCATTGCCGATGTTGAAGTGCAGTTCCGGCGATTCGGGAGCGTAGGTGGCCGCGATGTCGGTATACTGTTGAACGGCCTCCTCGTACTTGCCTTCCGCGTAGATCTTATTGGCCTCCTCCACGCGGTCCCGCAGCGGATTGATCCACCCCGCCTGCGCCAGGGCCAAAAATCCAATCAACAGCCAAGGGCTTGCCTTTTTCATTGACTCGCCTCCTTCTCCAGCACCGGGATCCGGGAGGCGGCCGCCTCCGGATGAGTAAAACCACCGACCGTGCGCTGGACAATCCGTTTCCGGCCGGTCAGCAGCATCTCGGCCACGAGCAGAACCAGGGCTGGAAAGAGGAAAAATTGAAACCGCTCCTCGTATTGCGAAAGGAAGCGGGTTTGCAGCAGGCGTTGCTGGCGGCGTTCTTCCATGTGGTCATAGATCGACTGCAGTTCCAACGAATCGGCCCGCGCGGGGTAATAGGCGCCGCCGGTGGCCAGGCAGATGGATCGCAACGTTTCCTCGTCCAGTTTGCTCGTCACCACGTTGCCGGATTTGTCTTTCAAGTATTCCTGCAGCGCGCCGCCCTCGTTCCGCAAGGGAATGGGCACTCCCAGGGGATTGCCGATGCCGATCGCGTAAATCATCACGCCTTCCTTCGCCGCTTGTTCGGCGGCCGCCTTGGGGTCCTCCACCGTGTCCTCGCCGTCCGTGATGAGAATTATAATCCGCGACTCCCGTTCGCCGGGGGGGAACGACTCCAGGCACTTGCGGATGGCGCGGGAAACCGCGGTGCCGGGCACGGGGACGGATCCGACTTCGACCTCGCTGAGCAGGATCTTGGCGGCGGAATAGTCGAGGGTGAGCGGACATTGCACGAAGGCGTCGCCCGAGAAGATCACCAGGCCGACGCGGTTGCCCTGCAGTTTGTCGATGAGTTCATTCAGTTCGAACTTGGCCTTGGCCAGCCGGTTGGGTTTCATGTCCTCGGCCAGCATGCTGCGGGACACGTCCAGGGCCACGAGGATGTCATGGCCGCGGGACACGAGGATTTGCTCGCGTTGTCCCCACAAGGGGCGGGAGAGGGCGATCAGGGAGAAGGCGAAGACGAAAAAAAGAAGGACCAGCTTGGCTTTTTGCTGGGCCCGGCTGACACCCTCCATCAACCGTTCCACGAGATCCGGATTGCCGAAGCGCCGCAGCGCCTCGATCCGCCGTTTCCACGCCCAGCGCAGGAACAGGCCCAACGGAATCAACAGCCACAACATATTGAGATTGACATGGTCACCGAACATCATGGCAGTTTCCGGAAACGCGTATTGGACAACAGTATTTCCACAAACAGCAGGCCCAGGGCCGGATTGAGAAAATAGGGGAACAGTTCACGGAAGCGGCGGTTCCCTTCCGAACGGATTTTCGATTTTTCGAGTTCGTCGATGGCCGTGAAAATGTTCTTGAAGCTGGCCGTGTCGGTGGCGCGGAAATACTTGCCGCCGGTGGTCTCGGCGATCTGGCGGAGCGAGTTTTCATCGATCCGTTCCGCTTCCGGCACGGGCTTCATGATGGGGCCGAACAGGGGATGCTCCTGGAGGATGTAGGGCGTGCCGCGGCCGCCCACGCCGATGCTGTGGATTTTCACTCCCATGGCCTTGGCCATCTCGGCCGCGGTCAAGGGATCGATCTGCCCGGCGTTGTTCGCCCCGTCGGTGATCAGGATGATGACCTTCGACTTGGATTCGGTATGGCGGAGGTGATTGAGCGCGGATGCGATGGCGTTGCCGATGGCCGTGCTGTTGCCCGGAATCATGTCGATGCGCACATCGTTGAGGAAATTCTGGACGATGCCGTAATCCACGGTGAGAGGGCATTGCAGAAACGCATCGGTGGCGAACACCAGCATCCCGATGCGGTCGTACCGGCGCCCCTCGATGAAGGATTTGACGACCTCCTTGGTCACGTCGAGCCGGGTGCGTTTTTTCTGCACGTCCAGATCGATGAGAATCATGCTGTTGGAGACGTCCAGGGTCAGCATGATGTCCACTCCCTCGGTGAACACCTCGCTGGTGATCAGTTCGGCCTGGGGCCGGGCCAGCGCCAGGATGAAGAGGGTCAACACGATCAACCGCGCGCCGAAGAGCAGATGGCGGATTTTATGCGACAGCGGAGGGCGGTTGCCGGTGATGCCAAAAACCTTCTTGATCCGGCTGATGTCCGAATAGAAAAGCGGCGCGGCCCCTTGCCGGCGGGAGTGCCGCCACGCCAGGAGGGGAACCAGGAGCAGGAGCAGCAGGAATCCTTGGTAGGCGAATCGCATCAGGCTTCTCCCATTCCGGCCGCGGCGGGGACGCCCGCGGATTCCGGTTCCGCCGGACCGGCCGCGTCCGGCGGAAGAATCCGCTCCTCCTGCGTGCGTTCCACGATCGTCTCCGCCACGCCGATCAGTGACTCCAACTCCGAAGCGGGCAGTTCGTGCTTGGCGAATTTCATCAAGTCGCATTGCCGGAAGAACGATTGGAACAATTCCAGAACGCCCTCCGGCAGGCTGACACCCGAAAGTTCCTCCAAGACCTCGTCCGTGGTGTCCTCCAGCGCGGTGATCCGCCAGCGCCGGCCGATATACACGCGGAGGATTTCGCTCACCCGCGTGGAAAACTCCTTGTATTGCCGGCCCTCGATCAGGTCCTGGCGTTTACGGAGTTCGCGCAGCTCCTGGAGAGCCTGGAGATGGGGAGGCAGCGGCGGGACCACGGGCGGCGGGGTTTCCTTGTTTTTGTAATACCGCCGGATGAAATACGCCGCGAGGGCGATGAACAGCAGTGTCCCCAACGCGGTCCAAATGATCCAGGCGCGCGACGGGCCTTCCAGCACCACGGGATCCTTGATGTCCCGGATGTCCAGGTTTTCCGACTCTTCCGGCGTGAGGCTGCGGACCTTGATCTTCATGGGACTGGTCTGGACCGAACCCTCCCGGCCGTCTTCGGTGCGGAAGTGAATGGCCAACGGCGGAATTTCGAATTCGCCGGTGAAAAAAGTGGACAGGCGGTAATCAATGGTCCGCCGGAGCCGGCCGCCGTCCAGTTTTTCCTCGCTGCCGGGATTGATATCCTTGATCTCGAACTGCCCCAGCTCGGCCGCGGTTTCCCGTTCCAGGATGGTCACGTCCGGACCGTGTGTCACCGTGACGGTGAGGTGGAAGACGTCCCCGATGAGGATTTCGCTGCGGTCCACACTCGTCTCCACGCTGGGATACAGCGCGGCGGGAATGGTTCCGGTCGCGCTGGAAGTCTCCGGGGCGGCCGCCAGCAGAGTGAGGTGCAGGGAAAAAAGAGTATGAAGCCAAAGGCCGTGAATCATCATCTCGGCAATATCGTTCCTTCTATCCTAATCCGATTGCCCGGAATTCGGTTGCCCCGGCGCCGGTTGCCGTGGATTCGGCGGCCCTGCCGGAGCCGGACCCGGCTCCACCAGGGACGGGTCGAAGATCTTGACGGTTTCCGCCTTCAACAGACGCTGTACCAGATCATTTTGCAACTCGAGGGCCTTGCGTTGCCAGACCTGGCGTTCCACCTGGGATTGCACCTCCTCCAGGGGCAGCCGCCGTCCGGGAGTCCGCTGCAGGACTTTGAACAGGTGATACCCGTTGGGGCCCTGGATGGGGCCGCTGACCTGGTTCTCCGCCAGGGCGAGCAGTTGATCCGCGATATCCTTGGCGGGGCCGATGCCGGGCACCGTGTCCCGCCCTTCCTGGAGGGTCCCCAACTCGCCGCCGCGGTTTTTGGTCTGGGCGTCTTCGGAAAATTCCGTCACCGCCTGCTCGAAAGGCTTGCCTTCGTCGATGGCTTTTTTGACTTCCTGGGCTTTTTCCGGGGTGGAGACTTGGATGTGCGCGAGCCGCAGGGTCAGCGGGACGGTGTATTCCTCCGGATGGGCCTGGTAGTACAATTCGATGTCTCCGGGCGTGACCTGGACCTTCCGGCGGACTTCCTCTTCCATGATCCGGTTCGCCAGCAGCATTTTCTCGAAATCGCGCACCTGCTTGCGGATGTCCTTATTCTTATCGTATTCCTTGCGCAGGGCCATGTCGTAGAAGAGTTCCTGGATCAAGCGGGATTGCAGGTATTCCCGTTTCTTTTCCGGATCCTCGTAGATCTTGCGCTGAGCCTCGGGGAGTTGGTCCAACTCCCGCTCCAGTTGATCGCGCGTGATTTGGCGGCCGCCGATTTGCGCCACGACCGGGCCGGTCCCCGGTTCTTCCTCCTCCGGCTTGAGGTCGGTCAATTGTTTCAGTTTCCGTTGGGCGTCGGAGCCGCGGCGCAGTTCCTCGAAACAACGCACCATCCGCATTTCCGCCTCGCGGGTCACGGACGCCTTGGGGTAGAGGTGGCTGATACGGATGAACGAGGCCAGCGCGTTTTCGTAATCGGCCAGTTGGTCCAGGTACAGCGTGCCGATCCGGTAGAGCAGGTTGGCCCGCTGCTCTTCCGGAATCGAGGCCGTATCGAGATACCGGGTGTATTCGTCCACCGCTTCTTGATACAGCCCTTGCGCCTCGAGGGCGGCGGCCAGGGTCCGGTGTTGCTCCGGAAGCATGGTTGAAGCGGGCTGGGAGCCGCCCGGGCCGAGCAGCACCAAAACCAGGATCACGAGCAGCAATCCGATCGTCAACGTGGAAACAACAATGTCCCGCATGGGTTTACCTCGCAGCCTCCTCCCGCAACCGCCTCAGTAGCGCCGGGCCCGCTGTTGAAAGAACCGGACCAAGGGATCGATGTACGGCCGGTCCGTGCGGACGGGAACATGATCCACCCGCATGCGCTTGAAGGTTTTCGTCATCTGATTCAGATCGGCGGAGGCCGTATCGGCCAGCCGTTGCCGGATTTTCGCGTCGTACGTATCGATGATCACGATCTCGCCGGTCTCCGCGTCCTGCAGTTCGAGAAAACCAATGGGCGGCATTTCGATCTCGCGGGGATCGGTGATGCTGATGGTGATCAGGTCGTGGCGGTTGTTCATCATCCGCAGCGCGTCTTCGTAACCGGCGTTGAGAAAATCGGACAACAGGAACACCACGGTCTTCCGGGTCAGAATCTTGCCCAGAAAATCCATCGCCGACTTGATGTCGGTCGAACCGCCCGCGGGCTGGAACATCAAGAGTTCGCGGATCAGCCGGAGAACGTGTTTTTTGCCCTTCTTGGGGGGAATGAATTTCTCCACCCGGTCGGTGAAAAGCACCAGGCCGACGCGGTCGTTGTTCTTGATGGCCGAGAAAGCCAGCACCGCCGAGAGTTCCACGGCCAGTTCGCCCTTCATCTTTTCGGCCGTGCCGAAGAGGCTGGAGGACGAGGCGTCGACCGCCAGCATGACCGTCAGTTCCCGCTCCTCGCGGAAGCGTTTGACGAACGGGCTGCCCATGCGCGCGGTGACGTTCCAGTCGATGGTGCGGATGTCGTCGCCGTGCATGTATTCCCGCACTTCCTCAAACTCCACGCCCCGCCCCTTGAAGACCGAGTGGTATTCGCCGGCCAGGACGTCGTTGACCATGCGGTTGGTGCGGATTTCGATCCGCCGGATTTTCCGGATCAGTTCCCGTGGAATCATGCCGGTCGATCTCCCCCCGGGGGGGCGGTCTCTTCACGGGGCCGGGCGGCCCGGCTCCGGGCTTCCGCCAATTGCCCCTGCAGTTGTTGCAGTTGCTGAATCAAAACCTGGTGCTGGGCTCCATGCTGGCGGAGTTCACGCTGCTGCTGAAAGGTCCGTTTGAATATTTGATCGAACAAAGCGTCCCGTTCATTCCGGTACCGCCGCTTGATGATCCGCTCGTTGACCGGATACGCCCCGCTTTCGCGGATGTTGGAGTTGTCGTCGCGCCGCCGGTATTCCCCGGTGATCTTCGGGATGTGTTGGAAGGGGAAGACGCGCGACAGGCGGATCAAAAATTCCCAGTCCTCGAGAATGGTCAAGGATTCATCGAACGGCCCCACCCGGTCGAAGCAGTCCCGCCGGATGGCCAGGCAATGGATGGGGATGTAATTGGCCAACAGAAAATTGTCGGCGTCGAAATCGAACGAATACACTAGTTGTTCCTTGGCCCGGATCCATTCGCCCGTGCGGGGATCCGGCTGATACGTCACGTTCAGGACATCGCTGTAGACAACGGGCCGCCGTTCCGGCCGGGCGGCTTCCATCAAGGTTTGCAAGTGGTCCGGATACACCACGTCGTCGTCATCCAAAAATCCGATATATTCCCCCCCCGCCGCCTCCACGCCGTGGTTCAAGCCGGCGGTGCGCCCCCGGTTCTCGGCATGGCGGAGGTAGCGAAAGGGCAGCGTTCCCAGTTCCTGGAGCAGAAGCGGTTCCACGTCCTCGCCCGCGTCGTTCACGACCACGGTCTCGAAATCCCGCCAGGTTTGTTGGTGGAGCGAATGCAGGCATTCCCGCAGCCGCCGGGGGCGGTTGCAGGTGCGCACGACGATGGAAACCGCGGGAGTGTGCGTCATGACGCGCCGCTCCGTCTCAGGGAACTTCCACGGTGTCGAAGATCCGCTGCACCACCTGCTCGGGCGTCATTTCTTCCGCTTCCGCCTCGTAGCTGAGGATCACGCGGTGGCGCAGCACGTCCATGCCGATGGATTTCACGTCTTCGGGCGTCACGTAGCCGCGGCCCTTGATGAACGCGTGAGCCTTGGCGGCGGCGGTCAGGTAGATGGTGGCGCGGGGCGAGGCTCCGTATTCGATCAGGTCCTCGATGTTCAGGTTGTACATCCGCGGAACCCGGGTGGCGAACACGATGTCCACGATATAATCCCGGATTTTGCTGTCCACGTAGACCTGCCGCACGACCTTTTGCGCCTGATTGATCCGTTCGGGATCGAGGACCGGTTCTGGCTGTTCGACCTCCTCGCCGGTCATCCGGTCGAGGATGGCCCGTTCCTCCACCTTGGTGGGATAGGTCACCTTGAGCTTGAGCATGAAGCGGTCGACCTGAGCCTCGGGGAGCGGGTAGGTGCCTTCCTGCTCGATGGGGTTTTGCGTGGCCATGACCAGAAAGGGGGCCGGCAAGGGGTAGGTGGTGTCGCCGATGGTCACCTGTTTTTCCTGCATGGCTTCCAGCAGGGCGCTCTGGACCTTGGCCGGCGCGCGGTTGATCTCGTCCGCCAGGATGACATGGGCGAAGAGCGGCCCTTTCTTGGGGACGAAGGCCCCGGTCTGCTGGTTGTAGATCATGGTCCCGATGAGGTCGGCGGGGAGCAGGTCGGGAGTGAACTGGATGCGTTGGAACGACGCGCGGATGGTTTTGGCCAATGTCGAAACGGTGAGCGTCTTGGCCAGTCCGGGGACGCCTTCCAGCAGTACGTGACCGCCGGTCAACAGGCCGATCAGCAGGCGTTCGATCATGTAGCGCTGGCCGACGATAACGCGGTCGATCTGTGCAATCAGGGAAGGAATAAAAGAGCTTTCCTGCCGAATTCGTTCCGCGAGGGCATGGATATCGTGACTGGATGACACGGCTTCTACCACGTACGCAGTCCTCCTTTGCCATCAAGCGATCTTATTCATCAATCCATTCGCGCCGCCGGGCCCGGCAATCCCCGGATACCCGCTGCCGGACCGCCCATCGTGACTATAGCGGTTTATAAATGGGAGACCAAGCGCCGGGCCTCGTCCATAATCCTGTCCATCTGATCCTGAGAGGGGACGCTGGGCGCGAACTTGATCTGTTCGCATTCGTCCAGAAAGCGCGCCAGGACCGTATCCTCCGGTTCGTCCAGACAGCCGCGGAACGCGGACAAGCCGCCTTCGATGTCCGGCCGGCGGTTTTGCAACGCCAGCCGCACCGCTTTTTCCAGCATCCGGACGTACCGCCCGCGGTCCCCCTCGACGCGGTGCCGTTCCGCCGCTTCCAACGCCTCGAGGGCGGGATCCTTCACGGCTTCCGGCTGGACGGTTGATTCAACCTGTCTGGAACGTCTCCACATCCATAGAGTAACGCAAACCACGGTCAACAGACCAACAACGCCGCCGGCCTGGACAAGGGGATTGCGGGCCGCGTTCCCCAGGAAGACACGCCAGGAGAATGGCTCGGGCAGGACCGTCAGGACCAGGGAGGGCGCGGTGAGATAGGCTTCCTCACCCGCCGTGTCCTGAGCCGGCCGGGTGTACGAGACCGCCGAGGCCCCGATGACGGCCTCGCCCTCGCTTTCCGGCCGCAGGGAGTACAGAAACTCCTTTTCGTTGAACAACCGCCCGCCTTCCCCACCGGCGCGGAGGATGGTGGAGCGGGCCAAAATCTTGAGATTTTCAAAAATCGGTTCTTTTTTGATTTCGGGATTGATCCCCGGCCCGCCGTTGTACCAGCGGACGATGATCCGCCATTCGAAGGGCGTCCGCGCGTGGACCGTTTCGGGGATAGGCCCCTCGGTGCGCAGGGAAATTTCCAACGAGGCCGTGGCCGGCGCGGGGGTGGCTCCCGATGGTTCGGAATCCGCGGCGTGGAGGGCCGGAACCAGACCGAGGAGGCAGACCGCCACCAGAAATTGGAAAGCCCGGCGGTTTTGGGTATTACGGGGAGAGGGGTCTGGAAGCGGGAGCGAAGGTGCGCAACCGTTGTTCGACTTGGCGGAGAACATCCGCGTGGGGCTGGCGGAACGAGCGGATGGAATAAAGGACGGCGCGCAAGTCCTCCAACGCTTGACGTTCATTTTCGGTCTGGCCTTGTTCATGGTATCCATCGATGACACTCATGGCTCCCCGCAAGGCCTCCACAGCGTACGGATTGCCCGGGAAGTCATTGCGGATCGAGCCCAGGTACGCCTGGAAGGCTTCGTCCCACCGGCCGGCTTGCCCGGCTTGGGCGGCTTCGCGCACGGCATGGCTTGACATCCACGCCAGCCGGTAAATCAAGATCAGTGAACCGATGAGGACGATGCATATTGCTGTTCTCAGTACCGTTCGGAATTGCGGAAGGGGAAGGACTCCTCCTGAAAACATACGGGAACGAAGGGGCCCGAATCAGGCCGCCTCCTTGGTCGATGGTTCTTTTTTGGATTCCTTGGGAGATTCGCTTTTCGCCGAACTGGATTCCGGGACCGTGGACGCTTGGCCGTTCGTTTTTCCTTCACCGGAGGGGGAATACGATTTCCGCTTGTAATCGGTCTCGTAAAAACCGGATCCCTTGAAGATGATCCCCGCCCCGGTTCCGATCAAGCGGCGAACCTCCCCGGTGACATGGCATTGGGGGCATTCCTGCACGGGAGATTCCTTCATCGATTGAAACAATTCGAATTCCGATCCGCAATGATCGCAAACATAATCGTACGTCGGCATTTTTGACCTCCTCTGCCAAATCATACCCTTGGACAGTAACGGCCTTGATATAAAAAGAGTAACCGGGGGCTTGATTATTGAAAGCCCCCGGAGAGGTTCTGTCAATCGCCGGATCATTCCTTCTCGACGGTATATTCCGCGTCGACCACGTCATCCTGGCCGGCGGAAGTCCCGGTTTCGCGGCCGGCCGCGCCCGCCGTGGAATCCGTGGAATCGTTCGCGCTGGAACCGGCCCCGGCCGCCGCCTGCTGCTTGGCGATGTCCTCGTAGATGGCCTGGCCGAGTTTCTGGCTGACCTGCTGGAGGGCCTCTTTTTTCCGGCGGATGAGCGCGATATCCGTGCCTTCCAGCGCTTTCCGCAGTTCCTGGAGCGCATCTTCCACGGCCTGCTTGTCGGCCGCGGACACCTTATCACCGTACTCCCGCAGCGATTTTTCCGTCGCGTAGGCCAGCTGGTCGGCCTCGTTGCGGGTAATGGCCTCCTCCTTCTTACGCTTGTCCTCTTCCGCGTGCAGTTCGGCGTCCTGGACCATCCGCTTGATTTCCTGCTCGGAGAGGCCGCTGGACGACTCGATGCGGATTTTCTGTTCCTTCCCCGTGCCCAGGTCCTTGGCCGACACGTGCAGGATGCCGTTGGCGTCGATGTCGAAGGTCACTTCGATCTGGGGAATGCCGCGCGGCGCGGGGGGGATGCCGATCAGGTCGAAGCGGCCGATGGTCCGGTTTTGCGAGGCGATTTCCCGTTCGCCCTGGAGAACATGGATCGATACCGCCGGCTGGTTGTCGGACGCCGTCGAAAAGATCTGGCTCTTGCGGGTGGGGATGGTCGTGTTGCGCTCGATCAGCCGGGTGAACACGTCGCCCAGGGTTTCGATGCCCAGGGAGAGCGGGGTCACGTCGAGCAGGAGCACGTCCTTGACTTCCTTGCTGAGCACGCCCGCCTGGATGGCCGCGCCCACCGCCACCACCTCATCCGGATTCACCCCCTTGTGGGGTTCCTTGCCGAACAGGGAGGTGACGATCCGCTGTACATAAGGAATGCGGGTGGATCCGCCCACCAGAACCACTTCGTCGATGTCGGAGGGCTTGAGGCCCGCATCGGCCAGCGCCCGCTTGCAAGGTTCGCTCGAACGGTCCATGATCGGCCCGGCGATCTGCTCGAACTTGGCGCGGGTGAGTTTCATCTGCAGGTGCTTGGGCCCCGAGGCGTCCGCGGTGATGAAGGGGATGTCGATCGAGGTCTCCATGGTGCTGGAGAGTTCGCACTTGGCCTTCTCCGCCGCGTCCTTGAGCCGCTGCAGGGCCATCGGATCCTTGCTGATGTCGATGCCGGTATCCTTGCGGAACTCGGTGACGATATAGTCGATGATCACCTGGTCGATGTCGTCGCCGCCCAGGTGCGTGTCGCCGTTGGTGGATTTCACCTCGAAGATGCCTTCGCCGAGTTCGAGGATGGAAATATCGAAGGTGCCGCCGCCGAAGTCGTACACGGCGATCTTTTCGTCCTTTTTCTTTTCCAAACCATAAGCCAGGGCGGCGGCGGTAGGCTCATTGATGATGCGCAGCACTTCCAGCCCGGCGATGCGGCCGGCGTCCTTGGTGGACTGCCGCTGGCTGTCGTTGAAATACGCCGGCACCGTGATGACCGCCTGCGTCACTTTCTGACCCAGGTAATCCTCGGCGGTTTGCTTCATCTTTTGCAGCACCCGCGCCGAGATCTCTTCCGGCTTGTAGGCCTTTCCCTCGATTTCGAAAGCGACGCCGCCATCGCCCGTGGAGACGACTTTATAGGGAACGCGTTTGATTTCTTCCTGAATTTCGTGGATGTTCCGTCCGATGAACCGCTTGGCCGAGAAGATGGTCCGGTGGGGATTGGTGATGGCCTGGCGTTTGGCGACCTGGCCCACCAACCGCTCGCCGTTGTCCGTGAACGCGACGACCGACGGCGTGGTGCGGCCTCCTTCCGAATTGGGAATGACGACCGGTTCTCCACCCTCGATCACGGCCACGACGGAATTGGTGGTCCCAAGGTCAATTCCGATTACTTTTCCCATGATTGGTTCTCCTGTATATATTCCTGTATCCATCCATCCGTTTCCGCGCACGCATGTGGATCTCGAAGGCGGTTCATCCGGCCGGCTCAGGATTCCGGCTGGCTTTCCTTCGGGGGGACGGAAACCTGCACCCGGGCGGGGCGCAGCAACCGGTCTTTCAAGAAATACCCCGGCGTGATTTCCGCCACCACGGTTCCAGGTTTCACTGCGCCGGTTTCCGTCTGCATGATGGCTTCATGAATGAACGGATCGAAGGGTTGCCCCACGCTCTCGATGCGGATCAGACCCTGGTCCTTCAATACCGCCATGAACTTCTGGAAAACGATTTCCACGCCTTTCCGGTACGACTCAACGTCACTGGATTCATGATCGGGATGCAGGGCCCGTTCGAGGGCTTCCATGACATCCAGCAGTTGAAACAGGATGTCTTGAATCAACAGGTCCCGCAATTCCCCTTTTTCTTTCTGAACCCGTTTGCGATAATTGTCAAATTCGGCCTGCAAGCGCCGCAGGTGGTCCAGGTATTCGTCCCGCTCCTGGACCGCTTTTTGAAATTCCCCGGGGCTGATGACCGTGGCGTCTCCCACGGTGGCATCCCCGGCTCCAGCCTCTTTCATTTCCACGTTATCCACAACCGCATCCCCTTGGATATCTTGTTCCCATTTCTCTTCTTGTTTCCATTTCTCTTCGAGCGCGAGTTTCACTTCTCTCGGGGGGATTTTGGATTCCTCCGATGCCGAGTTCTCGCCGTCAGGAGGCGCCGATTGATCCACCATGTCATCTTCCTTGGTTCCCTGCGCGTTCCGTCGGGCCCGCGCACGCCCCGGCCGGTTCCCTGGAGCCCTGGAAGGATTGAACATCCCCCGGAACTGGGCAGTCCCGGCGCTCGCGCGGATTGCCCGATAAGCTGTATGCATTCTTAAGCAAGTAGCATTCCATCTCATTTTTTTTGTTATAATTATTTGATTTATATCCATTTACATGTTGATTTCCTCTTGAAGTAGAAAAACCGGAACCGGCGTTCTTTGAGCCATAATGGCACGTCCAAGGATAGGAAAGGAGGATCGCTGTGCCAAAAAGTCTGGAGAGCGGTTCAACTCGAATTTATTGAAGTTATAGCGTGAAGGTTACTAATAAGCCTTATGGGGATGATTCACGCGTAATAGGGAATACCGGTATGTTCCGTGGGTTGCACCCCTGCTTTTTTAGGTTCATCCGATAAGTGCGTATATTTTTCCGAACGCGTGACCGGATATCGATTCGACGAAGGGGAGAGGGCCAGGGTGATGTAAAACTCCAATATCAGCGGTATTTCTCTTGCTCTGCTCTCAGAGAACCCGGGAGACAATATCGCCTTCTCCTGGATCCCTGCTCGCGTGGGGATGACATTCTTGGGAGATCTTTGGATTCAGAGGAGTCTCCGGGAACTCCTCTATCTCACGGATTTAGCCAAATACGCCGCGATGGCCTGGTCATATTTCGAGGTGTGCTGAAACGCCTTGGCCGCCAGATGGTGACGAAGCTCGAACGAAATGCCCCCTGATTCACGGATTTCCTTCAATACCATCCCATAATCCGCCGGATCGGTGATCACCGTGACCGATCGGAAGTTCTTGGCCGCCGCCCGGATCATGGCCGGCCCGCCGATGTCGATGTTCTCCGTGGCTTCATCCAGGGTCACGCCCGGCTTGGCGATCGTGGCCTCGAACGGATAGAGATTGACCGCCACCAGGTCGATGGGCCGGATGCCGTACTTTTCGGCCTCGGCCGCCTGGGCGGGATCTTCGCGCTTGAACAGCAGTCCGCCGTGGATACGGGGATGCAGGGTTTTGACACGGCCGCGCAGCATTTCGGGTGAGCCGGTGTAGGCGCTGACTTCCTGATAGGAGATTCCCGCTTCCGCCAGGGCTTTTCCCGTCCCCCCCGTGGAGAGGAGGAGAACGTGTTGCTCGAACAAAGCCTCGGCGAACGCGGCGATGCCGGTTTTATCGAAAACCGAAAGAATGGCCGTGTGAATAGGAACGATCGAGGTTGCGTTCATGAGGTCATGACTCCCTATGGAAATTCAAAATTGTGGTTCATCTGGCAAGTTTACATCCGCTGATGAAGAAGGCATTCCAACCACTCGAGGATTCGGGCGGTCACCCAGGTCCGCCCCTGCAAAATTCCCTCACCCTGTCCCTCTCCCAGAGGGACAGGGGAATTGATTTCCCGGCCAGCCCGGTCGACATGCAGACGGAGATGCTTGAAAAAAGTACTCACTATCGGTTGAGCCATTAAAAAGGCATTCCCTCCATTGTCAATTGAAAGTTTCAACCTCAAGATTAATATTGGGGAATACCTGCTTTTCCTCCTTCCCGTCCCACCGCACCGTCCACAGGGCCTGATCCCGGTAGAACAACAAGTGTTCGGCGTCCAGGGGAACCCGGCTGAACCGCCGGGGTGAGGGGGATGGCGGCAAGGGGACGGCGGTGGGCTCCATGCCGAAACGGCCCCGGGAGCCATCTGGATTTTTTTCCCGTTCCGTGACGAACAGCGTCTCCGCGCCGATAATATCGGGCTGCGGGTTGATTGGGGGCGCGAGTACCAGGATCTCATTATTCCGCATGGCGGCCAGGGGCGGGATGGGGAGGAAATCTCCCACGATCTGGAAGATATCCCGGGGGCGGCCCGCCGCAAGCTGGTCCGCCTGAATTTCCACCACCGGGCGCGCCGGAGGCATTTCAGACACGAACAACAGGCAAGGTTGTCCGGGTTGGCTGCTCAACGGTGTCAACTGAGGAGGCATTATGGAATGGGCGCGCGATTCGACTTTCTCCCGCCGCAACTGGGGATAGAGCGTGTAAATGGCTTCCCAGGCCACTTCCCGGACCGACGGGGGATCATCCCGCAGGAAAAAGAGGAATGCCTTCTTGCCTAAATCCATCCCCAGGTAAGCGCGGTTCTCCACCGGAACGCAGCTGAATGGCAGATTGGCTCCATTCCACGTATTTTTTTTCATGAAATGACCCGATGAAAATATGTATTCAGACATGAAACCTATGGATGAATCGCCTCCCGTGAACATATCGGCTGCCTGGGATGATGGATACAAAATCTTGGGATATGTTCTGTTTTTCCGTAAAATTCCAGAGCGGACCACTTGGTATTGCGTGGTGGGATGACGCACGAAAAGCCATCCCAGGGATCGTTCGAGAGATGCATATTTTCCCCGGATCCGGATGAACCAATCAGGATAGGCGAGATGAAAACATTCCAATAGGAGTTGAGGTTCTCCATCCATGACAAACGATTCGGATAGTCTGATCTCTTGCTCTTCCCGCGGCCAGATCCGGAAATTGTCCCAGTGCACCGAGAGAAGCCGCCGTCCCCGGGCAGTGTCGATCAAAAATCCCCAGACATGAATCCGGCGGTCCATGGAAACGGTTTTTTCCTGGGACGCGAATTGGCAGTAAACATAGGGAGAATGCGCCAAGGGCTTGAGGGATTGCAATTCATACCCAGCGAGCACTTCGCGCGGGATGCCGAAATCTTCCGCTTCCGTGGCCTCGATGGCGATCGCGGGACGGTAGGGAGGATCGAAAATATATGAGGCGACAAATCCTAAGCCGAGAATTACAAGGAACGTAGAGACAAGGCGCTTTTTTCTCATGCGGATGCGGGCGGCTTTCTCGAGGATGTAGTCCAGGTATTCGCGACCATTTACTCGATTGCTGAGAAAGGATGAATTTTGCCCTTTCAGGGCATCCCTCACCCTAATCCTCTCCCAGAGGGAGAGGGACGGCGCATAATCCCCGTCAACGAGTTGGGGGGGCGAGACGCCGCAGATACCACTCGGCGTTCCCCCGCAGCCGGGTATTGCCGGCCGCGGCGGCGGCTTTTTCGAATTTTTCCCGGGCTTGCTTGCGGGAGACGGCGTCCCCCAGGTTGTACAGCCCGACCGCCTCGTTGTAGAGAAACTCGATTTCCTCCGGATGCAGCGAGTAAGCCTTGCGGGACAGGTTGATCAGCATCTCCTGATCCCCTTTTTTATAATAGACCTCGCTGAGGCTTTTGACCGTCACCGGCGAGGTATCCTGCAGAGTGAGAAAAAACTCCTCGGCGAAATCCAGCCAGCCATACTGCAAGTAGCGGTCCAGCAAGGCCCGCTGTGCCTGGGGATCGGCGGGATTGCGCCATACCCTTTGCTCCAAATCGTTCAAACCGGATTCACGGCCAAGGTATTGCTTCAGTTCCGCCAATTCCTTACGGGCAGGATAAAAATTCTTCAACCGGTAATAATCGCTTTCCACGGTTGGATATTCCCGTTGATGGAACAAGCACTTCTCGCGCAGGGTGATGAGTTCCAGGTTGTCCTCTTTCTTGCCCCGCTGCGCCAGGATGGCTTCCAACTCTTTCCGGGCTTCGTCGAATTTCCGGCGCTTGAAGAGATCGCGCGCGAATGCGATCCGCTTCTCCAAGGGCACATGGGTCCATAAATCACTTTCCGGGGACGTGACGCTCCGGGTGGCGGGAGGAGAAGCGGGCATGGGGATCTTGGAGACTTCCGGAGCTGGTTTCGGGGATTTGACCGGGGATTTGACCGGGGATTTCGTGTCGCCGGTTTCGGGACCAAAGTATTGCGAGAGATCCTCCGGTTCGAGTTCATCCGGCTTGCGAGGTCCCAACTCGGGACGTGGACGCGCGGGGCGTATCTGGGACGCGGATTTCCGCGCCGCCTGGGGTTTCTGCGCGTCCTGATATTTACGCATCAAGTCGGCCCGGAGCAGATTGAGCAGCGAATTGGTTCCTTGATCCGCCTCCAGCAGTGAAGGCATGAACGGGGGCGCTTCCTGTCCGCTGGCCGCGCAGGAGAAGAACAGGATCAGGAAAACCGTGGAAAATCCGCTCAACCTCAGAGCCATGGGAGTCATACCGCGGCGCCTTCACTCCTTGCCGATAGGGAAATTGAAGCTGGTTTTCGTTGGATTTTCCAGGGGAATGGGGAATGGGTTCCCAACCCGTGGGTAGTCTCATCTTGGCCGGGAAGGCCAAACCTCCTCGGATTTTCCCTCACCCTAATCCTCTCCCAGAGGGCTGATCTTTACTCACAGGTTTTGATCCGCGAGGGCGGACCTCCTGGTGAGCCGTTGGAAACCTGGGGCGTTTCGGAACCATTCGGCCCGGCGGGAGCCTCGCCCTCCCGATCCAAACCAAGGTTTTCTGCCAACCGAAGGGTTGTAATTTCCGCACGTTTTTCCCTCACTCCATCCCTCTCCCAGAGGGAGAGGGCGCCGAGAAGGGAGGTTATGGGTTTGATGGGTTACGCGCTACGCGCTAACCCACCCTGCGATTTCACGGCAATCATCTAGATCTCCGCTTTCGCGGGGATGACATCTTTACGAGACTTTTTGGGAAAGACCAGCTCAAAAGGAGAGGAGAGTGAGATGAGATTGATGACTTTTTCTAAACTTCCCCTCCAGGACAATTAATATTGATCCCTAGTCCAACTCGGTCACAAAATGATAATTCCCCGCAGGTAAATCCAAGACGAAACATCCTTCCTCATACCGGGGACGTTCGGGAAGTTTGCCGCTCTTTTCGGTTATCTTTTCGGGATGGGATGACGGAATATACACCGCCGCCGCCGTGTTGGGTGGAATGGCGCATACCAATTCGTATGTCTTTTCCGTATGTTTCCAGGATACATGTATCATCCCAAACAGCGTATCCAGCGTGCCTTTCGCGTAGGTCAGTCCGCCGCCGGGAATGGGATGGATGACGAAATGCTCGAAGGCCGGATGTTCGGGATCCGGCTGAATGCCCAAAATATGCCGGAACATCCACTCGCCCACCGATCCGAAAGCGTAATGATTGAACGAATTCATGCCGGGATTCTGAAAACCGCGTCCCTCCACCCAGCCATCCCACCTTTCCCAAACGGTGGTTGCGCCCTGATCGACCATGTAGCCCCACGAGGGAATGGTCCGGTTGGTCAGCAGCCGGTAAGCCACATCCGGGTGATCCCAGCGCACCAGTTCCAGCATCATGCGGTGCGTGGCCTGGATGCCGGTGGAGATGTGTTGGTTGTACTCTTCAATCTTCCGGAGAAGATGCTGAACCGCCAGCGGACGTTGATCTTCCGGCAGCAGATCGAAATGCAAGGCCAGCCCGTAAACGCTTTGATTGTCGCTGGCAATGCGTCCATCCGGCTGGACAAAACGCTTACAAAACGCCGCCTTGATATCCCCGGCCAGCCGGGCGTATTGTTCCGCTTCATCATTCTTTCCTAGAATTTTCGCCATCTTTGACAGAATTTCCGTGGAATGGGCGTAAAACGCGGTGGCGAAAATGTCCCGCGGCGTGTCGGCCCCTTTCTTCGGCCAATTTTCCAAAATCAATTGATCGCCGTTGAGCCAGTCGCCGTAATCGTTGCCGCGTCCCTGAATCCAGATCCCCTCCGGGCTTTGACTCCGGACAAATTCCACCCACCGTTTTGCCGCGTCGTAATGGCGTTCGAGAATCCGCGTATCGCCGTAATTGACGTACATCCGCCAGGGGATGATCACCCCCGCGTCCGCCCAGGCGGGAGCGGCCAGGAATGCGTTCTTGCTCTTGGCGGGATTGGGCGAAAAATCGGCGAAGCGGCCGTCGTCCGCCTGCGCGTCGCGGATATCCTGGCACCACTTGGTATAGAACGCGGCCATGTTCATGATGAAGCAAGCGGTCTGCGAAAACGCCTGCGCGTCGCCCATCCACCCCAGGCGTTCGTCGCGCTGGGGGCAATCGGTGGGGGTGGAATGCAGGTTGCCGCGCTTGGTCCAGACGATGTTTTTCATCAACTGGTTGAGCATCGGGTCCGAGCATTCGAAAGTCCCATTGAGCGGCGCGGCGGAATGGAACACGCAGCCGGCCATATCGCCCCGCGAGGGCTTGCGGGTGAGGCCCCTCGCTTCCACGTAGCGGAACCCATGGTAGGTGAAATGCGGTTCGAAGACGGCTTCACCGCCCCGGCTAATGAAAACGTCCTTCTGATACTCTTGCACGGGATCGCGGCGGTTGTGATCGCGCAGGTTTTGCGTGTACACCGTGCCGTCGGGATTCAGCATCTCGCCATGAAGGATTTCGATCTTCTGCCCGGCCTCGCCCCGGATCCTGAGCCGGTGCCAGCCCACCATGTTCTGTCCCAGATCGAAGACATATACGCCAGGCATGGGCTCCGTGATTTGCACCGGACTGAGTTCCTGGGTGATTTGGATCGGCTCGTTGGGCTGGGCCACGAGTTTTGCGTTCACAGGCGGCAGGAGCGATACCGGTTGCCAGGCGCTGTCATCGAAGCCCGGTGTGTCCCATCCCGGCATCTCCAGGCGCGCGTCGTAGGTCTCGCCGCGAATGATATCCGATCCGCGGATAGGGCCCTGATCCGTGATTTTCCAACTCGGTCCGGTGACCACCGTGCGCGTGGTTCCATCTCCACACTCGATTTCCAACTGCGCCAGGAAACCCAGACGTGAACCATACTGCCGCGGCCCCAAGAGGCCCACCATCCCGGCGTACCAGCCTTCCCCCAGCATCGCGCCGATGACATTTTCCCCTTGCCGCAGCATTTCAGTTACATCATAGGCTTGCACCTGAATCCGCTGATGGTAATCGGTCCACTCCGGGGCGAGAAGATTCTTCCCCACGCGCTGCCCGTTGATCCGCGCTTCGTAGAGCCCCAACGCGGTGGCGTACAGAGTGGCGCGCCGGACGGGCACATTCAGCGTAAAGGTCTTGCGCAGCATGGGCGAAGGACTGGGCGGGGCGAACTTCGCTTCACGCGTCTCTTTGATACCGTCGGTCAAATGGCGCAGCGACCAGACATCCGATTCGATGGTATCGAACGCTTTAGCCGGGTATCCCTGAGAGATGACCTCCCCCCCGGAGAGGCATTCCATCTCGGCCAGGGCGAAGGCGTAATTGTCCGCGTCGCGATGAGCCAGGCGGGTGATCGTCAGCCGGACATAGCGGCATGTCCGGGGAGAAAATTCCTGCTCCATCATGGCCGCGCCGGGATTAGGTATATCCTCGCCGGTCCGGTCCCATACGGTTTCACTCGTTTGAAACTCGGGATCGTTGGAGACCTCCGCGCGAAACCGCACGGGGAACAGAAAACCGGGATTCTTGGAATAATCGAAAGGCTGGCAAGGATGCAGCCGCACAGCATCCACACGGCGGGATTGGCCCAGATCGATTTGCACCCACTTGGCATGATCCGCGGATTTTTCCAGTTGGCTATGATAGCCCACATGCGGCGCGACGTTGTCCGGCAGAGCGCCTTCCAGACCGATCCATTGCGCTTTCCAATCCGAGGCATTCAGCAGACCCATCTGCCAGAAAGCGGCCGGGGCGAATGGGCTGGGGCGGCCCTGTTCATCCCAAACGCGGACTGTCCAATAATACCGCGTATTGGAGCGCAACGGCGGGCCGGAATACACGATGTGGATGGATTGATCCGAATCGACTTTGCCCGTATCGAGCACATCCGCTTGGGATTCGCGCAATAAATCCGGACTCGAGGCCACCAGCAACTGATAGGCGGTTTGCTTTTGAAACTCCCCGGGCAACTGCCACGATAGCCGGGGCGCGGGTTCATCCATCCCCATGGGATTGATCCGGTATTCACAAACCAGGTTATGAGGACTCCCGGTAGCTTCTTCCGCCAGGCTGGATGCGAAACCCAGCCATCCCAAGAACGCGCCCGCAATCAAGACTGTGATGTGGCTACGCATGATTTTCTCCCCGATCGATCCTTTCATTTTCCCAATTGATATAGTGGATTTCGCGGTGCGCAATCCACCCTACATTGTAGGGACGTAGTGGAGTAGGCGGCACTTTGATCCCACCCGGCGAATCACCCACTCCTCTTTCCTTTTCAGGAGAGGAGCCGGCATGGAGAAGCAAGGGAGTATATACGCTTGGGGCGGCCCGCCAGCCGCCCCTTCACAGCGCATACCAACGATGTTCTGGGCGAACCTGGCTCCCAGGAATCACTCCAGCAAGCGGCAACATTCACCCTCCATCCCGCATCACCGCCGGATCGGGGCCTCCCTGCAAACCGGCCTTACACCGTTTCGGGGACCACGAACGGCTCGCGGTATTTCCGGGACAGGTGGCGGTTGGCTTCCTCGTTGTTGATGAAACGCTCGGCGCGCGGATCAAATTGCAGCGTGGCGCCGGTCAGATAGGCAATATTGCCCAAATGGGCAATGGCGGACGAGAGGTGGATGGTTTCCACCGGCCCGTTTTGGTCGGCCATGTTGCGGCTGCGCACCGCCTTGTGGAAGTTGGCGAAATGATTCCCTTCCTCGCTGCGCCGGGGACCGGGCTTTTTGTCTTCACCGAGGTAGGTTTCAAACGTGCCGTAGCCCTTCACCACCATGAATCCTTTTTCCCCGTAAAAGATGTTGCCCACGCCCGCCCCGGCTTCGTCGTTGGTGATCCAGGGCCGCGTCTCGAACTGGATCATCTTGTTCTCCTGGGTGAACTTGTAGTTGGTGGAGAGCCATTCGGGGGTTTCCTTGTCATCGTCCCACAGAAACTTGCCGCCCATGGCGCAAACCTGATCGGGCAGCGTTTTGACGCCCAGGCCCCACAGGCACATGTCGGTTTCATGCACGCCCTGGTTGCCCACGTCGCCGTTGCCGAAATCCCAGTGCCAATGCCAATTGTAGTGGACGATGTTTTCCGAATAGGGCCGCCACTGCGCGGGTCCCAGCCACAGGTCGTAATCGAGATAATCGGGCACCCAGGCCGAGGGCTTCTTGCCGATGGACGGCCGGGTGCGGAAACACAGGCCGCGCGCCAGGTAGACGTTGCCGATCACGCCGTCCCGCAGCAGTTGGACCGCTTCCTGCAGCGCGGGGGAACTGCGCAGCTGAACGCCATGCTGGACGATGCGGCGGTACTTGTAGGCCGCCTCGATCATCTTGCGCCCTTCGAAAAGGTTGTGGCAGCCCGGTTTCTCCACATAGACATCCTTGCCCGCCTGGCAGGCCCAGATGGTGGCCAGGGCGTGCCAATGGTTGGGCGTGGCGATGCTGACCGCGTCGATCGAGCCGTCGGCGAAGATGTCGCGCAGATCCACGATGGTTTTCACATCCTTGTTGTATTTCTCCTTGAATTGCGCGGCCCGTTCGGCCAGCACCTTCCGGTCGGGATCGCACAGCGCCGCCACTTCCACGTTGGGCTCGGCCTGGTGGGCTTCGATGTGGTCCTGCCCCCGCCCGTGCACGCCCAGCACGGCGATTCGGATGGTGTCGTTCGCGCCCGCCCAAGACCGCGATGTCCCGATGAGTTGCCCGGCGGCCAGCGCGCCCGCCGTTCCCTTCACGAAATCTCTGCGATTCAAGTTTTTCATGATGGCATCCTTCGTTTCCAGCAGCGGATTCGGCATTCATCCCCCAATCCGCGGAGATGAATCCATTTCATGATAAGGGAGCGGGGGGATCGAAGTCAATTTATGTGATTCATCCGGGAAATAAATACGGTTCATCCGGTATGTGCGTACTTTTTTTTCAAGCATTTCCGGCTGCTCTTCAATCGGGTTGGCTGGGGTAATCAATCCCCTGATCCCCTCTCCCCCCGGGAGAGGGCCAGGGTGAGGGAAGCCCCGAAGGAGTGAATTCGCTATCAATCCTCTCCCCCGCATCAATCCTTCAAGCCCTTGAAATTGGGCTCCAGCCGGGTGGTGTCTTTCAAGATGTCATCCCACCGGACCACCTGATTCTTATACGCGGCGGTGCGGCCGAGAACGGTGATCAGGTTGCTGCGCACGCTGGGCGCGACCGTGGGATTCGCGTAATTCCCTTCCGTGACGCTCCGGTGAAACGTGGCGATGTTGGTTATCACCCCATCCGTGAAGATATTGCCCGTGTTCCCGCCCTCGTAGGGATTCTCGCCGCGGATCAACACGTCGCCGCCGTACTCGGTTTCGATCACGCCCTTGGAGCCATACATGCGGTTCTTGATCCCGCCGGCCGACTCGTAACCCTCGAACTGCCGCGAACTGAACGAAATGCCCACGTCGTTGGGGTACTGAAAGACGCACAGGAAGGAATCATGGCAATCGCCGCCGTCGTCCCGCACCTTGTGGCCGCAGGCACCAAACGCCTGGAGGGGAGGTTGATCCATGATCCAGTTGGCCACGTCGAGCGTGTGGATGTTCTGCTCGGTGATGATGTCGCCCGAGAGGATCTTGTCGAGCCCCCAGGCCCGCAGGCGGTTCGCGGGATTCTTCGGATCGGCCTTCATGTACTGGACCTGATCGGCCCAGGGATTGCCCGCGTGATACGACGACTCGCCGAACGCGAAATCGCCGAGAGCCCCGGCGCGCACGCGCTTCAGCGCTTCCTGGTATAACGGATTGGCGCGGGTTTGGAAAT
Source organism: bacterium (assembly GCA_041946805.1). Lineage (GTDB taxonomy): Bacteria > Hinthialibacterota > Hinthialibacteria > Hinthialibacterales > Hinthialibacteraceae > JABLXU01. The sequence goes on from JBHGBC010000053.1 coordinate 23,038, forward strand.
CGATCAGAAAACAAAGACTCTGGGCCGTGGCCCGCTTGCCGCTCTCCTCGATGGTGAGGCAGCCGGGGACATCCACGGCGATCGGCTTGGCCACGTAGACATGCACGCCCGCCGCCACGCCGGCCGCCGCCTGGATGGGATGGAAATACGGCGGCGTCTCGATGGCGACAGCGTCCACCAGTTTCTTCTCCAGCAACCGCTTGTAACCGGACAGGCCGGTGAACCGGTTGGCCGCGGGGATGTCGAACAGATCGCCGTAGCTGGAAACGCGGTCGTCAAAATAATCGGCCACGGCGGTGATTTCATACCCGCCGTGCTTTTGGAATAGTCTTGAAATCCATACCCCCCGCCCGCCGCAGCCGAACAATCCCAGTTTGATTTGGGAATTGGCCGCGTAACTCTTCACGGCGCGGGAACTCATGACCTGGAATGATACCGCGGACGCGCCCGCGAGGAACGCGCGGCGGTTGAATGAATTGCCTGGCTGATTGGGATGTCCGGTTGACATTTTACCCTCGCTCTCTGTAGTGATATTTTTTACTACTCCCCTAAATAAAAATCCCGTTTTATTGGCTTTTTTCGCTTTTCTTGCATTTACAATATCTATGGTTTACTATAGAATCCTATGTAGTATAGTAGCTAAATAGTAGCTGCGCAAGATTAAATGTCGTTTTCAAGATTTTTTTTTGAAGGGAAGCGATTATGCGGAAGCAGAAAATGCGGCTCACCAAACGAATCATCGACAAGTTGACCTATGAAGGGAAGGTTAGCCCGAAAGGGACGCCCGGCCTCTGTATTTTTTGGGATTTGGCCCTGGATGGATTCGGTGTTCGAGTACACGAATCCGGGAGAAAAGCTTATGCGCTCACCTACTACGCCAAAGGACGGAAGCGTTTTATTTCCATCGGCAAATGTTCCCAAATAACCCTGGAACGAGCACGGAAAAAAGCCCTGGCCCTTCTTCAGCAAGTCAACGAGGGAGAAGACCCGGCAGAAGAACGGCGACAGCAGCGGCAAATCCTCACCGTCAAGGAATTCATCGACTTGTATGAGGCGCGGTATGCCCGCAAATTCTTGCGGCCCATAACCATCAAATTCAACCTGCAACGAATTGAGCGGTATATTCTCCCGGCCTGGGGATCAAGGCGGCTCGATTCCGTCACCCGTTCGGACGTAGCAAGACTTCATTCCCAGATCGGCGAAACCGCCCCCGTTCAGGCAAACCGGGTAGTCCAATTGATTCGTTCTCTATATAACGTAGCGGTAACACAAGGATGCTTGCCAGATGGCTTCCTGAATCCCGCCAAAAACATCAAAACCTTTAATGAGGAACCTCGTACAAGGACCCTGTCGGATGATGAACTGCGGAGAATTGGAGAGGCGTTACGCCAAGAGGAAACCGCTATTACCCCGGCCCTCATTCGATTTATCTTGATCTGCGGTTCACGGATCGGCGAAACTCTGAAATCGACTTGGGATGAAATCGACTTCAAAAAAGGAACCTGGACAATTCCCGCCAGTCATGCCAAAGGCAAGCGCAGCCGTACCCTTCCCCTGCCCCACCAGGCGATTGAGATGTTGAAATCCATTCCCCATCTGTCAGACGATGACCGAATCTTCCCTCTCCACCCGGAGACGGTTCGTAATGCGTGGAAGAAAATCTGCAAGTCAGCCAACGTTGAAGGCGTAACGGTTCACGATGTCCGGCGAAGCGCAATCACCCGGATGATCGGCGACGGCGCGGACGTGGCGCGCGTTGCCAAAATTTCAGGACACCGAGATGTTGATATGACGTTGAATGTCTACGCACACCCGACCTCTGACAATTTGCGGGAGACGGTTGAAAAGCACGCTGACAACATCGTTGAATTCCTGGACCTCAAGAAAGAGATGGCATGAGTAGGATTAACCTATTCGAGAAGCATCCCGATCCCCTTGTGGTGGAAGTCAACGAAAACCGACGCACGGTAGCGGAAATTTTCCCTGCGGCGAACGGCGTGATCTTCTTCGACACCGACTGGCACTTGAATGATTCAGGTCACCCGATCCATGTACTGGAAGGCCAGATCACCGGCGATGGCCCGTGGCGCGTCGGGAAAGCGTTGATCCGCATAATGACGGAGGGCGATCCTTACGATTGGTGGGTGGAGTGGTGGGACTGGCTAGCGGCGATCCGGAAGGAATACCCGCCTCGGGACTATATATCGAGAGACTAGCCCGTGATTTCGGCGCGTTGGTCTGAAATCCTACCTCAAAGGACCGCCGCATTTACCCCAGGTTAAACGATCTCCAAGGCGGCCATGCCCGATTGCCGCATGGCTTTTTAGTACAACACGGGAACCCTGAAAACCGGGTTGACCGTTTTCTACAACGCGCTACAATATTACCATCAACCACTATGGAAGGTTGATGACCGGCCCGTTCGACCCGTGGCGGTTGCCGGTGAGCCAAATTTCCGAGAGCCATACTACCAATAACCAAATTTTGAGCGTTCGCGCACGGGAATTAACTGGCGGGATTGCTATCCCGCTGGCTCGCGTTGTGTTCGCGCAAAATGAGGTTGAAATGGTTTCTCGGATCCACCCCGAAAATCAGCAATCCCGGCCCCAACCCAAGAAGTTTGAATTCGCGGAATTCTATTTAACCGAACGGCAAGCCGCAACAAAACTCGGCGTCTCTCAAAAGACGTTGCAGGCGTGGAGGCTTCGCGGCGGCGGTCCGGCTTTCGTCAAAATTTCAGCGCGCTGCGTCCGCTACCGTGAATCCGTGATTGATGCCTGGGCGCTGGCCCGCGAACGGGAATCCACCACCGACACCGGCGGCCGCGATCTGGATGGATAGCGGAATCTCACGCGCACGGTGATTCTAACGGAAGGCCGCAGTGTCTGCGGGAGGGGAAGAAATATCCCCCAGGCCCCGCGGACCTGCGGTTCCTCTGGATGCCCATGGATGGCCGTGGTAATGTTTTCCCAGACTTGTCCGGTATAAACCATGGCCGTTGTCTTGCGGTCCGTCTCTGGCCTTGCCGGACGTGAATATACCCGCTTCATGAACATCAATGACGAAATCGCGCGGATGGAATCCGGGAACCCGCCGGAATTAAAGCCGCGTCAGTAGAGCATCCCTGACGGCATCCCCGGAAAGATGAGTGCTAGCCATTCTCATTTCATCCGGGAAATCAAGCGGCCGCGGACCGCGCCTCCCGGGGATGCACCGCTTATCGAAAAGCGCCTAGCGAATGTTTATCTCTCCGGCGTCCGGGATCATCCTTGGATCCTCGCCATCTGGGAGCCATGGCGGCTATCGGCCTGCTGCACGGGGGAACCCCATGGCGGGGATCCGGAGAAGTGGAATCCTCTTACCGGCCAGGTGGTAACCATCGAGGAGGGATGCATCCCGCGGCGGCTCACCATCACCCGGCCCTGCTGGAACGATCCCCGGCGGTATGGCCCATCCGATTATTTTGAGAGTCAAGAGGCGGCCGCCGGAGAAATCCGGAAAATTAAGATGGGACCCGAAGAGGATGAGTGGGTATTCGCCGAATAATCCATCCCGGAAAAACTCGCGCGAAAGCGCGACCAGCAAGGAGGAAGAGAGATGGAAAAAATTTATTGGTATTGCAAAACGCCATTCGGTGTAGGATGGGTGACCTGCGCGCGGGGAAACTCCGAAGAAATCATCCACGCGAAAATCGAGGGAAAATTCCCTGATGTAATTTTAGGCCCCTGCGATCATCCGTGGATGACGCCGCCCAATCCCTGGGATGGTGAAGTACGCATGTATTTTGACAAGCACATAATACAGCGAGGCTCTTTCTCGAATGTCCGTTTTGAGCATTTCGCGCCGGGGGAAATCGAGGCGGCAAAAAAGCCCATCACCGATAGTGGTTGATGCTCTACTTGAACACTCCCGCTGCCGGCCGGCCGGATCCTGGCTCTCCCTGTTTGGCTGAAATAAATCATCCCGGGTATCGGTATCCATTCATCCCTATCTAGACCGCCGGGAGCATCCGCTTCCCCGTCAGGCGGGATCTTCGAGTTATTCCCGTTCCGTGGCGGAATGCCGTGGAAGCCAGTGGCCGCGTTTTCCTGGATGAGGCCGATGGATATCATGGCCGGTTATCCCTTGGTTTTTACCGGGTTCCGCCATAGTTTGGTCATAACTCAATCCGGCGGGATAGGGATCAACTTTACCCGATTGAGGGGAAAAACTGAAACTAATACGTAGCTTTGCTGGATTTAGATTCAAGATCAAGATCCCGAAAACCTATTGACAAACTTGTAAAGAAATAATGGAATTAGAATATCGATTCAAGGCGGCTTGTATCACAGTCCCGTAGCCCAAAGGTCATATGACGAAATCATATAACCATTTTTAGCCGCATGGATAGTGACAAAATGCCTAAAAATAAACCGATCACGAATCCCGAGAATTCTAAAACACTAGCGGCCCATAAACTTTCGCTATCTCGCGATCTACTAGATGATATCGAACTTTCCAGACTGGAGCCTGAGCAGCTTCTCCTGAAAGCATCTAGATTAGCAAGATTAGTCGATGAGGTAGATATTCTCCATTGGCTTGAGTTCGAGCTTCGAGGATATCCGAACACCGACCTAGGTCTTCACTACATGACAGAGTTCAACAGGTGGACGGATGCGGATAAGCAGATAGGTTATTTCCAGCCTCTAGCCGGCCTCGGGGCGTTGTCTGCTGCCATGCAAGCCGAAATTCATCAACTACGAGTACCTGACGTTAATGTGTCGATGTCGAGCTCGAATCCACACGAATTTGTGACTGGACTTGTAAGTAATAATATCGCGAAGGTTTCACAGCCTATAATAATGACGCTCAATCGACTCCAGGTGCGGACTATGGCGGTGACCCAACTCCGGGAGATTCAATCGCGCGTCATGGCGGAAATTCATAGATTCGCTGTGCGAACGTACTATCGGCTCGCATTCAGCAACGCAGCCGAATCAATCTTTCGTGACCATCAGATCAAAATTGACACCCTCCTTCGTAGTTACGCCAGTGATGTGATCGAAAAGATTCCAGCCATAACGGCACGGCTAACTGAAGGTGATGCCGAGGCCATTAGCCAAGCTCTCAGTAGTTGCCGCAGAATGATCAAGGCTTTCGCAGATGCTATTGAGCCAGGCCAGGAGAAGGACATCGAAATAGATGGAGAGAAGTACAACATCGGCACCGACAAGGTTTTAAATCGCATACTGTATTTTTTGATGAAGGGGTGTACACGCAAAGGGCGACACGAGCGCCTCAACCGCAATCTTCACTTAATCTGGGAGCGGGCATCGGTTGGTACGCATGGCGACGTCACAACAGATGAGGCGCGTGCCCTTTTTCTACAGACTTATCTCACATTAGGCGAAATACTTATAGCGTGTTCGGCAACTACAGCCCAGCCAGAGATATCCAATCAACCATTGAGCGATGTTTCAGGCACTTCCTGACAATCCCGGCGTCAGGCGTATCTCGGACACGCCACTCCCGCCACGGAACCCCGCCGGAACCCCCCCCGGGGGTAGGGGGGGTAAATAGCTGCAGCCTGACCAACCGAAACCGCCCGCCAAGCTCGCTTTTTCGCCCCCGAATTTCAGCCTAGGTGTACAATAGAGGGGAAAACCTATGTCGAAAGGATTGTTAAAATGGGTTCCAGAGGACGAATTCCCAGCCCGATTCACCTGGTCAATTTAAAGAAAAGCCATCATGGAAGCGAGCGGGAGAAAAAGCGTAAATCGCTTGGTGAAGGGAAACGATTGAATCCGCCATCCTGGTTGTCCGAGGCGGGTCGAAAAATTTGGCGGCGTTTGGAACCGGAAATTCGCAAGACGCGTTTGTTAATACGATCAGACAAGGACGCCTTTGGCCGGCTCTGCGAGGTCCAGGTTTTGTTCGAACGCGCGGCGGCGGAGTGCGCTGGACTGGATTCCTTGGTCACGGAAAACGCGCGCGGCGGCGCGAAGCCGCATCCGGTTCTCAAAAATATGATGGACACCGCCTCCTTGCTCCAACGGCTCGGCTCGGATTTTGGCCTGACGCCGCCGGGACGCGCGAGATTGCATATCGCGCCGGTTGAACCCGAGGCCAAGGATCCGCTTCGCGATTATCTGTTCGGGAACGAATTGGGGGAAAACCTGGCTAATCCCGCACTAAAGCGATCGCGGAAACCGGTGGATCAAACAGATTCCATCGCGCCATCGGAACCGGCGCTATCGCCGGATCCCATCGGTTGATCGGCCTGTTCTCAGAAGGAATGAATTAATAGGGGGGAAGGACCGGCGCCAAGGTTCATCCATTTTCCTAGCGCGGACCTTCCCCCATCCCGCGCGGCGCGCTTCCGTTTGTTTCCCCCCTGGCCGTCCCTCGATTCCGGACTGGTCCAAATATTCCATCAACAGTGGTAGGTCTACTTGACCCACTACTGTTTATGTTTGTTTTTTTGGAAGCGTTTTGATTTTCTGTCGCCTTTTCACTTTGATTTAGGCCGCCGGCGCGAATCCGGCCAGGTGAATCCGGCCAGGTGAATCCGGCCGGCGCGAATCCGGCCAGCGCGAATCCATCCGGATGAAATTTCCCGCGCGCAACCCTCATTCAAAAAAATATTTCACTGAGTGTAGTAATTTTGCCACACCGTTTTGGCCTGCCGGAATGGACAAAGACCGGTTTTGAAATTGCGAAAAATCATTATAAAAATATCAAACAATTATCTAAATATAGTAATTGATAGTAAACGATTCCCTTAAAATGTCATTTTCTTTCATACAAATTACATAGTGATATTTCACCCCTATTCAACCATCCGTGGTAAGTGGTAACCACTGTCCAAACTTTGCTATTGCGTTTATTTTTTCCAATGTATGTTTTAAATATAAACAAAAAAAAACGAACGGAGAAGGAATCATGGTTTCTATTTTCGACGATTCTGCAGTATTTAAAGAGAATGTGTTTTTGCGTGAAGTCGATGCTGCTCGGATTATTGGCTTTTCTGTGCGCACCGTTCAGCAGTGGCGTTTTCAGCACATAGGTCCCCCATTTCATAGAATTTCCCGCCGGGCAGTTCGATACCTGTTGAGCGACCTGATCGCCTGGATGAGGAGCCAGGATCGAATTGCTTTCGCTTCCAGCCCCGAACAACCTAAAGGATTTAATCCTGCCCCCGCGTCCCCGGCCCCCGGAGACCCGGCCATCAATGCTCCGGCGGTCCCGGTGAAACGGCCGCGTGGCCGACCCCGGAAAACACCGGTGACCGGGTAAGGCAGGATCACCATGAATTTTCTATCCCTGTTCGAAGATGTGCTATTTCTCACTGGCCTTGGCCTCGTGGCCGCCGGCGCGTGGATGTTATCCCCGGCGGCCTCCTGCATTTTCTTCGGCGCGGCGGCCGTGGCGGCGGCGATGGGGATGACCTGGCGGAAGGGAAGGAACCAAAGTGAAAAATGATGTAGCGTGTTACGTATTTTTCGCATTGCCGATGTGCAGCTTTTCTAACACGCGCGCCTGGCGGCGGTGGCGGCGGAAGGTTCGCAGCCAGCGCGCGGCACTGAATTACAATTTTTTTTAACTTAATAAATTACACATTGTATTATTTAGGAAACCAGAGTTAAATATAGTAATTAAGAGGACAAAAAAAACAGCCGGCAGCAGGCCGGCGGAAGTGGGAAAAATCTATCCAGGATTGACATGTATTATACACAAAATATAATCGCATGTCAATATCTTATTAAGTATTTCCACGCTTCCGCCTTTCCGCCGCCCGCTAAAATGTGAGGCACTGATATGCACTGGCGCAATGTCTCCTCTTCTCATCCTTGTGCAATTTGTGAACGCCCGGATTGGTGCGCCTATTCCGATGACGGCCGATGGGCTATCTGTCGGCGCGAGGCGCGTCCGGATGGCATCCACAAACTAGATAAAAACGGTTCCGATCTATGGGTTTACGATTTAGATCCCCGCGCCGGACATGTCCCGTATCCTGTTATTGATGCCGACATATTAAAACCGAATGGTAAACAATCAGCCCGGCGCGCCGATCCCGACTTGCTCAATCGCGTCTACCGGAATTTGTTGCAGGCATTGACATTGACTGACGCGCATCGGGAGGATTTGCACCGGCGCGGCCTGTCCGACGATGAGATTTTCCGGCGCGGCTATAAATCCTGGCCGGAACGCGGCCGATCAAAAATCTGCGAACCGCTGCGCGGAAAATACGGAAGCGATCTCCTACGGGTCCCGGGATTCTATCAGAAGAAGGATGAGGCCAAGGGATCGGAATGGATTTCCTTGACTGGCTATGCCGGACTGTGCATACCCGTGCGGGATCCGCAAAAGCGCATCATCGCGCTGCGCGTCCGGCTGGACGACCCGGAACAAATCAAGAAGGGGGGAAAATACCGCTGGGTAAGCAGTACTCATCATGATGGAACGGGGCCCGGCGCGCCAATTCATATTCCGGGATGGGATGGCGATCCCCACGGATTGCCGGTAATTCGCGTGACGGAAGGGGAATTAAAAGCCGATATTGCCACTGCGCTGAGCAAGATTTTGACATTATCCATTCCCGGCGCCGGAAACTGGGAACCAATCCTGCCTCTCCTAAAGGAACTACAACCGGCGGCTGTGCGCCTGGCCTATGACGCGGATGCGCCAAAAAACCGTTACGTGGCCTCCGCCTTGCACGATCTCGCGCAGACCCTGATCCATAACGGGATCGCCGTGGAACTGGAAATCTGGGACCCCGCACTTGGCAAGGGAATCGACGATGTGCTCGCCGCCGGCGGGATATTGACTGTGCTTTCAGGAAATGAAGCAATGGATAAAATTATCGCTATTTATGAGGACGCCAAATGCGCCGATCCCCCGCCACATGAGCGCGTATTGGCCGCCGCCCGGGAACGGATCGGCGACCTGACTACACGGCTGGATGATCCGCAATTTTTGGCCGATGAAGACAATATCCAGGCCCTGGCGGTGATCCGCCGATACGCCGCTAGTCAATGGTTGCTGGAAATTAAAAAGATTTTGATGAAACATGGGATTTTCCGCGAAGTCAACGGAATGATTGATGAATATGAAAAAAAGGTGGCCGCCGCGGCCAGGGAACAACGGCGATCAGCGGATTCCGGCGGGGATCACGATCCCCTTTCTATGGAAGCGGAAGAAAAAAAGAAGGAAGCCGATGAATTGATCCAACTCGCCGGCGCGGATGAGTTTTTCCATGATGAAAATCTCCATGCATATGTTACATTTAAAATAAACGATCACAGGGAAACGCACAAAATCACTTCAACAAAATATAAAGACATTCTCATGTGCCGCTATTCCGAAACGTACAAAAAAGTACCCCACGCCGAGGCGATGACTAATGCAATTACCCTGCTGGGAGCACAAGCGCGGATTAAAAAACCGCTTGACAGCATTCACCTGCGAATCGCTGGAATCGACAACAAATTATATATAGACCTCGGCGGCGCGGCGTGGGACTGCATTGAGGTTACTTCAGCTGGATGGACTGTGCTAAAGGATCCACCAGTCCGTTTTATCCGCAAGCCGGAGATGCTCCCCCTCCCGTATCCTGCGCAAGGCCCGGCCGGCGCGTTGCGGCCATTCATTAACACGAAAAATAAAGGTGATTATTTGCTCATTCTCGCGTGGCTAATCGCCTGCCTTCATCCCACCGGACCATATCCCGCCTTAATTTTGTACGGCCCCCAGGGTTCCGCAAAATCCACCACCGCGCGATTCATTCGCGCGTTGGTCGACCCCGACAAAGATTCATTGCGCGCCGCTCCACGCGAGGAATTGGATTTAGCCATTGCCGCGAGCAAAAATTGGGTAATTTCCTTCGACAATTTATCCTTTATCCCACATTGGCTATCTGATGTTTTCTGCAGGCTATCAACCGGCGGGAGTTTCGGCAAGCGAACTTTGTATAGTGATGGCGAGGAATCAATCTTCCGATTCAAGCGACCCCTCATTCTCAACTCCATTGTCGACATTGTGGATAAGGCGGACCTCCTCGATCGTTGTTTTACCGTGAATCTTGATCCTATTCTCGAGGAAAGCCGTCAAGATGAGAAGACTCTTTGGCACAAATTTGAAAAAAATCGACCGTTTATCATCGCCGAAATTTTGAATGGGGTCTCCAGCGCGCTGCGGAACATTGATCGGGTTCGCTTAGACCGGGTTCCGCGGATGGCCGACGCGGCTCTCTGGATCGCCGCCGCCGCCGAAGGCCTGGGAATTCCCGTGGAAGATTTTCTGAATGCTTACGCGCAAAACCGGGCGGACGCGATCGATCTCAATCTCCAGAATGACCCGCTCGCCACGGCGCTCATCGCTTTTATGAAATTCCATGGGGAAGAATGGAACGGCACCGCTACGGAACTCTTGATCGAACTCGAAAATCCGGTGTTGGAGTTTGTCTCTGAGAAAATTAAAAAAACCAAACTATGGCCAGGTGCTCCTCATATCTTATCGCGGCAGCTGAAGCGGCTCGAAAGTTCCCTGCGTGAAAAAGGTATCGAAATTATACGTAAACGGGACAAGGGCGAAATCAGAAAAATTTTTATATTCTTTTATTCCCGTGGTGAAGGTATGAAGAGTAGCGTCGGTGGCGACGGTAGCGTCGGTAATACCTATCAACTCACGAAAAATCAAAGACTTAACGAACCGACGCTACTAACTGAATCTTCCGACGCTACCAACGCTTCCGGCATTTCCAACAATCCCGCAACACCATTAGCGTCGGGAATACAAGTATTTAAGAATCAAGACGTTATCGACATTCCCGACGCTACCGACACTACCGACGCCACTTTACACACCCTCATGGAATGCGAAAAAAACGAAAAAGATCCCAGCACCGGCACCGAGGAGGAATTCTGATGGCTGACCCGGCCCCCGACCCCCAGATTTCGGCGTTCATCGACGGCCTGCGCCGGCGCGGCTTTACCCTCCGAAGCGCGGATGGGAAACTCATGGTTTCTAACCCCACCGTTTCACTATCCGAAGATGAACGCTTGTTCATCAGAACCCATAAGATGGATATCCTGGAAACCATCTCGCGGGATGACCATATATATAAGGTATCGGATGAAGCTGGCGGAGATACCGGAATCCCAGCCGCGAATTCATCCTCCACCGGGGACCTGAATGCCGAATCAACTCTTCCGCCGGCTGAAATTGGCCATGTTCCGGTTCAGCCTTCCCCAAAAAAATTGAACCTGAGCCACGCACGGCCGTCCGCCGCGGCGGTCCCTGTCCCGGAAAATTCCTCCACCGTCCCGGTGAATACCCCGCCAGCCCCCGGTGAATCCATCGCCGCCTCCCCAGGACCGGCCGGCATTGCATGGCGTTCCGCAATCCCCCGGGATGTCATGGTGCATTGCATTGAGAAGGAAATGATCACCTGGACCCCCGAACACCGGCAGGCTTGCCAGGATGAACTCCAGCGGATTGTGGCCTTTCGCCGCGCGCGCGGCCTGCCGGTGGATCCCCCCGTGATCCCGGTTTCACAACTCGCCAAAGATCCCGGTTCCCATGCGGCCGCCGACCCCAATCCCGATTTATCCCCCGGTCCCGTCCTCGATGTCATCCTCCGCCGGGTGGCCGTCTGGCCGCCGGCCGTCCAGGAACGCTTTCGATCCTTGGCTCGCGCGTATCAGCACCCCGACCGCGGCTTCGGCGTCAAGGTCCGCGCGCTCAGTCCCACGGCGGCGGCGCGGAAGGCGCATAACGAAATCGTGATTTTTTGCTTGAATCAGGAACCCGCGAAGATCCTCGATGGAATCCAGGCCGAACCACCGGCCAGGGACCAGGACACGGATAATGCTTCCAGTCTTTCCAATACCAACCCCCTGTTCAACGAAACCCAAGGCGGGAATTCCCGCGGACCATCCCGGCCGGATCGGACACCGGCCGCGGACGGCGCCGCCTTCAATGGGAATCCCCGCCAGACCGCCGGACCAGCTATTGCGCCAGGCGCGCCGGACTTCCCATTATTGCGGGACACCGCACTGAACGGATCGTGAACAAGGGAATCCCGCGCCGCGCGCGGGGAAGGAAATAGGAAGGAACCCACAATGTCCATGCAGAAAAAAACCTTAGATTTAATCGAAGCGGCGCACGCCATCCTGGAGGAATCGAATCCCATGACCGTCCGGCAGCTTCACTACCAGTTATTTTCGAAGCATGTTTCAAAACGCAATTTACCCCACCTATTTTTCCATAACTTCATCGGAATCAATTGGATAACATAGTTGCAGGCCCTGCGGGAGTTCCTGAAGCGGGGCTGTCCCCCGGAAGGGGTTTCCGCGCTACAGACAACCGCCTCGTGCGAGTACGGCGCGGTGGCCGCGGTTCTCCAGGTGGCGCAAGCCCTGGGCCTCGGACGCCTATTGTATTCCCGCCGGGAGGAGTGGGTGTGCTACGCGCTGGCGATGATCGTCGGCCGGGTGGTGTATCAAGGCTCTAAACTTTCCCTGACCCACCGGTGGCGCGACACCCGCCTGTGGCCGCTGTGCGGCGTGGAGGCCACCCCGCCGGACGTGGATGCCGTTTATGCGGCCCTGGACCGGCTGGTGGCGCGGCAGCCGGCGATCCAACGGGAGTTGGCGCGGCGGCATTTGGGGGAAGGCTGCGTGGTCTTGTACGACGTGACCAGCTCGTATTTCGAGGGCGAGCACCGGGGAAGCACTTTGGTGGATTTCGGCCACAACCGGGACGGCAAGCGGGGGCACAAACAGGTCGTCATCGGCCTGCTGGCCGATCCCCGGGGCTGCCCGGTGGGGGTGTCGGTGTACCGGGGGAACACCAGCGATCAGAAGACCCTGGCGGACCGCGTGACCGAGTTGAAGGAAGAATACGGCCTGCGGGACGTGGTGATGGTGGGCGACCGGGGGATGTTGACGAGCGCCCGCTTGGCGGAGTTGAGCGCGGCGGGACTGCGCAGCGTCACCGCCCTGACCCACCCGCAAATGCTGCAATTGCTTCAACGCCGGGTGATCCAGCCCAGCCGGTTCGACGAGCGGGAGATCGCCGAGATCTACGATCCGGAGACCCCCGCCCTGCGCTATTTGCTGTGCCGCAATCCGGTCACGGCGGCTCAGGAAGGCGAAACCCGGCGGGCCTTGCTGGCCAAAACCCGGGAGGAATTGCAGCGGATCGCCGCCGGCCGCCGGAAATCCAGTGACGCGGCGGTGGGGGCGGCGGTGGGGAAGGTCCTGGCGCATTGGAAAATGGGAAAATTCATCGCCTGGAGCGTGTACGAGGGCCGATTGGCGTGGCAGGTGGACGAAGCCCGGGTGAGCCAGGAGGAGGCGCTGGACGGCTGCTACGTGATCCGCACCGACGTGGCCGCGCCGGAGATGGACAAGAACCAGGCGGTGGCCTGTTACCGGAGCCTGGCGCGGGTGGAACGGGCCTTCCGCTCGCTCAAGACGGTGCGCCTGGAGATCCGCCCGGTGTATCATCACCTGGACCGGCGTATCGAAGCTCACGTATTTCTGTGTATGCTGGCGTATTACGTGGAATGGCACATGCGGCAGCGGTTGGCGCCGTTATTCGCGGCCGATGAGCAGGGCAAGGAACGCCGCTGGACGTTTGCCGGGGTGCTGGAACGGCTCCAATCCATTCGTGAAGAAACCGGGGTGATGCAGGGCCATGAGGTCTCCTGGATCACCACTCCCGATGAAGAACAACAACAGATTCTTGATCTGTTGGAGGTCCAATGGTAGAAATGTAGCCACGCATGTGAAATCCAAAATCCAACTTGATCAACTGAGTTATAAGGGGTTATTAAAAAAATTACGGGGTAAGTTGCG
>JBHGBC010000054.1:0-33857 GCA_041946805.1 bacterium
CTGGATCTCCTGGCCGGCCATGATCTTGCGCCCGGCAATCTTGGCCTCGTAGAGTTTATCGATCTCCGCCAGTTCCTTTTTTTGTTCCTCGCTGGGAGGCGGCCCCGAGGGGGATTCCTTCTCCAGCCGTTCCATCGCCAACTCATACGCGCTTTTCATGACTCGGCTCCCTGATCGATTTTTTAGTTTATTCTGATGACAATAGATTCATCCGGCCAACGCGCTCAGGAGGGGGAAAGAGTAGTGCCTCCACTGAAGGATGCGGCCGGGCGCCAAGATCCTCCCGGCAACAATTCCCTTCATCCCCCAAACACCTGCTTGACGCGCTCGAAGAATGACTGGGATTGCGGATTGGTATCCTCGCCGCTGATGGCCGCAAATTCCTCCAGCAGTTCCCGTTGCCGGGCCGTCAACCGGGTGGGCGTTTCGACCATGACCCGCACCAGTTGATCCCCATGGCCGTATCCCCGCAGGCTGGGCATGCCTTTTCCCGAAAGCCGGAACAATTTGCCGGTCTGGGTGCCGGCGGGCAGTTTCATGTTGACGCTCCCGCTCAAGGTGGGCACTTTGATTTCCGCTCCCAGCGCCGCCTGGGTGAACGAAATGGGCACCTCGCAAATTACGTCATCGTCTTCGCGTTGGAATACGGGATGATCCTGTACGATCAGAACAATATAAAGATCGCCGGGAGGCCCCCCGTTGTAGCCGGATTCGCCTTCCCCCGCGACTTTCAGTTTCAAGCCGGTCATGGCGCCGGGCGGTATGCGGACGGACACCCGGTTGCTGCTCTTGGCCCGGCCGTTGCCATGGCATTTCACGCAGGGATTTTTGATGATCTGCCCGGTCCCGCTGCAACGGTTGCAGGTCCGGGAGATGCTGAAAAAGCCCTGGGCGATGCGCACCTGGCCCGAGCCGTTGCATTGCGGGCAGGTTTCCGGATGGTGCCCGGGCACACACCCGCTCCCGTTGCACGCATCACAGGGGACCAGTTTGGGCACCTGGATCGGCTTTTCCACTCCCCGGTACGCTTCTTCCAGGGTGATTTCCAGGTCGTAGCGCAGATCGTTCCCGCGGCGGCTGCGCGAAGTGGAGCGCCTTCGTGACCGCCCGCCTCCGAAAATCTCTTCGAAAATATCGCCGAATCCGCCGAATATATCCTGGAAATCATGAAACGCCGCGTCGCCGAAGCCCCCGGCGCCCACTCCGGCATGACCGAACTGATCGTATTTTCCCCGCTTTTCGGGATTGCTGAGAACCTCGTAGGCCTCCGTGGCTTCCTTGAACTTCTCCTCCGCGTTTTTATCGCCCGAGTTGCGGTCCGGGTGATATTTCATCGCCAGCTTGCGGTACGCTTTTTTAATCTCCTCTGGACTCGCGTTCCGGCTGACGCCAAGTACCTCGTAATAGTCTCGTTTATCTGCCATTATGGCCATATCCTATCCTCATACGTGCCAGAATGACACGGATTGGACACCGCTCATGGAGATTTCAGCCAACATTTATATGTATCTGGTATAAATATAGCAATTCCCGGTCCTATTTCCGGATACCGGCAGCATGGCCTGGAAATCCCTCCAAGGAGATTGTTGGAGACCTGCAATGGGGCTTAGGGGAATGCGCCCCCACGGTTAATCGCCCTGACAGGTCCCTCGTTCCCCGCTTGGGCAGAGATGGCATCCCCCAACGGTATTCTGTATACTTCCAACGCACACAGGCGGTCCGCCCGTACTGCAACTCGGTGAGATTCCATCCCCCAACGAGTTCTGGTCACATATCAGGGCCTATTTCTTTCGTACCCATGGATCCATTTGTGTCCTTGGGAGAATCTTCACCCTCCATATCAACTTGACCCAGTGGCAACATGGGATCCCCCCGGGAGGTTTAAAACGATAAAGAGGCCCTTCGCATGCCCTCCCGATCCGGTTTGCGGCTTCGCTGATTGGCCGAAGGGAGATATATTACATCATTTAATACGTTTTCTATTCATTCCCACGGGATACGCGGCAAATCATGATACCCAAACGGACCCATTATTGCGGCGATTTGCGGCCGGAACATATCGGCCAGAGAGTGATCTTGAGCGGCTGGGTGTGGCACTGGCGCGACCACGGCGGCGTGATCTTCATCGACCTGCGCGACCGCGCCGGTCATTGCCAATTGGTTTTCGACCCCCGGGTGGATCAGGAACTGCACGACCGCGCCAACGACCTCCGCAGCGAATACTGCGTTTCCATCTCCGGCCTGGTCCGCCGGCGGCCGGAAGGAACCGTGAATCCCAAAATGGCCACGGGGGAGATCGAAGTAGTGGCCGATCAGTTGACGCTCTTCAGCGTATCGGAAACACCCCCATTCCCCATCGACGATCATTTGGAGGCCGGCGAGGACATCCGCCTCAAGTACCGTTACCTGGATATGCGCCGCCCCAGCCTGCGTGAATCCCTGCTGTTCCGCAGCCGTTGTGCCCAGGCGGTGCGCAACTATTTCGCCCGGCACGGTTTCATCGAAGTGGAAACCCCGGTCTTGAGCAAATCCACGCCGGAGGGGGCCCGCGACTTTCTGGTTCCCAGCCGCATGTTTCCCGGCGAATTCTACGCGCTGCCCCAATCGCCCCAGATCTACAAACAAATCTGCATGATCGGCGGCCTGGACCGGTATTTCCAGATCGTCAAATGCTTCCGGGATGAAGACAACCGCGCCGACCGCCAGCCCGAATTCACCCAGATCGATGTGGAAATGTCCTTCATCACGCCCGAGGACATCTACCCGGTCATGGAAGGCCTGATCCAGACTCTCTATCGCGATCTCCTGGCCGTGGAGGTACCCACCCCGTTCCCACGCATGTCCTATGCCGACGCCATGGAACGCTTCGGGTCCGACCGGCCCGACATCCGCTTCGGGATGGAGTTGCGGGACATCGGCGATATCGCCCGCGAATCGGAATTCAAAGTTTTTCAAAGCGTTCTGGAAAAAGGCGGCAAGATCTCGGGCCTCTGCGTCCCGGGCGGGGCCGCCTTCAGCCGCAAGGAAATCGACGACCTGGGCGCGGAAGCGGCCATCTTCGGGGCTAAGGGACTGGCCTGGATGAAAGTCGGCGAGAACGGACTGGAATCGAGTATCGTCAAGTTCTTCTCCCCCGCGCTGCAAAACCGGCTCCTCGAGCGCTTCGAAGCGCGTCCGGGCGATCTCCTTCTCTTCGTGGCCGACGAATCCAAGGTGGTTTACGCCAGCCTGGGGTCGTTGCGCCTCAAAATCGCCGCCCGCCTGAATCTCTATGATCCCAACGAAAACAAGTTCCTGTGGGTAGTGGATTTCCCCATGTTCGAAAAGGGCGATGATGGCCTGCCCACGCCCTGCCACCATCCCTTCACGTCCCCGCATCCGGATGACCTGCCCTACCTCGAGAGCGATCCCTTCCGGGTCCGTTCGCTGGCCTATGACATGGTTCTGAACGGCATCGAGATCGGCGGCGGCAGCATCCGGATTCACAGCCAGGAGCTGCAAAGCCGCGTTTTCCGACTCTTGGGCATCGACGAAGTCCACGCCCAGGAAAAATTCGGCTTCCTGCTCGACGCGCTGCGCTTCGGCCCTCCGCCCCACGGCGGCATCGCCTTCGGCTTCGACCGGCTGATCATGCTCATGCGCCGGGAGCCGAACATCCGCGAGGTCATGGCGTTCCCCAAAAACAACCGCGCCCAGGCGGTCATGGAAGGCGCGCCCTCGGCCGTCGAGGAAACGCAGCTCAGGGAATTGGGCTTGCGCATCCGGGGGTGACCGCAAACATCATCTCCTTTGATCATAAAGGGGTTTTTTGTACTTGTATTTGATACCTTTTTTGGGCTCATTCGGGAAATGCGTACCTCATGAGTTAAATCGATTCCATTCACTCCGGGATGAGGGCGGACACAAAGGTCCGCCCCTACAAAAATACCCTCACCCTGACCCTCCCAGAGGGAGAGGGGATTCATTACTATTGTTTTATCCAACCCAGGGCTTACGCCCTGGGCTATACTCATGCCGCGCCGTAGGCGCTCCCTTGCCTCATCCCCGCCCGCGGGTTACGCCAACAGTTCCTCGATCGCCTTGCCCTTGCCGTTGTTGGTCACGTAGAACGGCCGTTCTTCAATAACATAATACGTATCCGCGGGAATACCCAACGCTTTGTAAATCGTGGCGTATACATCGATCAACCGCACGGGTTTCTCGACGGGCAGCATGGGATGCCGGTCCGCCGTTTTCCCATACACGAATCCCTGCTTGAAACCGCCCCCGAAGAACAGCACGCACGAGGCGGAACTGAAGTGCCCGTGATGGCCGTACAGTCGCTCGTTTTCAATGATCAGCGAATCGCCGGTCTGGCTTTCGTCGAAGCCCAGTTTCTCCTGGCCGGCGGCGGGTTTGTCGGCCACGGTCCGGCCGAATTCGGTGGCGATCACCACCAGCGTGCGCTCCAGCAGCCCACGCTCGTCCAGTTCGCGGATCAAGTTCCCGATGGGCCGGTCGATCGCCTGCTTCATGCCTACCATGCGCGAGTGGCCGTCCTCGTGCGTGTCAAAGCCCTTGAACGGCGCGTACTGATACTCCACCTCGATGAACCGCGCCCCAGCCTCCACCAGCCGCCGGGCCAGCAGGCAACCCAAACCGAACCGGTGTCCCACATCGTAGGCCTGGATCGTTTCCGGCTTCTCTTCCGCCAGGTTAAAAGCTTTCTTGACCGGCGAATCCATCATGGCCCGGGCGCCTTCCACCACCTGCAGGTAATCCTTGACCTTGCCGGATTCGCGGATCTCCGCGCTGCTCAACCCCGAGATGGCCTCAAAGTATTTTTGCCGCCGGTCCAGCCGTTCCGGGGTCATGCCGGCCACCGCATTCAAGGTGGGCAAACCCTTGTCCGGATCGGGGATCATGAAGGGCGCGTATTTCACTCCCAGAAAACCAGGTCCCTGATATTGGCTGATGAACAGGAACTCCTCGTTCGAGGTGTCGATGTCCCGTCCGATGTCAATATAAGCCGGCACGTTCGGATCGCGGCGGCCCAGCGACCGCGCCACGATGGATCCCATGGAGGGAACCTGCACCCCCGCAGGGAACTCATAGCTGGTCATCAGATAATGTTGCGCCTTGAGGTGAATCGCCCCGAATTTGGTGTCGGAGGTCAGGGTGCGCAGAAGCGTCCCCTTGTGCATGACCTTCGCGATATGCTCCAGCCCTTCCGAGAGATAGATACCGTCCGCCGAGGTGGGGATTTTGGGGAAAGTGGAGAGCATCTGGCTGCCCTTCATACCCGGCTCGAAGGGCGTGTGCTCCTTGGGATCCCAGGTATCCGGTTGTGAAATACCACCTGGCAGCCAGATCAGAATCATGGCGTCCGCGGTGGGATTCACCGGGTTGTCCAGTCCTTCCCGGGACAGCGCGAAACCGGGCGTGGAGCTCCCGCCGAGCGTCAACGCCCCCGCGGCCAGCGCCCCCGCTTTCAAAAACTCACGCCGCGAAACGGGATATTGAATATCGAGTATATTTTTCTTTGTATTCATGGCTTATTCTCCATGGATTGGTTTTGATGATAGTTTTCAGATACCGGGATAAGCGGCTGGCCGCCTTATTTTCTGGCTCATCCGGCAGGCGCGACTATGTTTTATGGAAGTAACCGACTCCCGATGTATTCAGGCGTAGAGTTCAATCCCAAATCCCTCGGGGCTGATCTTTACCCACAAGTACGGTCCACTTGGGCTCGAGTCGTAGTGTAATCCACCAACGATAACCTCTCCTATCTGATCCCTCTCCCTTTGGGAGAGGACCGGGGTGAGGGTAAAAACCGATCTCCCTCCTTTCCCGTCTCGGATTATTTTCTCACCTCAAGTCTCCCGCGGCTCACCCGAAGGTTCGCCCTCCCTGGATCTTCACCGGTTTACCGGATGAATTGAAACTCCGGGCTGACCGCCAGGCCCCACAGCAGGTCTTTCCAATCGTCCCTCCCCGCGCCTTCGTCCAGAAACGCCAGGCTCACCTTCCGCTCTTCCACCGTTGGTTTACGGTTCAGCAAGGAGAGAAACGCCGTGTCCAGCGCTTCCTCACGAGATGGAATTCCAACCAGCCGGCCGGGCAGATCCGCATTGTCCAACACTTCATTCAGATGCTCGCCGTTGATGAATTCGAGCGCCTGGATGACAGCGGATTCTTCCGAACGGACGGTCATGACCTCATTGCGGGTTTCGGGGCGGCCCAGCGAACGTGTCAGCCCGGTGGATAAATCGTCATACGACATCCGCCGGCCGCTGACGCCCAAGGCCACCGACAGCGAATCCAAAAATTGCTCACAGGTCAGGCGGCGGTGCGCCGGCGACCGGAATAAGCGGGAATGGTCCATCCCCACTTCGAACCGGTCGGCCAGCCGCGGATCGAACCGCAGTTGATACGTGCGGGAATTGAGGATCAACCGCACCATATGCTTGATGTCGTATCCATGGGAGACAAATTCATACGCAAGCCAATGCAGCAATTCGGGATGCGAGGGGGGATTGTCCATCCGGAAATCGTCCACGGGTTCCACAATACCCAAGCCCATGTACCGTTTCCACAGCCGGTTGACAAACGTGGTGGCGAACTGGGGATCGGCCGGATCGATGATCAGCCGGGTCACTTCGGACAGCCGCGCCTCGAGGGTGTCCAGTTTCTTTCCCTCGCTGTTGCCGTTGTCGTAAATGAAGGTGGGAGCGAGAAATTCGTCGTGCTTGACTTCACACCGGATCAATTGCAGGTCCTTTGGCGCAAAATAGCTGGCGAAACCAAGAAAGCGCTTCTGCGGCCACTCGAAATTGAGAAAATGGTCGTGGCAGCTGGCGCATTTCATCTTCATTCCCAAAAAAACTTGCCCCACGCTGGCCGCCGTCTGCACGCTGTCCAGGTGCGTTTCCGACTTGACATAACCGCCCCGGTACTTGGCCGCGTCCGGATCGAGCAATTGCGCCACGAACACGTCATACGGTTTGTTTTCCCGGAAACTGTCGATGATGAACTGTTTGAAATTCGCCCGAGTGCCGACGCCCCCCTGGTGATTGCCGTTGCTGCACAAGGCGTCTTCCCAGAATTGCGTCCAGTGGATGGCGTATTCCTCGTTCCGGGCCAGGAGCGAATCGATCAGTTGGGAGCGTTTATCGGGACCGGGATTGGAGAGGAACGCCTCCACCTCGGTGGCGCAGGGAATCACCCCGATGGCGTCCAGGAACACCCGGCGGATGAAGACCGTGTCGTCACAAATCCGCGGATCATCACCATCCGGCCATTTCGCAGTGATGAACCGGTCGATTGGATTATTAGCATCACCGTGGCCCTCGGGCGGCGCGGGAGGCGGCGGCAGGGTGGCCAGCCGTTCCTTCCGGAGATGATCCAGGCGCTCCAGGTAGGCTTGATAATAGATTTCCTCCGCCTGGGCAGCTGCATCCCGTGCGGCTTGCACGGCTTGCTGGACCGCGTTTTGGGCGGACTGGGCGGCTTCGGCGGCGGCCCGGGCAGCCTTGGCGGCATCCTGGACTCGGGTGAAAGGAGTATCCTCTTCTCCCGCGAAGGCCCACGATATGCAAATAACTAGAATGATTCCAGGCAGAAAAGCGATTTTTCGACGACTCATGCGGCCTTGTACCTCCCTATTGATACGATTTATTTCAAGTAGGGGGTTATTATAATGACTAAATTGATCAAGTAAATAGACTTTTTTGGATACAAGGTCCTGTCGTATAGGCCGGGGAGGGAGAAGGATAAAAAAGGTTCATCCGGTAAGAGCGTACTTTTTATCAAGCCGGTCCGGCCGCTCTTCAATCGGGCTAACCGTGGAGATCCACCACCGAAACCCCTCTCCCTCTGGGAGAGGGCTAGGGTGAGGGATTTTTTGATAGGGGCTGACCTTGGTGTCCGCCCCCATCCAGTGGCGGATGTCATCTATTTAACTTCATCCGGTACGCAATTGTGGGATGAACCATAAAAAAGACCCCTTTCACCGGAGTGAAAGGGGATTCCAGAGTTAAGGGTAATGGCGGAAAGTGAGAGTGATGTCACTTCCGGCATCGTTGTGATTCGTTAGCAATGCTTGGCCAGCGGCTAAGCCTTTAAAATTATTTGTTTTGCGATTTCCCCTGGCTATCAACCTGGCGGTGGGTAGCGTTATCCACCGGCCGACTATTTTTTAATTGACAATTTGCTTTATTAATTGACCATTCTTTCCGCCGATTCCGCGAAGGCTTGGCGGAGATGGACGATCCGTTGGTGGATTTCCTCGAGCCGTTCGTAGAAGCGGGGGATTTCCTCGGACACGATTTCCATCATGGCGTAATCCCGTTCGCGGATGTTTTGCTGTTTCACATCATGGAGAACCTGGATCATGGCTTCTAAAAATTCAGCCTGGTCCACCAGTTTTTTTTCTTGACGGATCCACCGTTCACCCGCCGTCTGCAAGCGGCCGGCGTACCGCTTCTTGGTTTTGCTGACGGCAACAGGTAAGTGAACAATCCGGGCCATGAAATCCTCCGTGAGTCAATCACCCCTCACGAAGGAAGCAACGGTTGTGCCAGTATCATATCCTCATAATAATCAATGAATTATTTTGAATTCATGGAATCCGGATAAAGATGGATGGTCAGTTTGTTCCCCTAGATTACCCCATACCAGAAGAAATTGCCGCCAGGTGGACCGGAAGACAGGGATTACCGCGCGGAAATTGTCCAATGATCCAATCGCGCAATTGGTCCCCAATCTTGGAAGGGGGGACTTTCCGCCAGCATCCCGGATCCATTCGTTCTATCCGTGTTGAAAAAAATCAAAATGAACCTATGATCCAAAAATAAAGTCAAGGAAACCATCGAGGAATCAAGGGACCCATGAAGCACACATACCGCAAAGCCTTTACTCTGATTGAGTTGCTCATTGTGGTGGCCATTATCGGCATTCTGGCGGCCATCGCGGTTCCCAATTTCTTGAACGCCCAGGTCCGGGCGGGAGTTACCCGCGTAAAGGCCGATTTCCGGACGATCATGACCGCCTTGGAAACCTACCGGCTCGACAACAATGATTATCCTCCCGATCTTTCCGGCCCTAACAATGAAGACTGGGCGTATAAATTTCTGACCACGCCCGTCGCCTATCTGAACAGCACCGAGGTTTGCCGGGACTATTTCACCGCCAAAACCGGCCGCCAGGACGAGGCCGGCTTCACCCGCAATTTCTACGATTACGGGCAGGTGGATTACATCCGCAAGTCGGGATTGGGATTTGTCATCATCAGTTTCGCCCCGGACCGTGGACTCGACATGCCCTGGACCACGGACAGCATGGACATCTTGAGCAAACGGATCGCCAGCCGGTCCTATTTCCTCTACGAATCCTCCAACGGCCTGACCTCCTCCGGCGACATCATCGGCACCGGCCACGGGCTGCACAACAATTGAGTATTCATAGCCATTCGCGGATCTGGCGGCGCATGCGGGCGTAGAGAAACGAAACCAGGATCAAGGTAATCCCCAGGCACATGAACGCCACCATGCGGTAAAACGTCTCGAGTTGGGCCACATCGATCAAAAAGACGCGGCCGATCGCCAGCACGAACACCGCCATGGCCACGCGGCGGTAGGATTTACCTTTCCACACGAATCCCAGGACTAACAGCGACAGCGCCAGCAGCGTCCATCCCACCGAAGTCCAATATCCTCGCAGAACCTCGGAATACGAAAGCACAAACAGCATCCAGGCCCCGGCGGCCGCCACCAGCAACCGGCGCATCCAGGATCCCAGGTTCTTCTGAATGACATCCAAAATTCGGGAATCCTGAACGGCCAACATCCTTTCCATGCCGATGTACTGAATGAATACGATCAGGCCGGCCGTCAGCAAACCCATGGAGGATCCACTGTATTCCAAGGGCGTGGCGAATCCCTCCGGGAGCAGCCAGGCGAGGGACGCGGCATACGCGGCGATTTGCAGACAACCCAAATTTAATCCCCAGCCGAGGGACAGAGCCGCCAGGGGAAAGATCATCCAGAAGGGATAAATCATGGCGCCGGATTCGAATAGCATATCGCCCCGGATCCAGAACCAGATCCCGGCCAGGACGAACGCGAGCACATAAAAATAGCCGAATCCCCATCCCCAGCCGCTGGTCAATACGCGGTCCGCCTTTCTGTTATCCTCCGGGGTGAACCACTCCACCAACACGCCGAAACCCAGGGTGACCAGCACTAGACAGAAGGTCATGGCGGGGTGTTCTCGTACTCCCGTTCCAGGAGTCAACCCGTCATACAGCCACCAATGGCCCGCTGTGATGAACACCAGCGGAGCAGTGTTCAACGCGGCGCTTTTCATCCATGCCGCCACCACCACGGAGAGCAGGCTGAATCCCATCATGAACCAGATCGTCACCGGGACCGCATCGAAATACCGGTACGTGGCCGCCGTCATCAGCAAGGCCCCGGCTCCCGCGTGGAGAAAAGCCAACGGCTTGACATAGGCCTGTATCGTGTCGAGAAACCCCTTCACCCATTTGGAAGTTGTCCCGGACTCATCCGGATTCATGAATTCCCACGTCTCTTCCAGACGCGCTTGCGTGAAATAAACCAGGGCGGTGGCCAGGCCGCCCAGATAGGCAGGAACAGTGGAAAAATGATGCGCGCCCGCGGTCCAATAATGAACAAAGTTGAGAAAAATCACCACCTGCGCCAAGGGATTGAGGAACCAGAACCGCAGGCTTCGCGACATCACCAGCAGCAATAATGCCTGGGCCGCGAGCACCAGGTTCAACGTCAGCCCGCCCAGCCAGGAAAACAACCCCAGGTTCAAAAACAACGTGGCGGTGGCCGCGTACCAGGGATGATCGGGATTGTCACGCGCTTCGTGATACAGCATCAGCACCACTTGCAAACCCGCCAGGGGCAGGAAGAAAAGGAATATATGGTCCCAATAGATCTTCGTTCCCAAAAACAAGCCGGTGACCAGGATCGAGTAAAACACCAGCGAGACGGCGCCCAGGGCACGGCCGGCGGAGCGCTGGGGCAGTGTGAAAGCTACCCTTCCCAAATCCCGCAAGCGGGCGTGGTAGAGCAGATCGGCAGCGAGAAAGAGCACGTAATAGGAGGAGAGAAACGAAAAATTCAGCCAGAAGCTGAATTCCGGCGATGTCATGGGGTGGTCCTGCAGCGACCAGAGGAGGTGCGAAAGATAGGAAGCACAGACCGCGAAAAGGCTCAAGGGGACCCAACTATGCCGCCATAATAAAAAAACCGCCGCCGTGTCCAGAAACATAATCGCGATCAGGGTGAAGGCGTCGGCGTTTCCCCCCGCCGTGTAGGCCGCCACATGTCCCAGGAAAATCGCCAGCCCGGCCGTCGATTCGGATTGCCAGCGCTCAGCCAGGAGAAAGAGGCCGCCGATACTGGCCGACATCAACGCCAGCGAGGCCCCCAGCGGCACGCAGGCCATGGCCGGGAGAAAATACGCGGCGTACGAACTGAAGAACGCCAGCGCCGCCCCGCCCGCCATCACGGGACGCGCGAAGATCCGCAGGCGTTCCTCGAACCGCCAGCCGATGATCAACAGCGCCGCCGAAGCCAGGTAACTGAGCGCCGTTTTGTGCCAGGGTTGCAGAAGCGGGGTGATATACCGTCCCATCAAGGCGAAAGCGATGATCAACGCCACCAGCCCGATGCGGTTGAACCACACTTCGCCCACTTGGGTTTCGAAATCCAGGATTTTGGGCTCCCCCGTTTCTCCGGTGGATACCCCCTCTACTGCCGTCTTTTCAGAGAACGCCGCCGGTTCCGGCGTGGAGGCCATAATCCGTTCCGGCTCCGCTTTAGCCTCGTCTCCAGGTTCGATCACCGGTTCGGCCAGGGTGAAGGAAACTGGTTCAGGAACCGGCGCGGGTGTCGGTTTCCATGCGGGAGCCGGTTCGGCAGGAGGGATGGGTTTCCACAAATCCTCCCTTGGCTTCATATCGGATTCCCTCTCCGCCGGCTGAGGCTTCCCGGCCAACAGCTTTGCGATCTTTCGGACATGGATCTCCAACTCGGAGACCCGCCGGTTCACGCTCCCCAGCCAGAAGATAGAAATCAATCCGCCGAGGCCTCCGAAGAACACCACAAGGGCCACCAACAAGGCCAACAAACCGAAAAATATTTCATCCATCACATTTCCCTCCTTGGTTTTATCAAACTCCCCGCGTGAATCCCGCCGGCCGGACGGCTGTGTTCAGCCATTGAATCTCAATGCACGTTTCATTCCAAAAACACGGCAAAATCCCTCATCAACAGCAAGTGATTATAAATCAAAGAGTTGAAATAAACATCGCAGGTTTTGGATTCTCGCTTCCATAACTAGGCAAGCATATTGTGTTGTCGTCACCTGCATTTTTCGATTGCATGCATACAGGAGCATGTGATAGGGTTGAGGAGCCCAAGAGAGCGGTCCCGGGGTGAATCGCGCCCAGGGTTGAAACCCTGGGCTCTAATATGTGGCCCCTTGAAAGGGGCGCAGCGTGAGGAAGGAAGGGAATGTGTAATCCGGGGAGATGTGGCGTGGTGATAAGGCGATCCTTACCCTGGCCCTCTCCCAGGGGGAGAGGCGACAGGGATTAATCTCTCAGGCCAGACGAATTGGACAACGGTTGCGCTTTCTTGAAAGGGTAAAAGATATAGCGGATGCATGGATCGATCTCTCAAGCACGGTTGACACTCACACATGAACTACGCGTTCCCACCCGATACACGGGAAATTCTCAAACTCATCCGTGGGATAACCGAGGCCAATCCGTTCTCTCCGGAACGGCTGCGTTGGCATGAACAAATCTTGCGCCGTTCGCTGGACACGGAGCCGTTGCATCTCTCCAACTGGCAGGCGCGGCAGAAGATCAACGAGGCCACCCTGCGCCTGCTGGAGGATTGCCTGGCCGAACTACGCGAGGACATTCACCGGCACGCGGAACAGATTTCCTCCGAGGACCAGGAGCTCTATCGCATCGCCGTGTGGTTCCATACCTACCATCAGGCCTTGGAAGGGATGGACCGCTACATGGCGCGCTGCGAACGCGAACCGGAACAGAATCCCCCGGTGGGTGATGACCTCTACCAAGATTTCAAGGCGAACCTCCAAACCGGACTGCGCCTCATCCCGGGCGACACTCCCCACGAGAGCCTGCTGGAGATGAACGAAACCGAAACCGCCGAGCTCTTCGCGTTCAGTTTCCAGCTGTGGCGGGGATTTTCCGGCATCATCCGGCGGCTCATAGGACGCTCCGCGCCGGCCGCGCGGCTGCGGGAAGAGGTTTGGGAAGCCATCTTCACCCGGCGGTTGTTGTGGAGTTTCAATTACCTCAAAGCCCGCATGGCCAACTTCTCCACCTTGATCCTGGGCGCGTCCGGCACCGGCAAGGACCTCGTGGCGGAAGCGATCGCCACCGCGCAGTTCATCCCCTACGATCCCCGGCCGGACCGCTTCGCGATCAATTACACCACCGCCAACCAGGTGATCAACTTGTCGGCCCTCACGCCCACCCTGATCGAATCCGAACTCTTCGGGCATGTCAAAGGGGCCTACACCGGGGCCACGGACAACCGCCAGGGGCTGCTGGAGAAATGTTCACCCTACGGCGCGCTCGTTCTGGATGAAATCGGCGACCTGAGCGAGGAAATCCAGGTGAAACTGCTGCGGGTGCTGCAGTCGCGTGAATTTTATCCCCTGGGCAGCCGCAAACCGGCCCGTTTTCACGGCCGCATCCTCTCCGCCACCAACCGCAACATCGCCGCCCTGATCCAGGAAGGCCGCCTGCGGGAAGATTTTCTCTACCGGCTGGGCGCCGTCGTGATCCGTGTCCCCACCTTGTCTCAGCGCCTGCGGGAATGCCCGGACGAAGGAGCGGAGCTGCTGCGGGCCATTCTGTTGCGCGTGCTGGGACAAGTCGACGAGACCGTGTACCATGAACTCGAAGAGCGCATCCGCCCCTGGATCAAGGCTGGTTATCCCTGGCCCGGCAACGTGCGGGAATTCGAGCAGTGCGTGCGCAGCCTGCTGGTCGGTTCGCGCTACAATCCCCTGGTGTCACCCACTGGAGCCGGGGATGAATTGCACCAGTTGTTCGCGCGCATGGAGCAAGCCCAGGCCCCGATCGAGGAGATCCTCATGCTCTACAGCCATCACGTGCTCAACTCATGCGGCAATTACCAGGCGGCGGCCGAGCGCCTGGGCGCCGATTGGCGCACGGTCAAGAAGTATGTGAACCAGTATGAAAAACTATCCCCCCGCGAATAATCCCCCTGTCGAACAAGGCAGGTTGGATCTGCGCTTAGCGCGTAATCCGTCAATCCCCTGCACTTCTTCTCCATCCCCCCGGGCCGATTGTGTTTTTCCGTCGGTTCCTTTATAATCGGGCGAAACCAGGCTTCTTCTTTCCAAAGGGAGGCCAAGGATACGATCTTGGCTGGAGAAAAAAGTTAACCATGTCGACGACCATGCTGCAAAACATCATCGTGATTATTGTGTTCGCCATCCTCATCGGCGGATTCTTTCTCACCGGTTCGGGCTCTCCCCAAAAACCGGGGGATTCCAAAGATCAAAATCAATCCAAATAAGATCGGTCCCACGAGGACGGGAACGTAAACTCCCGGGCGAATTGCATGCCCACGGCGCATCGGGGCGTTTTCACCCGGGTAATTCCACGCGAAACACTCGGATCTTCCGCGCCAGGCCCGTGTTTTCCCTCCTTCTCCACGCGTCGGCACTGCCGTATCATATCCGCCTCGAAATCCGCATCCAGGTTCTCTTGAAATCGCTGATCTACGTATTAATAATTGTAATAGAATGAAGTGAGAAAATATCCGAACCGCCGCCTCGGGCGAAACCATGACGGCATTTATAGTGCTTTTCATTACTCTGTCAGGCGTTTCCGCGGCACTCTCCGCCGGAGAGGACAAAGGCGTGCTTCGCGATTGGGTAATTCGTGAATTCAAGGCGCCGGTTGACCTGCCCAATGACGCGGTGCGGGATGTCATCATGGCCCGGGACGGGTCCGTGTGGATGGCCTCGTGGGGAGGCGGCGCTGTCCGCCTGGCGGGCGCGCGCCGCCAGTTCTTCCGCGCCCGGGACGGCTTGGTATCCGACAATGTCCGCGCGGTGAAGGAAGACATCCGTGGTTGGATTTGGGTGGCCACCGCGGATGGAATCAGTTGTATTGCAAAAGGAAAAATTTATAATTTTTCTTCCAAGACTGTTCCCGTAATCCCCTATGACTCCTTCTACTCGATCGAAAGCCTGGGGAATGGCGAAGTCTGGTTCGGGGGAGGACAGGGGCATCTGATCGCGTGGAGTCCCGGAGAGAATCCCTCGGATCCGGGAGCGGGATCCTGGCGGATCATTCATCATTTTACGGGTGCGTATAGCATCAGCGTTCGCAAAATTGTCCACAGCGGAGAGAACTCCCTCCTTCTGGCCGTCGATCAAGTGGGCATGATGGTTTTTGACACCAATATCCGCTCCGCGACCTTTTATCTCCACGAGATTCCCGAAAATAAATATTTCTTGCCGGAATGCAAGGCCTTCGCTACACCCACACCCGATACGCTTTTTTACATAAGCTGGAATTACATCGCGGAAGTGAAGGATCACCGGTTGGTGGATACGTGGTGGACGCCCGCCGAGGCGTTGTGTATCCAGCAGGCGTTCGGAACGGTCTTCGTGGGGACGCAAAAGGGATTGTACAGTTGGAAAAATCATCAATGGACTTTCTGCCCGTTGACTCCTGACCAGCGGAACCTGCCGGTGGAATCGATCTCGTTGTTGCCCGATGAATCGTTGTGGATCGGGACCCGGAGCGGCGCGTTCCGCCTGTCGAAGCCCGCTTGGGTGAGTCCGGATTTGTCCCCCGGCGGACCGGTGATTTATGGGGAGACTTTGCTGCGCAATCCGGAGAATGAATTGCTCGTGACCGGCACGGAAGGCCATGCTTGGAAATATAGTCAAAAGCAATGGCGGTATTTCCATCAATTTCCCTTCCATTTCTTTCCCTACACAACCAATTATCTCTATTGGGCCGGGGGCAAATTGATATTGAACCGAAACGCGGAGTACGATGTATATGATCTGGCGGCCCTGGTAAACACCGAACACCTGGTTCTTCCCCCGCTCGCGGACATAGGAAGGAAGAATCATGTTTTCCTATCGGAAAATCAAGTACTCTGGTTCCCCTGCCAAAAGGGGATTGCCAAATGGGACGGCTCACAATATGTAATCGTTGTGCCCATTTCCCGCGCGGACAATACGGAGGTTTATTCCATCCTGCAAACCGCGCCCGGCGAATACTGGATCGGGGGCAAAGGTTGGATCGAACATTGGCAAGACGGGACCGGCGTAAATGTAGAATTGCCGGAAGGATTTTTAGATAAGAAAAGCCCCATCCTGGATTCCCTGCAAACCCGCAGCGGCGCCTTGTGGTTTTCGCAACTGGGCCGCGGGCTTCTCTGTTTCAAAGACGGCGAGTGGCGCCAGGAAAATCTGGAAACCGGATTGCCCAGCAATTACATCTGGAGCTTATTCGAAGCCAGTGACGGCACGATCTGGGCGGGCGACCGCACCAATGGCGTCATGAGTTACCAGGATGGCCGGTGGATCCAATACGGTTTCGAGGACGGCCTTCCCCTGGGGCCGGTAGTGTCCATCGTGGAGGATGATCAGAATGCCATCTGGATCGGCGTGGAAAAGGGCGGGATTTATCAATTCCAACCGGACCGGGATCCGCCCGCCGTGGATATCCTGTCCACACCGGACCGGCTGGTTCCCGACGCGCAAGGGGTATTCTCGTTCCAAGGCCATGACGCGTGGAACGTGACCCGCCGCGAGGACCTGGTGTATTCCTGGCGCGTCCGGAACGCCCGGACGGAGCAACCCGTCACGGATTGGAGCCCCTACGCGCCGGACACCTCGGTGACCGTCCCGCCCCTGCGGCCCGGCCGTTACGTCTTCGAAGTGCTGGCGCAGGATACACATCGCAACATCAGCCCCGCGCCCGCCCGGGCGGTGTTTGATGTCATTCCGTACTTTTGGATGACGTATCAATTTCAAATTCCGGCGGCCCTGGCGTGTGGCTTCGCGTTGCTTTCCTTGTTCCTGTGGCGGGAGCGGTATGTAATGAAATTGCGGGCCGAACGGATCGGCTTCCGCGAGTTTTGCGAGGCGACCCGCATCGGCGTGATGCGTCTGTCCCCCGCCGGGGAACTCTCGTTCGTCAACGCGGCCATGGCGCGCATCGCGGGATACGCGAGCCCGGAGGAAATGCTGTCGGTTCCCCATCCGGTCCAGTGGATCAACCAGGCCGCGTACCAGCGTTTCCTGGATTCCCTGCGCGGGCTCCAATCCGCGCCGCCCATCACCCTGAAAGGCCGGCGGTTCACGACCGGCCAGCCCTTCTACGTCCTGCTGTACGGCCTGGTGAAAGAGGACGCCATCGAACTGATGGCCTTGGACTTGACCGAGCAGCGCCAGTTGGAACAGGAAATCGCCCTGGCCAGCACGCGGGAACAACAAAAGTTGGGCAACGACCTGCACGATACGGTGGTGCAGGATCTAATTGCCGCCTCGTACATGGCGCAGATGTTTTTGGATAAGCTTTCCCGCGCGGGGCACGCGGATTTCGCCGAATTGAAAACGTTGATCGGCCATCTCGACGAGACGCGCCGGAAGACGCACCAACTGACCCAGGGGCTTTTGCCCATCGCCCGGGGCGAACTGGGATTCCAATCGGCCTTGCAGGATTTGACGGCCGCCATCGAATCCTGCTATGGGGTCCGGTGCTGGTTCACTCCGGACCGTTCCATTGCCATCACGGACGATGAAGCGGAACTGCACTTGTATTACATCGCCCATGAAGCGCTGCACAACGCGGTGAAACACGCGCGGGCGAATTCCATCACCCTGGACCTGCGGCGGGACAACGGCGCCATCGTCCTGTCGGTTCATGACGATGGGGTGGGGTTGTCCGCGCCGGCGAGCCGCGAGGGATTGGGCATGCATATCATGAAATACCGGGCCGGACTGATCCTGGCGGAATTGAATATTTACAATCATCCGGAGGGAGGGGCGGTGGTGGAATGCCGGTATCCGATCGAATAAAAGTATTCATCGTGGACGATCATCCCGCCGTGCGCCATGGCATCGCGCAATGCGTGAACCTGGAAGAGGACATGCGGGTCTGCGGCGAGGCGGGGGATTCCGCCGCGGCCAAGGAGGCGCTGCAATCCCTTCAACCCGACATCATCCTCGTGGACCTGTCCCTGAAATGGGAAAACCAGGACAGCGGCCTCGAATTGATACAATATCTCACGATCCATTATCCCGGCACTCCCGTGCTGGCGCTCTCGATGCACGACCGGCCGCGGGATATCCAGCGGTCGGTGCAGGCCGGCGCCCGGGGATACTTCCACAAGGGTGAACCGGTCAACCGCTATCCCGTGGCAATCCGGAAAATCGTCAATGGGGAGACGTATTTCAGCGAGATCATCGCGCATATTTTGGTGAATCAAATCACGGCCCCTCCCGCCGGGGATGATTTCATGAAACATCTCAGCCAGCGCGACAGGGACATCTTCCTTCTCCTGGGCCAAGGCCTGCGCCGCCAGCCCATCGCCGAACGGCTGAACATCTCGCCGAAAACCGTCAGCGCGCATATCGAGAACCTCAAGGAAAAAACCGCCATGCCCACCACGGAAGCGCTCGTCCAGTTCGCCGTGGACTGGTTTCACAAGCACGGGCAGTAAGTATTTGGGATGTTATTTGATCTCCACACCCTTCTCCGGATACCGATTCCCTTTCCCCCTGGGAGAAGGTCAGGGTGAGGGAAGTGACGTAGGATGGGTCAGCGCGCGGCGCGTAATCCATCACCGCAGGAGAACATCATCATCGATGGATTATGCTTCGCTAATCCATCCTGCTGATCTGATTCCCTCTTCCTCTGGGAGAGGGGCAGGGTGAGGGTAGCCTTTTCACCCCACCATGGCTTGCCCAATGTTGTTTCAATCCCATGAATTCGGTTGAATCCCCATCAGGGGACGGATTTAAACTAGCCCAGGGTTTCAACCCTGGGAAGTAGTTTTCTCTGCAATCGAGTAACCAGTTACCGAAAAAACAATCCCTTCCTGCCCTTCTCAACCTACAAGGAAGGAATCGTTCATCCCCCCATTTTCATCCCCCCAATTATCGGCTTGGACGCCCCCCGGGCCTTTAATTCTCCCCTCCTGGACCGGCGGGGAGTAGAGAGGGTCCGATAGGTTCATCTCTCATCCAGCCGCGGGACCGGTCATCCATTTTCTCTCCTCTGGATTGTCATCACTTGTCTGGCATCATTCGTATATATGGATAAAGCGATGAATCGGGAAGAACAGATTCCAGATGACGCCCTCATCGAGGCGGTTCTCCGAGGGGAAGGGAGCGCGGCGGCGCGCTTGTACTACCGCTATGTCGACCGCGTGCATCGCATCTGCTACCGGATCGTGCTGAATCCCTCGGAGGTGAAGGATTGTGTCCAGGAAGTTTGGTTAAAGGTTTTCCAGCACCTGGACCGGTTTCAACCGGGAAAACCGTTCGGCCCCTGGTTGAATTCCATCACGGTCCACACCGCCATCGATTTTTACCGGAAATCCTCCGGGAGCCAAAGTCACGCCGTCTCGCTGCAGGATCCCAACGGCGCGCCGATGACGGAGGACTCCCCCAACGGAGCGCAATGGTTCGAAGAAAGCCATAATCTGGACGCGGTCCTGCAGGCGTTACAGGAAATCAGCCTCACGCAACGCACGGTATTCATTCTCCGTTTTTTTGAGGATCTGTCTCCCGCGGAAATCGCGCCAATGCTCCATTGCAGCGTGAACACAATACGGACCCATATTCGACGTTCGCTGTTGGCCTTGCGCCAAATACTGGCGGATAAAATATTGCGATAGAGGTTGGTGGAAAATGACACAATCCCGGCTGCCGTTCGATGAATTCAAGAATCTGTTTCAAGAGGAATATCCATCGGAGGAGAGATTGCAATGGGAATACGATCAGTACCAGCCGCTGATCGAAGAACTCGGCCATTCCCCCGTTCCTCCCTTGCCGCCTCAGGAAAAGGCAGCGATTTTCGAAGCCACATGGGACCCCGTGGCGAGGCGGCGCGCCTGGATGCCGCCGGCGCTGGCTTGGTTTTACCGGCCCGCCGTCACCTTCGCGTGGGGGCTTTTCGTTGGATGTTTCCTGACGGCGGGTTCCATGAACGGCTGGTTCCATTTCGCCCAACCGGTTTCAGCCCAACCCGTTTTGACCATTGAAAAGACCGGCCATACGCAGATCGTGAAGGGTCAACTCATCGATCAATTGTACGCCAACTTGGAAAATCCCCAAATTGTCGTGGAAAAAAAGGAAGAAGCCGCCCCGCCCCAGCGCGTTCTGTATGGAACATTGGATCACGGCCAAATATATGTCGTGTATAACCTGTAACGAAAGGAGTCATGACCATGCACGCTCGAAGGATGCTTGTTTTGGGGACCCTGCTTTCTGTTTTTAATTTATATTCCTGGCCCCAGGGGATCAGTACGCAAAATGTCCGGCCGCTGGCATCTCCGGGTCCGGAAGAGGAGATGGAAATCCGAATCATCGCGGTGCAATACTATCCGGTGGAAGATTTGGAGTCGATTATCCGGGATCTTTTCGGCATAGAAGATATCCATCTGGATCAGTTTTCGAACCGGCTGATTCTCCAGGCCCCCGTGGAGCAGATGGAGAAAATCCTGGCATTGATTTCGGAATTGGATGTGGCCGTATCCCAGCCGGCGGAAGATGGATCCATAATGTTTCGCGTGTATTTGTTTGAAATTCCCTCCGTCGGTCAAGCATGGAAAAATTTTTCCGCCGTTGTGAAAACTCCGCAGATAAATTTCACCCTGGAGGTGTTGAAGAATCTTAAGGATTCAAGTGTGCAAATATCCGATATCCTTACCTTGGAGAATGATTACAACCCCCAAAGGGCGATGTCGAGGCTGGAATCCAACTCGGCGCCGGAGAATCTGGAAAAGCCGTCCCAGGACCGCGGCAAGCAGCCGGGACCGCGCCGGGAAATACTCATTCAAGGACGGGCTGAATCGAACGAGGCCCTGATGGCGTTGATGGAAAAAATTCCCGAATCGAACATGACTGATTTGCGATGGGATGACACGGAAAACTTCATTCAAAACCTGGAATCGGCGCAATTGTTGCGTTTGCCGGAATCACTGCAGGCGCATTTGCGTAATTTTCTCGGAAATAACATCCAGACCATCGGCTATTGGTTCGGCACCGCGTCGGATCCGGGTGAAATCGATTCGCCCCTGGGGCCGTTCCATTTGAAAATGCGTTTGTCCTCCGAGCCTGGCATTCGGAAAGAAGTGAGCCTGGACGTGGAAGTCGAACAACCTGCGCCCCCGTTCGGGCGGGATACGGAAAGCGATAGCAGCCGTACTATCTTATCCAACCGGATCACGGCTAAAATCGGTCATCCCATCATAATTTGTTACAACCGCAACTCGTACGGCGTCCGGAAACTGGGTGCCTTGGTGATCCTTCCCGAAACCGGAAAAATGCCTGTGGATCCCTCTGATTCCACCACGACACCTTGAATGATTTCGATGAGGGCGGATCCGGCTTTGATCTAAGTGCCCGCAGGGGCCGGAGGAACCTGCCCTACTCGTCCTGCAGCCAAAAAAAAATGGAAACTATACATCCTATCCTGGGAGGAGCACCATGAATTTACGACCATCCATGTTCGCCGGTTGGATCCTATTCGTTTTTTTCGTGGGATCCGTATTTCTGAATTCCATTCCGGCGGAATGTCAACCCGCGGCCCGGTTCATCGTTCCGGCCCATCCGCCCCGCGCCAATTATGTCATCGATGTTTCCCTGAACCTCGCGGCGAACCGGCTGGAGGGCGTCGAAACCATACGGATGGTCAATTCCACCTCGTTCCCCCTCCGCTGGCTCATGATCGACTGGCCTCACCGGTCCGCCGGCCAAATGCAGGTTCTGACCGGCAAGGACCCCGTGCGCGTGGTGGCGGAGGGAACCAATGGTTTATCAAGCACCCAAACCTTGATTGAACTGCCGGCGCCGCCCGGTCCGGGAGAGGCGGTGACGCTGACAATCCCGTTCGGGTTTCCGCTCCGGCTGGGCGGGATCACCATACTGGATAATTGGCATCCACGGCTCTGGTGGGAACAAAACACCGCGGATGACTACGAAGTCCGCGTGCAAGCACCGAAAGATTATCTTTTGGCAACCAGCGGTTTATATGATGAAACCCAAGGTGTTTATTCCGCTCCGGCCTGCCGGAATTTCGGTCTGGTTTTCATGAAGAACCTGGAGCGGATGGAAGGCCGGTCTGGGGATACAAGCATTTACACCTACTATGAACAAGACGCCAAGAAATGCGCGGAACTCCTGCACCAAACGGCCATCGAGGTCATCGGGTTCTACCGGAATTGGCTGGGTTTTTATCCGCACAAAATACTGCACATCATCCCAGGGGGGCTTCCGCATCCGGCCGGGGGGTATCCGGCCGCCACGGCCATCGTGGGCATCCACGGGCAGAGGCAAATGGACCGTGCCCCCCAATCCCACTGGCAGTTCATCACCGCGCATGAAATCGGCCACCAATATTGGATGGAGCATGTGCTGGAAGCTCCGGATGCCTTTTGGCTGATGATCGGCCTGGGAGTCTATGCCGACCGCGCCTTCATGCAGGCCAAGGGATACGGAATCCAGCATGAACGCGACATGATGCAACGGTACATCCAGGGAGTCCGGGATCACTTGGATACCCGGATGAACCGCCTTCCGGAGGAGATGGAAGATGTGTCCTTCGATTACAACAATATCGTCACCCATGGCAAGGGATTCAGCGTCATCAGCGCCCTGGCTTGCTTGATGGGCAAAGAGAAATTCGAATCCGCCTACAAACGTTGCTTGAACGAATACAAGGGAACTATTCTCGATCCAGTACACTTTCAACTGGCATGCGAGGAGGCAAGCGGAGAAAATCTGGACTGGTATTTCGACCCCTGGATCAAAACCGGCCGCTTTCTTTCCTATGAAATCGCCTCGCGGGAATCCCAATCAAGCAATCAAAACATCATCACCACCGTGAAAGTACGGAAATCAGGGACCTTGGATATGCCCGTGCCGGTCACCGCGGTGTTCGAAGACGGATCGCAACAATGCCAGTACACCGATCGATGGCTCGATGAAAATGTCTTGGTTTTTTCCCATTCCACGCCCTTGAAGGATCTCAAACTGGATGCCGGCGATGAACTGCCGCTCGTCATCCCTCCTCCGGAAGCCACCGCCGATCAATTGAAGCAGGCAATCGGCCAATTGAATGTCGTGGGGGAAGGCGATACGGCTTTGGCGATCGTCCAGAAAGCCAATCCGGCCAGCTTAAAACAACTTGGATCAGGCGCCTTGTTCCGGTTGGGGATGTGTTTGTACGACGGCAAGCACGACATGGCCGCGTTGCCAATCTTTCAATATCTCACCGATCCGGAGCGAAAACAGACGGATCCGGTTGATACTTTTCTCGGCTGGGTTTGGCAGGGACATATGCTCGACATTTTGCAGCGCCGCGATGAAGCCGTCTCGTGCTACCGCCGCGCCCTCGACTTTTGCAATGACGAAACCGAGATTCGCCATGATCAATACGGGATGCGCATAACGCAGGCCTGGGTGGCGAAACGGCTCCAGACGCCGTTTCAGCGGCCCGATCCCAAAGTACTGGATCTGAGAAACCGGATCAGTGACCTCGAATGGACAGGGCAAGGGGATCCAGCGCTGCGCTTGTTTAACGAAGCGAAAAGCATCCCGGTGGGGGACTCCGGCCTTCCATGGGGAAAATTGGGTTTATGTCTCTATGACGGGAAATATTATTCCGAAGCGTTGCAGGCTTTCAAAAACGATTTCGTGGAGAATCCATCTTCGTTTTCCAGCCTGGTATGGCAGGGGCATATGCTGGATTTGTTGAACCGCCGCGGGGAAGCGCTTCCCTTCTATAAACAGGCTCTGGATATGAATCCTACATCGTGGGTGCGGCATGACCAATACGGCATCCAGATTGACCGGGATTGGATCGTGGAGCGTCTGGAGAAACCGTTTCAGAGAAAATGAAATCCGTCTCTTCCAGGGCCGGCCTCTGATTCTCTCCCGGGTGGATCATGGCCGGCCATGGCCTGATGACCGCTTTTCGATCCTGCATTTCCTTTGCCGTGGTTGGAAGCCAAGTAAATCTTCTTTTTAATACTGTATCTTCAGAAAGGCATCCCATTTCATGAGGAATCCAATCGACACTCTTCAATCCACGGGAAAGGAGCCTTGACAATGAAAAAAAAATCCGTTTTTCCATCCATGCTTTTTTGGTTTTTCGGATTGGCCGCTTCCATCCCGATCCTCGATGCGTCGCCATCGGCGGCCGGGGAATCCCATCCGGGCATCGACAGCATCCAAACCATTACCTCCTTGACGCAGGGAGGATTGTCTTCGTCATCCGAGCCGCGGCTCGCGGATCTCCTGAAAGACATGGGGTATGATGATTCGGTCATTGGGCATCCGTTGTCCCCCGGTCTCTTCCAAACCAACCAACAACCGTCCGTCACCATTGTCCAGAAGAACGGAAACGCCCGGATCACATTTGGCTGGTACCGCGAGGATCCGGATCAATTGTTTTTCGAGGAATTAATTCATGAAGTCACCGGCCCCGCCTCCACGAAGCCGTTCGCGCCCGGCGTCACCCCTTTCGGTTTCTATATCCATGTTGAATTCCAGGAGAGTTATCAATGGTACACCGAAACGGCCCGGAATGGCGGCGAAGTCCACGTGAAGATGTTTCCCCTGGTCAAAGCGGGAGCAGCCATCCCGGATTCCTATTTGCTCTGCTGGGAAGACCTGCCGCTCGGCGCGGAAGAAATTGACGACTACCAGGACATCCTCATCCAAGTGAGTAACGTGACTCCGGTGCGTCTCCAAACCACTGACGAAGCCGGGGACGACTTACCCAGACTTACCTTCGGGATATGGGGGAGCACTCCTTTCTCATCCCAGTTGACCGCCAACCGCCTGAATCAACGCATTCTTTTCACTATTCGCAAGGAACCCAAATCCGCGGAAATCATCGCCCGGGAGATCAAGGCCGCGACGGACGAAATCATGCGGTCCTTGAAGGAGTTGTCCAAGCATGACCTGGTGCGATTGATGGATGGATCGGCCTGGGTGACGAACTTTCCCATCGCCACACAAGAGGAGTTTATCAAAGCCAATCAAATCGGATTGAAATACGCGCGGATCGAAGCCGAGATACTACGAAACCAAATTCCCAAGCTGAAGGATGCGTACGCACGGTGCCAAGTATCTCGCTACCATCCCTGGCCGGAAACGTCTCTTATCATCGTGGGCGCGCTGTGCGCGGATTTCTGCGTGTCCGATCGAATCCGTTTTCTGCCGAAGTACTTCAATGAAAAATATCTACCCCCTCTGCATCCGGATGGACAGCGATGGGGATATGAGGGGGAGGAAATTCTGTCTTCTCCCCTTCCCTTCCGGAAATATCAGTTTTATCAGAATGTGTGGGAGGATCCGGAGGGCGGCTTGTCGCGGTTCGGGTATTTCAAATTTCTGGATGAAAAACGCATTTCTCCCCCCTCCAATCCCGAGAATCTCCGCTCCAAGCCTGCCGGCTTGATTTTTCTGTCTTTGCCGATTCCTTTAACCCTCGGCGAAATCCAAAAAAAGACCACTTTGGATTCCGGTATCATCCTCTCGACAATCGAGGAAATGCGCAATTGGAGTCCCCCCGGATTGATCAAAGAGAACGACCGGTATAGATCCGTCATACCGATATTCTCCACGGGCGACTTGGAGATCCTGCTGCCGGAAGCGGACCGCGCGGCCGAAATCATTTTCCGTGAAGTGACCGTGCCCATGGAGAACGAACTCGAAGAAGAAGCGAAGCGGCTCGGCTTGCGCTTTCCCTTGAACGCCGGCACTTCCGCGCGGGATATCGCTCTCCAGATTCTCAGTGAGGAAGGATCCATCTCCCCGATCGCCCAACCTCCCGTATCCTGGAATTTCGGATTGTGGGGATGGAACGGCCATTTGCCGATGTGGGAGGATCTGCGATAAAACCGGCAGGATGCCATACAATGCGCAGGCCAAGGAAATCAGGGGCGATGCCCCTGGCTGAACTAAGATTGCCCCTGCGGGGCGATCAATCCCTCACCCGAACCCTCTCCCAGAGGGAGAGGGAAGGGTTAAACGTTGTTATCCATCCTCCTATCATGAATAGTGCTGTGAGATAGCACCGCATTCAGGAAAACAGATACTTACAAATAAAACACTGAGAAAGTTCTGCATTGGCGTACATAGTTTACAGTACAGTTTTTGACAGCGGGGCCGTTTTGCCGCTCATCCTGAACGCGGAACGCCCGGCCGCATCCCGATCCCCTCACTCAATCCCCCGGTGAGCGCCTCCAGTTTTCTCCGCATTTAAATGCCAGCCGCTTTTAGGTATGATCCTGCCATCACCAGTTCGGCTGGAAGGAGACGGTATCCATGCATGAATCAAGCCAAAACGAGTTCTCGATTTCGCGGAGAGCATTTTCTCACCAGTTGCTGGCCGCCGGAGGGATTCTCGGCGGCGTGGTCCAGTCCGCCTTTTCCGAAAATCCGGGGCCGGATCCGGCGCGGCGGACGGGCGCGGATACCGGCACGCTTTTCGGGGACATTGAAATCCTGGCCAATCGCGGCGAGTATCCGCTATCGTTTTTGAATCATGAATACTCCCGCGTAATGGAATACCGCAAGACAGTCCAGAAAATCGTCCAACAGTTGCTGTATTACGAACCGCCCGCGGCCGATCCGCGTCCCGAAGTGATCGATCAATGGGAAACTCCGACGTACACCGCCGAAAAAGTCTTGTTCAACACCACCCCCTGGTTTCGCGTCCCGGCGTATGTATTGATTCCCAAAAAATTTACGGGCAAACGCCCCGGGATCGTGGATCTGCATTGCCACGCCGGGTATTTCGTGTTCGGGAAGGAAAAGGTCATGCCCGTGCGCAATCCGCATCCGGCCCTGGTGGAAATGAAGGCGGACAACTATGACGGGCGGAGCACTTCCGAAAAACTCGCAGAAAGGGGATACGTGGTCATCTCCATCGACCGGTTCTATTTCGGGGAACGGCGCGCGCTGTTCGATGATATGAATTCCCTGGGGATGGATCTCGGGAAATATACCGTCGAACAAATCCGCCAAGCCAACCGCCGCGCCGGCGCGGGCGAGGCCACCTTGCTCAAGGCCTTGTTCTGGGCGGGAACCACCTGGAACGGCATCGCCTGCTGGGACGACATCCGCACGGTGGACTATCTCGTGTCGCGCCCGGAAGTCGATCCCGCGCGGGTGGGGTGTCTGGGCATCTCGATGGGCGGCGACCGGACCAACTACTTGTGCGCGCTCGACGACCGCATCCAGTGCGGGGTCTCCGTGGGCTGGATGGCCGCGCTCCGCCCCTTGATCAAAGCCCATGTCGACACGCATTCCTTCTCGCATTTCCTGCCCGGTTTGACGCATTACCTGGACCTCCCGGATTTGCTGGGGGCCTTCACTCCCAAACCGCTCCTGGTTCTGCAATGCTCGCGCGACGGGCTTTATACCCTCGACAGCATGCAACAAGCGTGCGGCAAGATTCAAAAGATTTATGCCAAGGCCGGCGCGGATCAGAATTATCAATATAAGTTTTACGATCAACCCCACCGCTTCTCCAAGGATATGCAGGAAGAGGCTTTTCAGTGGTTGGACAAGCATCTGCAAAGTTAAGCGCCCCAGGATGGATTGGACATCACGAAATCGTAACTGTTTGCCGATTGGTAGTGTCTGTTTGAAGCGCCAAAGCCGGGGCATCAGCATATCCCCGGGGCGCAGCCCTGGTATGGTTGAGACCAAAGTAAATAAATCCCTTTCCCTCTGGGAGAAGGTTCGGGTGAGGGAAACCCGGAAAGGGTGGAATACAGTTCAGCGCGCAATCGCATAAACGATTACACTACGCCAAAAGGAGTCTGCAAGAAATGAATAGGTTCATCTTTACAAAATGCAGTGTCCTGATTTTGATCTGGGGATATTCGATCATGGTGGGCGCGGCGGAATACGCGGGCCGGCCCTACGAGGGCGGAGACATTTTCGCCGACACCTGGGTGGCCACCGATGCCCTGGGCCGGACCGCGCCGGACATCCGCGAATGCGGCCCCGTGAAGAAGGACAAGTGGGTAGGCATCTTCTACTGGACCTGGCATACCCCGCACGCGGACGGCCCCAACGATGTCACCAAAATTCTGTCCACGGCGAAAGACGGCCGGGCCGAATGGCCGAACAACCACGCGCCCTATCATTGGGGCGAGCCGGAGCTGGGCTATTACGAAATGACCGACGCGTTTGTCATCCGCAAGCACGCCAGTATGCTCGTGGATGCGGGGATCGACGTGATCCTCTTCGACACCACCAATCCCCCTTGGACCTGGAAAGCGCAATACGAAGCCCTGTGCCGCGAATACACCGCCATGCGCCAGGAAGGGGCGCGCACGCCGGCCATCGGATTCATCTGCCCCTTCGGCGACCCCCTCCCGGTGTTGGAGCAGGTGTGGAAGGATCTCTATCAGCCGGGCTTGTGGAAAGATCTGTGGTTCATTTGGGAGGGAAAGCCGTTCATCCTGGCGAACAAGGAATACGTGAAGGACGAAGCGTTGCTGAAATTCTTCACTTTCCGCCGTCCCATGCCCGATTACTGGATGGGTCCCTCCGGGCCTGACCAGTGGAGTTGGCTGGAAGTATATCCGCAACATGTCTTCAAAAACAGCCGGGGCGAGACCGAGCAAATGAGCGTGGGCGTGGCGCAAAACGCCCTGCCCAACACGCCCGGCCCGGCTCCCATGAGCCACAAGCGGGGAGCCATGGGCCGCAGCTGGCACAACGGCGCGAAGGAGGCCCGCGAAGGCGCGGTGAACTGGGGACTCAATTTCGACGAGCAATGGACCCGCGCCTTGGCAATCAATCCGAAATTCATCTTCGTCACGGGCTGGAACGAATGGACCGCCGGACGCTACCTGGAATGGAGCCAATACAAGGACACGGATTGCTACTACCCCGGCGGTTTGTTCGTGGATGAATACACACAGGAATACAGCCGCGATTGCGAACCGATGCGCGGGGGACATACCGACAACTATTACTACCAACTGGCCCGTTGGGTGCGGCGGTTCAAAGGGGTGCGCGAACGGCTGAAGGCGGAGGGTCCCAGCCGGATCGCCATCGATGGCGCATTCGAGGATTGGAAGGATGTCACGCCCGAGTTCCGGGACACCATCGGCGACACGGCTCATCGCGAGCACCGCGGCTATGGGAATTTCCTCTATCGTAATGACACGGGCCGCAACGATTTCGTAATCGCCAAGGCGGCGTACGACGAAACGAACCTCTACTTCTTCGCGCAAACCTTGAACAAAATTACGCCCCGGACCGGTCCGCACTGGATGCTCCTGCTTCTCGACACCGATCAAAACGCACGCACCGGATGGCTGGGATACGACTATGTGGTGAATCTCGAAGTCCCCAGCGATACCGAAACCACTATCCACGC
This sequence comes from bacterium, assembly GCA_041946805.1. Lineage (GTDB taxonomy): Bacteria > Hinthialibacterota > Hinthialibacteria > Hinthialibacterales > Hinthialibacteraceae > JABLXU01. The sequence continues at coordinate 29,693 of JBHGBC010000054.1, forward strand.
CTGGCGCGATGGATCGTGGGAGCCGATAGGCCGCTCTACCTATCAAGTCAATGGCAATGGTTTGGAGCTGGCGGTCCCCCGCGCCCAAATCCATCAAACCGAGAAACCACCCGCGTTTGATTTCCACTGGGCGGACAACATCCAGGGATTCACGGATGTCTCCGAACTGGGGATCAACGGCGACAGCGCCCCCAACCGCCGCTGGAACTACCGCTATGAGGTCCAGACCAGCGGCGCGGGTAGCACCGGGAGGTAGAAAAGCCGGGAATGCAGGATGGATTAGCGCCCTGCGCGTACCCCATCGAATACCCCGCGGGGTGGGCTCAAAGCGTAGCGTAGCCCGCAACGATCCCATCCTGCTCTACTTCATCCCTTCTCCCTCCCCTCTCCCTCTAGGAGAGGGATTGGGTGAGGGGAAAACCTGCCGTTTCACTTTATCTTACTGATTCACCATCACAACCTTTCTCACACAACAATAGGGGAACGTTGCAATGTGCCCCTACTTTTATTTGGCCCCGGACTTCATCAACCCTGGACAATAACCTCTGTGGCGCCGAATTTTCATTATCCGAATAAATCTCCGCGCCCTCGGTGTCTCGGCGGTGAATTCATTTTTCTCCTCTCCCCGCCGGGATTGCCGCGAAATTAACATATATCCAAAACAACCATTTGCCCATGCGCTTCATCCCCCCAGCGTAAACTCCGGCAGCCGCACGATCTCCCCGCCTTTCAGCGCGGACTGATGGGCGCACAAGCCCACGCAAGTCCAATTCGCGCTGATTTCGGCGTTGGGCCACGGCTCGCGGTCTTCCACCAAGGCCGACACAAACTCGTTGACCAGATGGGGATGCGAACCGCCATGCCCTCCGCCCTGGATGAAGGAAAGGTGTTTCGCGTCCTGAATCGTCCGGGTGAATTGGCGGATTTCCTCCGGCAGCCGGCGGGCATAATCGGGTACTCGCACCCGCTCCGGAATCCGCGCTTCCGGCTTTTTCGCGGTGTGAACAATGTGCTCTTCCCCTTCCACCAGCGTCCATTCGAAACTTTTCTTCGTGCCATAGACATCGAACGACTCCCGGTATTGCCGGGCGGTATCGAAGAGAAAACGCCAGATGTGGGCGGCGAAATCGGAATCCTTGATCTTGATATGGCAGGATTCGACGGCGAAGGCATTGCCGGATTTTTGGGCGATCCGCTCATTGATCGTGCCCGATCCAAAGCAGGACACATACTCCGCCCGCCCATTGACCAAGCCCAGGACCGGCGAAACCACATGCGTGGCGTAATGCATGGGAATCATACGCTCCCAATACTCGGGCCAGCCCTCCATGTCCTGGGGATGCGACGCCTGCATGTACTGAATCTTACCCAGTTCCCCTTTTTCGTACATTTCCCGGATGAATAAAAACTCCCGGCTATAAACCACCGTCTCGGCCATCATGTATGTCAATCCGGTTTCCTGGACCAGCTGGACGATTTGTTCGCATTCCGCGATGGTGGTGGCCATGGGAACCGTGCACATCACATGCTTGCCCGCCTTCAAGGCGGCGATGGACATCCAGGCGTGATCCGGAATCGGCGAATTGATGTGCACGAAATCGACCTCCGGATCACGCAGCACGTCCTCGTAGCGTGTGTACCGTTGTTCCACGCCGAACGCCCCACCGATCCGGTGGAGCTCCGCCTCGTTCCGGCGGCAGATGGCGTGGAGATGGGCTCGGGGATGCGCCTGGTAAATGGGAATGAATTCCGCTCCGAATCCCAGCCCAACGATCGCCACGTTTTTCTTTCCGGTTTTCGCCATGACGAATCCTCCTTATCCCCAAATATGAACTGCCTCTCCCCCGATATAAGAAATGATCCGGTGTTTCTTGTCAATGAAACTGCTTAAAATGGTTTTGATGAATTGTATGAATTCATCTGGAGGGCGTGGATGGATTAACATCCTGCGCGGAACCCATCGCATCCGGACGATCTGGATTCAGCTTCTCACTTTTCACTTCTCCCTTCTCTCTCCTCTTCCCTTGTGGAGAAGAGGCCGTGGGTGAGGGCTAATCCCTTGTGATGCAGGCATCTTGCCTACATGTTTCGTTCCATCCTTTTCGTCCTTTTCGTCCTTTACGATTCCTCCCCCGAAGATCGGGGGAGGTTAGGAGGGGGTTGAAAATGTCGGATGGCTTACCGCGCATCGCATAACCCAACAAAACCTCAATCTCCCTTTTCTTCTCCCTCTCCCTCTGGGAGAGGGCCGGGGTGAGGGAAAATCTGTCGTTCCGCTTTACCTTGCCGATTGCCACCAATACTTATTGTCCACAACCGTAGGGGCACGTTGCAACGTGCCCCTACTTTTATTCGGTACCAGACTTCATTCATTCTGTGCCACCCACCCTGCCCCTTATCCGTTCTCTGCGTCCCCGGCGTCTCAGTGGTGAATTTTCACCCCTGCCGTTTCAGGCTGACATGCAAAAGAATCAGCCCCGTGATGGCGGCGATGACCGACGCGGACAAGACACCGATTTTCGATTGATCCAGCATCCCGGTTCCCCCAAACGCCAGCGAGGCCACAAACAGCGACATCGTAAAACCGATGCCCGCGATAAAGCCCACGGCGGTCATCATGCTCCAATTGACTCCGGCGGGAAGCGAGACCCATCCCAGCCTCACCGCAAGCCAGGATATCCCCACAATGCCGAATGGTTTGCCCAGAAGCAAGCCACAAAAAGCGCCTATCGTCACCGGGGTGATCCGCATCGATTCCTCCCCCAGGGCGACCCCCGCGTTAAACAACGCGAACACCGGCATGATGAGATAAGCCACCCAAGGCTCGAGGCGGTGTTCCAGCGAATGCAGCCGGCTGGCGGCCTGCTTGACTTTCTCCTCGAGCCGCCCGATCTGTACCTCCATCTCTTCAAAGCCTGCCGGCCCGGAACCGGGAACCAACCCGTCTTTCAATTCCTTGGGGTCCAGGGTCCGATGCAAGGGAATGGCGAACGCCAGAAGCACGCCGGCGATCGTGGCATGGACGCCGGATTTCAACATGAAATACCAGCCGATGATCCCCAGGATTCCAAACACGGCCAACTTTCGCCCTCCCAGCCATCCGTAAGCATACGCCGCGCCCAACAGGATCAAGGAATAGATTAAACTCATCCAGTTGAGCTGGTCCGTATAGAAAAGGGCGATGACCAGGATCGCGCCCAGATCGTCCACGATCGCCAGGGCGGTCAGAAACACCTTGAGCGATAAGGGCACGCGGCCCCCCAGCAGCGAGAGGACGCCCAGCGCGAAGGCGATGTCGGTGGCCATGGGAATCCCCCACCCGGGAATCCCCTCGCTTCCCCAATTCAGACTCGCGAAAATCAACGCAGGTACTACCATCCCTCCCACCGCGGCGATCATCGGCAACGCGGCTTCCCGGGGCGATGACAATTCACCAACAAGGAGTTCCCGTTTAATCTCCAAGCCCACCATCAGAAAGAAGACGGCCATCAAGCCGTCGTTGACCCACAACAGTAACGGTTTTTTCAGCGCCCAACTCCCCGCCTGGATGCCAAAAGGAATATCGAGCAAGGCGAAATACGCGGAGGACCATGACGAGTTGGCCCACAGAAAAGCCACGCCGGCCGCGAGGATGAGGATGATCCCGCCGATACTTTCCTTGTGAACAAAAGACTGGAAGGGACTTAACATTTTTGGATAGACGGACCGCTGGGTTTGAGTTTCCGGCATGCAACACTCCTTGTTTCATCGGCGTGGATTTGATTCAATCTGTAAAACCGGATTGAAGAAGTGAACATGATAGCATAATTTCGCGATACTGCGGATGGATAAATTCCCTGGTTGTGGAGAAGTGAATGAGAGGAACAAACGTAAATGTAACTATTTACCGGTTTTCAGTAAAGATTTTAAGCGCCCAGGGCGCGGCATGAGTATAGCCCAGGGCGCAAGCCCTGGGAAAGATAAAAAAAGAGGTTCTTCCGACAAGTGTGTACTTTTTTTTTCAAGCATATGCGGTTGCTGTTCAATCGGGTTGGCCGGGGTCATCAATCCCTTCTCCCTCTGGGAGAGGGCCAGGGTGAGGGAATTGGTGTAGGAGCGGACCTTGGTGTCCGCCCGAATTTCATCGAGTAGATGAAATGCCTTCTTCTCCAGCGGGTACGCACTT
>JBHGBC010000055.1:0-31622 GCA_041946805.1 bacterium
CTCTATTGGTAAGTTACACGGAATGAAATATATACTGAAAATATTTTAAAATTACACACTCAAGATCCGGGGCAGGGAGAGGGAATTCGGAAGCACGGACCTGGGTGTCCGCCTGGATAATGGAAGTGAATAGACGATCTTTTTCACCCTCCCGTGCACGTTAACCGGTTAAGCCGTACCCCGTATCTTTCTCCCCAGGGACGGCTTGGTCTCACGAAGCCTTCCCGCGGGTGATATCCTCGGATGACAGGTGGGGAAATATCACCCTACGGCTTGTTCCTTCAACATGCAGCATTTCTTGTATTTCTTGCCGCTGCCGCAGGGGCAGGGGTCGTTGCGGCCGACCTTGGGCTGCTGCCGGGAGACCGTACGGGACTTGGCGCGCTGGGGGGAGCCGTCGCCGCGGTTGGTGTACACCGCGGGCGGCGCGGGCTGCAGGCGATGGGCCGGCTCCTCGCGGGTGATCTCCACGTGGAACCAGGTGGAGACGCTCTGGTACTGGATACGCTGGTAGGTGTCCTCGAAGAGGGCGTAGCCTTCACGCTGGTATTCCTGCAGCGGGTCTTTCTGGCCGTAGGCGCGCAGGCCCACCGAGTCCTTGAGGTGGTCCATCGTGAGGAGATGTTCTTTCCACTTGGAATCCAGGGTGCGCAGCACGATGACCGACATCAGCCACCGGGCCATCTCCGCGCCGTATTTTTGGACGCGCTGGTCGTATTTCTCGCGGACCTTGGCGGTGATCAGTTCGACGATCTCGGCCCGTTTCATGCCATGCGTGATCCCCATGAATTCCAGGATGTCTTCGCCGAAGGGGACAATGATGTTGAAATACGTGCGCAGCGAGGTCTTGAGGTTGTCCAGCTGCCAGCTGTCCTGGTCGCGGGGATCGGAGAAGACCATGTCCACGATGTAGTCGATCGTGTCCTGCACCATGTCCCAGAAGTACTCCTCGGGATTGCCGTCGTGCAGGAGGTCCTGGCGGATGCCGTAGATGACCTCGCGCTGCTTGTTCATCACGTCGTCGTACTTGAGGATGTGCTTGCGCATGTCGAAGTGGTGGGCTTCCACGCGCTTTTGGGCGTTTTCGATGGCCTTGGTGACCATGCGGTGCTCCAGCACTTCGCCGTCCCCCATGCCGAAACGTTCCGCCAAGGCCTTGATCTTTTCGCCGCCGAAGATGCGCAGCAGATCGTCTTCCAGCGAGAGGTAGAAGCGGGAGGATCCGGGGTCGCCCTGGCGTCCGGAACGCCCGCGCAGCTGGTTGTCGATGCGCCGGCTTTCGTGGCGTTCAGTTCCCAGCACGTGCAGGCCGCCCAGCTCGACCACGCCCTCGCCCAGTTTGATGTCCGTGCCGCGGCCCGCCATGTTGGTGGCGATGGTCACCGCTCCGCGCTGGCCTGCTTGGGCGACGATTTCGGCCTCTTTTTCGTGGAACTTGGCGTTGAGGACGCTATGGGGCACGCCCCGCCGCTTGAGCATGTTGGATAGTTTTTCGGATTTCTCGATGGAGACGGTTCCCACCAGCACCGGCTGGCCTTTTTTGTACAGGGTTTCGATTTCCTCCGCGATGGCCTTGAATTTTTCCTTTTCCGTCTTGAAAACCACGTCGGAGAAATTAGACCGGATCAAGGGGCGGTTGGTGGGGATGACCACCACGTCCAGCTTGTAGATTTCCATGAACTCGGCGGCCTCGGTGTCGGCCGTGCCGGTCATGCCGGAGAGGACTTCATAGAGCCGGAAATAGTTCTGGAAGGTGATGGTGGCCAGGGTCTGGTTTTCGCGCTGGATCTTGAGTCCTTCCTTGGCTTCCAGCGCCTGGTGGAGACCGTCGCTGTAGCGGCGCCCCGGCATTTTGCGGCCGGTGAATTCGTCGATGATGATGACCTCGCCGTTTTCGACGATGTAGCGGTCGTCCCGCTTGAACAGGTGATGCGCCCGCAAGGCTTGCTGGACGTGGTGGACCAGGTCGATGTTCTGCTCGTCGTAAATGTTGAGGCTGAGGATCCGCTGGACGGATTCGATGCCCTCCTCGGTGAGCATGACCACCTGATCGCGCTCTTCGACGGTGAAGTCCCGGTCTTTTTTCAGCTGGCTGACCGCGCGGTCGACGATGTAATACTTGTCGGTGGAGTCTTCCGCCGGGCCGGAGATGATCAGCGGGGTGCGCGCCTCGTCGATCAGGATGCTGTCGACCTCGTCGACGATGGCGTAGTAGAGTTTGCGCTGCACGCAATATTCCTTGGCGATGGCCATGTTGTCGCGCAGGTAGTCGAAGCCGAATTCGTTGTTGGTCCCGTAGGTGATGTCCGAGCCGTAGGCCACGCGGCGTTCCGCGGGATCCATGTCGGTCTGGATGACGCCCACGGTCAGGCCCAGGAACTCGTACACCGGGCCCATCCACTCGCGGTCGCGCCGGGCCAGGTAATCATTGACCGTGACGATGTGCACGCCCTTGCCGGTCAGGCCGCGCAGGTAGGCGGCCAGGGTCGCCACCAGGGTTTTGCCTTCGCCGGTGGCCATTTCGGCGATTTTCCCTTCGAAGAGCACGATTCCGCCGACCAGTTGCACGTCGAAATGGCGCATGCCGATGGTGCGCTTCGCCGCTTCCCGGACCACGGCGAACGCCTCGGGGAGCAGATCGATGAGTTCTTCCCCGTCCTGCAGGCGTTGGCGGAAAAGATCCGTCTGTTGGCGCAGTTCGCTGTCCGAAAGGCCGCCGGCCCATTCTTCCAGGCTGTTGACCGCCTCGACGTAAGGCGCGTAACGCCGCATGTCGCGGTCTTGCTTGGTTCCGAACACTTTTTTGAGGATGGTTCCAATCAACGGCATGTAATTACCCTGTGCTTTTATCTTGTTCCTTAAATTAACGTATCACCGGGCCGCGGGTGATGGCCGCAAAACCATTATTATAGCACAATCAATGGATTATACCGCAGACGCCCGGGATTCACCCGGTCCCGGGGAGATTAAGTCCCTGATTCCGCTTGACTACTATCGTATCCCGGGGAATGGGGTACAATGGTACGGCGGCCGGATTTCTCCCGGGAACTGCTTCCTGAATCCAACGATTGGGGTGTTGACGATGACGCAAGCGCGGGGCGTGCCGATCGTGATATCCGGCCCCTCGGGCGTGGGCAAGGGGACGGTGATCGCGCGGCTGCGGGAACGCCGCCCGGAACTGGTGCTGTCGATATCGATGACCACCCGTCCTCCCCGTCCGGGCGAAAGTGACGGGCAGGATTATTTTTTCGTCTCACCCCCGCGGTTCGAGGAAGCGATCCACAATCAGGAACTGGTGGAATGGGCGCGGGTGTACGCGCATTACTATGGCACGCCAAAATCCTTCCTGGAGCAGGTGTGTTCCGGGGGCCGGGATGTGATCCTCGACATCGACACGCAGGGGGCGGCCGCCATCCGCTCGATATATCCCGAGGGAATCTTGATTTACATGATGCCCCCGTCCTTGGACGAATTGCGCCGGCGGCTGTTTTCCCGGGCCAAGGGCGCCGGCGACGACCTGGAATACCGCCTGGCCCAGGCCCGGCGCGAGTTCCGATTCCTGGGATTCTACGATTACCTGGTAATCAACGACGGCGCCGAGGCCGCGGCGGACCGGTTGTACCACATCGTCATGGCCGCCCGCCTGCGGCGGGAACGGACCGAACCCGATCTGCGGGCAAGGGGGATTCTGTAAGTCCTGTTGAGTTTTCGTAAAGAATGATTTCTGAAACGCGGATTTTTCTGTTCTGAGTCAACGGCGCGGGATGCGCAGAGCCCAGGGCGTAAGTTCCGAGACGAGAGGGCCCCAAACTTGAATTCCCTCTCCCTCTGGGAGAGGGTTAGGGTGAGGGAAGCCCGGTAAGGGCGCCAAAGGGACTCTCCACACCAGCAATCAACGAATCCATTTGGGTATTTTTCGGCTACGCTGGGAACAACTCAACAGAACCTAGGTTATCGGACAGCCAATTCGGAATGTCATGGATCCCTGCCCAGTGAGTGACGAAAAACCATGCCCTCGACACCCTTAGGCGTTATCTATTCGGAGCGGTTCAAGGAACACGACACCGGGCGGCATGTGGAAAACGCCCACCGCATGGACGCCATCGTTTCCTTGCTGAAAAAATCACTGCCCCCGATGGCCGTTACCTGGATGGATCCGCGGCTTGCGAGTGAGGAAGAACTGGCCTGGATCCATAAAAAATCCTACATCCAGTCGATCAAGGAGCTCGCGGCGCGGGGGGGAGGCGCGGTGGACCCGGACACAATCGTCTCTCCCGCCTCGTTCGAGATCGCCCGCCTGTCCGCGGGGGCCGGATTTACGGGTTTGGACGCCATTTTTCACAAAAAAAACCGCCGGGTGTTCGTGGTATCCCGCCCTCCCGGCCATCACGCCCTGCCTTCCGTGGCGATGGGCTTCTGCCTGTTCAACAACATCGCCCTCGCCGCCCGCTACGCGCAAAAGCGGCACGGGATCGAACGGATCCTGATCCTGGATTGGGATATCCATCATGGCAACGGCACCCAGGCGGTGTTCTATGAAGATCCCACGGTGTTTTTCATCTCCACCCATCAGCATCCGCTTTATCCCGGCACGGGATTCACCCATGAAACCGGAGAAGGTCCCGGGAAAGGCTTCACCCGCAACCTGCCGTTTCCTCCTCTCACCGATCCGGAGAAAATCATCCAGGCGGTCAAGGAAACACTGGACGACGTGGTTCCCCGCTTCAAACCGGATCTTTTACTGATTTCCGCCGGCTTCGACGGCCACCGGGAAGATCCACTCGGCAACTGGCGGCTGGAAGAGAAACATTACACGGCGCTCACGGACTTGGCGCGGGAGCATGCCAACCGGCACTGCGGAGGCCGCATCGTTTCGTTTTTGGAAGGAGGGTACAACCTGACCGCCCTGGCGAATTCCTGCCTGACGCATTGCCAATCCCTGCTGGAAAAATGATTCCGCGCTCACCGCCGGGACGCAAAGAACGTGGAAGAAATACATTTTCGGTTCATCCGGTAAGTGCGTACTTTTTATCAAGCATGGCCGGCCGCTTTTCAACCGGTCTGGCCGGAGAGATCAATCCCCAAAATCCCCTCTCCCTCTGGGAGAGGGTTAGGGTGAGGGAAGTTATGCAGGGGCGGACCTTCGTGTCCGCCCGATGAGACGTACGGAAACATGCCCATACAAGAAACGGCGCTGGATCCCCGCTTTCGCGGGGATGACATCTTGATACGAATCACGGGTAAAGATCAGCCCATGGGAAGAGGGAGAAGAAAACACGAACTCCGCTGGCCGGCGTCAATCCTCCGGCAGGGGCTGTCCCTTGGTTTCCGGCGCGAAGGTGATCGCGATAATCCCCACCACGTATATAAACGCCACGATGCTGCAAGCCAGACGGAAGGGATTTTCATAACCGGCCAGCAACAGCCAATCCGCCAACGCTCCCATTAACCAGGGAAATGGCGCTGAAATGTAACGCACCGTGTTGTAACAGAATCCGACTCCTGTTCCCCGCAGCCGGGTGGGATACAGCTCGGGGAAATAAATGGAATACCCCGCGAAGACCGACAATTGCGCGAAGCCCATCAGGGGCAGCATCCAAAACGCGTCCCAGGCCGAATTCAGATTATTGAAGACGTAAATCGTTACCCCCAGGCTGAGAATGAAGGAGATCAAGAATGTAGGTTTCCTCCCCCAGCGGGCGGCAAAGAAAGTGAAGGCGAACATGCCGAAAAACGAGCCGCAATCCTGGAGAGCGGTGGCATTGCCGCGCACCGAGTCCACCAGATGCTGCGGTTCGCCTTTCAAGGCGGTGGAAATCAACTCGGGAGAGAAAAATCCGACACCCCACAGTCCGGCCATCCCGGCCAAACCCAGAAACATGCCGATGATCGAATGATAGCGCCAGCGGGGATTCCGAAACAAATCCGACATCGAGCCGACCGGTTTTTGATTGACATCCCCCCGCCGCGACGCCTCCTTGGCCTTGATCCACGGCTCCGGCTCCCGCAGCACAAACACAATGGGAATGATGAGCAGCGCGGGCAGGATGCCCACGAAGAACAGGATCCGCCAACCCGATAAACCGAACAGGAACTCCGGGGCGCCCGGCTGAATCTTCGTGCTGATCAGCGATCCCATGATGTTGCCGGTGGCGGACAAGGCTTGCAGCGATCCCAACGCCACCGTGCGGAAACCCGCCGGCACGCTCTCCGCCACCAGCGTGGTGGCCGCCCCGAACATCCCCCCCACGCCCAATCCGACGAGGAACCGGTACACCATGAATTCCTGCCAGGAGTGCGCGTAACCCGACAGGCCGGTGAAGCCGGAATAGACCAGCAGGGTGGCCATCATGGTTTTGACCCGGCCGAACTTGTCGCTCATGACCCCGAAGATGATCCCGCCGGTGGCCCAGCCCACGATCATCGCGGCGGTGGCCATCCCGCCGAAACTCTTGAGCTTGGCCAACCCCTCCGCATTGCCCTGCAAGAGCTCCTTAAGAGCCGGTTCGCGCGCCAGGGCGAATATCCGCTGGTCCATGCAGTCGAACAACCAGCCGCCGGAGGCGATCAGGACCACCAACCAATGATACGCCGTGACACCCTCTAAAACACTGGATTTTTTGATTTGTTCCACCACGTTCCCTCCCAGGCAAACCCCTGGCGGCGAAACAGGCCGCGGCCGCATTCTTGGGGACATCCCCCCCGATGTCAAGCGGTGCCGGGGAATCCGGTTAACCGGATCGATCCCCAGTGAAGCCAGGAGGGATTCGCCCGGGCCGCGCCCCGCCTTTCGCTTCCGGGAACGCCGGTTGCCCCGCCACCCGCTCCGCGGCTGTCCCGGCGCGATGAATGGGGGGAAATACGCCCCCGGCCGCCGGGTTACGGCATTGTCAGGAGAATACTTACATCGGTCTATCGAATAATTTATACATATGAATGGAGTTAGGCCTCTCACCCCCCCCGGGGCCGGGGGACGTGTGTCGGAAATTTCCCCTCAAGCCGGGCAGGGAAAATCATGCGGAAAATTGAGGGATTTCCTGATAGTAATCCGATTGGAATTGGTTTAGGATCACTAAGAATTGAATTATTACGCCATTAAATTAATATCACAAATTAGATTAATTTAGTAGAGATTCAGAGGTAGGCACAATTCGGAAATATCAGCCAAAGCCAAACCCGCCGCGAGGCGGGGACGGAAAACCACGGATCTCCCTACAGGACGAAGCATCGAGACCGCCGGGTTGCCTGAGAAAACAAGGTAATCCGGCGGTTTTGTTTCGACATACACCTGGGATGAGGCCGAGATACGGACTGGAAAGAGTGGGATGCCATCCTTAGACAGGAGGTTGGAAAAGAACCGGGACATTCACCCTTGCGATGCCCTGCGGTTGATGGAATAGATGGGCGGTAAAAATAATACAAAAAAAAAGAAAAGGAAAACGATCATGAAAAGCATCCAAAAACTCACGAGAAAGGCCTTGTTCTTGGCCTCGTTCGCCGTGGTGTTTGCCTCCGTTGGGGTGATGATGAGCGGGGCGGTATGTGAACCAATTGTCTGGGATCTTACTGCAGGGCAAACTATCATCGTAGGTAATGTGTCGGTGACGAATGATGCAGATAATATCTATGTGACTTACACGCTTGATTATACATTTGAATGTCCAGATGAATTTGGTATTCTTCAACTATTTGATGCTACTTTTGGGATGCTTCAAATGTGGATAGGGTATGATATCTCTCAAGTACCCGCAAACAAACAAGGCATACCTGTTCCAGGGCAGTTCCCGTATCAATACAATGCTACCGGTCTAACTGATTTCACATTCACTATCCCATTCAGCGATCTTGGCATTATTGATGTTCAAGAAAAATGTGATTTAGAACTCTATATCGTTACCCATGCAGAAGTAGATATGGATTGTGATCTAGAGGAGGGACACGAGACTGCGTGGGGTGGAGACCAGACAGGTGGTGGACCGCGGTGGTGGTTTTATGGGATATATACAGTCTGCTGTTACTATGACACTGGTGATTGCTGGGAAGGTGAAACCGCCTGGGCTGCTGGTAGCCGCTATGTCGAGAAAGGCAACTGGGCCATGTATGTCCCTTATGAAGGGAATGAGAAAACTGTGGACCTTATCGCTGGCCAATATTATGATGTAGGCGATGTCACGTTCTCCGTGCCGTCGGGTGGCTTGGTAATTATTACCATTACACTTAACGACAAAGGGCAATTCCAAAATGTTGATGAAAATGTCAAAATCCAGGACTATGCAAGCGCCCCATCCGGCAACCCGAACCCTGGAGGATTCATGCATAAGGGTGATGCAACCGGAACTTCATTCAGTATTGATGTGCCAGTTAATAATTTCTACGGCGTACATGTGGATGTCGAACGTAAAGTAGAGTGCCCTCCTCCAGTTAATTAAGCAAGAAAGTAATTCCGTATTGCTTATATTGCATTAATAATCAATAACACTACCCCTGGGAGATTCATATCTCCCGGGGGTTTTTTCTTTCCCTCACCCTGGCCCTCTCCCGAGGGAAGAGGTGATTGTTTTGCGGGGGGGAGTGGTTGGTGGGGGGTTGGATTAATTTTACATCCACTCAGGGTGGATCTTCCTTACCCGCGTTGGCTGGCATGGAGCACGGTCAGTCCGATGATCGAATCTCCATCGTAACGGACGATCACATCCTCGTTGGTGAGTTCACTATCCGTGGCCACGCTGGGCTTTTTGAAATTGATGTACAACGTGTCCGCTTCCCGGTCGTAGGATAACCATACCGCGTTATCGGGTATTTCTTTCATGGCCGGAATGAGGTTGATATACGATCGAATGTCCGTTATGGCCATAGTTGATTCCTTCAATCCTAGGTTAATGATGGGTTACGCGCTGGCGCGCTAACCCATCCTACACATCTAATTCACATACGCTTCCCTCCGTCTCCGGGGAATCGCCTCCAGCCCCTTTTCGGAGCCGCCCAGGCGGGCCAGCCGCTTGGCGCTTTCCCGGGCGATCAGGGCTTCCAATCCCAGCCGCACCAGGGCCGTTTTTTCCGTGATGCCCGTCAATTGAGAGGCTTTTTGCAATAATTGTTCTTCGATATTGAGCGTGGTTCTCATGATTATCGGCCTCAGCGATATGCGGATTTACATGTATGAATATGCTTGATTAATGCATCTTTGGCAAGAGGGATTGGGGGAGTGATTTTCACTCACCCTTTATATCACCCGGAAATGAGAGGAGAGATTTTTATCGGAATCAGGATGGTCAAGACACACAGGGAAAATGATGGGTTACGCGCTGGCGCGCTAACCCATCCTACATTTACTGGATTCCCGCTTTCGCGGGAATGACATCAAAGGGAGGTGGGAATGTCATAAAACTTGGCAAGGGATATCCCTCTCACAAAATATACCTCGACAAGTCTGTGTCCTCCACGATCTCACTGAGCTGGTCTTTAACATATTTCTCGTCGATGACCACGCGGGCGCCCGCCAGGCCCGGAGCGCCGAAGGAGACCTCCTCCAGCAGCGCTTCCATGATCGTGTGCAGGCGGCGCGCGCCGATGTTCTCCGTCTCGGCGTTGATGTGCGCCGCCATGCGCGCCATCTCCGCGATACCGTCGCCGGTGAACTCCAAGACCACGCCCTCGGTCTCCAGCAGGGCGGCATACTGCCGCGGGAGCGAGTTCCTGGGCTCGGTGAGGATCCGCTTGAAATCCTCCTCGTCCAGGTCGTCCAGCTCCACCCGGATGGGGAACCGCCCCTGCAGCTCGGGAATCAGTTCCGACGGGCTGGAGCCGTGAAACGCCCCCGCCGCGATGAACAGCACGTGATCGGTTTTCACCATCCCGTACTTGGTGAACACCGTCGAGCCTTCCACCAGCGGCAGGATGTCCCGCTGCACGCCCGAGCGCGACACGTCCGGCCCCGAGCCGCTCTCGCGCCCCACGATCTTGTCGATCTCGTCCAGGAAGACGATGCCCGTCTGCTCGACCTTTTGGATGGCGTCCTTGACGATCTGGTCCATGTCCACCAGCCGTTCCGCCTCTTCCTGCAGCAGGTGGGGGCGCGCCTCGGCGATGGTCATCTTCTTGCGTTTCTTGCGGGTGGGCATCATCTTTTCGATCATGTCCTTCAAGTCGATGCCCATCTCTTCCAGCCCGGTCCCGGCGGGGACGCCCACCATGACGTTGGCCGAGCGCTCCGTGATTTCCGGCTCGACCAGCCGCTCTTCCAGGGCCCCCTCACGCAGCATCTGCCGGAACCGCTCGCGCGTGGCATGCAAGCGTTCCTGCGGGGTCAGGCCGCCGTCGGGAGAGAGGTCCGCCGCGCGCGCCAGGTTGGGCGGGACCAGCAGGTCCAGCAACCGTTCCTCGGCCGCGCGTTCCGCCGCCGCCCGGCATTCCTCGGTCCGGCGGGCGCGTTCGCGGGTTACGGCGATCTCCACCAGGTCGCGGATCATCGACTCGACGTCGCGCCCCACGTAGCCCACTTCCGTGAACTTGGAGGCCTCGACCTTGATGAAGGGCGCGTCCTCGAGTTTGGCCAGCCGCCGGGCGATTTCCGTCTTGCCCACGCCGGTGGGGCCGATCATGATGATGTTCTTGGGGTATACCTCTTCCTGCATTTCGGGTTCGAGCATGCGGCGCCGCGCCCGGTTGCGCAGGGCGATAGCCACCGCCTTTTTGGCCTCGTCCTGGCCGATGATGTATTTGTCCAGCTCCTCGACGATCTGCTTGGGTGTCAAACCGGGAATCGCGGACGGCGCGATCAACGCGGAAGCGGGGGGATTGGATGGTTCGGTCATGGGTTCCTTCTCGTGGATTCGATTTGGATTTTTGTTTTCTGTTCGTAAGGTGGTTGTAATCGTATTCCCTCACCCTATCCCTCTCCCGGCGGGAGAGGGGATGGTTTTGCGGAAGGGTATGGTAATAAACAGTTACGCTCCTGGGTACATCAGACTTCACTAACGGCTTTGCTTAAACTGGTTTACGTCTCTTCTGGCGAACCACTTCTCATTCCGGCTCCCTCTCCCCTCGGGAGAGGGCTGGGGTGAGGGAAGGCTTTTCACCCCCTCTTTTCCTCTGGCTCGTCCTTCTCCCGCGGCAGCGATTCCATCACGATGTTGTCGTTGGTGAAAATGCAGATCTCCGCCGCCAGTTTCATCGCTTCCTCGGCGATGCGGCGCAAGGGGAGGTCGGTGAACTTCAGCAGCGCCTTGGCCGCCGATTGGGCATACGCCCCGCCCGAGCCGATGGCGGTCACCCCGTCGTCGGGCTCAATTACGTCGCCCGTGCCCGAGATGAGCAGCATGGTCTTTTGATCACACACGATCAGAAGGGCTTCCAGGTGCCGCAGGATCTTGTCCGTGCGCCAGTCCTTGGCCAGTTCGACCGCCGAGCGCATCAAGTTGCCTTTATACTCTTCCAACTTGGCCTCGAACTTTTCAAACAGCGTAAACGCGTCCGCCGACGTGCCCGCGAATCCGGCCAGCACTTCCCCGTCGTACATGCTCCGGACCTTGCGGGCGGTTTTCTTCATGACGGTGTCGCCCAGGGTCACCTGCCCGTCGCCGGCGATCACCACTTCCTCCCCCCGGCGGATAGCCAGCACCGTCGTGGAATGGATGATTTTGCCTCTCGCGCGCGTGTCTCGCAACCTCGTATGCCTCCCTGCCGGCCCCGGGCCGGATGATTGGATCGATTCCAGACTCTTCGGACGATCATCCCTCGGAAAGATATTGTATCCCGGAAATCCCATAACCGGCATTGGCGTGGAGGCTTTGTGGACATCCGGTGACCGGGGCGGATTTCGCCCGGTTCGACGGCTCATGCGCAGAAGGATTCCAGGGGATGTCATCCCCGGGAAAGCGGAGATCCAGCGCCATTTCCTGTAAGGGGACGTGTAGGGGGATGTGAAGGGGGATGTGTAGGGGCACGTTGCAACGTGCCCCTACTTTCCAAAGGGAACCTCTTTTTTCTCTACTCAAATCGGCTTCCAAGGGATGATTATTCGTCCTGATTTTGGTATTTAATATGTCTCAATCCGAATGGCCATTCATCTCTTCAGGGTAATACCGGAGGAAAAATCCTTGAGTTTAGCCATTTCTTCGTTGACGGACTTCCTATATGGACGCGCGCCCCGGCCGGTGGTCTGCGGGCACGATACCGCGATCGGCGCGGGAACCATGATCCCCGAAATCAATTTCACCCTGCCATCCATCGAGGTGAACGAGAGCCACTGGCCGGAGATCTGTGCGCAATACCGGGACATGGCGCAAGGGATTTGCCAGCGAGCCGTGGAACTCGAAGTTCCCGCCCTGCTGGTGGAATTCGAAGCCTTGCCCCCCATGACCATCCGCCCCCGGTGGGGACTTGAAATCACCCAGATCCTGGCCGAAATCCTGACCGCCTTCCACCAGAAATACGGACTGAAGGGCGCCCTGCGCCTGACACCCAACGACACGCGGGACCACATGCGTCCGCCCCTCATGCGCCGCGGCGCTTATTGGGACGGAATGCTGGAGACGTTTCAATCCGCCGGCGGGGCGGGGGCGGATCTGCTGGCGATCGAATCGACCGGCGGGAAGGAAGTCTGCGACGAGGCCCTGACCCAGGCCGACTTGCGCGCCCTGGTCTTCGCCCTCGGCGTGCTGGCCCCGCGCGACATGGCGTATTTATGGAAGACGATGGTGGACGCCTGCGCCCGGACGAACGTCATCCCCGCCGGCGACACCGCCTGCGGATTCGCCAACACGGCCATGGTGCTGGCGGAGCAGAAGATGCTCCCGCGGGTGTTCGCGGCGGTCGTGCGGGTGGCATCCGTCCCCCGCAGCCTGGTGGCCTACGAAGTGGGCGCGCGCGGCCCCAGCAAGGATTGCGCCTACGAAGGCCCTTACATGAAAGCCATCGCCGGCGTGCCCATCTCCATGGAAGGCCGCTCGGCCGCCTGCGCGCATCTCAGCGCCGTGGGCAACATCGCCCAGGCCGTATGCGATTGCTGGTCCAACGAGTCGGTGCAAAACCTGCGCCTGCTCAGCACCTTCGCCCCCATTGTCTCGCTGGAACATCTCGCCTACGATTGCCGCCTGGCGAACACCGCCTCCGCCCGCTCGCTCGACGACGCCCGCCGCCTGCGCGATTGGCTGGTGGATTCCGACGCCCGCCTCGATCCCCAGGCCCACGTGCTGCGCCCGGACGTGGTGCTGCGCCTCTCCGGGGAAATCATGCAAGAACCGGCGCCCTATCTCCGCACCCGCCGCGCGGTCCAGGCCACGCTGGCGGAGCTGCGCCGCGCGCACGAGGCGGACGGTCTCCGGATCGCTCCCCGGGAATTGCGCTGGCTCGCCCGGCTCGAAGCCGAAGCCGCCTCCTTGCCGGAGCGCGAAGAAGACCTGCTCGAGGAAATGCTGCAAACTCCCCTCGCCGATAAATTCCTGCCGGATGAATACGGATTGTAAACGAAATATTATAAACATGGTTCATCCGGTAAGCGTGTACTTTTTCTCTAGTATGTCCGGCCGCTTTCAATCGGGCCGGCCGGGGAGATCGATCCCCTATATCCCCTCTCCCTCTGGGAGAGGGCCAGGGTGAGGGAATTTTTGCAGGGGCGGACCTTGGTGTCCGCCCGAATCCTCGAGGGGATGGTATGCCTTTTTCACCAGCAGGTACGCACTTGCCGGATGAACCTGAAATGATTCCCTACGCCGTCTCGCTGAAATTGCGCCACTCCAGTTTCCCCAGCCGCCGCAGCGCGTATCCGGTTTCTTTCAGATAGTCGCCATAGACCACCTGGGCGTGGAAGCCCTCCATTTCCTTCAGCAGGGCGCGCCGGTCGCCGTCGACCTCGATGTTCATCTGCGAGCGGCAGGCGGGCAGGGAAGGGGTCTCCACGATCGTCCCCCGGAAGCCCTGCCATTTCGTGCAATGCAGGTTGGGGATCACCACCGTGACCGTCTGCCCGAGGGGATAATGCACCTGGCTGGCCGCGCCGTAATCCGATTCGTAATGCGTCAGGATGGTCACCGGATCGTACGCCGTGCCGCTCATGCGCATCGGGGCCGCGCAATGCGCCACCGTGAAGAGGCCGTCGTGGGGAAAATGCGTGTTGCACACGAAGGTGGGCTTCCCCGCGATCCACCGCAGCAGCACGCCCGCGCAGGTGTGCGTCAGGTCGGTATGGCAGTAGGCGGTGTAGCCTTCGTCGTTGGCCAGGGCCAGGATCAGGCAGGGCGGCGTGTCCAGCATTTCGATCACCGGCCGCCCCATGCACAAGTCGAAGCCGAAATTCGACGCCCCCTTCTCGCGCAACAAGTCCTCGCACACGCCCAGCGCCAGGAACGAGTTGACGACGAAGCGCCGCTCGGTCTGCAGCGTCACGCCGGGCCGTTCCAGAAACGCCCGCGTCCGCCGCTCGGCCGCCTCCATCACCCGGGAATCCGCGCGCGCCTCGTCCAGCCGCCGGGCGAACTCCTCGCGGGGGACGATCTCGATCGCGTAATCCCAGGCGTCCCGCGCGTGGCCCGGCCCCAGGCGCTGGCCCGGTTCGCTGTACGCCGCCAGGCTGCCGATGGCCAGCATCTTGGTCCCCTTCGCGTTCTTGAGACCATAGACCGCGCGCATCCGCCACAGCAATTCGTTGTAGTCGTCGGTGACGATATCGTCCGCTGTCATATTCGGCTCGACCGTCGAGTCTTCGTTGCGGCGCAGAAAACGCCAATGCGCGATTTCGTGCCACAGGTAATACGGCCGGGTTTTGTGCCGGATGAACATCACCGGGGCCGCCGGACTCGCGGCCAGGATTTGGTACATCGGCCCCGAGCCGCCGGCCGCGAACATCACCAGCAGATCGGCGTCCGTGGCGGCGGCCGCCTGCGCCCCGGCTTCGTCTTTCACCAACGCCACCGGCAGCATTTCGATGGGAAATCCGGCCCGCGCCGCCAGGTCTTGCAGGTCCTTCGCCACGCGCGCCGCCTCGGCCTCCACGGCGGCGGGATTACTCACTTCGCCGTAGCTGCGCCAACTGGTTTTCTCTTGCGGCGTCTCCAGGTGATACACGAGCGCCGGCAGCACACGGATGGATTTCCCCTTGGGCAAGCCTGCTTCCGCCTCCGCGCCGATGCCGGGTTGGGCGGTCGAGACCAGGGGCAGGACGGCCGCCCCGGCTGTCAGGCCTCCCAAAAATCCGCGCCGGGTGATGCCGCTTGGAGAAGGGGATTCATTCGGGACCAAGGATTTCCGCGTTTCCCGCGGGCGCGGGCCGTGTTGTGAGCACATGGTGGTTTCCTCTCTGGGATGATGGGCGTGGGCTGACCCCCCGGGACCGGAATCGTCCGGACTGTCCTGGCGGCCTGCCGGGGACATTCTACCAAATCCCCGGCCCGGAACTACGCCCCGGAACAAAATGGCGGCGGGAAGTGAGCGCCCTCCCGCCGCCCCAGCACCATACGGTGATTACGAGTCGCGTTGGTCTATTGGGTTCCCGCCCGCGCCACTTCGCGGGGGAGGAAGTTTTCCAGGACCCAAAGGCCTTGAGAATGTTGCGTGGTTGTGAAAGCGATACGTTTGTTGTTGGGGCTGATCGACATTTGTCCTAAACGCAACTGGCAAAGTTCCTCGACTTGTCCGGTGTATATGTTTTTCTTCATTAATGTGTTAGGCGTATCTCTACTTGCAAACAATATGGATTGACTATCCGGAGCCCATCCGAAAATGGAGGCAACTTTATCTTCATCCTGAAAAACATCTTTTGTCTCATCTCCAATTAAGGAAAGCAGTTTAACTTTATTGTTAGGATGACTTACTTGTAAAGCAATCCATTTTCCATCCAAAGAAATATAGAATGTACGTATATAACAGTCCTCTGGAGGATGATATAGTTCAAGGGTTTCACCGGTTATTAAGTTTTTGCTCCAAAAGGATCCAAAGGTGCGGGTAGAGTTTCCACCGTCGGCTGTAAGCGTTGTGGCGAAATGTGTTCGTTCATAATACAATGTTTCCCCGTCGGAAGAAATGAGACCATTGCTATAAGTAAAAAGATCATTGGATAATGACGAAGCACGTTCTTTTTGATTGGCAACCAATAGTGGTTCGAACTTTTTTGTGTGAAAATCCATGCGATAATAACTTCCAGGATTTCCATTGATAACCCAAACCAACATTGATTGATGATCCGGGAAAATATTCACGAACCGTATGGTTTGACCATTCGTATTGTAATGGATTTTGGGCCCCACTTCATGGATATCGGAAAAAGAATACACCGGAATTGTTTCACCCTCGAAATTATACTGTCCGGCATATTCGTCTTTCCACTGAAGGGGCAGCCATTCCGAAATTAGTTGTGTGCCATCATTCGACCATGATGAAATGTCTTTGATCCTATTGGGATGTTGAATTTCTCCCGTTGTGATATCAAAATCCGCGACATAAAAATCCGATTGATCATTGTTCTCATAGTAGAATAACTGATTTTCATGACTGATGCCTTTCGTGCTGATATCACCAATTTCCCGCTTGATCAATTGAGGAATCGGATCGAGCTTGCCGTTTATGATACGAGCACCCCAAAGATCCCAAGTCCCTGCGCGGTTGCTGGTGTATAAAATACAAGGATCGTTGGCCAACCATCCAACTAATTTATACTGAACATTCTTCTCGGCTGGAACAATCACGGTTTCAGTTTTACCATCTGAACTCAGCAAGCGAAGATCTCTCCAGTTCCCTTTCAAATCTCCATCTCCCCAATAATTCAGTTCCTCCGCTATCCAATTTCCATCGGGAGATATCATAACATTTATTGGCATGGCTTCATTGCAGTCGTATTTCTTGATTAAGCGCACATCTGTTCCATCGTTGGAAATCCAATATAGGTCATGGAAATGCTCATATTTCTTTTCATGCTCTTCGTCCATATAATCTTCCGCATACGCCAAGATATACTTTCCATCTTTTGTCCAATCATGTACAAATAGTCCATACAAATACTTACCACTCCAGATTAATTTTTCCTGTTTGTTGTCGATCTCATAAACATACAGGCATTCATGTCTATCATCTTGATTCGATCGGACATAAGTTATCTTTTTATTGTCATGTGAAATCGGTAATGTATGAAACCAGGTACCCCATGCTTTGTCTAGTATTTCGAGGCCGGGAATGATTACCTTTCCTGTAGCCAATTCACTAAATTTCCATACCTTATCTTTGTACAAGACGTATTTCCCATCCGGCGAAATCGAAACAGTTCGGTACGCGTCCGCCTCCAAATCATCGATCACCACTTGCCGCATGGTGAAAACCTGGCTGTCTTGGCTGATTGTGTCCCCGGCGACGGCTCTGGATTGAATCACCGGCTCCATCCCGGCCAGCGCCGCCAAGGCCAGCAGCGCCGCGCAACTCACCGCGCCCACGCGGCGGCGGGACACGGGCCGCCCGCTCCACCGCTCCTGCAACGACTCCAACCGCTTGCGAATTTCCGACGTCCGGGTCATGGGAATGCCTCCCGCGCCGGCCGGGCGGGCGATGATCTCCAAGGCCACGCACGCCAGCGTCTTCGAATAGGTTTCCTGGTTGCCCACGTAAGCCGCCGCCACGCTGTCGCTCACTTCCTCGCAGGCCGCGGCGTGGGCGCTCCAAATCCGCCAGGTCAGCGGATGGAACCAGAGAATGACCCGTAATCCGTGTATCGTGGCATACCAAGGCAAATCATGAGACCGCAAATGCGCCACCTCGTGCGCCAGAATCCCCGGGAGCCGGTCCCGATAGTCTAGATCCCGCATCCGCGCCGGCAACACGATCACCGGCCGCAACACCCCGCACAAAAAGGGCGAAGGAACATGGGGGGAAAACCGCAGCGTCACGTCCCGCCGCGCGCCCAGGTCTTCCGCCACCCGCGCCACCATCCGCTTCACCGTCTCCGTCGCGGGCTGAGAGGTTTTGATGATACGGCTCACCCACACCGATGCCCGTCCCAGCCACGCCGCGAAGAACGCCACTCCCAGTCCCCAGCCCGCCAGCAGCGCCAACCAAGCGTTCTGTTTTATCCACGATGCTGGATTCCAATTGGATTGCGGTATGGAAACGGAGGGTGGAGAGGGGGAAGAAACCAAACTTGGCGACGGCTCGGTTGTGGAAGGAGAGGGACTATCGATCGGAGGATACATTTCCGGTTCGAGGGCGGCTGGTTCCGGCTCGAAGGCCGGCGGCATGATCAATACCGGGAGGGTGCGGGGAACCTTCATCTCCCAGCGGGGCCCCGCCAGGAAGATCAGCGGGATCAGGACAATCCCCCCGATCACCCCGCGCCACAGCAACACCCGCCAGCGGGGATGGCTCTGCCGCAGCCCGTAATGCGCGGCCCACCCCAGCAGCAACAGAAGGCTGATCTTCGCCAGCAGCACCCCCAGCGCCGCCCCCTCACTCCACGGTTGAATGCTTTCCCCTCCCATGATTCTTCTCCTCGTTCCGCTGATTGAGCTCGTCCGCCTTTTGGGCGGTCAGGCGCTGCAACTCGCGGATGTCGTCCTCGGACAACTTTTCGGTGGCGATCAGTTGGGCGATGAGCGCCACCGGCGATCCGCCGCAGAACAGGCGGATCAGCCCGCGGATCATCTGCTGGAACGTCTTCCTCTGGGGGGTCTTGGCCTTGTAGGCGTAGGCGCGGCCTTCCTTGCGGCGCGCGACATGGCCTTTCTCCAGCAGGATGAGCAGAACCGAACGCAGGGCGGCGTTCTTGATGGGCCGGGGGAAGCGTTCCTCGATCTGCGCGGGCGTCAGCCAGCCGTGCTCCCACAGGACGGTCATGACGTCCAGCTCGGCTCGGGTGAAGATGGATTTCATGGTCTCTCCTTTCCGGGATCGGGTGGAAGCGTGGAACGTTCCACACTTCTAACTGTGGAATATACCACAAAAAAAAAGCCGGTCAAGAGGAAATGTGGAAAAATCTTCAGTTGGGGAGGACCACGGGAAACCGGCCCCCGGAAACGGGCGGCGGGAATGGAGAGTGAGGGCTCGCGCGGCGGGAGGCTCCTCCGGCCCTACTCCCGCGGGGCGGCGGGGCGGACCAGGCGCAGGAACACATCGTGCAGCAGGCCGTTGGTGGCGATGGCGTGATTTTCCCCCAGCGAAATCGCGCCGTCCCGGTTGGTGATTTTCCCGCCGGCTTCTTGAATGATGGGAATCAGCGGGGCGATGTCCCACTGGTGCATCGAAGTGTCGAAGCAGATGTCCGCCCGGCCCGTCGCGACCAGCATGTAGGCGTAGCAGTCCCCCCAGGTCCGGTGGAATCCGGTCTCCTTCAGGATATTGAAAAAAGTCTCCGGTCCCCAGTCGTTCACCACCGCTTCGAACGAGGTCATCATCACCGCGGCCTGGGACAGTTCGCTGGTCTTGGAGACGGCGCACCGTTCGCCGTTCAAAAAACAACCGTGGCCGCACAGCGCGGCCAGTGTCAGCCCCAGGGGTGGATAGCGGACCACGCCCAGCAGGCTTTCGCCCTCGCTCTCCAGCCCGATCAGGGTGCCGTAGAGGGGCACCCCGCGGATGAAGGTCTTGGTCCCATCGATCGGATCGAGCAGCCAGCGCAACCCGGAGCGGCTTTCTTTCTCTCCGAGCTCCTCGCCCAGAATGCCGTCATCGGGGAAATGGTTTTCGATTTCCTTGCGGAGGTATTCCTCGGCGGAGCGGTCGGCGTCGGTCACGGGGGAATGGTCCGGCTTGATGTGGATATCGAAAGACTGCTGAAAATACCGGAGGGTGATCTTTCCCGCTTCCTCGGCCAGATGCACGGTGAAATCCAGCAATTCCTTCATGGGAGGGGGCTCCTGACAGGACAGTGGCTTCTTTAATCTACCCTCACCCCATCCCTCTCCCGGTAGAAGAGGGATGGTTTCACGGCAGGGAAGGGGCAACGATCCGGAATATCGGAAATGTTACGTCATGCCGGCATTGAAATGTCCGTATCGACTAACCCAAAAGCCCTCATTACCGCTCCCTCTCCCCCCGGGAGAGGGTTGGGGTGAGGGAAAGCCGCACGGTTTCCGACTCCTTCTGCTTTCACCCCGGTTCGGAGCAATCGAAGCCTCTCTCTATTTCATGATCCGCAAATTCTCGAAGAGATACAGCCCGCTTTTGCCGGGGCAGGCGAGGTCGATATCGCCGTCGCCGTCGATGTCATCCGCCGCCGAGAGCAGGCCGAACGCGGCTGTCGTGCCTTCGTCAATGGTGTGCCGGGTCCACGCGCCCGCCTTCGGATCGAACGAGTAGTAATAAATGCAACGCGGATCCTTTTCCCCCGGGTCGCCGCCGTTGTGCGCCCAAAACCGCTTGCCGGTGATCAATTCCTCGCGCTGGTCCCCGTCCAGGTCGGCGAGAATAAGGCAATGCGGCTGCGACCAGCTTTTGTCGATCAGGTTGGTTTTCCAGGTCCGTTTGGCCTCCTGGATCTGCTGCTCCGCCCAAAACAGGCCGTAGTCATGGCCGTAGCCCCAGATGAGGTCCGGCCGTCCGTCCCCGTTCACGTCATGCAGCAGGATGGGCACGCTGGTGCCGCCCAGGTTGAATTCGGGATGCCAGGCGTACGTATAGGCATCCCCCGCTTTTTTCACTTCGTACCAGCCGTTGGGGCATAGAATGTCCAACTGCCCGTCCAAATTCACGTCGCCCACGCCGATGCCGTGCCCCGCGCCTTCCTTGCCCGCCGCGCGCTTGATCCACTTCGGCCCGCCCGCGGGATCCTGGGCGAATTCATACCACGAAACCTCGCCCATGATGTTGGGGATGATATCGTCCACCCCGTCGCCGCTCATGTCCGCGAACACGGCGGTTTCGACGTTGTTGGGGGTGTCGATCGAGTGGAAGGGCCAATCGCCCCCCTTCGGGCCGGGATTCTCGCGCCACAGGATCTCCTTGCTGAACCACGTGACCGAAACCACGTCCAAGTCGCCGTCCCCGTCCACGTCCTGCGGGTGGTTGGCGAAATCGTTATGGTACCCGCTGGACTCCTCGATGGTCCCTACCCGGACCGGTTTCCAGTCCGGCGCCGCGTACCAGAATCCGCCGCAAATGATGTCTTTCTTCCCGTCGCCGTTGAAATCGCCGATGCCGGTGGTCTCGAAGCGCGAATCGGCGTTGATGACGTGCTTCTGGAACGTCACGGAATTCTCCGCCGCCCCCGCGCCGGCCAACCCGATCAGGGAAAACGCCAGGCCGGTCATGCATAGAATCGGTTTACGGTACGTGAAGGAATGAATGGATTTCATCAAGGCATACCTCTCGAACAATGATAAGTTGAAATCCGCGCGGAATACTCCCCCGCACCTGGTTTTAAAACCAGGCAAACCAGGGGATTCCCGCGTGATAACACGCTTTTTGCATTCCCCATCATAGAGGATTGGGAGTAGAATGCAAAGCGTGGAGGCCGGATTTCCCGCCGGGCCGGGAGCCGGCAGAATCCATATGCGTCAGGATCTGTTGAGATTTTGGAATGAATGATTGTCCTCCAAGGGTGCTGTTTTCCAAGCGCCAACGGCGCGCAAGAAACTAGCCCAGGGCAACGCCCTGGGGAAGTGACAATCAAAGTAACAAAATCCCTTCTCCCTCTGGGAGAGAGCCAGGGTGAGGGAATTTTACAGGGGCGGCCAGCGGGCTACCCGGATTCCATGGATCATAGGATTATCGGATGCTTTTTTTCAGGAAGCCATGGCATGGAGTCAGAATCTGCGCGAAAAGCCTTTGGGAATTCCTGGCGCGCGGCCGGATCGGCGAAACCGCCGCCGCCGCGGGTTTGGTGGTCTTGATGGTATTCGGCTTGTTGAATATCGCCCGGGGATTCATCCAGGCGGGACTCAACAGCGACGCGCTATATTTGGCCTGCCTCTACCGGGACCTCTTCGTGGATGGATACGGCTGGCGGGGCTGGAACCTGCCTCCCGCGCCGTATTTTCTTCCGGACATGGCGCTGCTCTTCACCTGCCTGAGAGTGGCCGGTGACATAGGATTCGGCTACGCGCTCTACATCGTGACGTTTTGGCTGGGAATCACCGGATTCGTTATCATCCTGTTATGCCTCAACCGCCCTCCCCGGCGGGCGCCGCTGTATGCCCTGGCCGCGATAGTGTATTTCATCGCCCTGCTGCAACTCCCGGATAATCTGCAATTGACTACCTTTTTCTTCATGCCCTCCTTTCACGCGGGGAATTTTTACCTGGGATTTCTCCTGCTCCTTTTGATCTTACGGATTCTCTCCCGGGGGGGATCGTGGCTAACCCTGGGGCTGTTTTTTTTCACCGTGATGGCTGGCAGTCTTTCGGATATTCTCATCCTGCCCCAGTTTGTCATCCCCCTCCTGCTGGCGGTGTTTTTTTTTGCGCGTTCGGCGCGGCGGGCTGGCGCGGCTTTTTCGTTCTGACCCTCCTCGCCTCCCTGGCGTCGTTCTTGTCGTACACGGTTTTGGAGGGATTGCTGCAAAAAATCCTGGACGCGGCCTTGGTGGATCCTATCAACCGGATCAATTCCGCCCTGTGGGGTAAAACCGCCTCCCACATGGCCCGCGATCTATACGTTTGTATCACCACCGTGGACCGCGCTTTCTTCGCGTTGCTCATCGGATATTGCGCATTGCTTCTGTGGCGTCTGTATAGGACGGCCCTGGCCAAGCGGGCGCGGGAAATCCGGACTTTACCCGAACAATCCGCGGACAGATCCTTGCTGTTTTTCCTGGTGTTTACTCTTTTTTCGCTGGCCGGCTGCCTCTCCTCCAGCATCTACGCGTCTTTCTGGATCTCCCCTTCCGAGCGCCGCTACCTGTTGCCGTGTTATCTCTTGCCTTTGATCGGCGTCACGATGGCGCTTTTTCACTGCCGCGGACGGATTCCTTCCTGGTGCAAATCAATCTTATTTTCCTCAGTGGCGATTTACAGCGCCGCGGTAATCCTTCCCGAGGGGCTGATCTTGCGTTGGCAGGATTTAAGACTTCCCTACCCCAAGAACGCGCGCTGCCTGGACCGGTTGGCGTATGACACCGGCTTGCGTTATGGTTATGGCGATTATTGGAGCGCGAAATTCCTCACCGTGCATTCGCGCGCGGGAGTGCGGGTGAACCAGCTCTATCCCAACCTGGCCCTTTATTCGTGGATCAACAATTTCACCTGGTATGGAAATGCGCCTGCCGGAACGGGGCGGTATCCGGAATATCAATTCATCGTCATGGACCGCATGCAGAAAAACCGCGTTCTGGAAGAGTTCGGCGAACCGGCCTTCCAGCAAAACTGCCAAGGTAGTGAGATCTACATCTACAACCGCCGGCAGGACTATAAATTCCGCAACTTTCTGCGCGCCCGGGTCTCCCGGGATCTCCACGCCCCGGTGGAACCCGCCTCCCTCGCGATACCCAAACCGGACGGTTCCGGATGGGACTCGGCCTCCGGCGGAATCATCCCCGCCACGGGAGAACTGGTGGTGAGGTTTGATCCCCCGGCCCGGGGGGATCTGCTCGAGATTTCGGCCGACAACAACGACGAATACGAAGTCCGGTTATACGGTCCGGATTCTGGCGCGGACGGTTCGCTTCCGCTGGGAACGGTGCGAATTCCCAAGGTTGGCGCCCGGGGCCTGCGCGCCCGGATTCTGCCCCTGCCGGACTCCGCTCAAAACCGGCCGGTTTCTTCTGTGGTGATCCGCGCCGTCTCGGGCGATGGTTTTTACGGCGTGGGGCATGTGTTCATTTATAAAGACACTTGGCGCGAGCGGTGAGGAGAGAAAGGGGATGGATCAGCGCGCGGCGCGCGATCCAGCAAAAATCCTTCCCGTCCGGTCATGATTTTGCCTTCTTGTCCCCGCGTGATTTTTTTTGTTAAAATTTCCATGAAAATGTGAGATAATGGCTTGTCAACCGGTCGATCCCCCGATCGCGGGATTGACAATATTACAATCAATGGGGGTGGCATCATGCGGCCGATAGTCGTTTTTTCCCTCGTGGCGCTTGGCGCTCTGGTTTCCTTCGCCCAGGATTCAACTCTCACGGATCAACTCATGTACGAAGGCACGTTCGAGGACTGGACCACCACTGCCTGGTGGTTCTCATCGCCCATTACGGTCACCGGTGTGTTTATCGATATTCCCGGTAACGAAACCGAGGCCATGGAATTGACCACCACCGGGGATACGGCCAATATTTGGGATGAACAGATGGGGACCAACTGGACCACGCCCGAGAACAGCACCACCCTGGCCTGGCGGATTCAATTCCGGGTTCGGGTCGATTACGCGCCGTACAACATCCCCACGTATTTGCAAATCAACGAGGATCCTTGGAGCGGCGTCAGCACCACGATCACCATTCCCGCCGGCTTTGAGAAGAAATGGCTATCCTACGATTTGATCCTCGGACCCTCCAATGTGTTCACGACCGCGGACATGGGCCTGCGCTTTCAATTGGGCGCCCAAAAGGCGCAAACCCTGCAATTCGATGACATCCGGGTTTATCTCACCCAGGCCTTGACCAACCGGTCGTATGATTCCAACACCGAAAACCGCATTGTGGTGGTCCAAGGCGGAACCTATGAAGCCGTGACGATGGATGGCGCTCCCAACGGGACTGGAATCGGGAAAGCCACGATCGACAAGCCGGGTTCATCCCTTTCCGATGCCTCCGTGGTCCTGGCCCGGATCAGTAAAAACCGGAAATACGACGGCGCCTACCGCCTGAATCTGACGGCGCGGTCCAGTGTCGCGCCGTTGCAGCTCAACGCGGTGATCACCAACGCCGTGGATGGCACGGGTACATCTTTATCGGCCGTGGAACCGGTGACTATTTCCCAAAAGAATGCTTGGACCGATCTCTCGTTTCTGATGCCCCCGGTCCCATCCGAATGGAGTCTCTTGTACCCGGTTTTGTATCTGGGTGGACAAGGCAATGTGGTCCTGGAATTCGACAATCTATATCTTTATCGCACCAATGAAGCAACTCCGGTCTCCATCCGGGATTGGTCTCTCTTTTGATGGTTGGAGGATAAAGACCATTCTTCCTGGATTCGATTGAGTTTTCTTCATGAATGAGTTCCCAAAACGCGGGATGGCCGTACCAGCGCCTATGGCGCTTTTCTTCTAACCCAAGAATCTGGCCGGGACCGAGCTAACCGATTCCCTCTCCCTCGGGGAGAGGGCCGGGGTGAGGAAATCTCGAAAGGGTGAGAAAAGCCCTGTGGGGGTGAAATAGGTTAGCCAGGGGAAACGCCCCTGGGGTGCTTGTCATGGTCTTTCATATCGATTTCACGAAATACCGGCTGGTGGATCTCTCCCGTTTGGTGATTCCCAACCAGCCGGAAGCGGCAGACCGTCCGTTTCTTATTCAGGAAAGTTTCCTCCCCGACCGGACCTGCAAATTCGATATCCAAACCCATAGCCATGTGGGCACGCATGTGGAGTCGCCCTGGCATTTTTATCGCGCGGGAAAAAGCATCAGCGATTTCCCCTTGGAGAAATTCATGGGCCGTTGCCGGATGCTGCGCGCCGTTCCCGCGGGGCAAGGGAATTCCGTTACCCTGGAATTCGTACGGGATGTCCTGGAGCCGCTCCGGGGGCAATTTGAGATCCTGCTGGTGCGGAACGATTCAGCCGTCAAACCTATCTTCGTGGATCTGAAGGTTGTCGAATATCTCCAGGATTTCAATCTTCAACTCCTGGTTTTCACCACCGATGTCCATTTCGGCCGGGACATGGAGGAAGGCCGCCGCTTTCACGAACTCCTGATGAGCCGCGAGGTCTGCCTGGTCGAAATCCCGGCCCAGTGCGAAGAACTCGGCCGCGACGATTTTTACCTCTTCGCCGCGCCCATGCGCGTTCAGGGGCTCGATTCGGCCATGTGCCGCCTCTTCGCGGTGGTGGAACGGTAGGGTAGGAGAATGCCGGGGATCGATTCACCAGGTGGGTGACAGCCTCCCGCAATTCCCTCTCCCTTTGGGAGAGCGTCAGGGTGAGGGATTTAGTGCCCCTTTCAAGGGGCCGCCGAATAGAAGCCCAGGATTTCAACCCTGGGCGAACCTAACCCTGGGCACAATTACTCGCCCCGCAGGGGCAATCTTAGCTCAGCCAGGGGCACCGCCCCTGGTACCCTTGAAAATCCCACCTCATTTCTCCCAAATCGGCTTCATCTCCCACGTTTTGAACGAAACCAGCCGGGCCGGTCCTTTCTCCGCGAAACCCTCGATCACCAGCCGGTCCGGGCGCAGGTCCGGGACCACCAACGTGCAGCAGGCCCGGCGGTTGACATACACCTCGACGATCATTTTGTCCACAAAGACGCGCAGATCCAGGGACTTTTCCTCCGGTTCCAAAGTGAAATCGAATGATTCCCCGCCGATGGTCATTTTCCGGGCGGCGCGGTTCCAGGTGACCGGAACCGTGATGGCGCTCTCCGGCGCAGCCCGCAGCCGCAATCCGAACGATTCCGCCGCGCCCGGCTCGAATACCGCCTGGATCTCCACGCATCCGGTGAGGCGCTCATCCAATATGATTGGCTGAGAATCGAGGGACCGGTTCTCGATTTTTTTGAGTGATTCACGCAGGACTTCCAACTCCGGCGCGGGTTCCATGCCCAGGCTGCCGTCCGGCCGCAAGATCAAAATCCGGGGAAGCGTGAAGGCCCCATTCCACCCCGGCCCTTTCACCTCCCGGATCCATCCCCACAGAATCCGCCGCCCCTGGCCGTCCAGCAGGCCATTCGGCGCATAGAAGTTGGGGGAATAATCCAGGACGCCATGAAAGCCTGGTTTGAACGTGTAATCCGGCAGCAGATCGCCCGTGTAATACCGCACCCGGCCGTGGGGTGAATACACCAGCACCCGCTTGCCTCCCAACGCGAAGAAATTGGGGCACTCCCAGTTGCCTTCCTGGTCCTCCGGCTTGGATTGATACAGGATGTTGAGAAATTTCCAATCCACCAGGTTGGGTGATTGATAGATGAACGCCGCGACGCGCCCGCCTTGGGGATGTCCGCCCAACACGGCGTACCAGGCGCCGTTTTCCCGCCAGACGAACGGATCCCGCCAATCCAGGATTTTCAGACTTCCATGCAGTTGTTCCGTCATCACGGGATTGCCGGGGAATTTTTTCCAGGTGCGCAGGCCGTCCTCGCTATAGGCCATCCATTGCACCGCGCCGTCACCCGCCGGGGTTTTCGGGCCGATGCTGGTGTAGAAAGCGCGGGGGATGCCGCTCTCATCCACGACGGCGCTGCCCGAAAAGCAATGCTCCTCGCCCCGGTCTTCCGAGGGCGCCAGCGCGATCGGGAGATGTTCCCAATGGACCAGGTCCCGGCTATGGGCGTGGCCCCAATGCATGTGCCCCCAATTTTCACCGTAGGGATTATGCTGATAGAACAGGTGATATTCGCCATTGTAGTAAATCGGGCCGTTGGGATCGTTCATCCAATTCGCGGGAGCCTGGAAATGATACGCCGGCCGGGTGGGATCCTTTGCCATGTTGATCCGGGCCTGGGCCACGGAGGCTTCCGCCTTGGCGATGGCCCCTTGGTGATACGCGTCCATGGAGGCTCCTTCGGAGGGGGACCCCGATGGCTCGGACCCGGCCGCCGTGTTTAACGCGGCTGACAACAGCGCCACGATCCAAACCATCGGTGGAGTCAATCGTGTTTTCATAACCGTTACCCTCGATCAGATAGGTACGGTCATGGTACAAAAATCCCCGGTGGAAGAAAAGCAGCCGGCAAACCGAAACGAGAAGTGTGATGAGAATAAGGATGAAGGTAAGAGAAGGATCATCGGGAAAGTGCGTGCTTTGTTTCAGAAGACCGGATCTCGGTTTTTTGAGGATATCGGTGAGAACCACACCCCAAATCCCCTCTCCCTCCAGGAGAGGACTCGGGTGAGGGAATTATGGCAAGGGCGGACCTAGGTGTCCGTCCCTGCCATCGAGGAGCTGAAATCTCTTTGCACCGGGAGGGATGAGTTTCCCGAAAGCGCCAAAATAAATCAATGAAATAATCTCTGGAATCCGCGCAAGCACTATAGTCCGCGCTGAAATTATGTTAAATAAAAAAGAATCGCAAGATAATTAAAAACCAGAGAGGGGAGACTCCATGTCCATGCCTACCCGTTTCCTGCTTGTATTTGGGATCGCCTTGCTGGTGATTTACGGATGTTCGACCACCGGGAAAAAACCGGAGACCGCCACGGCGGGACATCCCCAGTTCGAAACCCTGTGCTCCAAATGCCATACCCTGGACCGCGTGACCCAGGCGCATGAAACCTTGTCCAAGGAACAAATGCGGGCTCTCGTCGAGCGCATGGCCAAAAAACCCGACTCGGGCATCGACATGAACAACATCAACGATATCGTCCGCGAGTTTTATTGATTCCGGTCAGCGGCTGCGTTGCAGCAAGTAGTAAGTCAGCAGGCGCACGCCCGCCCCGGTCGCCCCATTATCGAAATAGGCGATTTCCTTGCTGGGCTTGGATGTGCCCGCGATGTCGAGGTGGGCCCAGGCCGGGCCGGGGGAAACGCATTGGGCGAATTGCCGCAGGAACTCGCCGCCCGCGAGGGTTCCCGCGCATTTCGGCTCGCCGATGTTCTTGATGTCCGCCACTTTGCTTTTTACGTGGTCTTTTAATTCCGGGTAGATCGGCAGTTCCCACGCCCGGTCATCGGTGAATTCCGCCGCGTTGAGCAACGCTTCGGCCAGATCCCGGTGGGAGGCCATGAGGCCGGTGTATTCGTAGCCCAGGGCGATCACCACTGCTCCGGTGAGAGTGGCGATGTCGATGATCACTTCCGGTTCGTATTGGGTGGCCATGTAACTGTTGGCGTCCGCCAGCACCAGCCGGCCCTCCGCGTCCGTGTTGCCGATTTCCACGGTTTTTCCGCAATAACTCACCAAGACATCCCCCGGCTTGTACGACCGTGAACTGATCGCGTTCTCGGCGATCGCGCACACGAAATAGGCGTTGCAGGGGATATTCAACCGCAGCGCGTTGTACAGCGTGCCGATGACCGCCGCCGTCCCGCACATGTCCATGCGCATGGTTTCCATCGAGCCGGTGGGCTTGAGGTTCAGTCCGCCCGTGTCGAACGTCAAGCCCTTGCCGATCAACGCCGTGTAAGGATCCTTGGAACCGCCCCCCTGATACGTGACGATGATCAGCTTCGGCTCCTTGTCACTCCCCTGATTGACTGCCAGGTGCAGCCGGAGG
This sequence comes from bacterium, assembly GCA_041946805.1. Taxonomy (GTDB): domain Bacteria; phylum Hinthialibacterota; class Hinthialibacteria; order Hinthialibacterales; family Hinthialibacteraceae; genus JABLXU01. Next base: position 29,214 of record JBHGBC010000055.1, read on the forward strand.
CCTTTCTCTTCCAGTTCGGTCTGATTCAGCACCTCGATCCGGCATCGGGCATCGGAGTCCGCGATCTCGTGGATTTTATGCTCCAAAAACACTGCATCAGCCACGTCGGCGTTCTCGTTGGCCAGATCCCGGGCCAGGTTGACCCCGTCATCGATCACCGACGAAGTATCCACCAGATCGCCATGCTCGGTTAAAATCAGTATGTTGTAGGCAAAATAATCGACCGCGTCTTCTTTCGGTGTCAGGTATTTTTTCCAGGCATAGAGCCCCAGCTTCGCGCCGTCCACGATCCCCCGGACGGCTTCCGGCTTGTCCAACAGAGGTTTGATCCCCACCGGTTTTTTTGGAGTAAGCGGTTTGGTTTTCAGGGCTTGCTTGGTCAGGGTGGCGATCCGCCGCATCGAGACCGCTTCCGGATTGTTACCCAATCCCGCCAGCACGCACGCGCGATCCCCCTTCACTACCGGCAGGATCTCTTCCTCTTTCGCCTGAAACATATTGGCCGCCATGACTTCCCGCGCCAGGGATTGTAAGTCCGGATCAGGAATCTCGATGGGTTGATTGGATTGACAGAAAATCACCCATTGTTTGATACCCTCGGGTGGAATGGTGGATGATGTGATAATCATATCCTGTTGGCCTCGCGCATATCGGAATAAAGAAAATCCCGGTCCCGTGCAGGGCCGCGCCCATGGCATTTTGGCAATCATATACCCGGGCGGTCAAGTTGGTAAGTTGGAGATGGGAACACTGGAATCCGGCGGATCAACCTCAAATTTTTCCCCTCCTCTCTCCTTCTCCCATTATGGGAGAAGGGCCGGGGGTGAGAGTATTTTTATATTGTGGTGCGGGCGTCCCGCCTGCAAAATACATTTTCATATTTTTAAAGAGCCCCTTTCAAGGGGCCGTCCATGGCAGCCCTGGATATCAATCCTGGGCATACCGGACCATCAGCGCCGGGCCGGGCCGCAGCACTTCGATCCCGTGATGCTCCGTATCGGAAAGCACTTCGATCCGGTTCTCGTCTTCTCGCAGAATTCTCGGATCGACTGGAATCACCCGGTACAACACGTCGTGCCGGCCGTCTCCCGCCACCGGCAAGGGAATCCCGTTCAAGGTGAAGGGGCTTTTCACCGCGCCGGAACCGCCATCCCAAATCACCACATGCAGCTCCGCCTGCTCGAGGGATGCCGGATCTTGTTCCAGCCGGATGATACAGGATTTCATCTGCCCGGCGCGCGACCAAAACGGCTTGGGCAGCGACTCCGCCGGGATGTACTTGACCGTTTTTCGGCTCACCGGTTTGGCGATATCCGTGAGCGGCCGGGTAATGTAAACCACGTCATGCGTCTGGCGAAAATGGACAACCGCCATCACGGCCATGGAATCCTGAGCGGGGAGCCGGCGGGTATCCCATTCGATCGCGTAGGGCGGAGTGTCCGCCGAACCCAGAATCGCTTGCGGCTCCCGGTTCGTGGTGAAGCCATGCCAGTCCCGGGTCAACGTGTTCCCGTTTTCGTCAAAGCCCTCATAAAAACCCCAGTAGTCCACCCGCCCGATCGCGTCATGGAAGGATTCCGGGCAGGACATCCGAATGGGAATCGTTTCGCTGCCTTCAGAAGACGGCAAAGCCTCTGATTCCGCCTGGAACTCCTGCAATCCCAGCCGGGCCAGGCCGGGATGATCCGGTTTCAATTCAGCCATCAGGCCGGCGTGGTCCACGATGAAATGCCCCCAGAAGGATGTCCCCTGCCCGCAGGCGAATTGAATCGCGTTGTAGCCGTTGACCAGATCAGTGAGCCGCAGGGGGATGATGGGATACATATGGGTACAATGACCGTCCGCGGTCCCCACAGGGGATACGTGGTGCGCCCATTGATCGTAACACGCTTGTCTGCTGTCCCCGGATGGCCTCCCCAGATCTCCAGGTAGAGAGAGGCCCCCGCCAGGTGTCCGAGGTTCTCTTCCATGAGGATCTGCATCATCCCATTGCCGCGCGCCTCGCCGCGGTTCATGAACTCGGGATGCAGGACGGCTTCCGGCGAATTGATCCGGAACCGGCTGTTGAAAAAGGGATTGCCATGCTCGATGCCTGGCTCATACCAGAATAGTTTCATGAATCCGTCTTTTGGAAATTCTCCCGGATCGCCCCAGGTGATCAGACCGCCGGCCAATCCGAGAGACAGAAATCCGGTGAGATGGATTACCCCGGCTACGATGCGCATTCCGCGGTTATTCATATTCTTCTCCCTCGGTGTTTTTGAATCCAGGAACTATCTTCCGCAATGGATCGGGTACTGGCAAGCGGGGATCTGTAATATTCTCACGGCCGATTTTCTCTCACGGGCATGGATTCTCGGTCTGAATCAGGATGGTCAGGATTATCAGGATTATCAGGATTATCAGGAT
>JBHGBC010000056.1:0-31058 GCA_041946805.1 bacterium
CACGCCCTTTCCGGGGATCGGGTTGGACATCCACCCCATCCAGGTGATCCAGGATCCCCCGGGCGCTGAATTGGAGGAAACCGTCCCCTTGATCCAGAACAAATCCACCATGATCAAAGTCTTCCTGATCTGGTCGCCGCCCGATCCCACCCATATCCCCGATGCGCTGTGTGTGATCGACGCGGATGGCGTGACCGACTCGATCCCCGCCGACATCTGGTACGAGGGGGGTGTGACGTACATCATCCCTAAATCACGCCCGAATACCGGCCGGTCGGCGATTAACCTGGACCGGCAAGCCCTGGAAGCCTTCAATTTCGAGTTTCCCGCCACGCTGGGACACCACCCGCCCGGGACCACGATGACCGTCAAGGCGCGTCTGGATTTCTCCGGATCGCCGGTGGCGCGGGCCCAGGAAGCATACGAATTGCGCCGTTACCAGGACGCGAACGACAGCCGCATGACGTTTTCGTTCCGGACCCTGGAGACCGATACGAAACCTTTCCTGAAATCCGACGATGGACTCCAGCAGGTCGCCCGCGAGCAATTCGAGCGGGTAGTGGCCGTCTATCCCGTTCCCCGGCGGCAGGCCGAGTTTTATTTCACCCGTGACACTTTTAAATATCCTTCCTCCTTCAGCACGCTGGCCATGTGGCTGCTGGCCGGCTCGCTGGATGTCCCCGGCCAGGAATACATCGACCGCTACATTTGGATCACCCCGGGCAAGAGCCAACGGCCCCCGCGCACCAGTTTCCTGACCGACTGGACCAGCACCATTTTCGATAGCGCGGAAGTGGCGGGATACGCCCCCCTCACCGTGAGCCGGTTTGTCTTCATTTCCGAAACCGCCGCCTCGTTTGTCACCGCGCATGAAAACGGCCATCAGGTCATCGGCATCGGCCATAACGACGAACCCGCCACCGACGGCTGGGATGTGCGCCACGTCACCGGGCGGCGTCCCGTCAAACGGCCATCCTCCCATCGGGCCTTGATGGAAGCCACCGAAAACGGCGACAGCGCCGGCTGGATCATGAAGGAAGAATACGCCACGCTGCTCGAAAAACTGACCGCCTCCACCTCCTCACCCGCCGGCAAACGCCTGCGCCCGGCGGCCTCCACGGACAAGACGGTCTTCCTTTCCGGACGCTTGCTGCCGGACGGCCAAGTGGTCCTCGATCCCTTCTTTCTTTCGGAACGCGCCTTCCCGGATATTGTGACCGCCGGTGAATACCAGGTTGATTTCCGGGACGCGCAAAACCAACTTCTCGCCTCGCAATCCTTTGCCCTGGCTGATGAACAGACTCCGGATGACCAGTTTACGAGCCTGTTCGCGTTCTATCTTCCCTATCCCGCCGGAACTAGCAAAATCCAGATCACCCGGCAGCAACAGATTTTGGCCGTACGCGAGGTCAGCCCCCACTCGCCGGAGATCCATGTCGATTCCATCCTTCCCTTAGAAAATCACCACTTCCGGGTCACGCTGACCGCGTCCGACCTCGACCGCGATGCGCTGTCCTATGCCGCCTCATACATCGCCAATGCGTCCCGGACCGAACCGGTCTTCATGGAATGGATCACCCCCGGTGCGGTCTTCGAGTTCGACGCGTCCCCCCTTCCGGGCAGCGCCGATGGACACGTGCAGGTATTGGTTACCGATGGAGTCAACACCGCCCGCGCCCTCTCTCCCTCCTTCACGGTGCCCGGGCATGCGCCCTCAGTCTTTGTTCTGGAACCACAAAACGGTTTACGCTACGCCGGGGGCTTGCCCATCGTGCTTCAAGGCGAGGCTTATGATATCGAAGACGGTGTTTTACCGGATTCCGCGCTTTCGTGGACTTCCAACCGGGATGGGAACTTGGGGACCGGCGAATCGCTCCTCGCGCAAAACCTCACGCCGGGAGACCATATCCTCAGGTTTTCCGCTCACGACTCGGAGGGAAACACCTCGGAACAATCCGTCCCGGTATCCGTCCTGCCGCCGGCGGACACACCCGATCTCCAACTTGTCTCTCTATGGACGGTTCCCGGTGAAATCCACGCCAACGAATCCGCAAGCGTGGGTGTGAGTGTGCTTCTGGCGGGTGATAGCCAAGAGATCCAAGTGACACTCCTCGACATGCGGACCAATCAGTCCCTGGGCTCCCAGACCTTCAGCGCCCTGGGCAATCAGGTTCAGGATATTCTCTTCGATATCCTGTATCCCGCTGCGGGAACGATGCCTCTGTCCGCCATGGCTGAACTTGTGGATAAAACGATTCAGGAAAAGGATTTGTCGAACAACCAGGCCGGCTTTGATCTGGAAGTGTTCCCCCCCGCGGCCACACGGGTCGAGGAGTGGTCACTCTTTTGATCAATACATGACGTTGATCTTGTATCCCCTCTCCCCCCGGGAGAGAGCCAGGGTGAGGAACTCTTTGTGGTGCAGGCTTCCAGCCGGCATGTCCTTCGGATTCGTTTGCTCCTCCCCCAAAGTCCGGGGGAAGTTTGTAGGGGGTTGTAAACGCAGGATGGATCACCGCGCGGCGCATAGTCCATCAACATCTTGGTCATCCTGGTTATCCGGACTATCCTGATTCAGACCTCTTCCCTCTATCCCCGCATGAAAACCCTTGTGAGGGATTTTATTTTGCAGGGGCAGACCGTGGTGTCCGCAAGCATCATGGTTTGGTTGGGATTTCTTGTTCACAACCAATACCACAGACCGGACAATCTATCTAAACGGATCAGGGAAAGTTATGGGGGGTGAGGAGGAGCCGCCGGTTCGGCGTTGGGGGGAAGCGACTCCTCCTCGGGGGTGCGTGGTTAAGAGTAACTCCGATGTCACTCCGCTTCCCGTTTATTCCCTGAATAAACCGGATCGCGTGACATCATCTATTAATAGTAGGACGTTTTTCTCAGAGGTCAATGGGGATCATGAAAATGATCCGGGACACTATCCCAACAATCGAAAAACCATACAAGAACTTTCATCTACTAATGAATAGATTATAACCAGTATCCATGAAATGGGAATAGGCTGAATAAAAAAAGAGATTTATTTTTTATTCGGTGAAATGGCTCCGCGCTCTGGATAACCCTGAAACCATGGCGTTTCACCCCGTTTCCTCCCGTTTCCCGGGAAGGTACACGGACCGGGATTCGCCTTCCAGGAAAATCCCCCCTGGTATCCCCGCCGGCCCGCTCGTGACCACGTCCGGTAATTTTGAGACATTTTTCCCAAAACCCTACGCACGATGTGCAATGTGCATCTTTCCGGGATCAGGGGGGAAGAATGAAGGAGGATCCAGGGAGAAAGGATGAGTCGGGGATGCCTTCAGACCTATGGGCCGGACGCCTTCGGAGTGGTGGGAAACGGGATAATCCATGGCCGCGTAAGTCCGCTAAACGTAAACCCTTCGGCTATGCGTACCCGGCTGCCCATCCCCTCTCCCCCAGGAAAGGATTCGGAGGATCCGGAGGTGACAGGCTTTCCCGGTCCTGCTGAGGTGTGTTCCTGGGCGGAAAGCCCGGTTTGTTTTATAAACCGTGCTGTTGAATGATCCCCCGGCTGTTCAATCCGTTGGAGGGATTGTATTCCAGCCAGAGAATCACGTTGTTGCCCACGACTTCGTAGGGATTCTCGGTGCCGTTGGGGCCGATGGTGGAAACCATCCAGCGGGCCGGTTCGGGGTAATCCTCGCTGTTCCAAAACCAGGTGGGGGGCGAGCCGGCGGTTTTCACGAAATAGTCCCAGTTGTAATACCAATAGCCATGAAACTTGGAAAACGGGCTGAAAATCGACGAGGCGGCGATATACGACACCGGAGTGGTTAAATACTTCAGCACGGATAAATGCGTGGGGCGGATGATGACCGAAGTGCCATCGTTCAAGGGATAGGGGGGGATATCGTTGTTGTCGACCCGGTAGGTGAGGATCGAATTGTAAATGGAGCGGATATCGGCCTGGCTGCGCGCCACCTTCGCCTTGATCTGGGCGTTCAAGAAATTGGGCATGACGATGAGGGCGAGGATGCCGATGATCGCCACGACCACCAACAATTCAATCAAGGTAAACGACGATTTCGCGCCCACATTTCGCTCCCCAGCCTCTGCCCGGCTCGTTCATGTGCCTGAATATAGTGTAACGCCGATTTATCATCAACTCAATTTGGACTGACAACTTGTTACATTTCGGCTACATTAAGCGCGGGTGTTTTTGATTTACTATACGCGTGGCCCAGACCTTTTACATGGGAGAACAATCATGACTGCGTTTCGAACTTTGATTCTGTTGATCTTATGCATTGGATGGCTCATGCCCGCCGCTCCGTCCGCCGGGATCGTCCTGGAGCGGGGGCCGATCATTGGAACGGGTCTGCGTTCCAGCACCCTCGCCAGCGGCGATCTGGATGGCGACGGCGATATCGACCTGGTCACCGCCAACATCTACAGCCATTCCCTCACCCTCGCCTTCAACGACGGCAAAGGCAATTTCACGGAAACCAAGGAAATCGCGTTGGACCAGGGACGCAAACACCCCGTGGCGGTGGCCGTCGGTGACCTGGACGGCACGGGCAAACTGGATATGGGCGCCGCCTTTGTCCAGAACCTGGACCGCACCACGTTGGGCACGCCCGCGGAATCCGGCGTGATCTTCTTCTTCGCCGACGAAACCGAGGGGTATATCCAGATCTATCAACCGATCGCCGGGATTCCCTCATCGGTGATGATCGACGATTTGGACGGCGACGGCGATAACGACCTGCTGGTGGGCAATAACGGAGAACTGGGAACCGATTCCGTCTCGGGGCGGATCATCCAGACCGAAGCCGGTTTTTATTATTACGAAAACCGGGGCCGGGGGCTCTTTTCCACCGGAACGCCCCGGTACACCGATGGCAGCCTGGTCGCGTTTCTGCCCTTCGATTACAACCAGGACGGCCATATGGACATCGTCGGGATCAACCAGGGAACCACCGATTTCGACGCGAGTTTCAATTTCATATTCGTGGATATGAATCTCTCCATCTTCACCGGCGGCGATAACGGCCTGGCCGAGATCAATCCCCTGTTCATCGGCTTCTTCCCCTGGGCCATGGACCGGGGGGACGTCACTGGCGACGGTCTCGATGACCTGGCTGTCAGCAACATCGGCGACATTGAACAACTCACCAGCTTTTTGGGCACCAACGCGTCCGTGAATCTCTTCGAGAACCGCACGGATCATTTCAACGCCTGGAAATCCCTCCCCATGACGGGCGTCACCTACGCCGTGCTGACGAGTGATTTCGATCTGGACGGCGACGTGGATGTCATCGCCACCGTGCAGGAAATCGTGGACGTGGGCGGCGCGTCCCGTCTGGATCCGTATTTGCGCGTGTTCGAAAACGATGGGAAGGGAGAGTTCAACCAGACTGCGTCCCTGGCCCTGGAAGAGGAACCGCGTTACGCCGTAAAGGCCGATCTCGACCAGGACGGCGACCTGGACCTCGCGGTGTTGTGCACGATCATCGATACCGCGGGAGCCGGCAACGCCCTCAACGGCCGGATCTACGTGTTCTTCAACCAGGCTATCACGTCTTCCGTGCCGGGTTGGGAGTTGTATTGAAAAACCGCCTTGGACGTCTGGAATATAACCCCTGGCTACGATGGAGCCGCCTCTTCGGGGCTTTCCCCCCTCACCCCGGCCCTTTCCCGCGAGGCGACGCCGGGAAGGGAATCCGGGAAAGGCGCCAATCCGAATACCTAGGCCATCCGATCCACAGGCGCATCCTGTGATCCAATGATTCTCAGTAAATATTCGACAGGACCGGGATGGTTGCCATCGGGGGATGCGGATTGATGGGGAGAGGATCCGCCGCCCTTTTACCGGACCTGCCCGGGATTACAATCTGACCAGATTTTGCCATCACCGGATGAAGGGATTTGATATGCCGCTGGATGCGCATGAACCCACCCTGTTTGAACTGGATCACGGCGGGCCGGGACGCCCCTGGTTTCCCGCGCCGGCTGCGGATGACACGCCGGTCGGGAAATGGATTCCCCAGGAAGCGCTCGCGGATGTCGCGCCTCCCCTGCCGGATGTGAGCGAGCCGGAAGTGGTCCGCCATTTCACCCGTCTCTCGCGGCGCAATTTTTCCATCGACAGCGGTTTCTATCCGTTGGGATCGTGCACCATGAAGTACAATCCCAAGATTTGCGACGCGATGGCGCAGTGGCCGGGTTACACGAGCCTACACCCCGAAACGCCGGCCGAGCTGGTCCAGGGGACGCTGCGCGTGACGCACGCGTTGCAGGAATATCTCGCGCAGTTGACCGGCATGGACCGCGTGACCTTGAATCCTTGCGCGGGGGCGCATGGCGAACTGTGCGGAATCCTGATGATTCGGGCGTATCATGAAGACCGGAACGATCGCCGCTCCATCGTGCTGGTGCCCGATTCCGCTCATGGGACCAATCCGGCCACGGCGGCGATGGCGGGTTATCAGACGGTGGAGATCCAATCGGGGGATGACGGCCGCGTGAACCTGGACGATTTGCAGCGGCGCCTGGACTCGAACGTGGCCGCCCTGATGCTGACCAATCCCAACACGCTGGGCTTGTTCGAGAAGGACATCCTTGAAATCGCCCGGCGGGTGCACGAAGCGGGCGCGCTGTTGTATTACGATGGGGCCAATCTCAACGCCATCGCGGGGATAGTCCGTCCCGGGGACATGGGCTTCGACGTGGTCCACATCAACCTGCACAAGACCTTCTCCACGCCGCATGGGGGAGGCGGGCCGGGCAGCGGCCCCGTGGGCGTGCGGGAGCATCTCGCGCCCTACCTGCCGGCGCCGCTCATCCAGAAACAGGACGAGCGCTATATCATCGTCGACGAATCCCCGAAGAGCATTGGCCGCTTGTCCACCTTTTTCGGGAATGTGGGGATCTACCTGCGCGCGTATGCCTACCTGCGGCTGCACGGTCTCGAGGGCATCCGGCAAAACAGCGTCAACGCCGTGCTCAACGCGCGGTATCTGCAGCAGCGGCTCCGGGATTTGATCCCTCCCGCGAAAAACGGCGATTGCATGCACGAATTCGTCCTCACCATGAAAGACCATGACCGGTTCGGTAACATGAACGCCATGGTTTTAGCCAAGAACCTGATCGACCGCGGGTTTCACGCCCCCACCGTTTATTTTCCCCTCATCGTGAAAGAGGCGCTGATGTTCGAGCCCACCGAGACCGAGTCCAAGCGCACCTTGGACGCCTTCGCGGACGCGATCGCGGAGATTCTGCGCGAATACCAGGAAAATCCAGAGAAGGTTTTGCACGCGCCGCACACCACGCCCGTCCGCAAGTTGGACGAGGTCGCCGCCGCCCGCCATCCGGATCTTGTCTTTCCCCTCCCGAAATGATAGAAACAAACAGGATTGCATGCGTCTAAACGAAATGTCGTTGAGGCGGGGCGGTTTGAGTGAAGCGTAATTCCCCATGTTTAACCTGTTTTCATCATGAACGTCTTGGCGCACGATAGGGGTAGTTTTCTACCCCCTCTCCCCTCGGGAGAGGGCCGGGGAGAGGGAAATTAGATTTAAAGGACTGGTATTGCTACATCGTCTGCAGGAAGATATTTTTCATTGGAAAAATAAGGAATTATGAATAATGCAAAATTCCACCAATATCCATCGTAAGGGGAGGATAGCATGACCATGCGTGTTCTGGGATACAGCCTGATACTGTTGACGGCGGGGGCGTTTTCGGCCGTGGGGCAGGACGCCACGATCAAGATCGACATCGAACGGACCCTCGGCGCGATCGATCCCATGATCTACGGCGGATTCATCGAGCATATGGGACGCTGCATCTATGGGGGCATCTATGAGCCAGGCAGTCCGCTCTCGGACGAAGACGGATTCCGCAAGGATACCCTACAGGCCATCCGGCATCTTCAGATGCCGGTCATCCGCTGGCCGGGGGGCAATTTTTCGTCCGGCTACCACTGGATGGAGGGCATCGGCCCGCGCGGGAAGCGTCCCGCCCGCGTGGAGCTGGCTTGGGGAAGCGTGGAAAGCAACGCCATCGGCACGGATGAATACCTCGCCTGGTGCCGCAAGGTGGGGACCGAACCATACATCTGCGTCAACATGGGAACCGGCAGTTGGGAAGAGGCCCGCGCCTGGGTGGAATACTGCAACCGTCCCAAAGGGACCCAGTACGCCGACCTGCGCGTCCAGAACGGCCACGAGGAACCGTACGGCGTGAAATATTGGGGATTGGGCAATGAAATCGACGGTCCCTGGCAGATGGGTTACAAAAACGCCGTGGATTACTCCAAATTCGCCCTCGAAGCCGCCAAACTGATGAAATGGATGGACAATAAAATCCAACTCATCGCCTCCGGCTCCAGCCACTTCGGCGCGGACTGGATGGAATGGAACCGCACGGTGCTGGAAACGCTGCGGGATCAGATCGATTTCATCTCGCTGCACACCTACGTCGGCAGCCGCGGGGATTACCTTGAATTCATGGCGCAACCGGTGAACGTGGACCGGCGCATCGAGCGCACCGCCGCGCTGATCGAGGAGACCCGCCTGCGCCATAACCTTCAGAAGCCCATTTACATCGCCTTCGACGAATACAACGTCTGGCACCGCGCCAATGAGCAGTACGAGGTCCCCTACGTGTTCGAAGACGCGCTGGTGGTGGCCGGATTTCTCAACTCATTCGTGCGCCATGCCGATTCAGTCAAGATGGCCAACATGGCCCAGGTGGTCAACGTGCTGGCGCCTATCCACGTGGAGGAGCGGGGGCTTTATCTGCACACCATTTATTACGCCCTGCAACTCTTCGCGCGGCATTGCCATGGCCAGGCCCTGGATATCTTCGTGAAATCGCCCACGTTCGACGCGGCGGGATTCAAGGGCGTGCCTTACCTCGATGTCAGCGCCGCCTACCATCCGGCGAAAAAGCAACTGATCATCGCGGCCGTCAACCGCCATCAGGAGCAAGCCCTCAGCACCCGGATTGTCAATCAATCCGGCGGATTGAAGGATCAGGCGAAGGTGTATGAACTTTTCCATGAGGATCTGAAAGCGGCCAATTCGTTCGACGGCGCGCCGGTGCAACCCGTGGAGAAAACCACATCCTGCCAGGCGGACGGCCTGACCTATACCTTCCCGCCCCACTCCTTCACCATGATCGTGGCGGAGGTGGAATGAAATGATCCCGGGCCAGGATCCGGTATGATCGATCCCCAGTTGCAGGACAAGGTGGTGCTCATCACCGGGGCCAATCACGGCATCGGAGCGGCCGCGGCGCGGGCGTTCGGCCGGCAAGGCGCGCGGATTTATCTGACCGCCTGCCGCGAACCTTCCCCCTATTCCGAAGAGGAACTGCGCCAGGCCCGGGAGAGTGGGACCGGCGGTGAAAAACACTTCATAGCCCTGCAGCAACAGCCGCTCGATTCCGTTCTCCAGGGGCTCCGCTCCCAGGGCGCGGTGGCGGCGGGGTGGGAGGCCGATCTGGGAAAGGTGGAGCATATTCCTGAGTTGTTCGACCGGTGCGAGGAGGAGATAGGAACGCCCGATGTGTTGGTCAACAACCACACCTACGACCACTTGGACACGTTCGATCCCGAACGAGCTAAACCGGGCGGGAAGTGGTTCGGCGAATACGCCGTGGAACTGATAGGCGCCAGGAACGTGGACCGGACCTTCGCCGTCAACACCCGCGCCTACGCCCTGCTGATGTGCGAGTACGTGATCCGGTATTGGAAGCGATCGAAAACCTGGGGGCGGATCATCAACATCAGCACCGACGCGGCGCACTGTCATGAATCCAATGTCAGTTACGCGGCCAGCAAGCACGCCATCGAATCGTACACCCGGTCGGCCGCGGTCGAGTTGGGGAAATACGGCATCACGGTCAATGTGATCGCGCCCGGACCGATCCAAACCGGCTACATGACGCCGGAGATGGTCACCAACCTCGAACAGGGCGTCCCGTTGCGCCGGGTAGGAAGGCCGGAGGATGTCGCGGACGTGATCGTTTTCCTGGCTTCCGTACAGGCGCGGTGGCTGACCGGCCAATTGTTGTATGTGGGCGGCGGCTGGAGAATGCATCAATAGAAGCCAGAATGGATCAGGTGTTTCCGGGGCGGTGGCCCTGACTGAATCGGGATGCGCCCTTACGGGGTTTTTCCCTCCTCGATCTGATCCTCTCCCGCAAGCGGAGGGGAAGAGAGAAGCGAGGCAGGATTTTGGCCTTTTTCCCCGGATGGAAATCCGGGGCTGCCAAAGTGCGGTCTTATCAAGACTGAAAGTGGCTTGACAATTCCCTCCCAACCTTCCCCGGACATCGGGGGAGCAAACCAGAATCAAAAGACTCCTGGAACCATTGCCGGTGATCCGCCGGCGCGGAGAAGGCCCACGCGGGCAAGATGCCGGCGCCCTGGAAGGATTTTGCTAACTCGGGCGTATATGCGGGGGAGATGGGGGATGGCGTTTCGTATGCGCCGGGAGGTCCGGGATCGTAGGGATTTCGGGCCGCGCGTGAATTCCTTGCGCGTTTCCGCCGGTGGAACCTCGTTCCCAGGGGTGGGTTTGATAAGTAATTAAACGAGATAAAATGCTAAATATATTGACAATATATGCCGATAAAATACATAAATAACCCGGTATAAATTGAATCGAAAAAATATCCGGAAAAAAAATAAAAAAATACTTGACAATATGTAACGAATGAATTATGATTGCAAATATGTTCGAGAAGAAATGGGGTAAATGGGATCAATCCGGGGTAGTGTCAAGAGCAGCAAGCCGGGTGTCTTTCTTGCCTCATAATCAAATAAAAATAATGGGATTGAGGGGTATTTATCATCTGGATCTCTATAATGCGGGTTGTAGGGAGGACGATTTATTTTGCGTCGAGAATTCCTTACTTGCATGAGTAAGGATGTAAAAAAACATTACTTGGAGGATGAAATCATGAAGACCACCATCAACGCCGTAAAGCACTTCATTCTGAGCGAAGACGGGCCGACCGCGGTCGAATACGCCGTGACCGCGGCGCTGGTCATCATCGCCGCCATCGCGGGCATCTCCGCGCTGGGCACGGGATTGAACACCTGGTTCGACGCCACGGGCACCTACGTGGGCGAGCTGGGACCCACCACTCCGTAACGGATCGTGGGGCATACGGAACACGGATGACAGGGTTGACCGGGTGATACGAGGGAGAGTTGCTTGGGCCATGGAAACCAACATCGCGCCGCGCATCGGGAATTTCCATTCAGTGTCCGGAGCAACTCTCCCTCCGCGTTTGGGCGCGCGCCCGGCGGAGAGAGGAAGAGTCGAGAGGATGGAGGGGAGAGGAGCCTGACATGACGAATCCGGAAACCATCAGCGCCGTGGTGATACTGGCCATCGCCGCCTACATCGACTGGAAGGAGCACCGGGTGCCGAACTGGTTGACGTTCAGCGCCTGGGGTTGCGCGTTGTTGTATCACGGGATGACGGGCGGGATGGAGGGATTCACGCGGAGCCTGGCGGGGAGCGGGGTGGGTTTGGCGACCTTGATCATCCCGTATCTGCTGCGGGGGATGGGGGCCGGGGATGTCAAGTTGATGGCGGCAGTAGGGGCCTGGGTAGGGGCGTGGGCGACGGTCCAGGCGTTTGTGTGGATCGCTCTGGCGGGAGGCGCCATGGGATTGTTTGCGATCCTGCGGTCGCGGGAAGCGAAGGAGCGGTTCCAAACGGTATGGCGGGCCGGGCGCAATCTGTTCCAGTTACAGGACCTGGAGACGGGGGCGCCGGCGGCGAAGCCGGGCCGGATCCTATTGCCCTACGGAGTACCCATCGCTTTCGGATATTACGCCTATTTCCTGTTTGGAGGTTTGATCTGATGGAAGGGCGGTCCAGTTTCCAGAAGGGAAGCAACGGAATGCGGCGCGGCGAGAAGGGCGGGGCCGTCGTGGAGATGGCGGTGATCATGCCCATTCTCTTCATGTTTTTGTTCGGGATCGTGGAATTCGGGCGGATCATGATGGTAAGCCATTCGTTGAACAACGCGGCCCGGGCGGGGGCGCGGGTGGCGGTGCTGCCCGGGGCCACGAACGCCGCGGTGGTGGCGGCCATCACGAACGAGTTGGCGGGGACGGGGCTGACGATGGATTCGTACCAGTTGAGTCCCGAGGACGTAAGCGCCGCCGAGCGGGACGATCCCATCACCGTGCGGGTCACGATCAATTACGACTCGATCACCTGGGTGGCCGGTTTCTTTCCCGGCCTGAGCGGCACGCAGTTGCACGGGACGGTGATCATGCGGAAAGAGGGATTCGGATGAGGCGCGGGGGACGGGGAGTGAAGGATAAGGAATCCGACAGGCCTGGGGATTTTCCATGTTGTTCGGCGCAAGCCGAGGGGTTGTCCGGCGCGGTGCAAGGGAGGACGGAGTCCACTTGTCAAGAGGCGGTGACATCATGACGAAGAGTGCGGGATTGTTGGTATTGATTTTCGCGATTATGTCGGGATTCATTGCGAGCGCGACGGTGATCAAGTACGTGCGCCAGCAAGAGAATCAGCAGACCGTGCTGGCCACGACCACGCAGCCGGTGGTGATTGCCAAGGAGACGATCCCGGTGGGGACCGCCATACAGCCCAACCAGGTGGAAGTCGTGCAGCGCGCGCCGGAGACGCTGCCGGCGAACGCCATCAAGGCGCAGAGCGAGGCGGCGGGGCGGGTGACGCGGTCGACCATCTATCCCGGCGAGGTGATCGTGGGCGACCGGCTGGCGGACGCGAGCGGTCCGGGCGGGCTGCCCTTGTTGATTCCCAAGAACATGCGGGCCATCACCCTGAAGGTGGACGACACGATCAGCGTGGCGGGATTTGTCCGGCCCGGGCATCACGTTGATGTGGTAACGACCATCGACGTGGACCGGGACATGGGGAATACGATCAGCAAGACCATCCTGCAAAACGTGAAGGTGATCGCCACGGGGCAGGAAGTGGAGAACAGCGACGAGCCGAAGAAATCGAAGCTGGTGCCCACCGTCACGGTCCTGGTCACTCTGGAACAGGCCGAGCGGCTGGCCCTGGCGATCAACGCCGGCACCATCCGTCTGGTGCTGCGCAATCATGACGACAACTCGGAGACGCCCACGGAAGGGGTCACCTTGTACAGTTTGATCCCGCAGGCGCAGAAGGATGTTCAACTGCCCGCGCCGGAGCCGGTGGCCGACGAGTCCGCCCCGGTGGTGGAGGAGCCGGTCAACCAGCTGCGGACCATCGAGGTGTACCGGGGATCGGATAAAAGCGAAGTGACGTTCGCGAACTGAGAATGGCGCCGTACATCGGGGAGACGAAGGACCCTATTTTCCTGATGGCCGATCGGGAGAGGGAAGGGTGTTGCGGGGGAGGAGCCCGGCCGGTAAGCCGGGTGGCGTTCCTGCATCGTGTGGACGGAAAGATGGAAAGCCACCGCAACCGAAAACGCAGAGTCATGGAATTCAAGTCATTCCAACCGGGTGTTCATCATGAAACAGGAAGTCTTGAATCGCACGCATCATATCATGGGGATGTTGGCCGGCCTGTGGATTGGCCAGGCCGTGGCCGGGGCGGCCGCCTGGGGGCTGCCGCCCGCCTTTGAACTCCTGCCCAACCAGGAACGCCTCGAGATCGTCGTCAAAAAGTCGGCGATCGTCCGCCTGCAGCAGCCCGCCAGCCGGGTTTCCATCGTCGCTCCCGAAATCGCGGATGTCCAGATTCTGGATCCCAAACAGTTGTTGGTCACGGCCCAGTCGGCCGGGGAGACCACGCTGATCATTTGGGCCGAAGACAACACCACCCGCATGATCGATGTGTGCGTGCGCTGGAACACCCGGATGATCGAAGAGACGTTGCGCAGCACCATGCCGGATGAGGCCATCCAGGTACTGCCCATGCAAGACGGGGTGATCCTGCAAGGAGACGTGCGCGGCATCGGCAGCGCGGACAACGCGATGAACATCGCCAACTCGCTGGCGCCCAAGGTGGTCAATCTGTTGAACGTGCCGGGTGTCCACCAGGTGTTGTTGAAAGTGCGGGTGGCGGAAGTGGCGCGCTCCTTCCAAAAGGAAATGGGAGTGAACTTTCAATACCTGGACACGCATGTCCAGGGCGCCAACCTGTTGGGCGGCCTCGTGTCGGGCACGATCAACGAGGGCGAATTGAGCATCAGCGACGCCGTCAGCCTCTTTTTGGGATTTCCCGGGGCCGACATCTCCATGTTCGTGCAGGCCATGGAGGAGAAGGGGGTGCTGCGCCTTCTGGCGGAGCCCAATCTGGTGGCCCGCAGCGGGGAGACGGCGACGTTTCTGGCGGGCGGGGAGTTCCCGATCCCGGTGGTGCAGGGCGGGGGCTTCTCCAACGCCGTGACGATCGAGTACAAGGAGTACGGCGTCCGCCTCTCGTTCACGCCCACCGTCTTGAGCGAGCGCGTCATCCGGCTCGACATTTCGCCCGAAGTGAGCGACCTGGACTTTTCCCAGGGAATCAAGATCGGCGGATTCGTGGTGCCGACGGTGGTCACCCGGCGGGTCCACACGGTGGTCTCGCTGGAGAACGGCCAGTCGTTCGCCATCGCGGGTTTGATCAGCAGCAACAAACAGAAAAACCGCCGGAAGATCCCCATGATCGGGGATATTCCCATGTTGGGCGGCCTGTTCCGCGGCGGCGAGTTGTCCGAGAAGGAAACCGAACTGTTGGTGCTGGTCACGCCCAACCTGGTCGCGCCGCTCGGGCAGGCGGATACGTATCCGATACCGGGGAATTATCTGGAGGAGCCCGGAAAGAGTCCGTTCCTGGAAGACGACGGTTGGAAGGCCAATCCCTTCACCCAGGAGAAGAAAGGGGAAGCCGCCGGGCCGGAAGAATCCATGAAGCCGTTGGAGCCCGCGGAAAATCATCCAGTTTCGGAATCCCCATCAACTGAACTGCAATCCTCGGAGTTGAAACCGGCTGCAGTGAAATCCCCGGAGTTCAAAGCTCCGGAAATGGGGAAATCATCCGAGCTCCTGAAATCCGGTGAAGCGCCGGTCCCGGTGGTTCCCGCGGGGGAGGGCCAGCCGGCGGGCGGTCGGCGGGCGGTCAAGACGTTATCGCCCGACGAGGTCCGTCCGGTGATTACGCCGTCACCGCCCGGAAGGGGGGCGCATCCCGCGCGGTCCGCCGAAGAACCATCCGCGCCACCGGTGGAGCCGGCGCCCCCGGCCCAGACCTCGGCCGTGAAGCCGGTCGTGAAGCCGGCCGCGGCCTTGGAAGCGGCGCCCGCGCCGAAGTCCCTTCCTTCGCCAGAACCCGCCGCCCCTCCGAAGCCGGAGCCGGGCAAGGCTAAAACCCCGAAGGCAGGCGAAAGCCATGATTCCAGTGATAAATCCATGGAAATGCACGATGAAGGAGCGCCCGCGGTTTCGCGCGGCGTGGCGGAGCCTGAGGCGGTTCCTCCCATGGAGGAGGTGGAGATCGCATCCGCTTCCCTGCAGCCCGTGGCGGTCACGTACACGGTTACCCGGACCGCCTGGATTCCTCCGGAGGCCGTGGGGGGCGTGGTGGATATGTATTCCAAGCCCGGTTTTTATTCGCAGGGAAGTCCGTCCGCCCGCGCGCCGCGGTATGAGATCACGTCGGCGGGGCTGATGCCGATCAAGCCGGGATTTCAGCTGACGACGGAAGCGTCTCCGGCCGTGGAACCCTATGGCCGACCCGGGGCGCCCGCCCGTCCGTGGTCCGGAATGAGGCTGGACTGGACGCCGGGCATCGCGATCCGGAAGCCGTAAAGGAGCGTGCGTCATGGAGAACAAAAGGAAAAAGCAATCTGTTTTGATGGCTGCGGTGGTTTCCGCGGTGTTGTTCCTGCTGGTGATGCTGATCCAGAACGCGCGGTGGGTGTCGCCGGCGTGGGGCGAGACGCGGCCCGCGTGGAGCGGGATTCATGTGGCGGTGGCGGAGCGGCCGGCGTCCGCGGGACCGGCGGTGAGCGGAGAAAGCGCCGGGTGACATGTCCGGAGAGGCCAAATCATGAGAGCGTCCGCCCGTTTGTGGTGCTGCGCCGGGATCGCGGGAGCCGCTTGGCTGGGAATCGCCGGGGGATTTCTGGCGCTGTTGCCGGAGCCGGACGGGAATGGCGGAATGGGAGTCCGGGAGCCGGCGTATCCAGCGGAGCAGGCGTGGGAAGCCGGGAAAGCAAGCGCGGCCGAGAAATCCGAAGTCAACAAACCAGGCGGGGAAGCTGGACTTAATCCAGTCAATCGGCCACTGAAGCCAGCGCCCCTCACTTCCCGGTTCGGTGAGGGTCCCCGTCTGGTTTATTCCAACCGGGAGGAGTCCCCGTCCGTGGGGAGGGGAGGCTCCGGCGGACTGCGGGAGCAAATCCGGCTGGAAGGAGAGGGAAGGTGGAAAAGATGAACAATCAATCCGGAAGCGGTTCCATGACTTCGCGGGTGCTGGTGATCGACGGCGATCACACGGAGTTGGTGGGCACGAGCAAGATGCTGGCGGCGCTCCCGCAGGTGGAGATCAGCGCGGAGACGACGTGCTTCACGCTGGCGGTGTCGCAGGTGGGGCGGTGCAATCCCGATTTCGTGTTTTGCGCGGTGGGCGCCAGCCTGGAGAGCGAGTGCGCGACGATCGCCAAGATCCGGGAGCAGCATCCCGCGATCCGGATCGTGTGCATGGGGGACCGGAGCGATTCGCAGTCCATCCTCAAGTGTTTCCGCTCGGGAGCGGACGAGTTTCTGATGAAGCCGTTGCAGGAGGAGGAGGTGCGGCAAGTATTCCAGCGCCTCCAGGTGCGCGCGCCGATGCCGCGGGAGGAGGAGGAAGCGGTTCCCATGGGGAAGGTGCTGGCGGTGTGGGGCAGCCGGGGTGGCTGCGGGACCACGACAATCGCCTGCAACCTGGCGTTCGACCTGGCGCGGGGGGGTCCGTCCATCCTGGTGGATCTGCACGAGCACCAGGGAGACCTGGCGTTGTTTTTCGATTTGAAGCCGACGTTTTCGCTGCAGGATATCTGGGGGAACGGGGAGCGGATCGACGAGGCGCTGGTGGAGAGCGTGACGATCACGACGGACAGCGGATTGAAGTTGTTGCTGCAGCCGCCCGAGCGGCGGCCGGGGCAGATCAATCCCGACGAGTTGGTGATCCTGATGCGGGTGCTGCAGGCCCGGTTTCAGTATGTGGTGTTGGACCTCGGGCATGACGAGGAGATGGCGAAGTTGGTATTGCCGTTTCTGCATCAGATCTACCTGGTGGTCAATCAGAATCTGCCCTCGTTGTATCTGGCGTCGCAGAAGATGCGGGAGTTGAAGGCGCTGGGGTACGTGACGGACAACGTGCGGGTGCTGGTCAACGCCTTTTCCAAGCGGGGAGCGGTGACGCGGCAGCATATTCACAAGGCGCTGGGGATCGGGAACCTGATCCTGATCCGGGAGGACGAGCGGGCGGTGGTGTCGGCCATCAACCGGGGGATTCCCTTGAGCGTGTTGTCGCGGCGGGGGAAGGCGGCGCGGGACATCGCGCAGTTGGCGGATCAGATCACGGGCCCGCGGGCGAAGAGCGAGCGGCCCGCGTCGATGCGGACGTTGTTCCCGCGGTTGTTGTTTTCGCACGACGCTTGCGTGGAAGCCACCCAATAAGGATTATCCCGGCGAGGAACAAGAGAGGGAGCGGAAAACGCCATGAATGCCTTGCCTGCCCAAACCCACCGGTTGAATGGAACGGCCCATCCGGTGAAGGACCGGATGCGGATCCTGCATGACATCAAGGTGACGGTGCACCGCCGGCTCATCGAGCGGCTGGACCTGACGCAGATCGGGGAGAACAACAAGGAGGAGATCAAGCGGCAGGTGCGGCCGGTGGTCGTGGACCTGATCGCGTCGCAGCCCATTCCCTTGAACGGGACCGAGCGGCTGGCGATGGCGGAGGAGGTCCTGGATGAAGTTTTCGGATTCGGGCCGCTGGAGCCGTTGTTGAAGGACACGGAGATCACGGACATCCTGGTCAACAATTACCGGGAGGTCTTCGTCGAGAAGAAAGGCAGACTGGAGCGGAGCGAGGCCGCCTTCCGCGACGACCGTCATTTGCTGCAGATCATCGACCGCATCGTGTCGCGGGTGGGCCGGCGGGTGGACGAGACGTCGCCGATGGTTGACGCGCGCCTGCCGGACGGATCCCGGGTGAACGCGATCATCCCGCCGCTGGCGTTGAACGGGCCGGCGTTGTCGA
Organism: bacterium; assembly: GCA_041946805.1. GTDB lineage: Bacteria > Hinthialibacterota > Hinthialibacteria > Hinthialibacterales > Hinthialibacteraceae > JABLXU01. The sequence continues at coordinate 18,222 of JBHGBC010000056.1, forward strand.
TCCGGCGGTTCGGGGTGAACCCGGTCAAGTTGGACCAGTTGCTGGAGTATCAGTCCATCATTCCGGAGATGGTGGAGTTTCTGGAAGGGGCGGTGCGCTCGAAGTTGAACATCGTCATCTCGGGGGGAACCGGATCCGGAAAGACGACGCTGCTCAACGTGTTGTCGTCGTTCATCCCGGGCAACGAGCGCATCATCACGATCGAGGACTCGGCGGAGTTGCTGTTGCAGCAGCCGCACGTGGTGCGCCTGGAGACCCGTCCGCCCAACGTGGAGGGTCTGGGGTGCGTGACTCAGCGGGAGTTGTTGTACAACACCCTGCGCATGCGTCCGGACCGGATCATCCTGGGGGAGGTGCGCGGCGGGGAGGCGTTGGACATGCTGCAGGCGATGAACACGGGACACGAGGGATCGTTGACGACGGTGCACGCCAACTCGCCGCGGGACGCCCTGAGCCGCATCGAGATGATGGTGTCGATGAGCGGTCTGGAGATACCCATCCGGGCGGTGCGGCAGCAGATCAGTTCGGCGTTGGACCTGATCGTGCAGACCAACCGGTTGATCGACGGGAAGCGCCGGGTGACATGCATATCGGAGGTGGTGGGGATGGAGGGGGACGTGGTGACGATGCAGGAGATCTTCGCGTTCAAGCAGGAGAACGTGGATTCCGCGGGGCACGTGATCGGCTCGTTCGTGTCGACGGGCATCCGGCCCCGGTGCGTGAACCGCTTGGAGATCGCCGGGATCCATTTGTCCACCGATATCTTCCGTCCGGGAATCAAATTGCGCATAGGATCGCCATCATGATCACAGACCCGTTGTTTCTGTTGGTGTTCGGGGGGACGACGTTCTGCATCTTCGGGATCGTGTATTTCGTGATCTCGCTGTATTCGTCCGAGGAGGCGGTGGTCAAGAAGCGGTTCAACGACATGTCCGGGCGGATGCCGGCGGCCGACTACGAGAAGCAGGCGCTGGCGATCATGCGGGAGGACAAGTCGTGGGTGGACGAGTCGGTGTTTTCGGAGTTTCCCCCGTTGTTGAACCTGCCCTCGCTGTTCGAGCAGGCGGGGATGCAGACGGACGTGGGGCGGTGGCTGGTGAAGGCGGTGGTGACGGCCGGCGGCGCGGGGGCGGCGGTGTGGATGATCCGGCCGAAGATCCCGCTGGTGATCGTGGCCTGTTCCTTGACCTTGCTGTTGTTCTACCTGCAGGTGTTGTACAAGCGGCGGCGGCGGATCGCGGCGTTCGAGGCGGGATTTTCGCAGTCGCTGGAGATCATCGGGCGGTCGCTGCGGGCGGGACATCCCTTCGCCATGGGGATGCAGATGGTGTCGACGGAGATGCCGGATCCGGTGGGGCCGGAATTCGCCCGGGTGTTTTACGAGAATCAGATGGGGCTGCCCCTGGACGATTCGCTGCGGCGCATGGCGGTGCGCGTGCCGCTGCTGGACATGCGGTTTTTCGTCTTGTCGCTGCTGATCCACCAGCAGACGGGAGGGGATCTGGCGGAAGTGCTGGACAACCTTTCGCGGGTGGTGCGGGACCGGTTCAAGGTCATGGGGCAGGTGAAGGCGCTGACGGCGGAGGGGCGGTTGTCGGGGATCGTGCTGAGCGTGTTGCCGCTCATCGTGTTCGGACTGATCCTGTCCATCAATCCCGGGTATATCCGGGTGTTAATCGAAACCGGTCTGGGCCGCAAGATGTTGTACGTGGCCGGATTCATGCAATTCGTCGGAATGGCGATGATCTATAAGATCGTAAGGATTAAAGTCTAATGGATCCCTTGGTGATTGGCGGATTTAGTTTTTTCGCGGTGTTTTTCCTCGTCATGGGGGTGGCCTCGGTCACGGGAGTGGTGAAGCATCCGATCGACCGGCGGATCGACCGGCTGCGCCCGTTGGAAGCGGCGAGCGCGACGGCCCTGTCGCCGTTTTACGCCGATCAGATCGATCAGAGTGTGGTGGCGTCGCTGGGGCAGCGGGTCGCGCCGAAGGACCCGCAGACCCGTTCGCTCAGCAAGCAGCGGCTGGCCATGGCGGGGTATTACAGCGAGGGGGCGCTTTATCAGTATTGGGGCGCGAAACTGGTGCTGACCCTGATCATGCCGGTGGTCATGCTTTCGTTGTATGTGATCCGGCAGATGCCCCTGCAGAATGCGATGTTTCCCGCCTTGTTCACGATGGGCTTCGGATTCTTCGCGCCGGATTTCTACCTGTACCTGCGCAAGCGGAACCGGCAGGACCAGATTTTCCGGGGCTTGCCGGACGCCCTGGACCTGCTGGTGGTGTGCATCGAGTCGGGCCTGGGATTGAACGCGGCGATGCAGAAGGTGAGCGAGGAATTTCACATGGGCAACCGGGTGTTGAGCGAGGAGTTGAAGCTGACCTGCGCGGCGATCCGGCTGGGCCAGCCGCGGCAGGACGCGATGCATGACCTGGGTGAGCGCACGGGGGTGATGGACCTCAAGGCCCTGGTCGCCGTGCTGATCCAGGCGGAGAAGTTCGGGACGAGCGTGGGACAGGCGCTGCGGGTGCACGCGGACGACATGCGGACGCGGCGGCGGCAGCGGGCGGAGGAACTGGCGGCCAAGACGACGGTGAAGCTGATCTTCCCGCTGGTGCTGTTCATTTTCCCGGCCATCTTCGTGGTGCTGGGCGGGCCGGCGGTGATCAAGATCATGGAGCATTTCTTGAACAAATAGGGAATCCAAGCCGGGGAGGCCGGGGCGCCGTCCCCGGCGGCGGCAGAAAGCGAGACGCGAAGATGAAGCGAGCCTGGATCCTGGGAATGGTGGTGTTGCTTCTGGCGGGATGTGAGACCTTGACCGACAAGTACCTGACCCGTCCGGCGGGCGAGCCCGCGGGAGCGGTGATGAGCGCGCCCTTTCTCGACATGATCGCGGGGGCCGCGCAGCCGGATCCGGTGGTCGGGCAGGTGTATTTCGATTTCGACCAGGCGTTGCTGACGCCGGCGGCGCGGCGGCAGTTGGACGGGATCGCCCGGGAGGTGAGCCGCCGGCCGGGCCTGGTGATCGTGGAGGGGCATGCGGATCACGTCAACACGGACGAATACAACAAGAAGTTGTCGTACCAGCGGGCGATGGCGGTGGCGGAATATTTGCGCAGCGCGGGAGTGTGGGACGAGCGCATCGCCGTGCATGGCTTTGGGGAAGCCCGTCCCGCGGCCTCGAACTGGACGGACGCCGGGCGGGTGTGCAACCGCGGCGTGGTGATCAAGATGTTCGCCCAGGGGGAAGGCATGGCGGGCATCGAGGCCGGCAAGGTGTATCAGCGGATGTTGACCGCCAAGACCAAGACGGCCGCGGAGCCGCGGGTGTTCGGGATCCTGACGCAGGAGTCGTCCTCATCGGGCGCCGGGTCGAAATGACCCCGGATGCGTGATTGGCCGGAAGGCCGGACGGGCCGCGGCGGCGGGTCCCGGTGGGGTGATGAGAACCAGTGAGAAAGGGCGGACGGCCCGTGTCCCGCGGAAGGGGAGGGTGGAAACGGACCGCCGCGGATGAGGTGTCATCATGGTGTTGGACCGCATCGACCGTTATCAGGAGAACAGCTTGTTGCGGCAAGAGAAGGAGGAGGACGCGCCGGCGAAGAAGCCGTATACCGGCGCCCCGCATCCCTTGTTGAACGACGCGGCCGTCACCAATTATCCCAAGGCGCCCGAGTCGCTGGAGGAGACGGGGCTGACGGGTTCTCTGATCTCCGACCTGGTCGTGAAGCATCTGTACCGGTACGGCGGGCTGACGGGGCGCGAGATCTCCGATTACATCTGTCTGCCCTTCGTGCTCCTCGATCCCCTGCTCGACGAGTTGGTGTCGTTGACGTACGCCGAGAAGCGCGGCGGGCATGGGTTGGGCAATTCGGCCGACCGGTTCGTGTTGACCGAGCGGGGCAAGAATCATGTCCGCGACCTGCTGCAGGTGGACACGTATATCGGGCCGGCGCCGGTCACGCTCAAGCAATACACGGATTATGTCAATCATCACAGCCTGCGGAACATCGAGATCCACGAGGAGATGCTGCGCCAGGGGTGGGCGGATTTCATCATCGACGACAGCATCTTCACCCGCATCGGGCCGGCGGTCTGTTCGGGCAAATCGTGTTTCTTGTACGGTCCGCCGGGGACAGGCAAGACCACCCTGGCCAAGGCGGTGGCGCGGTTTCTGGATCAGCATGGGGGGCACATCGCCATTCCCCACACCCTGCTGGTGGGGGGGAGCCTGATCCGGGTGTATGATCCGGTTTATCATCAGCGGACGCAGGTGAATCTGCGGGGTTTGTCGGACAGCGTGTGGATCGCGGACACGCATCTGGACAACCGCTGGGTGTTGTGCCACCGGCCGTCGGTGATCGTCGGCGGGGAATTGACGCTTGACATGCTCGATCTGCGGTTCAATCCCACGACGCGGTTTTACGAGGCGCCGTTGCAGATGAAGGCCAACGGGGGGGTGTTCATCATCGACGATTTCGGGCGGCAGATGGTGCAGCCCAAGGATTTGCTGAACCGGTGGATCGTTCCGTTGGAGGAGCGGATCGACTACCTGACCCTGCACACGGGGAAGAAGTTCACCATCCCCTTCGAGGAGTTGGTGATCTTCGCCACCAATCTCAATCCCAAGGACTTGGCGGACGAGGCGTTTCTGCGCCGGATCCGGTACAAGATCTACCTGGGCGAGCCGTCCGTGCAGGCGTACAAGGCGATCTTCGAGATGGAGTGCCGGATGAAGAAATTGGGTTATGATCCCGCGGATGTGGAGCATGTGATCCAGAAGTTTTACCGGCGCAAGAATCAACCCTTGCGGGCGTGCGATCCCCGGGACGTGACCGATCTGATCCTGGACCTCTTCACCTTCACGGCGCATCCGCGAACCATCTCCGCGGAGATCCTGGATCAGATGTACTCCATATACATGGAGGAATTGCGAAACTAGAAAAACCAGCTGGGAAGTTCTTTCTTCCACTTCACTCTCTCACCCTCCCCAAGCGCGGGGAGGGATTTTTTTGGTTTATCCGATACGTGCGTACCTGCTGATGAAAAAGGCATTCCATCCTCTCGAAGACCCGGGCGGACACCAAGGTCCGCCTCAACAAAAATTCCCTCACCCTGGCCCTCTCCCCGAGGGAGAGGGAATTAGGGGGTTAATCTCTCCGGCCAGATCGATTCAAGCGCGGCCGGACATGTTTGATAAAAAGTTCGTACTTGCCGGATGAACCATTTTTTTGGGGGGGCGGCGATCAGTTTTCCAGGATCACCTGGGCGACGGCCCAATCGCCGTCGTGGCTGAGGGAGACGTGGTGGAAACGCGCGCCTTTTTCCTCGGCGAGGAGGCGGGCGCGTCCTTCCAGGTGGAGGACCGGTTGGCCGGTGGGGGCGTGCGAGAGGTAGATGTCGCTCCAGGCGATGCCCCGTCCCGGGAAATCGCTGAGGGCCTTGAGGGCCGCTTCCTTGACCGCGAAGCAGGCCGCGAGGAATTCCATGCGGTTGCGGCGCGTGAGGGAGAACTGGATTTCGGAGGGGTGGTAAACCCGGCGGAGGAAGCGGTCGCCGTAGCGGTCGATCGACTGGGCGATCCGGCCGATCCGGGCGATGTCCACGCCAATCCCCACGATCGCCATGGCGGTTACCGGTGGACCTCCTTATGGGACAGGATCCAATCTTGCACTTTCCGGAAGAGAGTCTCGACGACGTCGCCGAAGGTGAGGGAGGTGGTATCGATTTCGATGGCGCGGTCCGTTTTTTTCAAGGCGCCGACGGGGCGGATGCGGTCGCGGCGGTCGCGTTCCAGCAGTCCGGCCAAGGTTTCATCGAACGTGACCGTTTTGCCCATGGCCAGCAGTTGGCGGTAGCGGCGTTCGGCCCGCGCGCGGGGATCGGCGTCGAGGAAGAAGGGCAGTTCGGCGTCGGGGAAGACGACGGTGGCGATATCCCGGCCTTCCATCACCACGCCGCCGCGGCAGCCCAGGTCCCGCTGGAGGGCGACCAGGCGTTCGCGCACGCGGGGATTGTCGGCGACGGGCGAGGTGGCCGCGCTGATTTCGGGGGAGCGGATCGCTTCGGTCACCTCCTCCTCATTGCACCACACCCGCAGACGGCCGTTTTCCATGGCGAGCTGGATGCGGGCCGCGCGGGCGAGATCCGCGGCCGCCTCCGAATCGGCGGGATCCACGCCGCGGCGCAGGGCCAGCCAGGCGACGGCCCGGTACATCGCGCCGGTGTCGACATGGAGGAATCCCAGGCGTTGGGCGAGGGCGGCCGCCACGCTGCTTTTGCCCACGCCCACGGGGCCGTCCAACGCCACGATCGGTTTGTCGCGTTTCATGACACGCATTCCACCCGTCCGCCGCTGAGTTCATTGAGCAGATCGAAGAAGCCGGGAAACGAGGTGGCCACGGGCGCGGTTCCCTGGATCCACGTTTCGCCCTTGGCCGCCAATCCGGCCACGGAGAGTCCCATGGCGACGCGGTGATCGCCGTGGGCGAAGCATTGCGCGCCGGTGAGATCCGTCCCGCCGCGCACTTCGAAGCCATCGGGGTATTCGCGCAGGCCGACGCCGAATTTGCCGAGTTCCTCGACGATGACCGCGATGCGGTCCGATTCCTTCACGCGCAGCTCTTCCGCGCCCGTCACCACCGACGGGCTGGAGGCGCAGGCGGCCGCCACGGCGAAGATGGGGAACTCGTCGATCATGCGCACCACGAGTTCGCCTTCCACCCGTGTCCCATGGAGGGGGGCGTAATTCACGTGGATGTCGGCCACCGGTTCCGCCCCGAAGTATTTCAGGTGGCGGAGGGTGATGTGCGCCCCCATGGCCCGCAGGGCATGGAGCAGTCCGGTGCGGGTGGGATTCACGCCCACTTCCTGGATCACCAGGTCGGAGCCGGGCCGGATGGCGGCGGCGGCCATGAAGAAGGCGGCCGAGGAGAAGTCGCCGGGGATCCGGACGTCGCGGGCGGTGAGGGTTTGGCCGCCGGAGACGGCGCAGCGCAGGCGGCCGCGTTCGACGGTGACGCCGAAGGTTTCGAGCATGCGTTCCGTGTGGTCGCGGGAGAGGGCGGGTTCTTCCACCACGGTGCGGCCTTGGGCGAACAGGCCGGCCAGGAGCAGGGCGGATTTGACCTGGGCGCTGGCGACGGGGGATTGGAACTCGATTCCGTGCAGGGCGCCGCCCTCGACGCGGAGGGGGAGGTCGAAGCCTTCGTCCAGGCGGGTGAATTTCGCGCCCATGCGGGAGAGGGGTTCGGTCACGCGTTTCATGGGGCGGCCGCGCAGGGAGGAATCGCCGGTGATGGTGGCGGAGAACGGCTGTCCGGAGAGGATGCCGAGGAGGAGACGGGCGCCGGTTCCCGAATTGCCCATGTCCAGGATTTCGCGGGGAGGGGAGAAGCGCCGCAGGCCGCGGCCGTGGATGGCGAGGCAGCCGCTCTGGTGTTCCGATTCGATTCCCAGTTTTTGGAAGGCGTTCAAAGTGGCGATGCAATCGGCGCTTTCGAGGAATCCCCGCACGAGGGAGGTGCCCTCGGCCAGCGAGGCGAGCATCACGGCGCGGTGGGAGATGGACTTGTCTCCCGGCACGCGGATGGCGCCGCGGAGCGCGCCGGACGGGAGGATGCGGTATCCCCCTTGCAAGAGGCTGTCATCGAGTTTCTTCATTCTGTTTTCCTGGCCCGGGTGGAGAGGCGGCCGCGGCCGCGTGCTCCGGACGGACCTTAGCCGGTAAATCAACCGGCCGCACCGTTTTGGAATCCATATCGATCAAATACCCTCACCCTAATCCTCTCCCAAGGGGAGAGGGGGTAGCGGGTGGGGAGTGGTGTTGTGAGTTAGACCTATGATTATGGATGGGTTACGTACAGCGTGCTAACCCATCCTACCTTTCCAAGCCCCGCCTGCTCCTTCCCGGACTTTGGGGGAGGAATCGCGCGGGCCGGTCTAGCGCTGGGTGTATTGTATTCCAATCGGGGAGGAAATTCAGGACGGGGGAGAGGGCAGGGAGGCGATTTTACTATAAAACACATCATTGCAGGTGAAGACGATTGATTTTTTCATTATACTAGACTTAGCGGCGATCCGGTGGAATTTTACACGCGGTATGGAGGAGGACAACCATGCGTCCGAGCGGATTCACCCTTATCGAATTGCTGATCGTGGTGGCCATCATCGGGATTCTGGCCGCCATTGCCGTGCCCAATTTCATGAACGCCCAGGTCCGGGCCAAGGTCGCCCGGGCGGAGTCGGACATGCGCAACTTGAAAACGGCGCTGGAGTCGTATCAGATCGATTACAACAATTTTCCCATGGCGCGGTCCAATCCTGTCACCAAGGAGACGGGTCAGATCAAACTCACTCACCGGTTTTATCCCCTCACCACGCCGGTGTCGTACATGAGCAGCATCCCCAGCGATCCGTTTTACAGCCAGTTGAGCGCGCACGATCCGGCGTTTTTCGACACGTACGATTATTTCGACGACTGGTCGGGGGTGAATTTCGACAAGGTCGAATCGGGCAGCGGGACGCGCGGTTACAGTTACCGCCTGGCCAGCGCCGGGCCGGACAACATCATGTGCTGGGGGCAGCCCAACTATTCCTTCAAGCCCGGGGCGACGGGGGTCGATTACAATCCCTCGAACGGGACGGTGTCGGACGGGGACATCGTGACCGTCGGGGGGACGGTGAAGAACGGGCGGTACGTGGTGGAATATCCGCTGCGGCAATACCCGCGCTGGTAGGGATCAGGATTTGACCTTCCGCACGTATTCGATCATGGGCGCGCGGCCCAGGTTTTGCTCGATGGTTTTGATTTTTTGATACCCGGTCCCGTAGGGGTTGTCGTCCCGGGCGCCGAGGCGTTCCAGGGCTTGGGTGTATCCCTTGAGTTGCAAGATTTCGCCCGCCACCCATTGGGCGAAGCCTTCGCGCAGTTCGGGGGATTGACCGGGGGGGCAGTTTTCCGCCTGCCAGGCGTGCGCGAATTCGTGGGCGGCGGTTTCGTAGATCATCTCCACCGGCAAGCCATAGAGCAGGAAGATTTCGGAGACGCCATTCAGGCGGCGGAACAGGCCCAGTTCCTTGCCGAACAGGGGGCTGACGAGCGATTCGCCCATTTTGGCCTTGGCCGCCTCTTCCGAGGAGGTTTTGTTCAACTGCTGGACATGGACGGCGCAGGCGGTTTTCACGCCCAGGCCGAGGCGCTGGGTGGCGAGGCGGCGCACCTCGTCCATGATGGCGCGGATCTGCTTTTCGTCGATCACGGCGCGGGCGTTGCATTCCGGGCAGATTTTGCGGCCGTCCTGGAATACCCAATAGTTTTTGCCCAGGGGCGTGCCGCACGCGTAGCATTGGGGCCGGTGTTCCTTGCAGTCCGCGCAATAGACCTTGTCCGAGGAAGCGAACTTGTAGTACGTGCCGGTGACCGGCTGGCCGCAGGCGGCGCAGCGCTGCAGGGTGGGGAGGCATTGCGCGCAGACGCCCACGCCGCCCGGCAGGCGTGTGACCGGGCCCGGCTGGCCGCACACCATGCACTTGGGGTATTGCAGATAGCAGCGCTGGCAGAAGAACTTGTTGCCTTCCTTGGAGGAGTAATATTTGCCTTCGATGCGTTTGCCGCACAGTTCGCAATGGATCGCGCGGGCCAGGCAGGCGCGGCAGAGGATTTCGCCCCGCTGCTTGACCACCTGGTTCGGCCGGAAGGGGAGTTTGCAGGCGGCGCAGTGGGGGAGGGCGCGGTCGCACTCCAGGCACACGTCGATGCTGACGTTATCCAACGTGTAGGTAATGTACCGGCCGGTGATGGCCTCGCCGCAAAAATCGCAATGGACCGCTTCGGCCCGGGCGGCGGAGGCAGGCCATAGGGCCAGTAACACAAGAAGAATTAGATGGTTTGGTTTCATGCGGTCACCCTCCGTTTATTATACCGAATCGGAAGCGGGGAACCAATGGAGTGAGGAGAGAAAGGGGCGGGGAAGTGGAACGGGGAGGTTTAACGAGGAGAGAAAGCGAAGGCGGATAGCCCGTGACGCGACAGGCCAAGCGGGAGAATTTCCGTATGGATTATGGCCGCATGTTTTCCGACCCCTTCACCCCGGCGGTGAGGCCGGAGATGTCGTAGATATAAACGGTATTCGTACTGACTAACGCCATTCGTTTGCCATCGGGTGAAAATTCGATTTTTCTGACGGGAAAATCGTTGTGATCCAAAACACTTACTTGGTTGGTATTCTGCACGTTCATGATTCGTGTGGGTTCCGAATCATTGATTCGGCCGATAACGATATAATTCCCGTCAGGAGTAATACGCATCACTTGGCTTTTGGTGCGAAAACCGGGTGTTTCGCCGACCTTTTCATATGTTTTCGCATCCCAGATATTCATCCGCAGGTAATCAATATTATCCTGAAGAAAACTGGTCCATTCCAATATTTTTAATCCATCGTTTGTTAAATACGATAACCCATTAAATTCCGCTACAAGATTACCATCTGGAAACAAAAATACAGTACTATTGGCTAAAATCCTCTTGCGATCGGAGAAGCATGTAATGTAATGAACCCAACTATGTATGTCGATTATCATTGTTCCTTTCCCCGTAGTTAAATCCCATGCGTTGATATCCCCGTCTCCAGCGCCAGTTATAACATATTGATCATCTGGCGTAAAAGTTACAGCACTATGTGGTGTTGGATAAATATAGATATTCATCCTATCTTCTTGAAAGGTTTGTAATTTGTTTAATGTTTTTATTTCCCATATCTGTGTACTTAAATGTTCTCCACTTGTCGCCAACATTTTGAGATCGTAGGAGAATGCTACACTATAGGTGGCAACTAAATTTGGTTTTTGTATTTTTTGAATGAGCGCACCATTACTTGCATCCCAGATCTAGACATCAATGGAAGACGTAGCAAGCATAGAAGCATCCTTCGAAAAAGCTATGGCATAGACTGGATCAGTATCTTCATGTACTATTGTAAGCATAAGCTTCGGTTGGGAATATACTTGGCAGGGAATAATAATGCATGCGAGAGACATGAAAATGATTGTGAAATTAGATATGAAAGATTTGGAAATATTCATGATTTGTCTCCTTATAAAGGGGAATAAAAAACTTCTCAAATTATTATTGAGAGTCAAATATTACAATGATAGGATTTTGCATAACGTTGGGGATGGAGAATGAAGTGACTCCGCTGGCATAGGTTCCATAGATTGGATTGCTTGAACGATCTGTTATGCTCCATATTGCCTGGCCGGGATTTATGCTAAGAGAATATAATTTTGTAATTTTCCATGCATTACTTACATCTCCTTGAATGGTAAAACTTTTTGAGGTTGGTACAAATGTGACATAGGACTCCGACCATTTATACCGCCATATCGCACCCCATTTTTGCCCTTCTTGGGTTTCCCATCCACACCAGGCCAGGCCTTCGGTGGTGTATGGATTCCATTCATTCTTTGTTGGGACCCATATTTTAGTGTACGGATCCTTGAGTTTTAAGGCGGGCGTGGGTGAAGTGACCGTAGTGGCATACAAAGCACGGGCGATATGCTTGATCGCTCGATGGCTGCCAAAAAAAATATTCTTGTCAAGATATTGATCCACAAAATCACGATTATGAAATCCGAAGTCTTGGAATACGATTCCGTCATCGTATTTGCCGGCGTTATGAGAAAAATAGACGCTTCTCCCCCATCCTATTCCCGCGAAGGGCTGCATGGTGGCGTTCATCAGGGATGAACGTAAATAATAGACCGCTTGACTCGTTTCCGTGGCATTCAAGGGGGCCCAGATATTGGTTGCGCATGCGATCGGACTGAAACCATATTCCGTTACCGCAAAGTTAGGTATGTAACCTTTCTCATCGCTGATGGTATACAATGATTCAACACGCTTGAACCATTCTGTTACATTTTCAATATCAGATGCAGTGTATTCGGGTGATAAACGGCCTGTATATCCATGCATGGAAATGGTATCTGGGAGAAAATCATAATATCCTAGTCCCGTGGAAGTCGCTTCCGAAATACATCGCGCGATAAATCCTTTGATAAATTCCCGCGCACTTCCAACTTGAATAGTCTTTGATTCAGAGTATGTTAAAGACTCGTGTTTTTCCGGTGTACCACCGCTCCAGATTTCCAAATTCTTCCATGACGCGAATGTGGAATTTTTGATGCGATTCCTTGCCGCCAAATAATAGACCGCGAAACTGGCTCCTTGAACTTGATTTCCAAAATACCAGCCGGTGGTGGTCCGGTTATTTTCCCACCAAAGACGCCGTGGATCCTTGGGATCGGATCCGTAACAATCGGATTCCTCTCCACCGATTTCGATTCCGAATATCGTCCTATCGTTAATATAATCTTTTCCTATATAAAGAAGATCATAAATATGTTGTGCATATTGATCCTTCGATAAGTGAGGAATAGGCGCGGTCGCGGAAAAACATTGATTCGCCACAGGGGCATGGATAAATACTTTTAATCCATAGGATTTGGCATAACCACAATACGTTGGCAACCATCCGATAGCGACGTCCTTTTCATCCACATACCGCAAAAATTGAAAATAATCCTGTGCGGCCCGTTCCATTCTTCCTGGTTGCCCATCTGCTTCAGTTGAATTCGGGAATATATGTACCCCATAATCCGTGGCCGCGCATTTTACCGTCAAAAACGGCCGGCTGGCGGGCGTAACATATTCGCTCGCGCAGATCCTCCAATAAGCCGATGGCGTGTTTACCAGTTTGATTAGAAATCCCTTATCTCCCGTATCATAGGTATATGTGGCGTAATGGGATTTGAAGGCTTGACTCAGGTTGAA
>JBHGBC010000057.1:0-31053 GCA_041946805.1 bacterium
TCACCCTAACCCTCTCCCAAAGGGAGAGGGGATTAATTACTATTCTTTTTTATCTTTCCCAGGGCTTACACCCTGGGCTACACTCATGCCGCGCCGTTGGCGCTCGATAGCTTTACTGCAAACCGGTAAATCGTTACGGAGGTACTTACATTCCCTGCCGGCCGTAGCGTTTCCGCAGGGTGATTTTCTTGTACTCGGCGCGGGTGTCGAACAGATCCCGCAGCGCTGGCAGGTAGGCGCTCCGCGCGGGATCCCCGCCGTTGATCGACTCGATCACGATCACGGGCGCCGGAGAGACCAGCCGCTCCAGCCAATCGCGGAAAAGGCCGAAATAGCGCGGCAGGTTAGGATCTTCCGGGGAGACGTACATCTCCACCTCGCGCCCCTGACGGCGGCTGGTCATGACCAGTTTTCGGCCGTGATAGACCAGATGATGCGACGGCCTCCGCTCGGGCAATTCATACCCCAGGCCGGTGAGAGATAATCCGCACAGCGAGGCGGGATCGGCCGCGTTGAGCCAAAAGACCGGCTCCTCGGAGAGGTGAAACGGCATCGTCCGCAACGCCGCCGGGCTGATGAATTGCATTCCGGGAATCCCCTCGAAAAAGTATCCCCCCACGATCTCGCCCGACAACTCCATGATCCGCAGGGCCTTGAAAAGCCGGCCCCAGCGGAACGCGGAGGATTCGCGGGCCAACAAATCCCGGAACAGGACGCCGTAGCGGTCGAGCAACAGCCGGACGCGGTCCTTTTGCCGTTCCAGTTCGTCCATGGCGTCTTCCGGCAGGCGCGGATCCGGCAGCGCGTACCAGTTGCCCGCAAAAGGCCGCGTGGATTGCCAGCGCGAGAATCCGGACCGCCGGGTGTGAGTTTCATTTTGGGAAATTTCCGCCACCTTGAACCGAGTCTCGATGCCCTTGCGCAACGCGGCATACGAATCGTTGGTCACATGGCCTGACCACGCCAAGTTCCACAAGCGGCGGGCCAATTCCCCCGACTCCAAGCCGCTGTGCTGCAGCAGATGGGTGAAATCATACTTCGCCTGGAGGTTGGGGAAGATTGCCCGCAGCGCGGCCACGTCCGCCGTATTCTCTTCTTGACTTGAAGATTCGTCTGGATCCGGTTCGCTCTCCCCATCCGCGAAGAGATCCAACTGGTCCCGGAAGCAGAGCGTGATCTTTTCCTGGCCGCGCCCCAGCCAGAGCAGATCGGTCTCCTGCATCAAACTGTCCATCCAGCCGGGGGAATACGAACTCACGCGCGAGACCAGAAACTCGGTTTCCCATAAATTCGCGGCCGCCGTATAGCCGAGTAATTTTTCCAGGGCCCGCTGCAAATCATCCCGCGTGCTTCCTGGGCGCGTGAGCCGTTGCTGCGAGGCCAAAAACAAGGGCAAGGCATCCGCCGGCAGGATTTCGAAAGCCGGAGCGGCCTCCTTGCGGGCCAGGCGCAGCAGCCGCTCCAGGTTTTCGCTGTCGCAGATTTCGTCTCCCGCCCCGCCCACGGTGAGCGTGCCGGCCACGATCCGCTGCTCGTTCAGCAATTCCTCCAGCGCGGCTTCCAACGTGTATTCGCTGAGGTCCCAGGTCTCAAGCAGAAACGCGCGGCGCACGGGCCCGTAATACGCCAGCCACTGGCCCAGCCGCTCCGCCAGGGATTCTTCCTCTTGCTTGGCCAGCCGCTGAATTTCCTTTTCCACGAATCCCTTGCGGATTGGCGGCGGCTCATCCGCGGGCAACGCATCCATATGGATGGATTCGAGATCCAGCTGCAACACCTTCAGCAGCCGGGGCAGGATTTCCAGCGATACCACGCCGGACGAGATATGCTGGAGAAGCGTGATCCGGATGAGTTTGCCGCCGATTTCCCGCAGCCACGCGGCGGGATCGATGCGAGTATCCCGCTGGATCGCCTGGAGCAGTTCCCTCCATTCCGCTTCGGGGATGAACAGACGCTCCTTGACCCAATCCAACAACTCGGCGGGGCTTCCGGGAGCGTAATCCGGGAACACGCGCTGGATCTTCTGCTGGAACCGCCGCGCGAGGTCCGGCGCGATTTCGGGCCGCAGGTCGGCGGTGAAGACGATCTCCTTGATCCAATCGTCCTGCAGGCGCGAGGTCTTGCCCTCCAGCCCGTCATCGTAATCGTACATATAGACGTTGGTTTGTTGCCACAGCAGGCTTTGGGTGAAGGGCGAGGGATGCGCCGTGCGGGTTTCGGTGACCGCGATGGTCCCGTCCCGGATTTCCCCTAGCAGCGCCCGCAAGGCGTCGAGATCGAACTCGTCGCGCAGGCATTCGCGCCAGGTTTCGAGCACAATGGGAAAATCGGGGAACCGCGACACGGCGTCCAGCAGTTCTTTCGAACGCTGTCGGTTGAGCCACAACGGCGTCCGGCGGCCGAACGTGTCGCGGGGCAGCAGCAGGGCGCGCGCGGCGTTCTCCCGGAACCGCGCCCCGAAGAAGCCGGTTTGTTCCAGCTTCCCCCGCAGCCATCTTTCTATGTCTTGCGGATCGATGGCGGACAGCATCTCCCGCGCGGACGCGCCCGGTGGCAGGTGCATGGCGATGCCGTCATCGTTGACGAACACTTCCAGCCGTGTCCCCTGGGTGGTTTCCCACAATCCCGCGAGGGCCACGGCCAGCGGGCGGTTGATCTTGCCGCCCCATCCCGTGTGCAGCACCACCATCCATCCGTCCTGGACAATCTCCGGCGTCTTGGTGTATTCGATCAGCAGAAGATGCCGGTGGGGCAGATCGGAACGCGTGGCTTCCTTCTGGTCCCGCAGGAAACCGATGAGCACTTCCGCCGCCGGTTCATCCAACTGGTATTCCCGCTGGAGAGATTCCAGGAAGCCGGAGGTCTCCAATTGTTCGTTGGCGGCTTCGAGAAATTGCCCGATTTTTTCGGCGAAATAAAAATCACGCCCAGCTGCTTCCGCCCGCCAGAAGGGCATGTCCTTGGCCTTGCCGGAAACCGGGACCGCGAGCACGTCGTTGTGGGTGATGGTATGGATGCGCCAGGTCTGCGTGCCGAAGGTGAAGGTATCGCCCAGCCGCCGTTCCCACACGAATTCTTCGTCCAGTTCGCCGATCTTGGCGTGAGTCTCCCGGTGCCGCAGGGTGTAATAGCCCCGGTCGGGAATCGTGCCGCCCGAAGAATACACCAGCCGCAGCGCGCCGTCCCGCGCGCGGATGGTATTGTCCAGCCGGTCGATGGACACCAGCGCCTGCAACCGGCGCAAACGCCCGCCCCCGTAGTGCCCGCCCAGCATCTTGAGGACCAGGTCGTATTCCGCCCGCCGCAGCGCGTGATACGGGTGGCTGGTGCGTAGAAAATCGTACAGCCGGCCGATGTCCCATTGTTCCACGCCCGTCATCGCCACGATGACCTGCGCCAGCACGTCCAGCGCGCCGGAGACGGGCTCCAGCGGTTCGATGTCCCGCTCCAGGATGCTTTTCGCCATCACCGCCGATTCCACCAGGTCGCGTCCATGGGCGGGAAACAGAATCCCACGGCTGATCTCGCCCACGCGATGCCCGGCGCGGCCTACCCGCTGCAATCCCGCCGCGATGGAGATGGGCGTTTGCACCATCAACACTTCGTCCAGCGCGCCGATGTCGATGCCCAACTCCAGCGTTCCCGTGGCCACGATGGCGGACAGTTCCCCCCGCTTGAGCCGCTCCTCCACCACCAGCCGCGTCTCGCGTGACAGCGAGCCGTGGTGCGCGTACGCGATCCGTTCCGCTTCGTCCTGGTTGAGCAGCAGGCTGATCCGCTCGCACAGCCGCCGGTTGTTGGTGAAGAGCAAAGTGGAACGGTTTTTTTGGATGATCGGCTTCAACTCTTCCGCCAGCCGCACCCACATCGATGGTTCGCCACGTTCCTCATCCCCGGCCCCGGCGAACCGCACTTCGACCTGATACCGCTTGGCCTGCCCGGAGGGGATGACGAGGACTTCGCGGGGAATGTATCGCGCTTCCGGACCGTTGTTCTCCATCCGGAAGCCGCCCACCCACGCGGCGATTTTCTCCAGCGGTTTCACTGTCGCCGACAGCGCCACGCGTTGGAACTCGCCCGACAAGGGAACCAGCCGGTCCACGGCGGTAATGAGGTGTGTCCCGCGCTTGTTTCCCGCCACGGCGTGGATTTCATCCAGGATGACGCAGCGCAGGCCGGTCAACATTTTCCGGCCTTGGATCGAGCTGACCAGCAGGTTCAAACTCTCCGGCGTGGTGATCAGGATTTCCGGCGGCCGGCGCAGCATCCGCGCGCGTTCGGAAGACTCGGTATCACCGCTGCGGGTCAGCACCGAGAGGGCGGGGAAAGGTTCGTTTTCTTTTTCAAAGTAGTCCTGGATTTCGGCGAGCGGCCCCAGCAGGTTGCGCTGGATGTCATTGTTCAGCGCCTTGAGGGGAGACACGTACAACACCCGCGTTCCCCCGCGCGGCCATTGTTCCGTGACCAGCTGATGGATCGACCACAAGAACGCCGTGAGGGTTTTGCCGCTGCCGGTGGGAGCCGTGATCAACACATGCCGGCCCCGCGCGATCTCGGGCCACGACCGCGTCTGGACATCCGTCGGCTCGCCCACCCGTTCCGCGAACCAGCGTCGAATCAAGGGATGGAAAAGATCCAACGCGTCAGGCATGATTTTGGGTTAATTCCCTCTCCCGAGCTGCTGATTCATACCCAGAAGTCCTGTACAGGCGATAGTATTTGAACCCCGCAGGGGATCCATGTGAATAGCCGCAGTCGACAGCCTACGGTTTCGTAACGTATCAATACCAATCCCATGGGGGTTGAATAATCCATTCGATCCTTGCGGGATCGATATCTTTGATAACGGTACCGGGGGTTGTCACCCCCGGCTATTCACATTCAATCCCGCCGGGATTGGTTGCAGGCAAGTTGCCTGCGCCACAATATTCTGGGTTCCCGCTATTCTGAATTCCCGCTATTCTGGATTCCCGCTTTCGCGGGAATGACATCCATATAAGACTTGGGGATGACAGCCTTGTAAGGCTTTTGGGGCTTATCCGGCAAATGCGTAGGTTTTTTCAGAAGGCCGGTTCGCATCTCATCGAAGTGATCGTTACAAACCACCCCAAAATTCCCCTCTCCCCTCGGGAGAGGGCTAAGGTGAGGGAAAGCCCATTTGGAATCGTGATATCCTCCCGATAGGGAGTCAAGCGCCTTTGCCAACCATCCATCGGCCCTTGTAGGGGCACGTTGCAACGTGCCCCTGCTATGCGTAATCCCTCAATATTACCCTGCTATCTCCCTCCCATCACCAATAACAATATCCTTACCGCACATACACCGTCTTGATGTTCACGAATTCCTTGATCCCGTAATGCGCCAGTTCGCGGCCGTATCCGCTCTCCTTCACGCCGCCGAAGGGCAGGCGGGGATCGGACCGTACGAATGTATTGACAAAACACGCGCCCGCGTCCAACTCCTCCGCCGCGATGCGCTCGCCCCGCGCCGCGTCCCGCGTGAACACCGCCGCCCCCAGGCCGAAGACCGAATCGTTGGCGGTGGCAATGGCTTCTTCCTCGTTCTTCACGGTGATGATCGACGCCACCGGCCCGAATAGTTCTTCCTCATAGGCCACCATGCCTTTTTTCACGTTGGCCAGCACGGTGGGCGGATAATACGCGCCATTCCCCTCGGGAACTTCTCCGCCCAGCAGCAGTTTCGCGCCCTGCTCGAGGCTCTTCTCCACTTGCTGGTGTAACTCGTCCCGGAGATCGTGGCGGGCCAACGGACCCACCTGCGTGTCCTCTGCCAGCGGATCGCCCATCTTCGCCGACCGCATCGCTTCCACGAACAATTCCGTGAACCGTTCCGCCACCGGCTCCACCACGATGAACCGCTTGGCCGCGATGCAGCTCTGCCCCGAGTTGATCAGCCGGCTGGCCGCGCAGGTGGCCGCCGCCGCCTCCAGGTCCGCGTCTTCCAGGATGAGGTAGGGATCGCTGCCGCCCAGCTCCAGCACGGATTTTTTGAGCCGCTCGCCCGATTTCGCGCCCACCGCCCGGCCCGCCGGCGTGCTGCCCGTCAGCGTCGTGGCCCGCACCAGGGGATTCTCGATGATGGCCGCCACCTCCCGGCTGCCGCACAACACCGACCGGAACAAGTTTTCGGGGAATCCCGCGTCCCGGAAAATCTGCTCGATGGCCAACGCGCAACCCGGCACGTTGGAGGCGTGTTTCAAGATCCCCGCGTTGCCGGCCATCAGCGCGGGCGCGGCGAACCGGAACACCTGCCAGAAGGGGAAGTTCCAGGGCATCACCGCCAGTACGATCCCCATAGGTTGAAAGGAAACGTAGCTCCGGCTTGCGTCGGTGGGGATGGGCTCCGGCGACAGGATTTTCCCGGCGTTTTCCGCGTAATATTCGCAGACGGAGGCGCATTTGGACGCTTCGCCCCGCCCGTCCCGGATGGGCTTTCCCATCTCCAAGGCCATCAATTTGCCGTATTCGTCCTTGTATTTCCGCAACAGCTCCGCCGCGCCGGCCATCAACTCCGCCCGGTGGGCAAATGAGGATTTTCTCCAGGATAAGAAGGCTTCGTGCGCCTTGTGGATGATCTCGTTGATTTCCCGGGGCGGCATCTCGTCGTAGGTTTGGATGACATTGCCATTCGCGGGATTGACGGATTGAAACACCATGCGCTCTCCTCCTCGGGGACTGGCCTTTTCGGATGGGGAATGGATTGTCAAGAAGCCCAGCCGGGATGCCCATGCATTCTGTCGGATGCCGATTATTATACCATTCGCCGGGAGAAAAACCGATTGCGCGGCTCAGCTCCCGGCGGCTCGATCCCCCCGCGATTGGCTAACGGTGCCATCCCCGCGCAAGCGGGCATCCAGGTTGTTGTGGCGCGGGCATCTTGCCTGCGCGCCATCCCGCAGGGATTGCATGTGAATAGTGGGGGTGACAACCCCCGGTAGTGCCCATAAAAGGAGCGATCCCGGAGGGGTTGCATTATCTAAATCCAACCCCCGCGGGATTGGTGGTTTCCCGTACGGAACCGTAGGCTATCGCCTTCGGCTATTCACATTCATCCCCTGAGGGGATGAGATACGTATGTAACCATGTACTTGAATGAAGAACTTTCTCAGTGTTTGCTTCGTGGTGTGAGACATGCTGAATCTTCTCGGATTTTGACGAAAACGCCTCGGTTTTTTATTCCACTCCCTCCCGGTTCTCCCTCCCGGACCTCCGCCCATGAACGCTCCGCGTTGGAAATGCCTCTCCAAATTTTGCTTTTCATATTCCTGAAGTAAGATGTAAACAGGAAACACGACATCCAGGAGAATTTCATGAAAGCCGCGGAACTGTTTGTGAAATGCCTTGAGCGGGAAGCCGCCCCCTTTCTTTTCGGACTGCCCGGCGAAGAAAACATGGACGTCATGGACGCGCTGCTCGATTCCAGCCTGCGTTTCATTCTCACCCGGAGCGAGCAGGCGGCGGCCTTCATGGCCGACGTGCAGGGCCGCTTGACCGGCAAGGCCTCGGTCTGCCTTTCCACCCTGGGACCGGGCGCCACCAACCTGGTCACCGGCGTGGCCGACGCCAACATGGATTCCGTGCCCCTGGTGGCGGTCACCGGCCAGGCCTCGATCGACCGGCTGCACAAGGAATCCCACCAGGCCATGGACCTCGTCGCCCTCTTCCGCCCCATGACCAAGTACAACGCCCCGCTGATCACGCCGGAGATCATCCCCGAAGTGGTGCGCAAGGCCTTCAAGGTGGCTCAGACCGAACGGTACGGGGCCACCCATATCGACTTTCCCGAGGATGTCGCCAAGATGGAGGTGTACGAGGAACCCCTGCTTCCCCAGCAGCCGCGCGATTCCGAGCCCCTGCTCAGCGCCATCGAACGGGCGGCGGAATGCATCAACAACGCGCGGTTTCCCCTCCTGCTGGCCGGCAACGGCGTGATCCGCAACCAGGCCGCGCCCGCGCTCCGCCGTTTTGTCGCTCACACCGGCATCCCCTGCGCCAACACCTTCATGGCCAAGGGCGTCCTGCCGTTCAGCGATCCCTTCTCCCTCTTGGCGGTCGGCCTCCAGGCCCGCGACTACGTCAACTGCGGCTTCGACCGGGCCGATGTAGTCATCTCCGTAGGCTACGACCTGGTCGAATTTCCGCCCTCGCGCTGGAATCCGAACTGCGACAAGAAAATCATCCACATCGCCCGAACGCCCGCCGAGGTGGACAAGCACTATCAGCTCTACTGTGGCATGGAATCCAACATCGGCCTGGCGCTGGATGAGCTGGGCGCCAAGATCACACCCCGCGGCGACACCCGCTACGTCAAAACGCTGCGCGACATGATCCTGAACGAACTTGAACAATCCGGCAGCGATGCCAGCTTTCCACTCAAGCCCCAAAAGATCCTGCACGAGGTGCGCAAGGTCATGGATGACCACGACATCCTCATCTCCGATGTCGGCGCCCATAAACTCTGGATCGCGCGCATGTACCCCTGCAACGAACCCAATACCTGCATCATCTCCAACGGTTTCGCCAGCATGGGGATCGCCCTCCCCGGCTCCATTGGCGCAAAACTCCTCTACCCCGGACGCCGTGTCCTCGGCATCCACGGCGATGGGGGATTTCTCATGAACTGCCAGGAATTGGAGACCGCGGTGCGCTACAACGTTCCCATTGTGGCCCTGGTCTGGCGCGACAACACCTTCGGCCTGATCAAATGGAAACAGCACAACCAGTTCGGCCGCTACAGCCACGTGGATTTCGGCAATCCCGACATTGTGAAGTTTGCGGAAAGTTTCGGATGCGCCGCCTTCCGGGTCGAGGCGGCGGACGAGTTGCGGCCCATCCTGGAAGATGCCTTCAACCAAAACCGCCCCGCCGTGATTGACTGCCCGGTCTCCTACCAGGAAAACGAACTGCTCACCGAGCGCCTGGGCAAGCTGGTGTGCCCGCTGTGAGGGGGGATGTGAGAATCCACCCGTAGTGGTTTCTCTTGTAGGGGCACGTTGCGACGTGCCCCTACTACGCGTCGCGCAATCCATCCATTCCTGTCTATCCTGATTCAGACAAAACCGTTTCCCTATCCTCTCTGGGAGAGGGTCAGGGTGAGGGTAACCGTGGAAATTTGTTCAAATCCGTGTCCTGCTGTTCCGGCGGCGCCGTATTCTTTTCGAACCAGGCGGCCAGCTGCTCTTCTGTCATTTCTCCGGCCGCTAACCGGAGAAAAGTCTCCACCACGGCTTTTTCGGAAGCGGTGATCTCCCATCCATTAAGAAGCAGAAAGGTGCCCGCCGCCACAAACGCGGTCCGCTTGTTTCCATCCACGAAGGGATGGTTCCGCGCCAGGCCAAAGGCATAGGCGGCCGCCAGCCGCGCGATTCCCGCTTGGCCATAAGCCGCTTGGTTGCGTGGCCGGCTCAAGGCGCTGTCGAGCAGGGCTTCGTCACGGAGGCCGGGACGGCCGCCATGCTCCGCGAGTTGCTCACTGTGAATGGCGAGCACCCCGGCTTTGGACAGCCAACGCCAGCTCACTGGGCCAACTCACGCAACGCGTTCCGGTACCGGCGCATAATCTCCCGCGCCGCCCCGAGTTCCCGCTCGAATTCCGGGTCGTAAGGGATTATTTCAAAGCCGTTGGGGGTCTCGATAAAGCAGAGCGTGTCCCCTTTCTCGACCCGGAGTTTGGCGAGGATCTCTTTGGGTAACACCACGCCGGTGGAACTGCCCACGGTGGTTACTTTCACTTTCAACATGATGACTGTCCTCCGATTATAACAAATATTATAATTCAGGCGGACGGGATCGCACAACGGCATGCAAGAGTGGATGTCCGTCTGGGGCTCTCTGGCAAGCGAGTATGATTTTACTGGCGAATGGCCGGCTTGCGACTCTTCGAAGGGACCGGTGAAAATCAACCCCAAATCCCCTCTTCCAGGCTTACGATGGTATAGGGGCGGGTTTCGCTGCGCTTTGAGTCCACCCTGCTTTGCTGCTCACCGAACGATTCGGCAAGCTGGTGTGCCCATTGTGAGTATGCCCGCTGTGGGGGGGGAAATGGAATCAGGGTGGGCATTTTTTTGTATATATCTATAACTGCTGACTTAATTTCGCCTTGAAAACTGAATATGATCTACCGTTTTTCCCAATGATTCATCTAACATCGAAAGGGGAAAGAAAAATGGCAGGCAACCGATGGTTGTGGTGTTTCATGATTATGTTTTTAGTGGTCCAGGCCGGGATCAGCGATAACATCGACCAGATTGAATTGGAAGAAGCCGTGCTTCCCGTGGCGCCCAGCGCGGTGCCGGGATTGACCGCCTTGGTCCCCTTTGCGGTGTTGGATGACCGCGAGGTGGCCGGGGGCATCGCGGTTTTCGGATTCCAACCGGGAGTGGATATCGTTCCCGGGAAAGATGACTTCTTCATCGTTTCCTACGCGCAGGAAGGCGGATGGATCAATCCGGGACGGGCCACGATCTATAAGTTCGATAAAAACGGCAACAAACTGGCCGGGCCGGTGACGACCCGGGATAACTCGGAATCCTTCGGCATTTCCAAGGGATGGCATATCGCGGCGTTTTCGGACGGCGGGTGCGTGGCGGTCGGCGGATCCCGTTTTGGGCTGGGGACCGAGGATGGCCTTGACTTATCGGTCATCGACCGGGAAGTCAGCGGGTACCGGATTTTCGACGCGACTTTGAAGCCGTTAACCGCGCTGAAGAGTGTCTGGGAGCCGGCGAACCAGCCCGGCAACGATGACCGCGACCCGGATGTGGATCAGCGGGCCCTGGTGGAGCGGTTGTCCAATGACCGGTTTGTCGTGGTCTTGTCCATGCAGTCCGTGAATATGCAACTCCAGTTCGGATTGACGGATAACGGAAACACCCCGGCGGGTAAAATCGTGTACCGGGTATTCGAAAAGGATGGCACGCCGGTGGGACCGTCGCGCTGGGCGTTTCCAGTCAGCGATGAGAACGGCGGATGGGACAGCAGCCAATCGAATCCCGATGTTGTGGCGGGACCGGACGGCACGTTCGCGATCATCGCCGTGATACCCGGCTTGCTGGCGAATGGCGATCCCTATCCGCTCCAGTTCTTCGACAACAACGGGGAGCGTGTGGGCGAACCGTTCGGCGTGGTGGATCAGACCTTGATCGATGAGGGAACCATCGTGCAGCCGGGAATCATCAGCCCGAAATTGGGGTATGGAGATGGAGTCTATGTATCCGGCGTGAATATCAAATTGGTGGGTTTGAATACCAATACCTTCGGCGTGACGGTTTTCGGCCAGGACAAGAAGATCATCCGGTCCACGTACGATGGATTGCGTCACAAGGATAATCTGCCGGAAGTGCGGGAAGGAGATTTGACATCGGATCCCAGCGGCAATTTCTTTGTCGTCGACCGCAGCGATCAAGCGTTCGATGGCAGCGCGGACGCGGATAAAATCCAGTTCATGCAAATGCATACGCGGGATGGGAAGCCCTTTGGACCATCCTTCATCACCTTTCCTCCCGATGACAGCATTGGCAGCCAACGCGATCCCGCCGTGGACGCCAACGCGAATATTTTCGTGGTGGCCAGCCTGAATGAAGGCGTGCCCGGCGACGTGAACACGCTTAGTGGCGTGAACACTTTGGCCGTGTACGCGAATCCCATGCCGCAGACGCAAACCGCGATTCACAGCTGGATGCTGATGAACTGAACGGACGGCTGGAATTCATGAAGTGAAGTAAGGAAACGGGCGTACGGAGTGCGCCCGTTTTTTGGGGGGGGAACGCCGGATGGGTCGAGGATGAGATCATGGGTTGGTGTGGAAAGGATTCGCGTGGACATACGCGTCTCCGCGCTATCTCCTCATCCTAATCCTGGCCCAAAGGGAGAGGGCATGACCTGACTTGTTCCCATTCCCAGGGGGAGACGGGATGCCGGGGAGGTTCACCGGTCAAGCCGCGGAGAGGCGAGCCCGCCATCGGGGGAAAGTCCTGGTTTCCCGGATCAGTTTGATTTGACTTCCTCCCCGCCACCCGGTATGATCATTCGACGAAAAATCATTCGAATCACAGGTTTCTCATGCTCCCAATCCGCCAAACCCCGTTTTCATCCTTCACCCTCATTGAACTGCTCATAGTGGTGGCGATTATTGGCATCCTGGCCGCCATCGCGGTGCCGAACTTTCTCCAGGCTCAGCTCAAGGCCAAGGTGGCCCGGGTTTACGCCGATTTGCGCGCCATGAAAACCGCCATCGAGATGTACCGCACCGATCAAAGCGGCTACCCCGACTCTTGCTCGCTTGAAATCATGGGTGACGTCCAGTTCCGGGCCGGCGAAATCTTTCAGCCCGTCGCCTACGCCAACGTCCCGGCCGTGGACCCTTTCAACACCCAGGAAGGCAGCCGCACCAGCACGTTTGACGACAAGGAGTATTTTTACCTCAACAAAAGCAAAGTCTGTACCTGGCCGGCGATGCTCTTGAAATTCGCTGTGGACCACACCCCCGGCGGTCCGCAAAATGCCGAATACCTCCTCTCCAGCCAGGGGCCGGACAACCTCTCCGAGGTGCAGGACCAGCGGCTGGCGGTCATTTACGACATCACCAACGGCGTGGTCAGCCAGGGCGACATCATCATTTACGGTCCCTGAATGGCGCTTCTCCACACCCACGGGGAGATCCCATCCCATCCTTTCCTGCGACGGGTCCTGACCGGCCGGATCCGGTAAAAAATCCAAAATCCTTCTTGTGTTATATTAATTTAGGAAATACCGGGACTTGTGTTGACAATTCCCGGGGGAAAGGAGTATGAATAAACAATCGCAAGACGAAATGAATTGAATATATTAGGAGACCGCGGCGGTCCAGTGATATGGAAACGAATCCACGAAAAGAAAAAGCCAACCAAAGGCGGAGGAAAAACCAATGAACAGAACATTTTTGTTGATGGGTATCGGGATCGCGTTGTTCATGGGTACATCCGCGGGAGCGCAGAATCCTCTGGCTCCCGAGTACCACTTCATGCCGGTGGCGGACAGCGAGATGAAAATCGACGGAGCGTTCGACGAAGCCGGGTGGGCCAAGGGAGAATGGCTTGAATTCGGCGGGGTCCGGTATCCCGTGGATCCCGCAGCCATCGGCGGATACAACTGGAACGAGGCCGATCTGGTGTGCCGCACGTGCGTGGTGCACAGTCCCACCGGGATGTATTTCGCCTGCGAAACCATGGAGTTCGATCAATCGTGCGATGACAACGAGGTCGATAATTACCACCAGTGGTATTTGCGCGACAGCATCACTTGGTTCTTCGATTTCACCGGGAATCCCCGCCAGGCGAAAATATGGTATGGCGACACCGAACCCTGGGAGCCGGAGAAAGAGGAAAACTTTGTGGAAGGCCGCAAATGGTATCCGGGGGAATTCATCATCGGGATGACCGCCACGGAGGATATGAACAAGCTCTACACCCGGCGTTTTGACCATGGAAAACGCGGCGGCGGCCGCACGGATACGGACGGGCCTTGGTGGCTGCAAGACGATCAGGGGCGGGATCTGAAGGGCATGCACATGACCGATTGGGTGGCGGTGTACAAGTTCGTGGATACCTACAACACCACTTTCAAAGCCGACTATCCCAAGACCCATGTGTACGAATTGTACGTTCCCTGGGCTTCCATCGAAACCTCGCCGTACAGCGACACGCCCGAAGTGGCGGATATGGCTCTCGAGGATCAGGACATTTACGGATGGCAATTGATGAAGCCCGATCCCATCGACAGCCGTAAGATCCTCTTCACCCCCCTGGTGATCACTACCTCCAATTCGCCCACGTTCGGCCAACAGATCATGTGGGTCGGCACGGGTGACGACGACTCGACCTGGGCGCCGGCTTCCTTCGTAAAAGCGACCTTCGTGGAGGAATGGTATTTGTTTTAATCCGGTAATCAACAATTCTCTTTCTTTCGGGGAGAAGAGGAGAGGGCCATTTCATTTGTTGGAGAGAAAGACGTCATCCCCGCGAAAGCGGGGATCCGGGAAAATGCGGTATTTTCCCCTCCCCCGGAAGAAAAAATGGTACATTCGACAAGTGCGTACCTGCTGGTGAAAAAGACATCCCACCCACTCGATGATGCGGGCGGACACCAAGGTCCGCCCCTGCAAAAATTCCCTCACCCGAGCCCTCTCCCAGAGGGAGAGGGGATTAGGAGGTTGATCACCCCGGCCAGCCCGATGGAAAAGCGGCCGGACATACTGGATAACTAGATAAAAAGTTCTCATTCGCCGGATGAACCTGATTTATCCGATCCGAAGGAAAGGAGGGTAGCGATCTCAATCTAACCCGGTATGTTCATGCACGCGAGACATCACTCCATTTCAACCAAGGGAGGTTCTGCAAGCCAATGAAGAAAACCATTCTGACGTACTTGTGTTTGAGCGGATTATGGTTGGCGGCCGGTCTTCCTGGCCATGCCCAGGCGCCACCGGCCGATTTCGATCCCCAGACGTTTGATGTGACCGCCGAAGGCGAATGGTCCGACATCCAAAAAACCACGCTCTCCGTTCCCAAGGTGGCGGATGGATCCATCAAATTGGACGCGGCGCTCACGTCCGCGGAATACGGGGGCTTTGCGGGCGTTCCGGTGGTTCCGGGAGCGGGCGCGTGGAACTTGGACTTTCCCGATTACCGGGAGACCAGCGGTCCCGACGACACGAGTTTCACGTTTTATCTGGCCCATGACAATAACTTCTTGTATATCGGAGTGACCGCCAAGGATGACGTGGTGAATTCCGATGATACCAACGGCACCTTCTGGGAGGATGACGCCATCGAGCTGGTTTTCGATGTGTACAATTGGAAATTCGACCAGAACTACGACAGCAGTCCACCCGAATACGGCGGCCATCCTTATATGAACTATGAAGGCCGCTTCTCCGCCTGGGACGATGCCGCCAACGCCCGGGGAACCGAGAATCCCCGGTACTCACCCGCGGACCCGGATTGGACTTACGGCCCGAATGGCGACGTGTATGGCGTGGGCAAGGAAGTGACGGGCGGATGGGTGTTGGAAGCCAAATTCTCCAAAAAATCGTTGACTCCCCCCGATTCCGGCCTCGTCTTCGACAACGGCTACATGATGGGATTCAACATCGGCATGGATGACGACGACAAGCACGGCCCCGGCCTCAATGGCAGCGGGATCTTTGAGTACGATCTGGAACTGCAGTATTTCTGGGCCAACCGCGTCCGGGCGATCGGCTGGAACCAGGATGAACTCGATTCCGGCCTTTTCACCGAACAGGAACTGGCCAATCACGCCTGGCTGGATCTCGTAACGTCACCGTATCAATTGGCTATCGATTCCAACGGCCGGTTGTGCGCCGGTGGATCGGGCGACATCATCTTCCTGGCTGCCACCCCCGTCGAGAGCTGGAGCCTCTATTGACGCGCGGTCTTTCAGATTTTCGCGAATTTCGAGCACCGGGGCGCGGTTTTCCGCGCCCCGGTTTCTTGATACGCGGGATCTTCTTTCACGTGAATCCGCTTAGCCTGTCTTCCCTCGGATTTTTCCGCCGATCTTGACCAACCGGATTCCGGTTCCCTCAATATGCCTTCCCCCCGGCGAAAAGACCGGGACACGGATGAACTCTTCTCCCCCCCCGGCCTTTTCTCTCGAATTCCCTTTCAAATCCCCATGCCTGGATTTATATCGCGTTCTCTTTTTGATACAGTGATCCCATCGGCTGTAGCAAGCGAAGCCCATGAACAGCATCCTGGATGGGTGCCAAGGGGAGGTTTTCAACATGAATTCGAACACCGCAAAACCGTGTACGTGTTGCTCGCTGTCCCGCCGCTGTTTCATTTCCATGTCGACCCTGGCGATGGCCGCGCCCGTGGCGATGGCCGCGATACGCCAACCGGAAGACTCCGGAGGATTGGGCGAATACATCGATCTGGCGAGCTTCCGGCCCAAGCCCAGGGTACGCATTTTGGCGGCCGTGGCGCGGCTGAAACCGCCCTACTGGCTGGGTTGGCCGGGGACTTCCTACGATCTGGAGAAACACCGCGCCGAATACAGCCGGCTCTTCGATCAATACGCCCAGGAAACCGGTGTCGAACTGCGGCAGGAGGCTGATCCCCTGGAAAGCGATGAGGCGGTCGCCGGTTTCGTGAAGAAAATCCAGACCGACAAGCCCGACGCGGTCCTGGTCAGCCTGCAGCACCTCAACAGCTGGGGCTGGGCCGAAACCATCGCCCAGGCGGGATGCCCCACCATCGTCTTTTCGCCCATCGGCACGGCGTTCACCGGGCATGTGCTGAAATTCTCCCGCCAGCCGGGCGTCCACGTGATCTCCTCGCTGGAGGCCCCGGCGGTCAAGCAAGCGTTCCGCATGGTGCGGGCCAAGCGGCAATTCGAGGAAACCCGCCTGCTCGTGGTCAGCGGGGACAAACGCTCCGACGAGGTGCTGGAAGGCCTGGGAACGAAGGTCCGCCGCGTGCCGCGCAATACCCTGAGCGACCTCTTCGCCAAGATGCCGGAGAACGACGAAGTCCACGAAGTGGCGAACCAATTCCGCCGACATGCCAAGAAAATCGTCGAACCCACCCGGCAGGACTGCCTCAACTCCGCCCGTTCCTTCCTCACCGCCAAACGCCTCCTGCGCGATGAGGAGTGCAACGCCATCACCACCGATTGCCTGGGCATGGTCACCGACCGCGTGGTCCCCACGCCCCCCTGCATGGGCGCGTCCCTCTTCCAGGACGCGGGCGTGACCTACGGCTGCGAGGCCGACGTGGGCGGCGCGCTGTCGTTGATGCTGTGCAGCTATCTCTTCGACAAGCCGGGATTCATGCAGGACCCGGTCCCCGAGACCGTGAAGAACGTGCTGGTGGCCGCCCATTGCGTCAGCGGCACGCGCCTCAACGGCTTGGGCGAAGACCAGGAGCCGTACATCCTCCGCTCGCATTCGGAATCCGGCCTGGGCGTCTCCCCCCAGGTGCTGTGGAAGGTGGGGCAGCCGGTCACCCAGGTGCGCTTTAACGGCGGCAAGGAGCTGATCATCGACTCGGGGACGGTGGTGGGCAATGTCAACACACCGCCCGCGGGCGGCTGCCGCACCAGCGTCGAGATCGCCATGGACAAGGTGGAGGACGTCCGCGATGTGCGCGGCTTCCACCAGGTGGACTTCTACGGCAATCACCGCCGCGACGTGGAGGCCTTCTGCCAGATGTACGGCATCAAGGCGGTCCATTCGCACGACCAGGCGGCCGCGGAAGCGTAGGAACCTGGTATGCCCGTCTGACAAAACCAAAAATCCGCCCCGGGGAGGGAAAACCCCGGGGCGGTCTGATTTTTGGTTCATCCGACATGTGCGTACAGGATGGGGAAAATCGTATTTCAATTCCCTGACTCTGAACCGAAGGAAACTCATGGCCTCCCCGGCCAGCGTTCAGGAACCCGCCATGGGGATCGGCATCGGGAAAAGACTTTCCCTCACCTTGGCCCTCTTCCAGAGGGAGAGGGGATTAGCTACTCCTGCGTTCCCAGGATTTTCACCCGGGACAGTGTTTGCGCCGCGCCGCGGGAGCTTGAAGGCGACCACCTGATGAGTTTTGCGTCATGCGCCAATCCATCTTCCGGATGCCGCGCCAGCGATGTCCAAAGCCGCTTCTCTCGGGATGCGGGGTTATATTCCCTCGCCCAGGATAAAATCCGGACTCACTCCAAACATATCCCGGACAATCCGGGTTGTCTCACCAAAAATGAAAATGGTATACTCCACGAATACGATCAAAATAATCGCCATTAGCAACCAATGAATACGTTCCCAATTCATCCGTAAGGGATGACCGCAGGACGAGGCGGAAATCCCCAACACTTCGGTTCCCAAGCCGCGGCCGGCTAGCCTGCCCTTAGTCCAGCGGTCCCCGGTTATCGAGGTCCCCCGTGCAATCCCCCCGCCCGTCTCGCCGCGCTCGAAAAATCTCATCCCTCCGGGGAATCGGTTGCCTGTAACCTTCTCCGCGCTTCACCTACAATATGCCGGAACGCCATCCCTTGAACGGCCGGAAAGGCGCCAGTTTGCGAACCTGCATGCGGTAAAGAAACCTATCCCAGTAGGAGAGTTTCCATGAAAGCCTTGATCCCCTGCGCCGGACGCGGCAAACGGTTGCGGCCCCTGACATTCACCAATTCCAAGCCCTTGATCCCCATCGCCAACAAGCCGCTGGTCCAATACGCCATCGACGCGATCAAGAAGGTCGGCATCACCGACATCGGCATCGTGGTGGGCGACAACACCCGTGACATGGAAGATGTCCTCAAGGATGGCCGGCAGTTCGGGGTACGGCTGACCTACATTCCCCAGGACCAGCCGCTGGGCATCGCCCATACCATCATGGTCGCGAAAGAGTTCCTGGGTAACGATCCCTTCATCATGTATCTCGGCGACAACCTGCTGCAGGACGGCCTGCAAACGGCGGTGGAACGCTTCGAGAACAACCAGCTGAACGCCCTGCTGTTCCTGCGCCACACCGACAAGCCTCAGTTGTATGGCATCGCCGTGGTGGAGGAGGACCGGGTGGTGCGGCTCGTGGAAAAGCCCAAAGTTCCTCCCTCCAACCTGGCTTGCATCGGGATCTACATCTTCAGCCCCGGCATCCATGGCATCGTGGACCACATGAACCCCTCGGCGCGGGGGGAATACGAAATCACCGATGCGATTCAGGGCATCATCGACACCGGCGGCCGGGTCGAACATCACACCTTGCAGGGCTGGTGGATCGACGCGGGAAATCCGGAGGACATGATCGAGGCCAACCGCCTGGTGCTGCAAAGCCTGGAAACGTCGATCGAAGGGACCACGGACAAGCAATCGGACATCCGCGGCGCCGTGCAAATCGGAAAGGGAACCACAGTGGAAAGCAGCACCATCCGGGGGCCGGTGATCATCGGGGAGAATTGTGTCATCCGTGACGCGTTCGTGGGCAGTTTCACTTCGATCGGCGCCAACTCGGAGCTCATCAGCTGCGAGGTGGAATACAGCGTGATCATGCAGGATTGCGAAATCCGCAACATCGAGCGGCGCATCGACAACAGCATCCTCGGCCGGAATGTAACCATCACCAGTTCCGCCCGCCGCCCCCGCTCGCACAAATTGCTTCTCTCCGACGACAGCGAAGCCGAGTTGGGCTGAATGGACTTCCAGTCCGGAAGGGAAGGAGACGCCTTATCGTGGGATCATCCGGCCGATGCGCGCTTTTGGCCCTGATTCTCAATTGACATCCCATTGAACTGAGCGATTCAAACTACCCCCTATCCCTCTCCCTCCGGGAGTGGGATAGGGTGAGGGGATTTTGGCAGGGACTGACCTGGACGCCCACCCGCAACCGGGAGGAGATAGAACGCTTTTTTCACCGCCAATTCCGCACTGGCCGGATGAGCCCTGATTATTGATCACCCGCGGCGTATTTCAGAACTTTTTTTTGCGCTTCATGGCATTTGAATCCTCCGGTAGAGTCGTTTTGGCTCACCCAGGCATGCGTCCGAACCGGTATCTCCTTCCCTTCGACGCATTCTTGAGAGATCCTTCCAAAGCCGGTATAGTGATGATCATGCCGGGATTGGATAAATTCTGGACACTTCCAGACAAATCCGCGAATGCCGTCAGGAAACGAAGCCGGACGCGGATACTATCTCTTGCCTCGTTTCTCCCGGGGGACCTGCTATGAATGCCATGCCCTTGATCATGATCGCCGTGGCTGTATTCGCCATCGCCTACCGGACGTATTATTGCTTCATCGCCGCCAAAATCGCGGTGTTGGATGACGCGCGCGTCACGCCCGCCCACCGGTCGTACGATGGGCATAATTATTATCCGACCAGCAAGTGGGTGTTGTTCGGGCATCACTTCGCGGCCATAGCCGGCGCGGGACCGCTGGTGGGGCCGGTGCTGGCGGCCCAGTTTGGATACATGCCCGGCTTTTTGTGGATCTTATTGGGGGCGGTGTTAGCCGGGGGAGTGCACGATTTTATAATTCTCGCCGCGTCCGTGCGGCATGACGGGAAATCGCTGGCGGAAATCGCCCGCCAGGAAATCAGCCCCGTCAGCGGCGTGACTGCATCGCTGGCCACCCTGCTGATCATCATTGTCGCCCTGGCCGGTCTGGGGATCGTGGTGGTCAACGCCCTGGCGGAGAGTTCGTGGGGGACCTTCACCATTGCCGCCACGATACCCATTGCCCTGTTCATGGGCTGGTGGATGTACCGCTTCCGGCCGGGGAAAATCGCCGAGGCCACGACGATGGGCGTGGTGCTATTGACGTTGGCGGTGATCGCCGGGCGGTTCGTGCCTGATTCGGCTATCGCCTCATGGTTCAGCTTCGACCGCAAGACTTTGACGATCATCATCGCCGTATACGGATTTTTCGCCTCGGTGCTGCCGGTGTGGCTGTTGCTCGCTCCCCGGGATTATTTAAGTTCCATCATGAAGATCACCGTGGTGATGTTCCTGGCGATGGGCGTGGTGATCGTTGCTCCGGCCATGAAGATGCCCTCGCTGACTTCGTACACCGCGGGCGGCGGCCCCATCATTCCCGGAGCGGTTTATCCGTATGTCTTTATCACCATCGCTTGCGGTGCGTTGTCGGGATTCCACTCGCTGGTCAGTTCGGGAACGACGCCCAAGATGCTCTACCAGGAATCGCATATGATGGCCATCGGTTTCGGGGCGATGTTGTTCGAAGGCTTTGTGGGAATCCTGGCCCTGATCGCGGCCAGCAGCCTGTATCCGCTCGATTATTTCGCCATCAACGTGCCCGTGGAGAAGTTCCAGGGCCTCATGGCCGGATTGAACCAGATGGGTTTCACCACCTCCAACCTGCCGGAACTGTCCGCCGAAGTGGGGGAGAGCCTGGCCGGCCGGACGGGGGGAGCGGTGACCCTCGCGGTGGGCATGGCGCAGATTTTTTCGTCCATTCCCGGGCTGCGGGGCTTGATGGCCTACTGGTACCATTTCGCCATCATGTTCGAGGCGCTGTTCATCCTGACGACCATCGACGCGGGGACGCGGATCGCGCGGTTCGTACTCCAGGAAGCGATGGGGAAGGTGATGAAGCCGTTCGGCCGCACCGATTGGATGATTGGCAGCGTGTTGACCAGCCTGGCGGTGGTTTTCGCGTGGGCGTATTTCATTTACACCGGTACGGTGTCGACGATCTGGCCGATGTTCGGGACCGCCAATCAATTGCTGGCGACGGTGGCCTTGGTGATCGGCACCAGCTACATCATCAACCACGGCAAGGCGAAATACGCGTGGGTGACGGTTATGCCCATGCTGTTCGTGGGCGCGACCACGCTGACCGCGGGATGGATCAATCTGACGGACATCTACCTGCCCATGACGCGCCAGCCCGGCCTGATGGTGCAGGGATACGTGAACTTCACTCTGACCGCGCTCATTGTGTCCAGCGTCATCATCATCTTCGCGGACGCGGTTCCCAAGTGGTACCGGGCAATTCTCAGCCCGGCCGTCCTTCCCGCCGAGGGGGTGGAATAAAAAACCGGTGGCGCGAGGGGGGTAAATCAGTGAGATGGCACTCCCGGTCCCACGACCGGCAACACTAGCTTTCCACGATCGTGGACGGAGTTTTCCCGTTTATTGCCTTTTTTCAGGACAACCAATCGTACAAGGTACATAAAGTAAACCGATCTACCTTCTTATGGAAGTAGTCACATTACTGTCCGGTTGAATTCAATCGCAAATTAGCCTAAGGCATTCCAAGATTAGGGTTTACAAGCCGCGATGATTGGGAACGATTTCAAGCGGAGTATACTGATCAGCCATTCCCAGTTCGAAAAACCGAAAGGAATGGCGTATGAATCAGGATCAAACCGTTTTCTCCCCACTGATGGAACTGCTCCCACTGAAGGCCTTTCAGAATTGTGTGAAAAGTTATCCAGGACATTCCCGCGTTCGCTCATTTTCATATCTCGATCCATATCTTTGCCGGGCCTTCGCGCTGTTGACCGGCCGGGAAAGTGTGCGCGATATCGAAGCCTGTCTTCGTTCCATGCAGTCCAAACGGTATCACATGGGCATCCGCGGCCCGGTCTCACGCAGCCCCTTGGCCGACGCCACCGAACGCCGCGATTGGCGCATCTACGCCGATTTCGCGCAGATTCTCATTGCGCAGGCACGCGAATTGTATGCCCACGATCCCTGGGGAGTCGATCACGATCAAACAGTATATGCCTTCGATTCCACCCCGATCGATTTATGCCTCGCCCTTTTCCCTGGGCGCGGTTCCGGCAACGGCAGGGCGCGGTCAAGTTGCCTACACGGCTGGATTGGCGGGCCCACACGCCGGTCGTCACGCAAATCACCGGCGGAAAAATCCACGATGTCAATGTCCTCGATCCCTTGATTTCCGGCAACCGGTCACCCATCTGAAGCAAACCGCTTCCCACCTCCTCGGCCGCATGGCAGGCGTTCGCCCGGAAAGCCCCCAAGTGGGAATTGCAGGTCAACGCAGCTGGCAGGAGAAACCTGATCAAAGTCGACCATGGTGATATGGCATTGCCTGTTGAATTGCATACCTTCTGTCACCAGATCCTCGAAGAAGAACTGAAAAAACGGGGGGAAAACATGGCTACGAAAGCGCCATCGTGTATCGCAATTCCGTGTTGATCCGGGTGAATTTTCCAGAAATCATCCAGGAGTCATTGATCCTTCATAAGTGCCGGTTTGAGATGTTGGCCGCCCACGGCCGTTTCGAATACAAAGAGGCCATATCCCATGCCGATCGACTGCCTGTCTTGCAAGAATCGCACGAGAAATTCTATAAGAACCTGATGCATATCAATGACATTAAGGAGGTGGGAAAACCATGGAAACCCAGTACCTTGCCGGGACATGAACTCGTGGAGGAGGTGATCCAGAATGCAGAACGCTGCGCCAAGCGTCATCGTTTTGACGATGCCATGGCCCGCTTATACCGCGCCACCGAGCTGCTGGCCCAGGTCAAACTCCGGCGTGATTATGGACTGGAGCCGGGGAACTTGGATATCTCCCAGCCCATGATTCCAGAGTCGGCCAAGAAATGGCTGGAAAAGAATAGAAGTGCCAAGGGAACCATTCAAATGGTTTGCGCGACGGATACCGCCTGTTGAATGAAATGAAAGACATCGTGGGGGGAGTATTGGAAAGCGAATGAAGACCGAAGGCATTGGTTTATCGAGATGCGAAATAAACCGTTCCTGGCGCATGGATACAAATCCATCCCCCCATGAAATTTGGAATCAGGAAGGCTTGGAATGGTGCGAGTGGCTGCGCAAGGGGATCGATCTCATCAAGCGATGAATGTAAGGGCAACGATTATGGATTGGAGGGATTCTATTTCACCGAGGGTATTATAACTACTCTCTGCAATGGTGCGCATATTAAATTTTTTAGCAGTAATTGATTTTGGTCTTTGTATTGTGATACGATGGAGAAAATTTCATTACCCATGGGAAGGATAAGGGAGATGGATTCCATTTTTCAGCATCTGGTTCTGGGCGCCTTTCTGCATGATATTGGCAAGGTCATGCAGCGCGCGGAGGTTCCCGTCTCCTCCGGGACCGAGGCTTTCATGGCTTCGGCGGGCCCCAGCCGGAATGGATTTTCCACCTATTTCCATGTTCAGTGGACCAGCCAATTCTTCGAAGAGCATTTCCTGAATACGGGTATTCCATCCGCTGATAATGGAGACGATGACGCACATCATCTGGCCTTCCGCCATCATAATCCATCCACGCCCCTACAGGAAATTGTCACCCAGGCGGACCATATCTCCTCGGGCATGGACCGCGGTGAATCCCTTTATGAGCGGGATGTGCACAAACGCAAGCGCATGGTCCCCATCCGCACGCTGCTCTCCATGGAGGGTACTCCACATGAACCTTACCCCCGGCTGCCTCTTACGAAACTAACCGCCCAGGACGATTCCATCTATCCCGTGCTTGGCGAGGATGAGAATGAGTCCCGCGTGCCGGAGTACCAGAAGCTCTGGCAGGGATTCCTTCAGGATTGGGCGGAACGGCAGGCGCAGGGATTCGAAGCCACACTGGCATGGCTGGATGCCCTTTATGAACGATATTTTTGGAGCATACCCGCCAGTTCCATCGATACCATACCGGACAGTTCCCTCTACGATCATTCCCGCACGACCGCGGCGGTCGCTGGAGTTCTCTACCTATACCATCAGCAGATGGGCTCCCTGGATGCGAGCGCCATCCGTGACCGGCAAGCGAATAAGTTTCTCCTGGTCTCCGGCGATCTCTCCGGCATCCAGAATTACATCTTCGCCATCGCCCACAGCCGTGGCAAAGTGGCCAAGCGGTTACGCGCCCGTTCTTTCATCCTGAGCCTGATCTCCCAAATCCTGGCGCGGCAGATCCTCCAGGATGCCGGGCTTCCCTTCCTCAATTTAATCATGAGCGCGGGCGGCAAGTTCTATCTGCTCCTACCCAATACCGATGAAACACGTTCCATTCTCCAACAACGGGAGCAGTCCAGCCAGCAGTGGCTACGTGATACCTTCCAAGGAATCCTTTCCGTCAATCTCTCCTCGGTAGAAATGTCCACGCACGATTTTCTTACCAAGCGCGTTGGAGAAGCGTTCGTGGAACTGGCCACCCGCCTCGCGCGGAGAAAGCACCAGCCCCTGCGCACTCTCCTGCAGTCGGATTCCGGTTGGAACGCGGAGAATTTCATCATGCCTGAATCCATGATTCAGGAAGAATCGCCTCTTGGCGTTTACGACATGGAGGGTCTCGGAGAGGATGAGGAGCACATTGGCCGGGACCTGACCCGCGCCCGCTGCCTTGCGCTCTATGATTCCGGCCGGGGACGTTATGGGCTCCTGGGCTGGTCGTTCGGAATCGTATCCTCGGCCCAAGATCTCGATCACAAACCTCTCGTTATCATCTCCTATGAGCGGGGAGCGGAGCGCGATGCCCGCTTCGCCTCGGTCCCCGTGCAATACGAATACCGGGCGGCGCATGTGCCCATTTATCACGCCGGGGACCATGAGGAGATCGACGCCCATGTGGAGCATCATCCCGAAGAGGAATACCGGGAGGGTCAAATCCTGCCCTTCAACCTGATCGCCAAGACGGCTCAGGGGCGTGAGTCTCTCGCCTACCTGAAGGCGGATATGGATAATCTGGGGCTGCTTCTGCGCAAGGGCATGGAATGGCAGGGCGGCTGGACACTCTCGAAACTCGCCACGCTGTCACGATCCCTGGAGTTCTTCTTCGCGGGACGCCTCAGCCACATGCTGCGGCAATCCTATCCCTTGATCTACACGGTCTTCACCGGCGGGGACGATCTCCTGCTCGTGGGCCCTTGGAACCAGGCGCACGATTTCGCCCGGGATCTGCAAAAGGAATGGACCCGTTTCACTGGAAGCAATCCCTACCTCACGCTTTCCGTGGGTGTGAGTCTCGCGCGTCCCATGTCGCCGGTGGGTTTCGCCGCCGACGCCGCGGAACAGGCCCTGGAGAAGGCAAAACGGACCACGGATCACGCCGCCCCCAAGAATCAGTTCTGCGCGTTCGATCACGTGATGAAATGGAGTGAGGTGGATACCGTTTTCCAGGAGATCAAGACTCTCTCCACGTGGCTGGAGTCAAAAAAACTCTCCGTTTCCTTCGTGCGCAGCCTGCTCTATTTCGCCTTCCTGGCGAAGCAGTACCGCCGGGACAAACAGGTGGAGGGCCTTCGCTACCTGCCCCTGCTGAGTTACACCCTCTCCCGTAACATCAAGGAT
This sequence comes from bacterium, assembly GCA_041946805.1. GTDB lineage: Bacteria > Hinthialibacterota > Hinthialibacteria > Hinthialibacterales > Hinthialibacteraceae > JABLXU01. Next base: position 25,811 of record JBHGBC010000057.1, read on the forward strand.
GAGGGGATCCGCCAATGGTGTGAGAAATACAAGGAAGCGGAGGGGGAGGACATCCGCCACCTCCGTTTCATCGCCACTTATGTCTTGAATCTAAATCGCGGTTCCTAGAGGAGGCGATTATGGAGAAGAAGACGTGCAAGATTTGTGGGAAATCGTTCACGGCCTTCAAGCCGGAATTCGATACCTGTCCCAATTGCAAGAAGGGGAAAACTCCCAATGTGAAAGGAGGAAAGACTTTGGCTGATATTCGAAGTGGTCAGTATCGTGGCGGTCCTCCGCCGGGTGGTCAACAACGGAGCCATCCATCGGGGGGCAGTCACCCCCAAGGCGGGGGACAGCGTTCGCCTGGACAATCGGATGTAACCCTGGCTCCCCATCTGCTTCTAAACAGTTTTTATGAGGGAGATAACCTGAGGCGTGAAGTCTTCCGTGACATCCCCGAGCAGATCGCCCAGATTTTCGATCAGGCGGGGATGAAAAGCACCTCGGTCCGGCGGTTTTACAACGTAGTGCGTTTGGCCTATGACAAGTACCGCTTCTCGGCGGATCGTGAGTTTGCGGCCTCCCGTGAACTCATCCAGTCCCTGGACCATCTCGCCACTTACAACCAAACGCGCGAAGTGACCAAGCCCTGCTTCACGAAGTTCATCAAGCATTACATTGAGTTGGCGGAGAAGAGCCCGGAAAACCTGCGGGGATTCAAGTTGCTTTTCGAGAGTGTTATCGGCTTCATGCCTAAAAAATAGAGGAGAGGATGATGAATGCACTACAAGAATTTCGCAAGTTTTCCGGCCAGATTCATATCCTGACCGGACTGCACATCGGCGCGGGCAAGGAGTCCATGGAGATTGGCGGAACGGACAACCCGATCATCCGCCACCCGGTCACTTTCCAGCCGTACATTCCCGGTTCATCCATCAAGGGCAAAATGCGCAGTATGCTGGAGGTCAAATATAATTCCGGCAAGTTGAACCAGGGAAAACCCTGTGGTTGCGGCCAGCCGGAGTGCAAGGTCTGTACCATCTTTGGCAGTTCGGATAGCCGCAATCCAACCATGACCCGTGTGCTCTTCCGGGACGCGTTCATGAACCCAAAAAGCATGCGTGAGCAGGAGGAAGCCAACGAAAGCGGCGAGGGCTACTACTCGGAGATCAAAAACGAGATCTCCATGAACCGCCAGACCATGACCGCCCAGCGCGGCGGGCTTCGGTCCCTGGAGAGGGTGATCCCGGGCAGCCGGTTCGATTTCGAGATCATGCTGCGGGTATTCGAAAACGATCCGGTCGCTGAGTATGTCCAGTTCATCGAGGAAGGCCTGAAATTGATCGAGAGTGACTACCTGGGCGGCTCGGGTTCACGCGGATACGGGAAGGTGGAGTTCAAGTACGAAGTCAGTACGGTCAAGGTGTAGCCTCATGCACTACTGGCGCTTTCGCATTCGGCCCCTCTCCCTGCAGATCACTCCCTGGCAGGCGGACACGATCTTCGGCTCGCTGTGCTGGGCGTTGCGCCATCTCGAGGGAGAGGCGTCGCTCAAAAAATTTCTGGAGCCTTTCCGGGAGGGGGAACCGTCTTTCTTGATTTCAGAAGCGTTCCCCCGGGGATACCTGCCCCTGCCGTTCTATCTGCGGGTGCAACGGGTGGAGGTGCAGAACCAGCGGGAATACCAACGCTTTAAATTGGTCAAGAAAGTGAACCTACTGCCCGAGGGGGAGTTTGCCAAGGCTTGCCGGGGTGAAGCGGTGCAGGTGGATGAGACAGCCCTTTCACTCTACCAGCCCTATTCGCGCCTGCATGCCTCCATCAACCGCGCCACCGGTACCACTACCGCCGCCGAGGAGGATACGGGCGGCAACCTGTATCAACTGCATGGCCACGTTATGAATCCCAGGGATACGGAGATCGCGGTTTACGTGGCGGACCGCACCGGGGAGAGCCTGGAACTCGTCCAGAGGCTCTTCCGCAGCCTGGAACTCACCGGCTTCGGGCGCAAAAAATCCTCCGGCGCGGGAGCCTTTCGGCTCGTGGGGGATCCGGAACCTTGGAAACCGCCCCAAGTCCAAAATGGGAACGGTTTTGTGACTCTATCCGGATTCGTCCCTCGCCGGCAGGACCCGGCGGTGGGGTATTGGCAACTGCGGGTCAAGCATGGCAAACTCGGCGAAACCTATGCCACCGGAGGTAAATCGCCCTTCAAAAAGCCTTGGATCCTGTTGGAATCCGGTTCCTGTTTCCAAACTGGAAATACGGGTGAGGTGTACGGGCGGATGCTTACAGATCTCTCGAACGCGTACCCGGAGGTCGTGCAGTATGCTTATGCCTTTCCCGTGCCGATTTCATTTCCGGATAAAATCTGGGAGGCCGCCTCATGAGCCATGTCACCCCGATGATCCTGGAGGCCCTCTCCTCCCTGCGTTATCTGCGGGTGCGCTTTGAATTGCGGTCGTTATCGGAGTGCCGCCTGCCGGGTTTCCTGGGCTCGACTCTGCGGGGCGCGCTGGCCATGAGTTTCCGCCGCATGGTGTGCACCTTCGACATGCGCCCCTGCGATGGCTGCCCGGTACAGCGGACTTGTCCTTATCCGGCGCTCTTCGAAACCCCGGCGGCGACGGGCACGCAGGCGGTCAGACGCATGCGCGATATCCCCCATCCGATCCTGATCGTTCCCCCCTTGCGGCATGCAAAGCGCTACCGGCCGGGCGACACGCTGGCCTTTGAAATCGTTTTGCTGGGGCAGGCCGCCCAACGATTGCCGTACCTGATCTTCGCGGTGAATGAAATGGCCGGACAGGGGCTGGGCGTGAAGCGCGGCCCTTTTCACTTGGCCGGAGTGACGGACGGGGATGGACAACCTCTATACGATGTGGAATTGGGGCAACTTTTGCGTGATCCCACGCCGCGGAATCTGGGAGAGATCCTGCACGGCGAAGCGCCGGAATCCGTGCGGGTCATATTGGAGACCCCCCTCCGCGTGAAAGCGGAAGGATCGCTCCTGGCGCGGGAGATCGATGCGGCAGATTTCCTGCGCCCGGCTTGCCGCCGGCTTTGGTCTTTGATTCGTTTCCACGGCCATGATCCGCAAGGGGAATGGGATTTTCACTCCTTGTGGGAAAAGGAGAAACTGCCGGAATTGTTGGACCGGAACCTGCGCTGGTGGGACCTTTCCCGTTACTCCAACCGCCAGAAAAATTCCCTCAAGATCGGCGGTCTGACCGGCCACTTTACCCTCCGGGGAAACCTGCAGCCCTGGTGGGGGATTCTGCGGGCGGTTGAATTGGTGCATCTGGGCAAGGGAACCATCATGGGGTTGGGCCGGATCCGGTTGCGGCCAATGACGGATGGCGAATCATGGGCACCCTCTATTTAACCGAACAGAATGCGCATCTGCGGAAAACCTCCCAACGGCTGGTGGTGGAGAAGGATGGCGAAATCGTCCGGGAACTACCCTCCTTCAAGGTCGAACGGGTGGTCGTATTCGGTAACGTCCAGATCACCACCCAGGCCTTGATGTTTCTGCTCCAGCAAGGGATCGACACCTCGCTGTTGTCCCTGCACGGGCAACTGTATGGCCGTCTGGTTCCGGCGGAGAGCAAAAATATCTTTCTCCGGTTGCAACAATACCGGGCCTATGGCGATTCCTCCTTCCGCCTGACCTTGTCGAAAGAGCTGGTCCGCTCGAAATTGACGAATGGCCGCCGGCTGCTGCAACGGTTATCGTACGGAAGGGACCTGGATTTGGCGCCTTGGTTGGAAGAGATCGCCCGCCACGCGAAATCGGTGGAAACCGCCCATTCCCTGGCCAGCGTACGGGGGTATGAGGGGAAAGGAACCGCCACCTATTTCGAGGGTTTCGGTAAACTGGTCAAGGGATTCGCCTTCACCGGACGGACCCGCCGTCCCCCCAAGGATCCCGTCAACAGCCTGTTGAGTTTCGGCTACACCTTGCTCGCGGGGGAGGTCTTCGCCGCCCTGTCGGCCGGAGGGCTCGATCCGTACCTGGGTTTCTTTCACGAGGTCCATTATGGCCGCGCGGCCTTGTGCTTCGATCTCTGCGAAGAGTTCCGGCACCTGGTGGTCGATAGCCTGGTTCTGGATTTGATCAACCACCAAGTCCTCAAACCGGATGATTTTACATCGGAACCGGAAACGGAAGGCATTTTGTTGAAACCGGAGGCTCGCAAGTTATTCTTGTCCAATTTTGAGAAGAAAATGACGGGCATCCGTAAACCAGGGGCAGGAGAGGAAGAATCCTTCCGTTTGGCCATCCACCACCAGGTCGATGAGCTGCGGAAGGTTTTGGCTGGGAAGACGGAATACAAGGGATATCGATACGGTTGAAAACCATGAAACCGGCTTATTTTGTAATGGTCACGTATGATGTCCGGGAGAACCGGCGGCGGGCCAAGATCGCAAACGAACTCAAAAACTATGGCCAACGGGTGCAATACAGTGTTTTTGAATGCCGGGTGGATGCGGACCATGACCGGAAAATGCGCGAGATAATCGGGAAATTGATCTCCGAGGAAGAAGATAACCTGCGCTATTATTGTTTATGCGAAACTTGCGTCCAGAACGTGGAAATCGTGGGTTCCGGCCATATTACCGAGGATGAGGATATGTGGATTGTTTAGGATTGTCATGACTCCAAAAGTCCTGAAAAGCCACAGATCATGACAAAATTGCGTAAACATAAGAAAATCAGATCAATAAAAGAATTTTTCACGAAGAAGGGAGGTTATTATCATGCTTGGAAACGAGGTGGACAAGCCAGTCATGACAACCATGGCTCGAATCACCTTGGTGGGATTGGTTGGAATGGGGACGCAGTTGAAATTGGAGACCCGATGATTAGGGGATTGAGACAGTCCTTTTGCCGTGAACACCTGTACGTGATAGTACCAGTTGAAATTGGAGACCCGATGATTAGGGGATTGAGACACTGCATGGGATTTGTGAAGCTTCCCACATTGGATACAGTTGAAATTGGAGACCCGATGATTAGGGGATTGAGACAGCTATGCCATGCGTTATACCTCACTGGTTGGATTGGTAGTTGAAATTGGAGACCCGATGATTAGGGGATTGAGACTTTGTCCATTTTATGGACATAGTGTTAGACCTCGAACGGAGTTGAAATTGGAGACCCGATGATTAGGGGATTGAGACTTCTTTGAAGTGGCGGGCCTTCGAGAGTCAGGTGATTCAGGTTGAAATTGGAGACCCGATGATTAGGGGATTGAGAC
>JBHGBC010000058.1:0-30989 GCA_041946805.1 bacterium
CCCACGGCGACCCCAACCGCCACGGCGGCGCCCACCCGGACCGCGGCCCCCACCGATACTCCGGTTCCAGCGCCCACGGCCACTCCTACGGTCACGGCGACGCCCACCCGGACCGCGGCCCCCACCGATACTCCGGTTCCGGCGCCCACGGCCACTCCTACGGTCACGGCCAGTCCGGTTCCAGTCGCGACGCCTACACCCTCGACGCCGCAGCAGCAGGAAATACCGCCGGATTCTAAAATGGCGGATGTTTTTGTATCGAATTTTGATGAGAATAATTTCACCGAATGGAATCAGAAAGTGGATGCGGGGAATGACCTGATGATTTCCGCGACATCCCCATACAACGGGGCCTGCTGCGCTCAATTGATTTACGATGATGCCACCCCCGAATATCTCGTCACGAATTTCGCGGAGATATCGGAAGGCCGGGTCTCGTTTCAGGTCAAATTCGATCTAAACAACAAATGGAGCAACCTCTCAACGGTCTTGTTGAAACTTTACACGGTAGTGGGGGAGGAACTGTTGTCCGGCGAGTTTGCCTATCTGGACCAGAAAATTCAATTTCTCAGCGGCATGAGGACCGGCGGGGGATGGGATGAAAGCAATTGGAATATACTAGCATCCGACTCCAATTGGCATAAACTGGAAGTGCGATTCAAGTTTCATGATACCGATGGTTACCATAAAGTGCTGATCGACGACAGGGTGGTTTATGCGGCCGCCGGCCTCAATACCAATGCCATGGCTGGTCACGTGGCCGCCAGCCTGCACGTGGGTACCATATCCGTTCTGAGCAACAGCGTGGATACCGTCTACTGTCTGGACGAGGTGAAAGTGAGCCGGGCGGCGGATGGCGGCGGGGGCGTCGAGAATTCGGATCCGGTGGATCTCCAGACTCCCACGCCGGTGACTACACCGCTTCCGGCCGTTACTCCGACGAACACACCCGTCCCCACGGCGACGCCCACCACCACCCCGACTCCGAAAAAAGCCGGGAATTCAAAGAATGCGCCCCTGTCCGACCTGGTGGACGTATTTGATACCGGATTTGAATCCGGGACGTTCCGCGATTGGAGCGAAGTGAACGATCGGGAGAACGGCCTGAAGATTACGGCCTCCACGGCGCATAGCGGAAGGCGGAGCGCGAAATTGGTCTATCAGGATCAAACACCGGCGTATTTAATTAAAAACCTGGATGAAATCAGCGAGGGCTCCATCAGCTTCTGGATCCAGTTTACGATGCCGGGCGGGTGGAATGCCGTTTCGACCTCCTTGCTCAAGGTATATAACCGGGATGGCGTCGAATTGCTATCCGGGGAATTCGCCTACGATAGCGGAGTCATCCTATACTCCAGCCGGATGCGTGCCGTGAACAACTGGGACGAAAGCGGTTGGAGCACTCTGGCGGCCGATGGCCGTTGGCACCGGATCGAAGTGCAATTCAAGATGCATCCTTCGGATGGATATCACCGGGTGTTGATCGACAACACGGTGGTTCATGCCTCCACGGGGCTCATGACCGATGTGTTCCCGGGCCAATACGTGAACGCGATGCACCTGGGCGCCTCCGCGAACCTGCAGACGGGTGTCAATGGAACACTCTATCTCGATGACGTAAGTGTCGGCGACCGGGAGGCGGACCATCTTTCCTTGGTGCAACTAGAGATGCCGCCCCTCGATTTTGCGGAACCAACGCCGCCGGACACGCCGGTGGCGGTCTCTTCGACAATGTCGAATCGGGTGACCTCCCTGCCTCGTATGCTTGATTTGGAGTCTCCTATATATCTTAGCTTTGAATCCGGTGACTTTTCCGAGTGGACGGATGAGGTGGATCCGGGACAAGACCTGAACGTTTCGGCCTTGGTTTCCCATGGCGGATCCAAGTCGGCCATGTTTTCCTGCGATGACTTGACACCCGAATATCTGGTTCAAAACTTGGGGAACGCCAGGGAGGGGAAGATCAGCCTTTGGTTCAAGTTCGACAGGAGTGGTCCATGGAGCGCCGTCTCCACACCCTTGCTTACATTATTCAATTCCAAAGGCATCGAAATTTATTCCGGCGGCTGCAAGATGGAGGACGGTGCGATCAAGTATCGCAGCCGCTTCCGCATGCCGGGAAGCTGGGACGAAAGCGGTTGGGCTGTTCTGGCCGCCGATGATGAGTGGCACAAGCTGGAAGTGCAATATAAAATCCACGCGACGGAGGGTTGGCACCACGTGAAGATCGACGGGGTCCTCGTGCACCAGTCGGATGGGCTGGATTCCGATGTGTTTCCCGGCGTGTTTGCAGGCGAAATGCGTCTGGGCGATTCACTGAGCCTGCGGGCCGGGATGGACGCCAATTATTTTGTGGATGAGGTCCTCATTGAAAAATTATGATTGCGATTATTCCATGATCGTTATCGGTTGCAGGCGGTGGACAATTGCGCTACCGGTGCAGGGGCGTGAACGAACACCAGTGGACGGCCGAACGTATTACCCGGGGAAAGGAGAACGGTTCAGACCGGATCATGCATCGCCCGGCGGGATTTGAACATCCTTGATTGGAGAGGTCCTTGTTCCACCTTGATTTTTCCGGTGTTGCCGCAACCAGGGTGTACCGTGGACCTTTGACCGGACCTACAATACTTAAAACATGATTAGGATGGAGATGATGGAAATGATGCGGAAATTTCAACAACCCTATTCCTTCTTCTTGGGGGGGATCCTCGTTTTCCTTTTCGGGATCCCCAACTGTTTCGGCGCAGAGTATTTCTGTGATGCCACCCAAGGCCGAGACACGAATTCGGGGACATCGCCGCAATCGGCATGGCGCACCGTCGCCAAGATTAATGCGACTTCCTTCTCCCCGGGGGATACCATCTACTTCAAAAGGGGAGAAGTCTGGCGTGAGCAACTGACCGTTTCCTCGTCCGGTGCGGCGGGAAGGCCGATCACGTTCAGCGCCTACGGTTCGGGCGCGCTGCCCATTTTGAACGGAGCCAATCTCGTTTATGGATGGGCAGAGCACGCTCCCCGCGTATGGAAAGCGTCTGTCACGCCGGAACCCCAGGTGGTGGCGTTCAACGACGCCGTGGGCGAAAAAGTAGCCAGTGTTGCGAGCATTAACAGCGCGACGGATTGGTATTGGGCTTCCAATGTTCTTTATATCTATTCCACTTCCGATCCGGACACCGCCTTCACCAATCCCGGCATCGAGGCCGGCCAGCGGCTGTATAACATCTATTCGAACAACTTTGATTATGTCACCTATCAGAATCTGCATCTGAAATACGCCAACCAATCCGGATTTCGCGGCGATTATCATGATGACAATCTTACGTTCAGCGGCGTGCGGGTCACGGCGTCCGCTCTATTTGGATTTGAATTTGATAGTTCAGCCGCGCCGTTATTGGAGGATTGCATGGTGGAATGGGTGGGCAAGTACGGTTATCTGTTTCAGCCGGGATGCAGTTACCTCACGGTCAATCGCTGCGTGGCCGCCTACAATCGGCAGAGAGGATTGCAAGTCAATCCGGGCGTGGGCGGATATATCCACATCACGGGGGGGGAGTATCATCATCAACGGTACTTGGATGCGGATGGAATCGCCATCGATGACAACGACGGCATCGTCATTGATTCCGTCTGGAGTCACCATAACGACAAGGGTCACATGGATACCGACAATGGCGATGGAATCCAGATCTCCGGAGGCTGCGTGAATCCCATCGTGCGGTATTGCTTCATCGAGTTTAATGGCAACTCGGGATTGGTTTTGAATTCGCCGCAAGGCGGGCAAATTTATTACAACCAGATAAATGAAAATCACATCAATGGCATCGCGGTGGATGGAAACAGCGCGAATACGCTGAAGATATTCAATAATACCATTTACAACAATGGCTACGGCATTCTATTCTATTATTCCGAACCGAAGGCCTTGATTGAAGTGATGAATAATATATTGTGGGGGGCCACCCTGGTGCCCGAAAAGAGAGTGATTTTTCAGAAGGATTATACGTCGGACGCCAATATTTTGTTGGATTATAATTGCTATTGGGGGGATGAAAATGAATATCTCCTGTATTGGGGAGGCGCCTTGTACGCGCGCAATCAATTTAAAACCTATCAAGAAAAAGCGGCGAACGATTTGAATTCCATCTGCGCGGATCCGCTGTTTTTAAATGTAAGTGAAAGGAATTTCATGCTGCAATCGACCTCTCCTTGCGTAAACCGGGGCGTGGACTTGGGAATCCAGGAAGGCTTGATGAACGTCAATGTGCCGAACGATAGCCGAGTGGATATCGGTGCGTGGGAATATTACGCCAAACCGGGACCGCCGATCAATCTGAAGTATTACTGACGGCCTGCTTCATCCCGGCCGGACCCCGTCTTACACCCCTCGAGGAACGATCCTGGGGACCCGCGCGAGGATGAAGGATTCCCAGCCGCCATGGGAGTGACGGCGTGGCGGCGGGTGGGCATCGGTCCCGGCTTTCCATGCGGGCCTGGGGCCACCGGCAGGGGATGGTGTTCCTGGATTCGGCGGAACGCCGGATCGTGTTCGCGGCCGGCGGGATGAACGCGGGGGCGAAGCAGAAGGACAAATCCGTTTTGAAGGCATTGGGAGGGCAGGGAAGCGCGGGATGGAATTTTGCCGGAAGCGGCCGCCCGTGGTTTCAGAAGATAGAATTACAGGGGAATGGCTCTGGTGGGAGTGACCTTCGATTCGGTTCATTGGGTTGACGAACGGATGACCGCGATGGCGGACCGGACCGGAGGCGAATGGGAGTGCCGCCTTCCACCGCCGCGGCCCGTGCGCGGCAGCGAAAAGGCCGGAGGAATGCAGGGAATGAACGTTATTGCGGCATTTATCGCTCCCACATTGTATGCCGTCCTGGCGGCTATGGCGATTCTGCTGTCGATGTTCCGGCCGCACTATAACTGGGATATCATCTGCTACATCGCATCCGCGAAATCGTTCGAGGAGAAAGATATCCAGGCGTTGCATTCATTTACGTTTGAACAGGTGCGAAGGACGGTCCCGGAGGATACATATAGGGAACTGGTGGGCGGCCGGCCCGGGGAGGACCCAGCGTATACAGCGTGTATAAGAACCGATCCCTCCGCGTTTGCGGAGCAGTTGCCGTTTTATCAGATCCGCCCCGTTTATACCGGGAGTATCTATGGACTCTATAAACTGGGAATGGATATTGGATTCGCGACGCATTTTATTTCGGGAATGGCCGTAGCGGCCGCGGTGGCTTTACTTTATCGCTTGGCCCGCTCTTTTTTGTGGATGCCTTTGGTTTTCGCCCTGCCCGTGGCCGCCGTCCTGTTTGGCGCATTGAATGTAAGCAGATACTCCACTCCCGATGGCCTAGCCTTTTGCGCATCCGTCCTATCGATCTATCTCTTTCTCCAACGGCGCACCACGTTGCTGCTGGCGTTCCTTCCAGTTACGGTGGGCGTCCGGACGGATTTGGTACTCTTCATTTACCCTCTTCTGGCGTTTGTTTTCGTGATTGACGCGAACCGGCGATGGGCGGTTGCGCTCTCCGCGGTGGCGACGGCTGCGGTTTATGTGGCCATCACTAGGTATTGGTCCAATCCCGGCTGGGCGGTGACTTTATATTATACGCAAGTTCAAATACTCACCCACCCGATTTCCCACCCCCCCACGTTGACCGTCCAGGACTATTTCCATACCCTGGCGAAAGGAAGCAAGAATTTGGCGGTCAATCCCCGCTTCATCCTGTATTTGCTCACGGTTTTTTGTTCGATCGGCTTCATCGTGGACAAATTGAAAACTACGCCATTACGTTCCGTGATCGCCTCCCCGGTTGATGCGCTGGCGATCATCAGCATGTTCTTCGTGGCGTCCCACTTCATCCTTTTCCCCGTCTCCTATAGCCGGTTTTTTTCCGGGGCCTATGTAATCCAGGCTTTTTCTTTACTCGCCATGATCACGGAAAAATGGAAAAACCGGGAGGGATCCGCCATGGCAGGCAATTCCGGAGTCTGATTCTGGCTTGGCGCGACTTCCATGTTTTGGCGCCCGGGTCCCGGATTTCATGGTCCCTCTACCGGCACGGGCAGAACCAGTTTCCGTGAACCGATGTCCGTACGAATCAAAAAATCGGGTTTCTCCGGCATGTGCGCGCCTAATATCACAAAGGAGCGGGTGACAGCCACTTGCGGCGGGTGGAGAGATCAATCCAATCCCCCTTCCCACCAGCCGAGGGCCCGGGTGAGGGGACCCCATGCCACGGCGTCTGTTTCCTCCATGGGTTCCCAAAGGTTGCATGGAAAGGAATTGGTGTTCCTTCGGTGTGGGGAGATGAAATTGATAGGCGATTTCAGCCCATGTGTTCTCATTGGTCTGATGAGCCCATAGAAGACGGAGCGGCAAAGAGTCACCGGATGGTGGTGCAGGCGTCTTGTCTGCTCCCAATAGGGTTGCAGGCGGGACGCCTGCACCACAATAGAGGGAACATCGCCGTATTTCTTCACTTTTTCCCGCTCCGTCCTATAAGGATGTATCTCCTCGATCTGGAACCGGTAATTCTTGAACCGAGCCTGATCGTGAGCATTGGCGAAATGCGGAAACACTGGGAGTCCGGACCGGCCGATTTGTTGCCGGTGGTCAGCGCCGCGGATTCTTTCACCATCCTGCCGGATTGGATTGAATGTCGATCGCGGCAGCATGCCTTCCCTAATCCACCTCCCGGTTCTTTCGCTTCCTCTCCCGGTGTTTGAGGGGTGAATGGTCATGTTGAGCGGTTTGAGCCCGGTGGAATTCACTCCTGCCGTTGTTACCCCGGCGCATCCACAAGTAAACATTCCCTCTCCCCCCGGGGGAAAGAGCAGGGTGCGGGGATAACCTATCAAGGACCAGGAAGGCGGTAAGCGGATGCCATAAGCCGGAATGATCCCATGGGAGGAAGGGAGGGAGGATTGGAACAGAGGTTAATCACTCGGGGGACAACGGCGGCTGGATTGGATCCACCCGCGGTTGTCCCCCGTCAGTTCCTTCACACTGGGACTCGAACGTCCCCCCTCGCGGCCGGCCTGCGTTCGCGGGACTTCGTCCAGACCGATAACGATCGGTTCGTCTTGCCGTACTAGGGGATATACGAAGTCCCCATGCGCCAGTTCACGTCGGCATCCGGCATCGGATCCCCGTACCCGAGGTACGTCGCGTTGTTCATGTACCAGACACGGTTTCTGCCCGTCGAGTAATTCCGCCAAACGATGTCACACGTGCCGTTATCGTCATGGTCGTTGACGCTGGCGATGATCCAATTTGTGTCCGTCACCGGCATCAACCAGCTCGACCCGGTGTAGGCCGCGTTGTTCATGTACCAAATTGCGTTTTGACCCGTGCTGTAATTGCGCCAGAGAAGGTCGGGCGTGCCATTCCCATTGAAATCCCGCACACCGGCAATCCTCCAGTTCAACTCCCCGCAAATTTGAAAATAGGCTACTCCGGTGCAATCGGGCCCATTCATGTACCAGATCGCGTTCTTGCCGTTTCCGGAATGCCGCCAAATCAGGTCGGGATGACTGTCCTGGTTCATGTCTTCCACGCCGCTGAGCACCCACTGAGTATCCGTCGCGGGCGGCATATACGCGGTGCCCGTGCAGAGATCGCCGTCCATGTACCAGATTGCGTTCTTTCCGTTCACGTAATGCCGCCATACCAGGTCCGGTTTTCCGTCCCCGTTGAAATCACCCATGCCGGAGTAAACCCAGTTCATATCCTCCGTGACTTTGTGAAAGGAGAGGGAGCTGAGGAAGGCGCAGTTGTTCATCAACCACCCCGCGTTCATGCCGGTGGAATAGTTCCGCCAGAAGAAATCGGGTTTGTCGTCGTTGTTGAAATCATCCACGCATTGCAGGGTCGGGAGCGTGATTGCCCCTCCGTCCTGGGGGGAGTAGGCAAAACCGGAAAGCAGATTGCCCGCGTCGAAAACGGGATCACCAATCCGCTTTCTCAGGATGATCATGTTGTTGTAATCATCCTCAATGAGTGGGTTGTTCCGGATATCCACTTTATCCCCCGCGCTCAAACCGGTGTTCGTGACCAAACTGGAGATATCCACCAGGTTATTGAAAGAGCAATCTAAGTGATTCAAGGCTACGTTGTTGGAAACATCCAACTGGACCAATGAATTGTAAGCGCATGCCAAGGTTTGCAGGGCCGTACAGGTGGTCACGTTCAACTGCGTCAAACCGTTCACATAGCATTCAATGGTCTGTAACGCGGTGTTGGCGGAGAGGTCCAACTGGGTCAAATTATTCAGGCTGCAATACAGCCCCACGAGGGCCGTATTGGCGGAGAGGTCCAACTGGGTCAAATCATTCCCACTGCAAAACAGATCGATCAGGGCGGTGTTGGCGGAGACGTTCAGCTGGGTCAATAGGTTTGAATTGCAATTCAATCCGGTGATACCCGTGAAATATGCCAAACCCGTCATGTCCGCTATACTCTGGCTGCTGCAATTGAGCGTGCCTTCCTTGGCGGCGGCTTCGGCCGCGGTGAATTCCCCTTCGTGGGCTACCCCCATGAAGGCCTCAACGGCCAACCGGAAATTGGCGTCCGGGAAATTCGCCGTCGTGTTGATGTTTTGTGAATAGGATGTGTTCAGGAACAGCAGAAACAATGCGTAAATCCCGAAATGTTGAATTTTCATTTCCTTCCTCCCTCCTGGTTGCTTGTTTTGATTCCGTTTACGATTTGATTTGGAAAAACCACACCCCAACATCCTTTTGCCATTATAGAGAGAAATAAGGATAAGTCAATCATTTTTTTCTTAATTTTTCAGAATAATCGATGAATCCTAACTCCATGAAACTCATGGCGATGAGGAATTCGGGAATGGCTTCCAGTCCGGTATTCATATTTTTTACAATTGGCTGGGGCCCGGCCTGACGCAGCTCCGGGCGGATGTAAAAAAGGATAATTCGGGAAATACAGGCCGGAGACAGGGGGCCAAAGTGGAAAACCTTGGGCCGCCAAAAAGCCGCCCCCGAAGAGGATTCATAGGACTACGGGGAGCCAATGAGATTGCGCAAAGAGGTTCCGCCGCGCCGGCCGGGGAGGCCGGTGAGGAGGGCGGGGCGGGAAGTTAATATGGAATTCCTCAAGCGCCGGCCGCCGGCATGTTTGGCGGGATGGAGGGATTCGAAGAGTCCGGGCGCCCGTGAATCAGAAAGGAATGCCGCCGCGTGGATTCGGCATGATACCGCGCGGGCATGGGGCCGGTCTGTGAGGGGGAATCCCAGCGGCGGGCGACCGGTGAAGATGCGGTGCATTTACATCGGCGCGGAGAAAACATGGCTGCGCAGATTGAAAAAGAGGATCGCTGGGCAGCCATGACATGTTTTACATCATGGTGTATCTGAAGAATGGCGCTGGCCGAAGCGCGCGCGGAGGGAGTGCGGGAGCCGCACCGTCAGGGTTGCGGCTGACTGCTTGCTCTATGACCGAGTCAGGAAGAATTCTGTCCTTGCCCGGCTTCCCTCACCCTGGCTCTCTTCCAGAGGGAGAGGGAATCGTTTCGCTATCCCCTCAGGGCTCATAACCCGAAAAAAATCCTGAGTTCGTTTGCAATCGGGTAAATGGTTACGGTCGCGGAAAAGTGGAGGATGATCCTCTCTTTTGTAAAAAATCAGTGCAATTATACAAGATAGAAACTATTTATAATATAAATAGGATAGAATATATCTTGAATATATTGAACGGCACATCCGGCCGGCGCGTACTTTTTCCCAGATTTCCCCCAAGGGATTTGCGCTCCTTCGGACTGGATGAAGAGACCTTTTCCGTTTCCTCTCGGCCGGGAAGAGAAACAGGATGCGGGCCCAACGTTACGCTTGGTTTTTCGCTCTTCCTTTTCGCGTAAATCCATTGACTCTGTGGAATTCAAGTTTCCCCCTCCGGGGACGGTTGTCCTGCGGCTGAGAGGTCCTGATTCAGGCCGGACCGCCTTGGAAACGGAGCAGGACCGGATGACCTTTCGTGATCGGCGCGCGCGGATAAGAAAGGGAATCCCGCTGGACTGGTTGTAACGCGAGACGCGTCGCGGGCGGGCGCCGCGCCGAAATATTTTGCTTGACACTCAGTAGCAAGACAGGTAGAATAAATTATGATAAATTCAAATAGATGTCTGCGTCGGGGATGATTTATTTTCGGATTTTCTTAGTTTTTTCATCCTCCCGGGTTGTGTCTTTTTCTCAGTGTGGATCAATGGAACGTTTTAGTTCATTTCCGGACCGGGGGGATTCCGCGATAGGTTTTGTCCCTTGGGGGGGGGAGCCGGAGAGCGTATTTTACGTATGGTTTTTTACCCCCAAAGGGATTGGGATGAACTCCACCGGATCGGCGGCTCCAGGATTTCTTCTGCGCGAAAAAAGCGGCGGGTTGTCTTTCACTGTCCCGCGGGGAGATCCTGCACTGCGGGGTGGTTATCGATGGCCAATTTTTACTTTCGAGTAGTTCCAAAAAGTGTTCTGAATCGCGTCCCATAGGAGCCATGGCGTCAAGATACGTGCATGGGCGGAACGAGTCCGCGTAGTGCATATCCATGGGCCTACTCGGTTCAGGGGGGATTGCGGATGGGTGGGAGAATCTGAGTTTCCAAACCACTTCAATTGGATGCCAATTCGTTAACAAAAACTGATGCGTGGAATGGGATGTGCCTCTTCATTCCGGGTATGGAGGTTGAGGTGCGGATTGATAATCTTCCGTGAGTCTCTTCCCGGCGAAGGGAGCGGGAAATGGGATTAACGGGCGAGCCGGGCGGGACCCGAAACCCCTGGACGATCCGGATTGTATGCGGCGAGGAACAGCCTGGGGAATCATTCCCGCGGCCGTCTTTCCACTTCCGGCCCGGCGGTCTGGCGTGAAATGAATTCAACGGAATCCGCTACCATGGGAAGTCCGGATGCCGGCCATCGGATACAAGTACCTTTTGCCTCCGCGGCAGGATTCCTTTCCTTCACATCCTTTTGGAGGTGTGCTTATTTCTCGGTGGTGTTCCTTTTGATTTGAATTACGATTATGATGCCAACTTGATATCCGAAAGAATATCATAATGATTCCTTCTCCGGGTGGCTCATTCTTTTCAACTTCGAATTTCGGAATCCGAGCTCTTGTCTTGTCCTGTTTCTTGCTGGCGCTAGGAACCATTCAAACCCTTGGACCGTTGGGAGGGGCCGAGCGGATCATCCCCAAAATGTCGCATTTTGACATTCTTTCCCTGCTCAAGTTGATGATTCGTTTTCTGGTTTTGGTGCTGGTCGGCCACGCCTTGATCTTGCGGAGACGAGATCCTTTTTTCCGCACGTATTTCCTCCACCTGTTGCCTTTCTTTGGATTCGCCTCCTGGGGATTCCTGACCTCCTTCTGGTCGCCTTTGCCTTTTTATTCGGGGGGCCATGCCATGGATTTTTTACTGTTGGTCATGTTCGGTCTTTTAACGGCGGTTTTGGTGGCGAACGAGATCGAGCTGAGTCAAGTGTTTTTCGTCCTGTGCTTGAATCATTTTTCATACCTTTTGATTTTGTTCGTTCTCTTTTTGCTGTTTCCCGATTCGGCGACCATTCTCCGGAGTGAGATCGATACCGAAAAAGTATTGTTCACCACGAATTCCGTCTCTTCCTTTATCGTCAATCCGGCGGAAATCGCGAGCGTCGCCTCCTTGGGCGTCATACTCATCGTCGCGGCGCGTCATTTCTGGGGTTGGCCGTGGGTCACGTATTTATTGTTGCCCTCCTTGATTCTGGAAATTGTCATTCTCTTTTTAACCCAGACCCGCTCGATGATCATTCTCGCTTTCCTGTTGAGCGCGGCCATTCTGTTTCTGGCCGGGAAAAGGAAGATTCTTTGGTATGCTTTTTTTCTGACGGTGGTTTTTCTTTCGGCCTGGATGATCGGGGAACCGGAACACGGCCGCACCAACTTTCTTCAGGATTACCTGCTTCGCGGACAATCGCAGGAACAACTGACGCGGCTCAGCGGCCGTCTCGACACGTGGACGGTGGTCTACGACAACCTGTCCCAAAATGAACTGGCATTATTCTTCGGTTTCGGATATTCCATGGCGACCCGGACCGGCATGAAAATGCACGAGGGCGAGATGAAGCGGTATACGGCGCACAATATCTTTCTCCATGTGCTTTCGGGAACGGGGATCGTTGGATTGTCTTTATTCTTCTGGGGATTTTTTCATTTGACGGCGGTATTTTATTCCGGCTGGAAAAAATTCTCCGACCGGCGCTCCATCTATCTTACCCTCCTGATTTTCTGTTTCATTTTTCTGATGGGAATGGTCAGTGATTCGATCGTGGGCCCGATTTCCGTCACCTACGTCTCCATATTCGTGGTGCTCGGCGCGGGATTGGCGTCCTCCATCCGGCCTCCGGGTGTTCAAGACATGGCGCCGGCGGGGCCTTTTTCCGAACCATTCCCGCGACGCCGGTCAGGTGGGCTGGAAATGGATGGATTGGGAGGCCAGGCGGCGCGGCCGGCCGGATGGGCGCGGGATCGATAACGAGGGGATCGGCGAAAGCCGGGTGACACGGACCGCCGCGGGGAAACCGGCCGTGCTCATCCGCCAGGGAAGAGTTTCCGTTCCGGGGGATCTATGAAAGTAATCCAACTGCACAATCTGTATGCGGGGCCGGTCAGCGGGGAAAACATCATGGTCATGCGCACGGCCGAATTGCTCCGGCGAAGCGGGATCGATGTCGAACTGGTTACCCGCGATAGCAACCCGTTGATGCACAATCCATTCCGGACCGCCTTGGCCTTCGCCAGTGGGATCTACTCGTTCTCCGCCGCGCGGGCCATGCGGAAGCGTCTCCGCTCCGCCCCGCCGGACTTGGTGCATGTCCATAACATTTACCCCCTGTTTTCACCCTCGGTTTTGCGGGCCTGCCGTTCCGCGGGGATTCCCGTCGTGATGTCCTGCCACAACTACCGCCTGCTCTGTCCGGCGGGTATGCAATTTCGCCAAGGCCGGATCTGCGATTTGTGCTTGGGGGGCAAAGAATATTGGTGCGTCTTGAAAAACTGCAAGGGGAACCTCCCCCAAAGCCTCGGCTACGCGTTGCGCACTTTCGCGCACCGGAAAACCCGGATCATCCGGAATAATGTGTCGCTGTTCCTGACTCCGTCCTATTTTCTCCGGGATCATTTGATCCGCCATGGCTTTCCCGCGGAACGAATGCTCGTGGTCCCCAACATGGTCGCGGTACCCAAGAAACCTGTGGATAGCGCGGCGGGAGGCTATATCGCGTTCGCCGGCCGTTTCAATCCCCAGAAAGGCGTGGAAACACTTCTCTCGGCGATTCATCGTCTTCAATTGCCTGCCCATCTGGCCGGGGATTGTATGACGATGCGGCGCCTGACGGCGGACGCCTCGGATCAGGTGAAATTTCTGGGGCCCCTCGACCAGGCCGGTATGAATGCCTTGTATCAAAACGCCCGGATGGTGATCGTGCCCAGCCGGGCCATGGAAACGTTTGGCTTGACCGCCGTCGAGGCCATGAGCTATGGCCTTCCAGTCATTGGTTCCAATATCGGCGGTCTTCCGGAAGTGATTGACGAAGGTCGAACCGGATACCTGGTGGAGCCGGACAATGTGGAGGCCTTGGCGGCGCGAATCCAGGAACTTTGGAATAATCCCCTGCTGGGCCGGCAATTGGGTTTGGCGGGCCGCGAAAAAGTCCTGCGGGAGTACACGGAGGACATGTACCTGCAGCGGCTTTTGGCCGCCTACCGCCGGGTGCTTGAGAAGGAAATCCCTTGACGGCATGGGATCGGCGCGGCTGATCAGGAAAAGGACGGACAAGCAGGCCGCGTAGTGCAGGTTCTATTGCCATATCGGAACGAACGATGGACCGAACGGCAGAATCCCTTTTTGAGATCTCCACGGCGCGGCCCGGGAATGGTCCGGGGCGTAAGTCCGGGGAGGATTGAGAAAAGGAATTGATCCCCTCTCCCTGGGGGAAAGGAGTAGGGGTGAGGGAGGTCCTGAAAGGGCTTCATGCAGAATTTTCGTACATTCGGCTAAACCGTTGCCGATGGTTATAGGGGGCTGCATGGGAAAAACTCAACCGAACCGGCCATCGTCTCCCGGTTTGCATGGAACGGTTCGTGAGTAGAAAGCACGGATCCTTCGGGATCGGCTTCTTGAAGGAAATTTCCGGCCATGGACCGCTGATCTTCATGCGAACGCCGTGCGCGGATGAACCGGGGCCCTGGAGAAATGATGAACGGTTTTCATCTTCTATTGACCTTGGATTATGAACTGCCCGCGGACGGCCTCGGGGAGGTTCGCCGGGATATTCTGGCTCCCACCCGCGCCTTGCTCGATATTTGCGAACGCCATCAGGCGCCGCTTACGATCATGGCGGAGGTGGGTGAATTGTGGGCCTTTGAAAGGGAGGATAACGCGGGATTTCCGCGAAGCCTGCACTACGATCCCGCCTGTGCAATCCGCCAACAACTGGTTGAAGCCGTCAGGCGGGGTCATGACGTGCAGTTGCATTTGCATCCCCAATGGATCCAGGCGAAATGGCGTGACGGCCGATGGAGCCTCGATTACGGCCACTATCGGCTGACCGATTTTTCCAATGACGATATGGCGGCCCATCTGCATTCCGCAAAAGCCTGTCTGGAAAACCTGCTTTCTCCGGTTGAACCGGAATACCGCTGCCTGGGATTTCGGGCCGGTCACTGGAACACGTCCCCCTCCGGCCGGTATCTGGCGGCTCTCCTCAGCGCGGGGCTTCAATCGGACACCTCCGTGTTCAAGGGGGGATTTTGCCAAAACGCGGCCGTGGCGTACGATTACCGGGACGCCTACAGCCAGGTAAAAGCCTGGTACGCGCATCCCCAGGATATCAACCGGTCCGTTCCCCAAACCGGTGTCCTGATCGTGCCGATCGCCACGGAACGGGTTCCGCTGATTCGGATGCTTTCCCCCCGCCGTTTATGGCTCGCCCGCCGGTACCTTCGGGAGGACCGGCTGATTACGGCCGCGGCCGGCCAGGTGAGATCAACGGATCCTTCCTCGTGGCTGACCCGGCTTAAACGTCTCAATCCCTTGGCCAGTCATCCTCGGAAACTGGATTTCTGCAAACTGACGTCCTCGCAGTTGCTGCGCGCCACGGCCCGGTTGATGCGGAAATACGCCGGCGAGGCGGCTTGCCAACCCATTCCCCTGGTGTTGATCGGCCATTCCAAACAGGTGGGGAGCGGTGCCAACGTGGATGTTTTTTTACAAAAGCTGGTGGATCGTTTCGGCTCCCAGATCCATTTTTCGACCTACCAACATTTTGTTCAACTCTACCGGCAATGGCCGGATGTCAGGGGAAACGGATTGGATGGAAAGGAGCATGCCCATGTTCAAGCGGATTCACATTGATCAATGCCCCGTGGATTGCCTGGAGGAAAACGAAACCGCGGAGTACCTCTATGAGAAGATTCAGAACCGGCAACGCTGCCACGTCGCGCCCGTCAACGCGGCGGTGGTCGTGATGGCTTCCCGCCATCCGGACTTCCGAGAGATTCTCCAAGGCATGGATCTTCTGCTGCCCGATGGGTTCTGGCTGCAGACCGCCAGCCGCCTTTGCCGTCTCCCTTCCCCCCATCATGTGGCCACCGTGCCCCTCACCTATAAACTGCTCCGCCGAATGGCGCCCCAGGGAGCCAGGGTGTACCTGCTCGGCGCCACGGATGAAGTGGTCAACGGGGCGGCGCGGGAAATCACGCGGCGTTTTCCCGGGATTCAAATCGCGGGATTCCACAATGGGTATTTTACCGAGTTGGAAGAAAAACAAATCGTTCAAAACTTGAATGAAACTCATCCCGGCCTCCTTCTCATTGGGATCTCCAGTCCCAAACGGGAATTATTCATGACACGAAATCGCAACGCCTTGGCGGTCCCCGTGGTGATCGGCGTCGGCGGATTGCTGGACATCCTGGGAGGCAAGACGAGCGAGGGCCCGCAATGGTTGCGGCGTATCGGGATGATGTGGCTGTTCCGGTTCATCCAAGAACCCCGGCGGATGTGGCAACGCGCCATCATGCTCTCCGGCGAATTCGTATGGCTCGTTTTGAAGCAGGCCGTCCGCCCGGCGCCCTTGTCTTCCCTGAAATGAGTCCTGATGGATGGGAATGGGAATATCTTGAAGCCAGTGGATTGATACACCGATGGATCAAAGGAGGTCCAAATCATGTCGTCGAGTATTTTGGTCACGGGTTCCTTGGGAACAGTCGGACGGGGATTGACCAGAGAACTTAGGAAACAAGGGCATCGCGTCGTGGGTTGCGATCTGTACCACGGCGTGGATGAGGTGGGCTTTTCCCTGCGTTCCGACTTGCCGGAACCGGCCTATGCGCGGTGCGATGTCAGCGAATTCCGCCAGATCGAGCGGGTCTTCAACCAACTGGGGCCGTTCGACTACGTGTATCACTGTGCGGCCGAATTCGGCCGCTGGAATGGAGAGGACTTTTACGAAACCCTATGGCGAAGCAACACCATCGGCACCAAGAATATGATCCGTCTGCAGGAACGGCTGCATTACCGCTTGATTTTCTTCTCCTCCTCCGAAGTCTACGGCGACTATCCGGATTTAATGGTCGAAACGGTCATGGATGAGTACGAAATCAAACAGCTCAACGATTACGCCATGACCAAATGGGTCGGTGAAATGCAAATCCGCAACTCCGCCCTGCAGTACGGCGCCGAATCCGTGGTGGTCCGCCTTTTCAATACCTACGGGCCGGGTGAATTGTACAGCCCGTACCGCTCCGTGAACTGCCGGTTTCTCTACTGCGCCCTTCATGGCTTGCCCTGGGTGGTTTACCGCGGCCACCACCGGACTTCCACCTACATCGCCGATACGGTCCACACGCTGACCAATCTGGTAAATAACTTCAAGCCCGGTGAGACCTACAATATCGGGGGCGACCGGTACCACTCCATCGAGGAACTCTCCGATGTGGTCCTCAAGGTGACGGGCGCGGATCCCTCCCTGGTCCAATACAAGGATTCAGAGATCCTCACCACGCTGATCAAGAAAGTGGACATTTCCAAGGCGGTCCGCGATCTCGATCACAAGAACACCTATGATTGGGAAACCGGCATGAAAATCACCGCGGACTGGATGAGGGATTATTACCGCGTATGTCAGTAATACGCGAGGGGAGGTGACGGATTCGCGGCGGAGCCACCGGCCCGGGGAGCGCCTCCCCCGGGATATCCCCCGAAAGAAGAATCGGCCGGGGAACGGCCGGGAACGGGGCTGCCGGAAACCATCGCCCGGGAACCGGGAGTGCGGTTTAACCCGCCGGATTTCACGGGCCGGCGGGCCGGGGAGGGCGGTTTTGAAAAGGAGTCAAGCTTTGGACGAGATTCGAACGGCCCGGACCGGAGCCGGCCCGCTCTTCCCTTGATTTCGCGGTGATTGTCTTGGCGTGCGGCGAATCCATCATGCGCAAAGGATGATTTCAATGAATAGAGTGAAGACGGTTTGTCATGTCGTGGGAGCTCGGCCCAATTTTATGAAGCTGTCGCCGGTCTACCGGTCCATGCTGGCCTCGACCCAAATAAAGCAACTCATTGTGCACACCGGCCAGCATTATAGCGATAATATGTCCAATATATTTTTTGCGCAGCTGAACCTGCCTGAACCCAGTGTGAATCTGAAAACCGGCCTGGGGGATCATGTCCATCAGATCTCGGATATCATGAACCGGTTCGATAATTTTCTCGTGGACTCCGCGCCGGACATGGTTCTCTTGTACGGCGATGTCAACTCAACCTTGGCCGCCGCGTTGGTTTGCGCCAAGAACAATATACCGGTGGCTCACGTGGAAGCGGGCCTGCGCTCCTTCGACCGGACCATGCCCGAGGAAATCAACCGGGTATTGACGGATCAAATATCCGATCTCCTGTTCACTCCCTCCGTGGACGGGAATGAAAACCTGATCCGGGAGGGGAAAGATGCGAAGAAAATATTCCTGGTCGGGAATGTCATGATCGATTGCATCATGCAGTTTCTGAAGGAAACGGAGGAGAATCCCGCGGCGTTGTCCGGTCATGTATCGCCTTATATCGAAAAAAAGCAG
Organism: bacterium; assembly: GCA_041946805.1. GTDB lineage: Bacteria > Hinthialibacterota > Hinthialibacteria > Hinthialibacterales > Hinthialibacteraceae > JABLXU01. The sequence continues at coordinate 18,131 of JBHGBC010000058.1, forward strand.
TATTCCGTTTTGACATTACATCGGCCGTCCAATGTGGATTCTTCGGAAAAATTAGGAAAAATATTATCCGAAATCATTAAAATATCTCATCAAGTGCCGGTCATATTCCCGATTCATCCAAGAACCGAGCACAATTTAAAAGCCTGTGACTTGACATTTCCGAATACTTTTATTCTTTGCGAGCCTCTGGGATATATTGAATTTTTATTCTTGCTTCGCAATGCGAAATTTGTCATAACCGATTCCGGCGGGATCCAGGAAGAAACCACGTATCTGAATATCCCTTGTTTGACATTGCGGGAAAACACCGAACGGCCCATCACCATCACTTGCGGGACCAATACCTTGATCGGGGAAGATTTTCCGAAATTCCATCGTGAAGTGGAAAAAATACTGAATGGAAGCTACAAGCAAAGCAGTATGCCGCCCTATTGGGATGGTCATTCCTCGGAACGGATTGCCCACATAATCAATGTCTATCTGCAATAATCCGGCCTTCTCCGGCCGGAGGTGTTCATCCGGATGCGGCGCGGCGCGCGGCAGACGGGGGAATTCCGGCCGCGCCTTCCGGTAAAGAGGCGCGCTTTTGCGGGATGAGCCGAAACATGGTTTTCCGGCCTCGGGGAAATGCCTATGCTCGGATCCCGGCGTGGAATGGGGATGTTTGCAGGGCTACCGCGGCAGTTCGGTGCCGGTGGAGGTCAGCACGTATTTGCCGTGCTTGACCCCCCGGATTCCGATCAACAGGTCGGCGAATTGCCGCAGCACTTCGCTCCGGCCCTTGGCCACGATCACCTCCAGGCAATTGTGGTGGTCCAGGTGTACGTGCAGGCTGGAAATGACTTCCGCCTGGGAATGGTGCTGCTCGGTGGTCAGTTTTTCGGTGAGCTCCCGCACATGGTGGTCGTACACCAGCGAGATCACTCCCAGCACTTCCTTGTTGCCCTCCACTTCCTGTTGCACGAGAAAATCCCGGATCAGGTCCCGGATGCCCTCGGAGCGGTTGGAGTATCCTTTGACTTCCAGCAGCTGGTCGAATTGATCAAGCAATTCTTCCGATAACGATACGCTGAATCGAATCGCTCCACTCATTCTTTCACCCGTCCGTTCGCGCGGATCAAAATTGGGGCTCCTTCGGCAAGTACGTACTTTTTTCAGATCGCCGGATCGCGTCTCTCCGAAATGACCGATGAAAACCGCCCCCCAAATTCCCTCTCCCTCTGGGAGAGGGCCAGAGGGAGGGTGTTTTTGTCGGGGTGGACCTTGGTTTCCGCCCTCATCCCGGAGTGAAGGGGATCGATTTTACCTCATTGTGTGCGCACATCCCGGATGTACCAAAATTGGATTAAAAATGGAACGTGATGAGCCCGCCTGCTTGCAGTCCCCGGAGAAAGATCGCGATGCCCAGCAGCGTAACCAATACGGGCGAAATGATCTGCAGCCAGGCCAATTTGTTTTCATTCTTGTAAATCCGGTCCATGAACTTCTTGGCGGTCACCATCAGGATGCCGATGGCGATCAGGACGGTCGCGAGCCCAATGCTGAAGAAGACAATCAGCAGCAAGCCGAAGAGAATCCGCTGCAAGGCCACCGCCGCGATGAGCACCACGATCGCCGACGGGCAGGGGACCATGCCGCCGGTGATCCCCAGCACCAACAGATCCCGCCAAGTGGCGTCGGCGGGGATGTCATGCGTATGCGTGCCCGGTCCATGCTCATGATCCAGCCACTCCTTCATTCCGTGGCCATGCGCGTGCGCCCCATGGGCATGCGGCTCGCGCGCGTGATCGTGCCCGTGTTCATGGGGATGATTATGGGGATGATTATGGGGATGCTCATGGGGGTGTTCATGCGGGTGGCTGTGTTCATGGCCGTGTTCATGTGTATGATCATGCTCGTGCGGATGACTATGGCCGTGTTCCTGTTCGTGGTTATGGTCATGATTGTGGGGATGCACGGGCTCCGGACCGTGCTCATGGGGGTGCGGGTGCGGATGGGGATGCGGGTGATCCGGCGCGGGAGCGCGCCCGGCGCCCTGTTCGCGGGAATGGGCGGAAGCGTGGGCGCGCGCGCGGGAGGAGGCGAGAAGCGCCGGATCGAGCCCCAGACTTTCCGCCGCCAGGCGGCGCTGATAGGCTCCATACCGCTTCAGGAACATGGCGGCGCCGATGAAGACGATCAGCAAACCGGAAAACGCCTCGATCAGGGGTATCAATTTGTCCGGCACCACATATTGCGAAAAGTACAGGGTGATCAAACCCAGCAGCAATACGCTGGAGATATGCGTAAACGTGACCACCAGCCCCAGAAAAATCGCGTGCCATACCGTACCCCGCGATCCCACCAGGTAGGCCGCCACCACGGTCTTGCCATGCCCGGGCGACAAGGCGTGCGAGGCCCCGAACAGGACGGAAAAGAACAAGGCCATGGCCACGAAAGAAGGGCTGATCTCCTCCGCGCCGATCATCTCCGTCCAGCCGGAATCCTGTTTCGCCGTGTAAGGGGAATTCGCGGCGGCCCCCCCGCCCGTACCGCCCGGCGGCTGAGGCGGCGTGGGGAACGCGCCGTGGGAAGGCTGGGCCGATATGATGTCCGAGGCGCTCACCACGGTCCGGGGCTGCAGGGTTGAGATCTTCGCCTGTACTTCCTGGTCGGGTTGGATGGGCGATTTGAGGATGGCGTAGTTACCCGCTTCGTCCGTCTCCAGCGGATATTGGGGAATGGAGCGGGGATCCATCATCCGGGTGATGTCGGCGAGTGGCCGTTCTCCCTCTACGGGGGCCCCTTCCCCGGTACGGTACTGGATGGCAACCTCCAGGCCCGTGACCACGTACAGGTTTTCCTCGATGGGGATGGGAACAACGGACTCCGGTGTCTGGATGCCTTCGGGCTTCAATTCGGCCCCCGGCAAGGCCAGCACGCGGATTTCCCGTACTCCGCGCATGTGCGTAAGATTACGGTCGGCGAACACGAACCGTTTTTCTCCGCTGCTCTTCAACCCCTCATGGTCCAGGGAGCAAGCCAGTTGAATCTGGAGGCAGGTGAGCGAGCCTTGCCCCCGGGACAAAACCACTTCCGTGCGGATCAACTGGGGAACCAGCGGCGTCACACTCCCGTCCGCCTCCGCCAATCCATAGGTGAACGGATTCAGATACCGGCCGGGAATCTTGGCCTTGTATTCCGCCATTTCGTCCGGCGTCACCTTGTTGTCGCCGTCCGTGTCCAGATTGGCCAGTTCGTTATAGGAGGGAATTTCGGCGAAATCGAGGACATGCTGGGTGATCACCCCGCCGGGAGCCGCCTCGATCACCGTGTAGTGGTTCAAGGAAAAATTCCCCAGCGGATGGCTCCACGCCACCTGACTAAACACCCATCCTCCGATTCCGGCGATCATCCACCGCCGCGCGAATTGTCCCATGGTTGCTTTCCGGAAAGCCTTCACTAGACGCACGCTCGTTTCACCCTAAATCGAATGCCGATCGATAAAGTCCATCATACCGGATACGGCGGCGCTTGTCACGCGGTTCCCCGGTTCCCGCTGGATCTCCGAGGCCGGCCGGGGAAGGTTTGGAAGGAATGGATAGGAAATTACCATGGGATGACGCCGTACGCGGCGCGTAATCCTTCTACCTCCCGGTTATCCGGATGATCCTGACCATCCCGATTGAGACAAAAAGCCGGTCCCCTCTCTCCGGAAGAGGGCCCGGGGGAGAGGGAAATTTGACTCTGCGTCTAATCCCAACTATTTTATGGGGGCTCCCCTTCGCCCATTCTGGCAGGGGCAGGTTGCCACCCGCCCCTGCTTCCTGAGCGGGTTTACGGTTCTCTCCCACAACCCAACCGTCCGCGGGAAGGGTTTCGCGGCGGCTGAGCGATTTCTTTTGGGAATCCGCCTGGGAGGGTGGAAAATGTACTTGTAAGAAGTTGTGAAGGTATTTTAGGAATGCCTTGACTCCTCACGTAACTTTTTTAGAATCAAGGGCGATAAATTCTTTCTAATGAATTGTCAACTATAAACCGCGCGCCGCGAAGGAGAATATGCATGGCCATCCTTCGAATCCAGAATCTCACAAAAGAGTATTCAACCGGGTTCCTGGGCCGAAAGTTCCGCGCCTTGAACAATCTGAACCTGGAGGTGGAAGAGGGGGAAATATTCGGTTTCCTTGGCCCCAACGGTGCAGGGAAGACGACGACCATCAAGATGTTGTTGCGCATCATCTTTCCCACCTCCGGCACCGCCTGGCTGCTGGACAAGGAACTGGGCCAAGCGCCCGACATCCACAAAATCGGCTACATGCCCGAAAATCCCTACTTCTACCGCTTTCTCTCCGGCCAGGAGTTCCTGATGTTCTATGCCCGCCTGTCCGGCATGCTCCGCGAGGAAGCGCGGAAAAAGGTCGATGAACTGCTGGATACTGTCGGCTTGAAATACGCCCGGAAAACCCGTTTGAGCGATTATTCCAAGGGTATGGTCACCCGGGTGGGGCTGGCGCAGTCCCTGATCACCAATCCCAGCCTTCTCCTCCTGGATGAGCCCATGTCCGGGCTGGATCCCATCGGACGGCGGGAAATCCGCGACCTGATTCACCGGCTCAAGGAGGAACGCAAAACGATCTTCTTCTGTTCCCACATTCTCGCGGACATCGAATTGTTGTGCGACCGCATCGCCATTCTCAATAAGGGCGAGCTCATCAAGCTGGGCACGGTGCAGGAAATTCTCAGTTCGCGGCAGCCCGATTATGTGCTGGTGTTGGACGGCCTGTCTGGAACGGCGCTGGAAGAGATCAAGCGGATGCACATCAGCAAATATGAAATGATCAGCGGATTCCACCATTTCGTCGCACCCAGCCAGGACGAAGCCCAGCGCATCGCCCAGCGCGCCATGGCCGACAACGGCCGGATCATCGAACTCCGGCCGGAACGGGGTACCCTGGAAGATTACTTCATTCGGGAGGTAGGAACCCGTGAATAAAATATTCACCATCGCGTTGAACACCTACAAGGAAGCGGTCCGCAACAAGATTTTCTACATCATCGCCGTGTTCGCTCTGGTGTTGCTGGCCTTCTCGCTGGTGCTCGCCACGCTGGCCCTCGGGGAGGACGACCGGATCATCAAACACGTGGGACTTTCGGCCATCAGCATTTTCGGCCTGCTGATGGCCACCTTCGTGGGCGTCAACCTGGTCTACGAGGAACTGGACAAACGCACGATCTACACCATCGTGGCCTCCGGAGTCCGCCGGTACCAGTTCCTCCTGGGCAAGTTTCTGGGCTTGTTTCTGACCGTCGTGGCCAACATTCTCCTGATGAGCGTGTTGCTCTGCCTCCTGATCGCGGTCTGGCCGGACAGCGCCATCACCGTCACCCTGATTTTGGCCGTGTATCTGTTTCTCTTTGAAATGCTGATTGTCAGCGCCTTGGCCATTCTGTTTTCCTCTTTCTCCACGCCCGTGCTCTCGGCGGTGCTGACCTTCATGTGCTGGGTGATCGGCCACATGTCGGAAGATCTGCTGGAATGGAGCAAGCGCTTGGCGGAACAGGGTGTCACGGCCTTTGCCGGTGTCCTCAAATTCGTGTATTACCTGCTTCCCAATCTGGAAGTCTTCAATCTGAAGAATCAGGTGATCTACCAGGAAGACATCGGGCATGTCTTTCATCACCTGTTCCTCTATCCCTTGTACGCCGTCTTTTATTCCGGAATTCTATTGATCATCGCGATCGTTTCCTTCGCACGGCGGGATTTCAAATGAGAAAGAGCACCCTCATCACACTCGCATTTCTGGTGGTCCTTGGCGCCGGTTTTTATCAGACCCAGCGCCAGATCATCGACGACCGAACCGGACGCCGGGTGGAAGAGAAAATCCTCATGCTCTCCAGCCGCCCCGAAGTGACCAAAATCCTGGCCCTGGGGCATGAGGCCACCCTCGCGGACCTCTTGTGGATCCGGGCGATCCAATATTTCGGGGGCAATTTCAGCACCCTCGACCGGCCGGAGAAGCGGGAGGGCATGATCAACCTCTTCAAGAACATGGTCGCCCTCGACCCCAAGTTCGTGGCGGCGTACAAGTTCGGGGGATTCGTGATGAACGAGTCCATCAAGGACCCGAAACTGGCCATCGATTTCCTCATGGAAGGGGCGGACCGCAACACCGCCAATCCGGGGGCGTGGCGGTTGCGGTTTGACGCCGGCTTCATCTCGTTTTACCAACTCAAGGATTATGAATCCGCCAAGCGCCTGTTCCTGGAAGCGGTCTATGGCGAGAACCTGGCCACCAAGACCCTTCCGGAGGAGACCAAACCCGTTCTGGAAGCTTCGGGCGTGTCGGAGGGATCCCAGGCGGACGCGTTGCTAGACGACGACCTGCTCGGGGAAGTGAAATTTCATCCGGATCAAGGCACCATCCGCCTGGACCTCCAGGACCTCCAGGAGATCGGCCGCATTAACCTGGAGCAGCCCTCCCTGGTGAAGGAATCGTTCCGGCTGCGCTACGCGGTGGAAGACCAGCCCCAGGCGTATACGCTCATCACCAGCGTCACCACTCCCGGTCTGAGCATTCTCCGGAAACCGGTGCGCGCGCGGTTTTTGCTTCTGGACGAAATGAAATCCGAGGCGCCGGACGGGCTCTTCACGATCAACGAATTTCAGGTTTTCGGACCGGCCAATCCCGAAGTCCCCTCGTACGTCGAACGCATGGCATATGAGATGGACCGCGCCGCCGGCCGGTTCAAGGCCGCCTGGGGCCAATACAGCCGCTACTACAAGGAAGCGGTCGACGTGGGTGACCAGATCAGCGCCCAGCTGGCCATGCAAAAACTCGATGAGATTTTCACCGGCAAATGCGTGGAAATCCTCACCGAGGCCGTGGAACTGTATCATAAAGAGCAAGGCAGCCTGCCCTCACCCCAGATGAAGGAACTCGTCGAAGCCGGGTATCTGCAGCGGATTCTGGATCAGAAAATCGTCGAAAGCCCTGAATTCGCCCAGGATATCCTGCCCATCCTTTTCCAACGCGCGCCCAACATCTGGGTTCTGCTCACCACCTGGGACGGAACGTCGCCCCACTTGCTCGTCGTTCGCTCCACCGCCGAAGGCAATCCGGATTGGTACATCACTTCCCGGCGGAGCCTCGAGCGGGAACAGATGACCACCCTCGATATGCTCCAGCGCTACGTGAACCAGTACAAGGAAGAGAAAGGGCGCTGGCCGGAAAAACTCGAAGACCTGACCCAGGAAACTTGGTTCCCCAGCTCGCAGGACATGTTCAAGGATCCGCTGGGCGGGGAGTTGTTCATCGATAACGCCACAGGCAAGGTCTCGGCGCGGAATCCGGCGTATTAAGGACCTGTCTTTCCTCACCTCCCCGTGTTATCCTGTAAAAATTACCTGGCTAAAATCACTGAGGTGGATATTATTTCCTTAATTCCACCGGAGAAAGATACGATAATAATTCCATGGGAGAAGCGAACCTGACGGCTCAGGATCCGCGGACAGCCGCGTTGGCGCGCCGGGCGGCGATGGCGTTGGATGACGGGAAAGGCGCCGACATCACCCTTCTCGATGTCACCGGCGTGTCGGCTTTCGCGGATTATTTCGTCATCGCCACGGGGCAGAGCGAAACTCACATGAAAGCCTTGGCCAGCCAGGTGCGGGAAGCCATGGCGGTCGAAGGATTGCACATCGGCCACAGCGAGGGAAGAACCAGCAAGTCGTGGATCCTGCTGGACTTCGATGCGGTGATCGTGCATATCTTTTCCCGGCGGGCGCGCGGGTATTACGCGCTCGAAGACCTGTGGGGGGACGCGATAGCGGTCCCCTGGTCCGGGATGGGTCCCCCGGGCGGGATGGAGTAATCCTCATGGCCTTAGCCAACTGTCCTCGTTGCGGGTCCCTTTTCAACAAAACCACGCTGGATTGTTGCAAGGCGTGCCATGAAGTAGAAGAAAGCCTCCTCAAGGAAACCCAAACCTACCTGCGTTCCAACCGGAATGCCCCGATGTTCGAGGTCATGCGCGAGGTCGATGTCGCGCAATGGATGCTCGAAAAATGGATCCAGGAAAAACGCATCCAGATCGTGAAGCCCGAGGAGGAAATGAGCAAGTTGCGCTGCATGTATTGCGGGCGCGAAATCGAACCGGGCATCTCCATCTGCAAGACCTGCCAACTCCGCAAACTGTCCGAAAAACCCCAAAAGGAGAAACCCGCCGCCGTCCCGGACGCCGAATCCAATACCAAACGCTCCGGCATGCACATCAAAGTCCGTTGACACAGCGGGACGTTACCCGGTTCCCGCATAAAGCCATCTCCGCAAACCAGCTCCACCTTCTGGATCGTCCCCCTGTTTTTTAATGGTATTCAATTCTTTGACATCCTCCTCTCTTTTGGTGGTCACTTTTTTGGGTTCATCCGCCAAGTGCGTACTTTTTATCCAGCCGGTCCGGCCGCTCTTCCATCGGGTTGGCCGGGGAGATCAATCCCCTAATCCCCTCTCCCTTTGGGAGAGGGCTAGGATGAGGGAATTTTTTATAGGGGCGGACCTTGGTGTCCGCCCGGATCTGCGAATGGATGGAATGCCTTTTTCACCAGCCGGTACGCACTGACCGGATGAATCCTTTTTTTGATGTCATCCCCGCGAAAGCGGGGATCCAGAACCATCGGATGGTTTAGCGCGTAGCGCGTAACCCATCTCTATCCTGGTCATCTTGTGCATCCTGGCCATCCTGATTCAGATACCCCCCGCCGGCCTCTCCCAACCGCTTGCATCGTCTTCCATTTTGTGAAAATCTAATAAGAACCGGCTGTGTGGCGTACTTGTAATGGATGCCGCCAACCCATCCGGATGATTCAGAATCGCGCAAGGGGAGATTATTAAAATGGCCATTCGACGAACCATAGGATTTGGATTATTCTTCGGACTCCTGGTCATGCTGACCCGCGCCTACTCGTCCCCGGCTCCCGTCCCGCTGCGGCTTTACGTTTCTCCGGCCGGAAACGACGCCTGGACGGGCAAGATTCCCGCGCCCAACGATTCCCAAACCGACGGGCCGTTCGCCACGCTGGAAAGAGCCCGCGACGCGGTCCGTGAAATCAAGCAAGCGGGACGGCTGCCGGACGGGGGCGTCCACGTCATGGTCCGGAACGGCGTCTATTCCTTGGATCGGCCCTTCGAGTTGAATGAACCAGATTCCGGAACCGAAACCGCGCCTATCGTGTATATGGCATACCCGGGTGAAGAGGCGCGCCTGTCCGGTGGTAAGGCCGTCACTGGATTCCAGCCGGTCACGGAAGAGGCCGTCTTGCAGCGATTGGATGAGCCGGCGCGGGGGAACGTGCTGCAGGCTGATCTGAAGAAGGCCGGCGTCACGGATTGCGGGCCCGCCAACGAGGGCGGCGCGGAGGTGTTCTGCAATGACGCGCCCATGACCTTGGCGCGTTGGCCGAACGAGGGATTCACCCGCATCGTGGATCTGGTCGTGGAGGATGGCCACCAAATCCACGGCAACCGCGGGAGCCAGGTAGGCCAATTCAAATACGAAGGCGACCGCCCGGCGCGCTGGGTGGGTGAAAAAGATCCCTGGCTGCATGGCTACTGGTTCTGGGATTGGTCCGACCAGCGCCAACGGATCGCGTCCATCGACACCGCCAACGCCGTCATCTCGCTGGCGACCCCGTATCACGGCTACGGCTACCGCAAAGGCCAGTGGTATTACGCGTTCAACATGCTGAGTGAGCTGGACGCGCCCGGCGAGTGGTACATCGACCGCGTGCGAGGCATTCTCTATTTCTGGCCGCCGGAGCCCGCCGATGCCGCGAAGACCGTGGTCTCCGTGTTGCCTCATCTGATCGGGATGAAAGATGTCTCGCATGTCGCGTTCCGTGGATTCATTCTCGAGGCGGCGCGGAGCACGGCGGTCGAGGTATCGGGAGGGAAGGGCGTCGAGCTCACCGGTTGCGTTATCCGCAACGCTGGGGGATGGGCGGCGAATCTTTCGGGGACGGATCACCGCGTGGTGGACTGCGAGATCTATCTCACCGGCGGCGGAGGCGTTTCCCTCACGGGCGGTGACCGCCACACCCTTAAGCCGGGCAACCTGGTGGCGGAAAACAATGAAATCCACCACTACGGCCGGATCAACCGGATGTACACGCCCGGCCTCTCGCTCAACGGCGTGGGCCTGCGCGCGGCGCACAACCTGATCCACTCCGCGCCCCACATGGCCATTCAGTTCGGCGGCAACGAGCACGTGATCGAATTCAACGAGATCCACCACGTCTGCCTGGAATCGAACGACGCCGGGGCCATCTACGCGGGCCGCGACTGGACCATGCGCGGCAACGTAATCCGCCACAACTACCTGCACCACATCACTGGTTTCGAGGACCGGGGCTGCGTGGGTGTGTACCTGGACGACATGTTCGCCTCCGCGGACATCGTGGGGAATGTCTTCTACCAAGTGACGCGGGCCGCGTTCATCGGCGGCGGGCGGGACTGCACGGTGGAGAACAACATTTTCGTGGATTGCCGGCCCGCGCTGCACGTGGACGCCCGCGCCCTCAACTGGGCCGCCTATCACGCCGACGAATGGATCAAGGAGGCCGGCGAAAAGGGCACCCTGCTGGGAATCGCCTATAACCAGCCGCCCTACAGCGAGCGCTACCCGAAACTGGTGAATATTCTGGACGAGAATCCCAAGGCCCCCGTGGGCAATGTCATCGCGCGCAATATCTGCTGGGGCGGAAAGTGGGACGAGATCGAGGAAATCGCCCGCCCGCTGCTGAAATTCCAGGACAACCTCATCGATGTGGATCCGCTCTTCGCCGATGCCGCAAGGCAGGATTTCCGCCTGAAGAGCGGCTCGCCCGCGTTCCAGGTCGGATTCAAGGAAATCCCCATCGAGCAAATCGGATTGCGAAAGAAATAGCATTGGTTTGCCGATGTTCAACTCTGTCTTTTAAGACGGAGCGGCAAAAGTCACTTTATGATGGTGCAGATATCTTGTCTGCACAAAATATAGATGCAGGCGGGACGCCTGCGCGACAACAAATAGAACATTTCAGGAACATTTTCATTTTTAGCCGCCTCGTCTTTTAAGAGACATCTTCGTGTTTTAAACTAGCCCAGGGCTTTAGCCCTGGGACTGGAGTTTGGCTATCCGGAAGGCCCAGGGCTTCAGCTCTGGGACAACCTCCGCGCCCTCCGCGTCTTGGCGGTTATTGAAAAAAAATGCCCGGCGCTCATCCGCCGGGCATGGGAATCAACAGCAAAAGGTAAGCCGGTAATTCCTGGCTTCCAACAGTGTCCTTAATTCAGTGGACAACCCAGGTTGTTGGCGCTGTCCAGTTCCGCGGCCAGGGTGAGCATTGTGGTCCGATTGTTACTGGCAAGTGCGTCTTTCACATCATCAATGATTTCTTGGGGTGCATACGGATAATCAACATCTGGGTGGGAAGCGTTCAACAACGCCGCCACCGCAGCGCGCAGGAGGATCTTCGCACCGCCGGTGACACCGGAACCGCCGCCAAAGCTCAAAGCCTGCAACAATGTTTTTCCCATCAAGTCATCCAGAATACTAGGTAGATCATCACCGAATACATCGCTCACATATTCAGTAGGGCTATAGCCGGTGGCTACCCAAGAGTCCAGATGATTCTTCCAATACCCTGGCGTGCAGCCTTCGTAGTCGCAGCAATCATCGCCCGAGCAGATGGCGCCACGTACTGTAAATACGGCATCGTCGAAATCTCGATCGCCGCCACCAAAGGTATCCTCAAATCTGATCGTGGCTGATCCGTCGGCATTCCAGGTCACATGGGCATGAATTAACCTATCCGGATTGCGCGAGCCCGGCCCTGTTAAAAAGAGTAGATGATCATGAAAGATTTTAAAGATTAGCTCTGTCCCGCATGGATAATTACCTAGTGACAATGTTATAGTTGTACCCCAATCATTATATTCACTCCATGCAATATAAATGTATTTTTTCAAAGGATCATCAGTCAGAGGATCAACCAGAAAAATATAATTGATTACGTTTGAGTTTGATGGATTTATCGTTATGGTAATGTCCCCCCCCGTCGTGTAAATGACGCCTCCGTTGGGGAAACCCTGCGCCTGGGAGGTGTTTCCAAGGGAAACCACCATCAACAAGCTGAGTACGGTGAGAACGATTGTATTTGAGAATTTACGGTTCATAATACGGCCTCCGATTAAGATAGTAGTTTCAGTTTTGCGTCCCCTCGCCCTATGGCATAAAATTTCAATGCAACGATAATGCACTTCAGCCTCCTTTCCGGCAAATTTTAGATAACAAAAGTAACATCGCTTCGATTATTGGCAATTGTCCACTCTTGCGCGATTTGCGCTTTCACACCCCCCTTTCCTGGCTGGATCCGGCATGTAAGGTTCCTCGCCTGTCTGGCTTGTTGCCGGAACACATTACAAAGCAAGACAGCCGGATTACCTGATTCCTTCAGGCAACCCGGCTGTCTCGAGAATACGTTCTGTCTGGAGACCCGTGGCTTTCTGCCCCGGCCTCGCGGCCGGTTTAGCTTTTTTGCTGGTAACTATGGAACTGTGAGTATTCCCCCCTGATATATAGTAATAATTAACTCACTTTCCATTTAGATCAATAGGAAATCTCTTTATTTTGCTGTCATGTTTTGGCTTTGACGCCAGCGGGTGAATCCCTTACAGGAGAGATCAAGGCAGAAGAACAAATAAGCCTAATCTGTAGAATAATAAGGAGTTAGTTGACCGGCCGATGTAAGACAATCCCCTACATGGCGCGGGATCAAGTCCCTGATGAAAACCGATGGGGGAGGGAATGCCGCGATGGGGCGGAGGTGAATCACGGCCCACAA
>JBHGBC010000059.1:0-30591 GCA_041946805.1 bacterium
AAAAACATCTCGTGACCCTTGATTGTTAACACAGTCGCTCTCCCAGAGGGAGAGGGAATACATAATTTGGGGCCCTCTTGTCACAGAGCTTACGCCCTGGGCTATGCTCATCCCGCGCCGCTGGCTCTGAAACGACAATACCACTATGTTTCCGTAACTCATTCTTTACGAAAACTCAACAGGACCTTGCAGGGCGGGCCGCTTAGCGGTTCATCCACCAAAGGGCGAGATTCAGGGTCAGCGCGTAACTCACCCAGGCCAGGTAGGGCACGAACAGCCACCCGGCCGCGGGCGCGATCCGCCCGAACGCCGCCAGCGTGGCGGCGATGAGCCCCCAGAGGATCAGGATATCCACCAAGCCCGCGAACGGATTTTGCATTCCGAAAAACAGAAAGGACCACAAGGTATTGAAAACCAGCTGCGCCCCGAACAGCCCCAGGGCCAGGCGGCCTTCCCACCCTCCCGCCTTGCGCCACACGAGCCAGCCCGCCACCGCCATGGCCAGGTACAACGCCGACCACACCGGCCCGAAGATCCAGTTGGGAGGATTCCAAAACGGCTTGCGCAGGGTGGGATACCACGTGCTCACCGATTCCGCCGTCCAATACGAGCCCAGCCCCCCGGCGCCGAAACAGAGCAGGATGAACAGGGCCAATACCACCGTCTCGCGGATCGTCATGGAGGTCTCGCTTTCGTAGGGCAGTTGGCTTGATTACATATCAAAAAATTGCCAGAAGATAGATCGGCCCCGCCCCGGCGGGAAGGGATTCCACGCAATTGCCCCGTCCCCCTCCATCCTTCCTGGCGCGGTCCCACGATGTCATTCCCGGGCGAGCGGGGATGCAGGACTCCTTGCCGACAGGCCTCAGGCCGTAGGGGCACGTCGCAACGTGCCCCTGCTTTCCAATTGGGATATCATTCTCTTACCCTTCTCCCGGCCTGAACCTGAAGAAAGGATACACGATCAAGACGCCCGCGCCACAAAAGCTGGCAAGGGGCTGCATTTCCTATTGAGCCCACCCACCTTTTTATGCGGGACGGAAAGAAATTGACTAAAACGCTCCCGAGGAGGAAAATAAAAGTATCTTAGAAATCCATTAAAAGACCGAAGCGATTATCAGCGCGGCGCCAGACCGCTTCAAGGAACAAATCCCATGGTGAAACCGATCCAGAAAATCCCGGAAATTCCCTTGAATTTAGAAAATCTATGCCAGGAAGTGTTATCTCAAAACCAACCAGTCTATTTCCATTTCCGCGGCCATCAATTCGCCCTGCTGTCCGCGGAAGAATTGCGTTACCTCGAATCGTTGGAAGAAGAGAACGACATTCAATGCGCGCGAATCTCTCCAAGAACCGGGTGAAAACCTCACGTTGGACCGACTGAAAAAGGATATCGGTTTTCAAGGATGACATATCAAGTTGAAATTCGGCCGCATGCGCTTCGTGAATTGAAAAAACTGCCCCAAGATGTTCAAAAACGGTTGGTTGCCAAAATAAGTGATCTTGCTCAAGATCCCAGACCAACTGGTTCTGTTAATCTTAATTCACCGGAATGCTTTTATCGGCTTCGCGTGGGAATTTATCGGTTCATTTACTCCAGGGAGGATAATCGGTGGGTTGTGGTGATAATCCATGTGGCTCATCGGCGGGATACGTACCGCTAATCATACCGCTTCATCCTAAGACCCTACGTATCATCTCGTCTTTTGGAAATAGAAGTTCTCGCCGAGGTAGGTTTCGCGCACGATGGGATCATCGATGAGTTGCAGGGCGCTGCCCTGGGTGAGGATCACCCCCTGGTGCATGATGTAGGCCCGGTCGGTGACCTCGAGCGTTTCGCGCACGCTGTGGTCGGTGATGAGCACGCCGATCTTGCGTTTTTTCATCTGCAGGATGATCTCCTGCAGCTCGCCCACCGCGATCGGGTCCACGCCCGAAAACGGTTCGTCCAACAGCAGGATGCGGGGACGCGCCGCCAGCGCCCGGCAAATCTCCAACCGCCGCTTTTCCCCTCCCGACAGGGTCTCCGCCTTCCGGCCGTACAGGCGCGTCAGTTCCGATTCCTCGAGCAGGCTCTGGCAGGCGGCCTTGCGCTCTTCGGCGGTCATGGGCATGTTTTCCAGGACCACCAGGATGTTCTGCTCGACCGTCAGGTTCCGGAAGATGGAAGGCTCCTGCGAGAGGTAGCCGATGCCCATCCGCGCGCGGCGCGACAAGGGGCGGTGGGTGATGTCGATGCCGTCCAGGCCGATGGTCCCCTGGTCGGGCCGCACGATGCCCATGATCATGCCGAAAGTGGTGGTCTTGCCCGCCCCGTTGGGCCCCAGCAGGCCGACGATTTCAGTGCTGGAGACCGACAGGCTGACATCGCTCACCACGGTCTTCTGCCCGTAGCGTTTCACCAGGTTATGGGCCCGCAATACCGCCATGGATGTCCTGCGTCCACCTTATCCCGCCGGATGACGCGGCTTGCGCGCCACCAGCCCCAGGTAGGGAGCGAAATTGGGCGTCAGGGCCACGATCACCTTGTTTTTCCAGCTCATCGCGTGCCCCCGCTGCTCGATGGAGCAGCCCCGGCCCCGCAGGTAGCGGGCCAGGTCGATGGGATTGGCCAGATAGACGCTGTCCGAATCCCCGCCGATTTCCCGCTCGGACAGGTCCGGCTCCCGGTACAGGAAACGGGGGCGCGGCGAAAGTTTCTTTTTCCAGGATAGCCAAAGATTTTTTTTCAACCAGCCGAACGCCTGGGGGATGGTTTCCGCGAACACCGGCCGCCCTGAGCCCCCCAACAACATCCGTACCAAGTCGGCGGCGGGCAGATAGGGTGATAACAGGTTGGGCGAGTGAAAGATCAAAAAGCCGCCCGGTTGCAGCACGCGCAGGCATTCCTCCAACAGTCCGGGGACATCCGGCACGTGCTCGATGAACTCGAACGCCGCCACCGCGTCGAAAAGCCCGTCCCCGAACGGCAGCTGCCGCGCGTCCCCGGCCAGCAGTTGGGCGCCGGGATCCTTCTGTTTTTCGACAGTCAGAAAGAGGGGTGAGAGATCCAGGCCGAAGGCCGAGTACCCGCGCCGGCCGAGCAGGCAGGCGGACAAGCCCGTGCCGCAGCCCAGGTCGAGGATCCGCGCCGGCTTGGTCACATGCCGTTCCACCAAAATCAAATACGGTTCGAGAAACGCTTCGCCGTGAGTTTGCAGATCGTCGCGGTACCGGGTGCTGGTTTGGTAGTAGCGCTTCAGCCGGCCGGCGACAGGGCCTTCGGATGTATGGGCCATGATCGCGTATTACGCCTTGACGATATGATCGCGGAGATTATTAACGTACCGGGTGGCGTTGCGGGTATCGATCACCAGGTCCGCGTGATCCACCACCCATTGGTAATCCACACACGAATGATCGGTCAGGATCAACACCGCATCCTGTCCGCGCACCGTCTCCTCGGTCAAGGGGATCGAGGCCAGCCCCAGATCGCCCCGCCGTCCCTTGGGATACCGGGGAACGTAGGGATCGTGATACTGCACTTCCATCCCCCATTCCCGCAGCAGTTCGACCACCTTGAGCGCGGGCGATTCGCGGACATCGTCCACATCTTTCTTGTACGCTACGCCCAGCACCAGGAGGCGGGCGCCCTTGATCGGGAGGCCCCGTTCCGCCAGCGCCTCGACCACCTTCATCACCACGTAGCGGGGCATGCCCAGGTTGATCTCTCCCGCCAGCTCGATGAATCGGGTCGAAAACTCCACTTCGCGGGCCTTCCAGGTCAGATAGAAGGGATCGATCGGGATGCAATGCCCGCCCAATCCCGGCCCGGGATAAAACGGTTGAAACCCGAAGGGCTTGCTCGAGGCCGCGTCGATGACTTCCCATACATCGAGATGCAGCCGGTCGCACAGCATCTTGAGTTCATTCACCAGCGCGATGTTCACCGCCCGGTAGATGTTCTCCAACAACTTGGTCATTTCCGCCGCCTGAGTGGAGGACACGGGAATCACCCGGTCGAACAATTGCCGGTACAACGCCGTCCCGGCCTCCAGGCAGGCGGGCGTGCTTCCCCCGAATACCTTGGGAATCGTGCGGGTCGAGTAATCCTTGCGCCCCGGATCTTCCCGCTCCGGCGAGTAGGCCAGAAAGATGTCCTCCCCCACTTTCAAACCGGCGGCCTCCAGGCAGGGGCGGATGCGCTCCTCCGTGGTCCCCGGGTAGGTAGTGCTTTCGAGCACGATCAGCTGACCGGCGCGCAGATTGGCGGCGATGGCGGCCGCGGTGGCGTCCACGGCCGAGAGATCCGGCTCGCGGTATTCATTCAGCGGCGTGGGGACGCAGATGATGATGGCATCGGCCTCACGCAGCCGCGTGTAATCCGTGGTCGCCTCGAACATCCCCCCGTCCCGCAATGTCCGGATCAACGAGGCGGGGATGTGATGGATGTACGACTCTCCGTGTTGAAGTTTTTCCACCTTCACGGGATCGATATCGAAGCCCAGTGTCTTGAATCCCGAACGGGTTGTCTCCAGGATGAACGGCAGGCCGACATATCCCAGCCCGATCACCCCCAGTACCGCGCTCTTGTCTTGGATTTTTTGGATCAGAAGTTCTTTCATCGCCGGTTGCCGTCCTGTTTTGCAGTGAGAAAGAAATCACGTCTCCCCGGGAAAGGATAGGCCTTCCTCTCACGGACCTGTTTTCCGTTCTGATCACTTGACTTATCGCCATCCTGAATGAGACTGAAATGTCAAGCGATCATCTTGGTGGATAGGCTTTTGCGCGTCAAGCGGCGCAGGGGCCATGTATTTATAATGATCGGTGGGTTGGTTAAAAAGATGAACAAGAAATCTTCCTTCGGCGAATCCCAGAAAATCGTGGCCACCAACCGCAAGGCCCGGCATCTCTATCACATCCTGGAGACTTTCCAGGCGGGGATCGTGCTGAAGGGCACCGAGGTCAAATCCATGCGCGAGGGACACGCCAACCTCCAGGAGGGCTACGCCGCCATCAAAAACGGCGAACTCTACCTGATGGATTGCCACATCAGCCCCTACTCGCACGCCAGTTTCGACAACCACGATCCCCTGCGGCCCCGCAAACTGCTGATGCACAAGCGTGAGATCGCCCGCTTGTCCGGTAAAATTCAGGCCAAGGGTTTCACGCTGGTTCCCTTGAAATTGTATTTTGTCCGGGGCAAGGTCAAGGTGGATCTGGCCCTGGCGCGGGGCAAAAAGATGTGGGACAAGCGGGAGGACGTCAAACGCCGGGACATCGAACGCGATATGCGCCAAAATCAAAAATACACGTGAGCTTTCAGCTCCATTACGATTTCCTACGCCGCCTGAAACAGCCAGCAGCGACTATTGAACCGTGATACGGATATTCGGCAGGGCGCCCATTCAGGATTACCCTCACCCAGGCCCTCTCCCAGAGGGAAAGGGGATTAATTACTTTTATATTATCCCTCCCAGGGCTTACGCCTTAGACTCATGCCGCGCTATTGGCGCTCAAAAGCTGTACTGCAAACCGGTAACTGGTTACTCTAGATAACACAGTACCGCGTTAGTCTTTTTGATTCGTATCCGGTTGTGGGACATGAATCCGTTCTCTCATCCGCTCCTTCTCCCGGAGAGAGAGGATTGGAGTGAGGGAAATACCATTACCATTATGAAACCATCCCCTCGGCATTGGATGATGAATACCACGAATTCCTGGCTTCCCTTTCTCGCCTCCCTTCCCGCGTATCTCTATATCCAACTGGTCGGAAAAACCAATCGGTTCCGCTGCGTGGGGCCGGATTACCAAGCCCTTCTGCGGCAAAAGCAAGGCCCGTTTCTCTTCGCCATCTGGCACAGCCGGGTGTTAATCCCGGTCTATCATGTCCGAAGACAGGGGGTGGCGGTAATCGTCAGCCAGAGCCAGGACGGTGAAATCGTAACTCAGTTGATGAATCGTTTCCGCATCCACGCCACCCGCGGCTCCACCAACCGTTCCGGCTCAGATGGCTTGTTGGGCCTCGTCCACTGGCTCAAGAACGGCCACACCGCCGTGATCCCGGTTGACGGCCCCCGCGGCCCGCGCGAAGCGGTCCAGCCCGGCATCATCCAACTCGCCCGCCTGACAGGCATTCCCATCACGCCCATCTGCCTCTCCGCCTCCCGTTGCCACCGCTTCAACAGCTGGGACCGTTTCGTGCTTCCCTACCCCTTCGGCACGATCTACCTGGCTTCCAGCGAATCGATCCATATCCCCCGGGATCTGCCCCGCTCCGGATTCGAGGCCAAACGCATGGAGCTCGAACACGCCATGCGCCAGGTCACCGAAACCGCCGACGCCCTGGCGGCGGGAAACCAGGATATCCTCAATCGGACGGGGAATCATGCAGCAGGGCGCGATATACCGTTTCGAGACGGCTGACTGTCTCCGCGAAATTGAAACACTCCCGCGCCCGTTGACGCGCCCCCGCGGATAATGCCTCCCGCAGGCCCCCCTCTTGTAATATCCGCCGGATCGCTTCCGACAATGCCCACGCGTCGCGGGGCGGAACCGCCAGGCCGGATACTCCCTCTTGGTTCACGTCCCGCACGCCGGTGGTGAGATTGGTGGTGATCACCGGGCAGCCCCGTTCCATGGCCTCCAGCAGCACATAGCCGAACGCCTCGTTGCGGGAGATCGAAGGCAGCACCAACACGGCGGCCGCCTGGTACAACGCCGCCTTTTCCTCCTCGCTCACCGTTCCCAAAAAGCGGATGCCGCCTTCGGGCCGCGCCCGTTCCGCCTGGCGTTGGAGTTTCTCCCGCAGGGGGCCGTCTCCCGCGATCCACAATGCGGCGGGGATGGATTTCATCGCCTCGATCACATAGGTCAGCCCCTTATACCCCACCAGGCGGCCGACAAACAACACGCCGGGCTGTCCCGCGCTGGAACGGATCTGTTCCGCCAAGGCCCGGATGCGCGCTTCATTCAATTCGGGATCGGGGGGAACCGCGAGGGGAATCACCCGGCATTTCTCCCGGTGGGGACGCAATGCGCGGGATTGGAGCCTAAGGGTTTCCGACGTGACGATAATGGCCGAACAACGGCGCAGAAAACGTTGTTCAAAATGGGTAAAAAACGGCCTCAGCCACCATTGACGCACGATATCGCTATGCCAGGTGCAGGCCAGGGGAACCGCATCCGGCGCCGCGCGCGCCGTCCACCACCCGAGGGGAAAGGGCACATGCACATGCAACAAATCCGGCTTCAGTTCATGGAGATAGGACCAAAAACGGGTTACAATCGGTTGGGAATACACTCGGGCCAGCCGCGGCGCGCGGAGGATCTGAACCCCGTTTTTTACTTCCCGGATTTCATACCACCCGGGATTGCACACTAGCGCCGACACTCGCCAGCCGCGGCGGACCAAGGCTTCGCTCATGTCCCGGACATGCCGCTCGATCCCTCCGATCCAGGGCGGATAGGCTTTGTTGATCATGACGACCTGCGGGCGCGCGGCATCTTTCATCGAATGGAATCCGGGCAGCGGCGCGTTCGTTTCCCGCAAAGTATTGACTTGCGCGAGGGACGCGCCGGATTACACTTCCTGTATCACCCTATCTTTGGGAGGCGTAGCGATCATGTCCAGGCCCAAAACCTTGGGCGCGCTCCGGGCTGAAGGGTATCAGTCCCGGCCGGTCAAGGAAGAGTTGCGATCGAACCTGGTCCAAAAACTGAAAGCCCGGCAGTCCTTGTTTCCCGGGATCATCGGATACGACAATACGGTGATTCCCCAGATTATCAATGCCCTGCTTTCGCGGCACGACATGATTTTTCTGGGTCTCCGCGGCCAGGCCAAAAGCCGGATCATCCGCCAACTGCCTTCGCTGCTCGATGAATACATTCCCATCGTCGCCGGCAGCGAAATCAACGACGATCCCTATCATCCCATCTCCAAGTACGCGCGGGAACTCATCTCCCAGCGCGGAGACGAAACCCCCATCGATTGGATTACCGCGGACGAACGCTACAAGGAAAAATTGGCCACGCCCGATGTGACCATCGCTGACCTGATCGGCGACATCGATCCCATCAAGGCCGCCAAACGCCGATTGGATTTGTCCGACGAGGAGGCCATCTCCTTCGGCCTGATCCCCCGCTCCAACCGGGGCATCTTCGCCATCAACGAACTGCCCGACTTGCCGCCCAAGATCCAGGTCGGCCTTTTCAACATCATGCAGGAACGGGACATCCAGATCCGGGGCTATTCCATCCGCCTGCCGCTGGATGTCTTTCTGGTCTACAGCGCCAATCCGCAGGATTACACCAACCGCGGGCGCATCGTCACGCCGCTCAAGGACCGCATCGGCTCCGAAATCCGCACCCATTACCCCCTCTCCCGCGAGGAAGGCATGGCCATCACCGACCAGGAAGCCCATGTCAACAACCGGGACGGGCTGGAGATCATCGTGCCGCATTTCCTCAAGCAGATCGTGGAAGAGATCGCCCGCGCCGCCCGCGAAAACAAAGACGTGGAACAAAGTTCCGGCATCAGCGCCCGCTTCTCCATTACCTGCATGGAAAACCTGGTCAGCAGCGCCGAACGCCGCGCCTTGATGAACGGCGAACGCGTGATCTGCCCCCGCGCCGGCGACTTGATTTACATGCTCCCCGCCATGACCGGCAAGATGGAACTCAGTTATTCCGGCGAGGAACGCGGTTCCGAGCAGGTGGCCCGCCGTCTCATCCGCCAAGCCATGCGCGTCATCTTCAGCGAATATTTCGGCCATGACGATTGCCAAAGCACCATCGACTGGTTCCACGAGGAAAACCGCAGTTTCATGCTGCACGACAACATGCCCGCCGCCGAGCTCATCGCCCGCGCGGAACACGTCCGGGGCCTGACCGGGCGCGTGAAGGCCTATCTGAAGAACGACCCCATCCAACGCCCCGAAGTGCTGGCCTCGGGCATCGAATTCATGCTCGAAGGCCTCTTCGCCCATAAACGGTTAAGCAAAACCGAAATGCACGGCCAGGTGACGTATGGATGAGGAGGAAGGTATTTCAATACTATATGCCAGCCAGCCCCAAAAAAGGATGTCATCCCCGCGTATGCGGGGATCCCGGAGAGCAAAAACGTTATTCGTAAAACTGGACGATTCCGGTGAATATTCCCTCACCCCAGCTCTCTCCCTGAGGGAGAGGGAGCGGGAGGGCGAACCTCCGGGTGAGCCGCCAAGATCAGATACATTGGCATCAAGCGGCTCGGCGGGAGCCTCGCCCTTCCCCTATCAAACGAGGCCAATCATGCGCTGGTACCGCTTTACCGAATATCAGGGCGATGACGAAGACGAGATACTCGAACAGGCCCAGGAGTTTCTCGATCGTCTGAAGGATTACCTTTTCCTCACCGGCGGCAATCTCCGGGAAGCCATCGAGATGATGAAGGAAGCCGGTGAATTGGGCGAAGGCGAGGAAGCCGACCGGCGGGCGGAGGAATTGTTCCGGCTGCTCGAAGAGGCAGGGTATGTCGATTCCGAAGGCAACGTAAAACGCCTCAGCGATAAGGGCTTACGCTTGCTCAGCGAAAAAACGCTGGAAGAACTGCTTACTTCCATCCAAAAGAGTCAAACCGGGCATCACGAAACGGCATACAAAGGATCCGGCGATGTGCTGAATTACGAATCGCGGCCCTGGGAATACGGCGATCATCTCAACCTGGACATTCTCCGCACATTCCAAAACTCATTCATCCGCCGGGGCATCCACCTGCCCGTGGATCTGGAAATGGAGGATGTGGAGATCATGGAAACCGAACACCAGAGCCAATGCGCCACGGTCCTGATGCTCGATATCAGCCACAGCATGATCCTCTACGGCGAGGACCGCTTCACCCCCGCCAAAAAAGTCGCCCTGGCCCTGACTCACCTGATCCGCACCAAGTACCCGCAGGATTCGCTCAACATGCTGCTGTTCTACGACGACGCCAAGGAAATCTCACCGGAGCAGCTCTTATCCTGCAAAGTCGGGCCGTTTTACACCAACACCAAGGCGGGTTTGGCGTTAGCCCAGCGGATTCTGTCGCGCTATAGCTGCGACAACAAGCAGATCATCATGATCACCGACGGCAAACCTTCCGCCATCACCCACGAAGGCCAGATCATCCGCCATTCCTGGTGGGATCCGTGGATCATCCACGAAACCTTGCGGGAAGCCGAAAAATGCCGCAACAAGGGCATCCGCATCAACACCTTCATGCTGGCCCGCGACCGCCTGTTAATGGAATTTATCCATAAACAAACCCAAATCACGCGGGGGAAGGCGTATTTCACCTCCCCCCACACGTTAGGCCAATATCTGCTTGTGGATTACATGAACCAGCGGCGCAAACGAAATTGAGGCATGTTATTTTTCTTTTTTAGGGATACTCCCTTTCCATCCGGCATCGCTTTCCCTTCTTCCGGTACACCCCTCTCTTTCAACAATCCCTGCTCTTTCTGTCATCTCCTATTCTTTCTGTCATCCCCGCGAAAGCGGGGATCCAGGCCATACCAGAATTCAGGGAAGCGATCCTAATGATAGGGACACCCGTATTTCCCTCACCCTGGCTCTCTCCCAGAGGGAGAGGGAACCAGGGGGAGAGGGAACCAGAGAGAGGAGATTATTATATATGGAAGGGATAGACTGGCAGGTAGGGTATTCCAATATTATTCAAACAATGCCCAATCCTGTAATCCGGTGATCGTCGGCTCGACGTACCGGGCCATGATGTTGCGGTCCTCCGGATTGCGGTTGGTTCCGCCTTCTTCCCAGACCACGTAGAAGCCGCCGGTTTGGGGATTGGCCGCAACCACGGGGAGTTTGGATTCATCATAATAACGCTCGTCATTCCCTTCATCCGTGTTGTCATCGCCGCCTTCGTAAATCAAGAAATTTCCGTTAGCTAGCGTTCCATCCCGTTTGACGAACTGGCCATAGATATCCGCGAAGGCGAAATCTCCGCTCGGATCGCCTTTCCACACCACCAAGTACAACTTGGATTGGGGATTGTAATCCACATCCTGCCGGAGCGTGTAGGCGGTCCCGGCCTCGATGGGAATCGGATTGCCTGCCATTTGGCCGCTCGAACCGATAATCCAGCCAAGGGTGTCCGTCAAGGTTTTAGGGTTGACATTGTCCGAGAAGCCGATGCGTTCGTCCCACACCACCAGGAACTGATCGTCGTCCGGATTGTACGCGATCCGGGGCGATTCCTCGGCGAATTCCTGGTCGCGGAGGCGGATGTTTTCGCCGATCAATTCGCCGATATTGGAAATGAGTTGCGCGCTGAGGTTCTCCGAGCCGGTAATGCGGTTTTCCCGGTCTTCCCAGGCCACAAGGTACGCGTTCCGGACCTTCGACCAGGCCACCGCGGGGTTGGTTCCGATACCGACATTTTCCACCAGGTAATCCAGGGATAAGTCCGGTAAAAGGATCTGCGCCGTCATGGGTTCGCCCAGGCCGATGATGTAGCGGTTATCCGTGGCGTTGTACGCCACCGAAACCACCCGGGCGCGGGCGGCGGGATCGAAGAGGGTGGGGCCGCCGCTGCGGCCGATTTCCACCATATCGCCTACCGGCTGTCCCTGGGCCGAAACGCGTTGAGCCACCGCCATCGTATCGTTGACCCGGCGGGCCACGAGCAGGAATTCATTGGCCTGGCTGTTGTACGCCACTTCCGGCGCCTCGAAGCTATCATTACCCGTCATCAGGACCACCGGATTGCCGATGGGTTGCCCCGTGCCGCCGTTCACGAGAATTCCGGCGATATCGTTGAGGTTGATATCCACCACGCTCTCCCAGACGACCAAAAAGGTGTTGTCATTGGAGTTGTAAGCCACGTCCGGGAACTGCTGCGCTCCGGCGGCGTTGGTGATAGTGATGACATCCCCCAAGTTTTGCGCCGGGGAGCCCATGACGCACACCGACAAGAGCCAGGCGATGCCTATGGTCCGTTTCATATCTCTCTACCTCCATTCCAGGAATGCCAAACCTAGATTCTCCGTATTCATACTATGCGGATTTGATCAAAAATCCAATGAATTTCACATGGTATTTTCCTCATTGGTCCCACACTCATCCCTGATTGATAACACCGAAATCCGCAGCACATTTCGTGTATCCGGCCGCAAGCGGAACGAGTCCGAAACGCAATAGCCCACCACCCAGGCGATTTCCCGGTCAAAACAAACCAATGGGATCCGGCCGCGCTTTTCATGGGGAATCCGCTGCTCCTGCAGGATCTTTTTGACCTTCTTGGTTCCCCGCATGCCGAGGGGCAACATGACATCCCCCTCGCGCCGGGTCCGGACGGTCACGGGATGGCATACCCGGTCCGCGTCGAACTCGGCAATAGTTTGGGAGGGCGGTTCCAGAGGCAAGAGGTTGACCGGCCGGATCTGGGCTTCGATCCGCACATTCAAGGCGGGAATGTCGGTGACTCCGGGAATGTTCAGTGGGAATTCCTGGGAAAGGGTTTTCGGATCCAGAGGAGGAGAGAAATAGAACCAATCATATCGCCGGTAGAGGAAAACCTGATCGCTGAGGTGGATTTCCCCTTGCGGCCGTTCGCTTCGTAATAACGTCAGGGCATCCTTGATATGCAACCACGAATCAGTTACTTGCAGCGTTTCAAAATACGACCGCAGTAAACGGCCCTGTTCCGCCTCGGTCAATTCCAGAAACCGGATCCGGTCCGCGGGCGCATCCGGACTTGCTGGACCGAAATCCTCCCGCAATCCGTGGATGTGCTTGCCCCAAAACTCCTCGTCCCGCCGCGCCAGTTCGGCCAGACGCGCCAGGTTCTTTTCCGACTGGGGGTTGAACTCATGTTTGAGCAAGGGAATCAATTTTTGGCGGATCCGGACGCGGGTGTAGCATGGATCCTCGTTCATAGCGTCGCGGCGGTATTCCAAGTTTCTCTCCCGCAAATAAGCCAGGATCTGATCCCGGCTCAGGCTGAGCAGGGGGCGGATGATGGGGATTTCCAGATCGTTGCGGACCGGCAAAATACCCTGTAAGCCGGACAACCCGGCAGCGCGCAGGAGACGGTGCAGGACAGTCTCCGCCTGGTCGCTGAGCGTATGCCCGGTGGCGATGAAGTGGCAATCCAGTTCCACTGCCGTATGTACCAATTTCTGATAGCGTAAACGGCGGGCCGACTCCTCCAGATTGCCGGTCCGGGCTTGCTCTACTTCCTCCTGGTCAAAGCGCCGGACGGTGAGGGGCAGGCCGTACTGATCGGCCAACGCGACGACGAACCGTTCGTCCTCCAGGGCTTCCCGGCCCCGGAAGCCGTGATTGACATGCGCGATCCGCAATTCGAATCCGAGGCGGCCGCGCAGGCGGGACAACACATCCAGCAGGGCGACGGAGTCGGGCCCGCCTGAAACCGCCGCCAGCACGCGATGCCCTTCCAACGGAATGCCCATCCGCTGCAAGGAACGTTCAACCTGACGAGGGGACAAAACCGAAATGGAATCACGCATCCTGTGCGTCCCTGATCCACGGGAAATGACTGGCGCCAGGAATAGTATGCCGTTCCCGCCGCGCGCATTCCAGGAAACCGGTGAGGCCATCCGGGAAGCAGGCTAGAGGAGCGTGCCCTCCATGATGAGCAATGCCACGGTGAAATAGATCACGATGCCCATGACATCGACGATCGTCGCGACGAACGGAGCCGAGGACAGGGCGGGGTCGAAACCCAGTTTCCGCAAGAGAAAGGGCAGCATGGAGCCGGTCAGCGTGCCGAACATCACCACGCCGACCAGAGCCAGGTTCACGGTGAAAGCCACCTGGAGAAAATGGGGGCCGTACAGAGTCAGGCGGGAGGGCCATAAGGTGATCCGCGCGAAGGCGATCAATCCCAGGACGCAGCCCATCAACAATCCGATGGTCAGTTCCCGGAAAAAGACCTTGATCCAATCCCGGATCTGCACATGCTGCAAGGCCATGGCGCGGATGATCAGGGAGGCGGCTTGGGAACCGGAGTTCCCGCCGCTGCTGATGATCAAGGGGATGAACAGGGCCAGCACGATCGCCCGCTGCAATTCCTGTTCGAAATAGGACATGGCGGTGGAGGTCAGCATTTCCCCCAAAAACAAGACCGACAGCCAGCCGGCGCGTTTGCGCACCAGGGTGGTGTAAGACACATCGAAATAGGGTTCGTCGATGGCCTCCAAGCCGCCCATCCGGTGCATGTCTTCCGTGGCCTCTTCGACGACCACGTCGAACACGTCGTCCGAGGTCACGATGCCCACCAGGGTGCCGTCCGAATCCACCACCGGCAGCACGGGGACATCGTAGCGCAGCATGGCCCGCGAGGCGGCCTCCTGGTCATCGAAGGCGTTCAGGGCGATGACCTGGGCGTTCATGATATCGCGGATCCGGGAACCCGATTCGGCGAAGATGAGCGAGCGGATTTTCAAATCGGCGATCAGGCGGTCTTTCTCGTCGGTGACATAGAGGATGTTGACGGTTTCCTTCTCGCGGCCGGTTTTGCGGATGTACGCGATGGTCTGATCAACCGTCCAATCCTCCCGCACGGCCATGTACTCGGGCGTCATCAAGCGCCCGACCGAGTCTTCCGGATAACCGAGCAGGGTTTTGGCGATGGCCCGTTCTTCCGGACTGAGCAATTCCAGGATCCGCCGCGTGAGTTTGCCCGGCAGTTCCTCCAGCAGGGCGGTACGGTCGTCGGGATCCATCTCGTTCAGGATGGAGGAGACCTGCTCGTGACCCAGCAGGCGCAGCACCTCTTCCTGGCCGCTGAAACTGAGATACTCGAATACGTCGGCGCTGATGGACCGGGGCAGCAGGCGGAACACCACCGCGCGTTCTTCCTCGGAGAGAACGCTGATCGTTTCGGCGATGTCGACCGGATCCAGTTCGCGCAACGATTCGCGCAATTCCTTGTAGTTCTTTTCCGCGAGCAGCGCCTTGATTTCCGGCTCGATCAACCGCCCCAGCATGGAGTCCGAATAGCCCAGCATACCCGGCGCGCCTTTCCATTCCAGCCGGAGGGGATCCACGCGCCACCGGGCGCCGGTTCCTCCGGCGGGGGATAGGGGAAAGCCTCATTCCACGGTTGTCCGCGAATGAGGCTTTCCTCAACCAGCCGCCATCCATCCAGCGGACCGACAAACTCCGGGACGGATTTCACGATGGCGGATGGAGTCACCGCAAGAAGTATACCCGCGGATTACAATCTTTTAATCTGAATAGCTTTGAAATCGATCCACGCGCCAGCCATATGCATCTGCAGGGCGATATGGCCCGGCCGGATGGTGGTCAGTCCGTCGTAGTTGACCGTGGTCTCGCCATTGACGCGAACGGTCACGCGGGAGCCCCGCACCCGGATCTGCATAGGGAACCATTCCCCATCCCGGTAATCCGGCTGCGTGGAACGGACGATGTTATACAGGCTGCCGGTGGGGTAATCGGAATCGGGCGTGTTTTCGATCTGGATTTCGTTGCCCCGGTCGCCGGTCTTGAGTTCCTTCCAACGGAAAAAGATCCCGCCGTTCGCCAACGGGCAGGTGCGGAGATAGCAGAACAGTTCGAAATCCTGGTACTCTCCGTTCGTCACCAGGTAGCTCCCATTGTTTTCGGCATGGATCACGCCGTCCTTCACCTCCCACGTAGCCCCCTTGCCTTCGATATACCAGCCGTCCAGATCCTTCCCGTTGAAGAGCGTTTCCCACTTCTCCTGGGCGGGCAGTTCCTTGATCCGGAGATTACGGAACCAGACGGGATACCCCATGTCCTGCAGGCCGATATATCCGTGCCGCAGCCGGTATTTCAGTTCATCATGTTGTTCGACATCGAGATCTTGGACCAGCACGCCGTTAATCCAGAACTTGAGCGACGGCCAATCGAACAAAATGCGGCCCTGGTTCCAACTTTTATCCGGCCCGATGGGATTGGACAGGGGCGCCACCGCCGCGAACACCGCTCCGCAGGTTTTGATCGAGGGTGGTTCATCGTTCTTATTTTTATGATCAATCTGGAATTCGAAACCCGTGAGCGAATTGCGGCCATGCAAGGGCGCGCTGAAAAACACGCCGCTGTTGCACCAGCCGTCCATCCGGAATTCAAAGCGCAGATCGAAATTCTCGTATTGCTTCTCGCTGCGCAGCCAGGCGGGATATCCCGTGGTCCCCGGGCAATAGATCACGCCCCAGGCTACCTGAAAAGTGTCCGGCTTGCCGTGTTCAATCACCCAACCGTCCAGGTTTTCGCCATTGAACAGGGGTGTGAATCCTTCATCCCCGGCCGGCGCTTCTCCAGCGTGGAGCCACACCGCTGACACAAAAACAAGGGATAAAATTGATCCGATAGCACCGAACTTCTGCATTCTCGCTTTCCTTTCTTTCGGGACGCGGATACCGCGCCACGCGCCCAATCCGTTCACGCGTTGATCCGCATGCCTTCCCGCGCAAAGCACGGGGAAGGAATCCAGCATGCAGGTTGGACGCCGCCGGTACAAGGGATCCCGGATGGCGGGGCCGTATCTACCCTGACGCGCGCCGCCGGGATGGAAGTGGAATTCAAGGTTATGCCGCGTTGCTACCCGATATACTTCGAGCGGACCGGGCGGCCGCACAGCATCCGTTGAATCCGTTCTTTCGCGTAGTTCTGGCGGTACGTTTTGGGCAAATAGGGTAACAGATGATCCCGGCCTTCCGTCAAGATCCGCCGGGTCATGATCCACACTCCGGGGAATGGAGGCGGCACATAGGGTTTGTCCAGCAAAGGCGGCCGGGTCAACTGAATATCCAGTTCCCCCGCCTCCGGGACGGGAATGAGTTGGGACCGGCCCCGCGGGAAAGGGCCCGCTTCACCGCTTGCGGTGGTGTAGTGAAAGGCTTCCCCCCGCTCCCCACAGAAGAGAAGCTCGTCCACGGATTCCCCATGCACGGGGGGGGTAGTCACTTCGATCGCATTCACGCCTTCGGGGATGGACACCCGTACGCGGCGGGAATACAGCTTGATTTGCAGTGTGCCGCCGCGGCGGCGTGTGGCGTAGTTGGTCCGCGCGATTTCCGCCGGCGACATCCAACGGACCGGCCCCAGCGAATTGGTTTGCTCCGCCCGTTCGGTCAGAATGTCCAATCCCCAGGCCAAATCCCATTGATGGCCAGCGAAGATCAGGGGCAGGTCCAGGAATCCCCGCAGGATGATTTCATCATACGGATAGCTCAACATGCAAAAACGCGGGATGATGGGAAATCCCCCCACCACCATTTCCGCCGGCTCCCACCGCGCGGTGGGCATTTCCGGTGGATTGCGCGAGTCCATAGGCCGCCAGGGATGCGGCACATCGCTGATCATGGCCTCGATACCGGCGGTGAGCATCGCCCGCAGCATTTCCAGTGAGCTCCGGCCATGCGGGGCCACCATCACCCGCCCCACGGGCACGCCCCACCGCCGCTCGAACGTCTCGACGCGGCGCAGGGCCTGCGCGATGTACGAATCGCAGGCTTCCCTGGGCATCGGCTGCATGAACTCTTCGTACGTATGGTTGTTGCCGTGCATGATGAGTGAGATCCGGGCGGCTTGTTCCCGGAACACCCGGCGGGCGCCCCGATGGGCGAACCAACCGTCGAAGGGGATCATGGCCATGGAAATATGATAGTGATGCTCTTCCGCGTGCCGCGCCAATTCGGCGTACCGCGCGAAGCCATAGGAACTCCAATGCAGGTTGGGATCATCGAGAATGATCGAACCCCGCAGCGGGGGATTGCGCCAACACTCTTCTCCGGCCACCTCGCGCAGAAAATGCACCAGCGGGAGCAAGGCGATGAATTCGCCCTCGGCGATCTGGTCCCGCAGGCCTTCGCCTTCGGCGATTTCACGGGGCGCGTGGGGAACAAGATCCATCCGCAACGCCCCGTTCCGCCGGGCGATCCAGACCGGCCGGCCTTCCACTTCCGCCCGCACGGCGTCGCCGGATTCCACCGGCAAGGGCGGGAACTCCAACGCTTTTTTTTCGGTCAGGACTTTATTCCGCAGCCGGGAATCGAGGCTCTCGCTTGCGGTGAACCGGACCTCCCGGGGCCGGCCTTTCCCGGGGCCGGATTCCGCGCTTATGGCTACGTAACAAAACAGCCCTTGCCGGGCGGCTTCGGAAACCATGCCGGACATGCCCTGAAGAAAAATACCCGCGTCCAGTCCCGGCCACTCCCCTTCCCCACGGCCTTCGAACCGCAGGGGGAACACCAATTCCAGGATTTGAAAAAAAGTACGTCTTTTGTCGAATTCCTCCTGGGGAAAAACTCCGACACACTTTACAGTCATAATGAATTCCTTTCAAAACCCATCGCCAGTTTGGAATCAGCCCCAGCCAGCCGACTCTCATCCGCGAACGGAGCCAGTCCCCAATCCAAGTCCCCATACTTTCACTCAAGACGCCATCGTCCCATATAACAAAGGCCCCCTGATCCATCAGGTTTGACATGCCTTGGATCAAAGAGGATTCAAACGGCGCTGAAAAAGTACGCATTCCGCCGGTTTATTCCAAAGGTAACAATTCCCGGTTAAACACATACAGGGGGGTACGGCCGGTGAGAGGGACGCCGCAGCGGGCCACCGGTTTGGCGGGATTGCCTTGGACCACGGTCATCGGCGGCACCGGGGTGGTCACCACGCTCCCCGCGGTCACCACCGCCCCCCGCCCGATGGTCACGTTGGGCAAGATGATCGCTCCCGGACCGATGAATACCTCGTCTCCGATTTTGACCGTGATATTCCCCGGCGCGATATCCATGTCCCGGAAATGGGCGATGATCAGGGAGCGGATGCCGATCTCGGTCTTGTCCCCGATGGAAACCAGATATGGGTAGGCTGTTTCGATCACGGCATCGTATCCGATCCATACCTCCACGCCAATTTGGACTCCGCGCCAACGGTGGAACCGGACACGCATGGGATTGCTTGGCACGGCGCGCGCCAGCATTTGTAAAAGTCGATTGAGGAAACCTCGAAACAAACCCTCTCCCATCATCCACTTTTCATCCTATCTTCATCGGCCGTTTGCCCTAATTCTACGATGGACCGCTCGAGTGGGCCATGTTCCCTAGTGCGCCCACCCTCTCGCTACTCATCCACATAAACCAAATCCCAATCCCACCCTTCCACGGCTAACGCGCCCGCGTAGTCCGCGGCCACCTCCAGATCCAGGAGTCGCCAACGCCCCGCCTCGGAGGGATTCCATCCAGTCCAACATACGGCCGCCGGTTCCTCCGGTGCGAGAGATACCTCAAACTGGTCCAAGGGGATACTCAATCCCATCCCCAGCGCCTTCAAGAAGGCCTCCTTGCGCGTCCACCACACGAAAAAGGCGGTCTCGCGCGCTTCCGGCGAAAGGCGTTCGTAGCGGACCTTCTCACCCGGGGCGAAATATCCCTCCACGACGGTTTGCGCCGTCCGGGCATATCGGTATTCCAGATCCACGCCCACTCGCCGGTTCCGGGTTATTGAATACACCACCCGCCGGTATGAATGCGCCAGGTTGAACTGGATTCCCCCCGGCTCCAGGTCCTTGTCCAACGCGGGTTTGCCCGCTGGGGAATACGTGAAGCGGATCTGGTTCGGATTCCAGTCCAGATAACCGCTCAAGATGTGCCGTAACCGGCCCCGCGCCACGATGTAAGAATCGCGATCCCGAGCAAACCGGAAACGGGCCGCCCTCTCCCTTTCATCCGGAGACAACAACGTGTACAAACGGTCTTTCTCGGCCTCTGGACGATCCAATCTCTCCCGCCAGACATGCACCGCATGATCCAGGCCTTTTCCGAATAGTTCCAACCGCTCCATGGCCGGTTTACCCCAGGGGCTGTTGGAATTCATCCGTCCGGCTGATCAAATCCCGGTATTCCTTGTCCCACCAGGGCGCCTTATGGATTTCCTGGATGATTTCTTGGGGAAAGCGGAACCGGAGCATTGCCGGGGATTCACGGCAGATGATAGCGAACGGGGGAACGTCCTGGGCGACCACGGCGCCCGCCTCGATCACCGCCCCGTTGCCGATTTTCCCGACCTCGGGCAGGATCACCACATTCGGGCCGATCCAGACATCGTTGCCGATCAGCAGCCATTGGCTGGGATCCCGGTCTTTGGCGGGAGGTTTGGATAACAAGCCGCTGGTGGTAAGGCGGTCGAGAGGCTGACGGAGCGGCAAGACCCGCACCGTGCCGGATACTGTAGTATAGCGCCCGATACGCGTCCGCCGTTCGAACCGGGAACCGTCGAAACAGCCGGTACTGTAGGCTTCGGCGTGAATGTCGTGCCAATCGGCGTATAGATTCCGTAACGTGATGGAAAACGCTTCCCCGCCTTCGCGCCGCGTGATCGCGCTCTGGACCCATGGCCGCAATCCCGTGAACCGGTACAACCGCGCCAGCACCAAGGAAGCCCACCACGAGCGCCGCATCCGGGGGCCGGAAGCGTCTCCCGACGCTTCACGCAGAAGTTCCAGTTTTTCGCGCACCGCCGTGAGATCAACCGGATACCGGCTAGCCGGATACATGGCCGCCGGCGCGGGGGCCGGTAAGCCGGTATCCGGAATCAAGCCAGGCCTAGGCGCGGCCCGGGAGGGGACCAGGGCACTCACCGGCACAGGAGCGGACGCGGCCGCCGGCGCGATCAACCGGCTGAGTTGTTCGATGGTCGGATTTGCATACAGGACCGCTCCGGTCAATTGGGTTCCAAAGCGTTTATTGATCTTGGAGGCCACGCGCAACGCCGAGAGCGAATCCGCCCCGATCTCAAAGAAATTATCGCAGGGTCCGATGGCATCCAGCCCCAGGCTTTCCATCCAAATCTGGCTGAGGGCTTCCACCACCTCTCCCGAAGGCGGTTGAGAAGGCGCCGGCGTCCAGGCGGGCGATTCGGTGGTTGCGGCTCGTTCCGGGACCGCCGGGATCACAGCCGGTTCCTTATGTGGAGCCAATTCCATCCTCGGGGCTGGTTTGGACGAATCGTTCCGGACCCATTGATCCAGCCGCGCGCCGAGATCGCCCGGCGACACTATGATTTGCTTTAAGGCTGGGGAGGCGTGCGCCACGATCCGCCGGAAAGTTTCCAGCGACTCTTCTGGGCGCATGGCGAAGCAGTTGATGCTGGTATGCATCGCCGGATTTTGCCGGTCCGCGTCCGGTATGGCCCATTCATCCCAATTGACGCTGATCCACGGGATGGCGCTCTCGCCGCGGATCGACCGGGCATAGCCATCCAGGCACTGGTTGGCGGCCGCGTAAGCCGCCATCCCCACGCCGCCCAACACCGCCGCGTTGGAAGAGAATAGCAAAGCGAAATCCAATGGCTCACCGCGCAGCACCCGGTCCAAGACCATCCATCCCTGCACCTTGGCCTGAAACTGGAGATCCGCCCTTTCGCGGTCCATATCGCGGATCAAGGTCAGGAACGAATTGCCGCTGACGAGGCCTGCCGCGTGCAATACGCCATGGATCGCGCCCCAGCGCCGGCGGACCTGGTCCACGGCCGCCCGCATTTGGTTCTCGTCCGAAACGTCGGCGGCCAGCACCAGGACATCCGCCCCCGCGGCCCGCAATTCCCGGACCTTACGGATACGCAGGTTATTCTTGTCCTGTTCATCATGGTTGGAAAGCCACGTGTCCCATTCGGATTCCGGCGGCAGTCCGGCGCGCCCGGTGAGCGCCAGTTTGGCCTTGTAGGTACGGGCAAGGTAATCCGCCAGCATCAAGCCGATATCTCCCAGGCCGCCGGTGATCAGGTAAACCCCGCCTTCGCGTAATGGAACCGGCGCGGATTGGGCTTCCAGGCGGACCGCCTCGTAATCCAACACCCAGCGCCGGTGGTTGCGATAGGCCGTCTCGGGATCGTACGCAGTTAAATTCAGTTCCAAAATCAGATCATCCGCCAGGCGGTTTGCATTTCCGTTTCGCAATTCGGAAGCCAAAATATCGACAGCCTGGCAGCGCAGACGCGGGTATTCCTGGGGGATCACCTTGCACAATCCCAGCAGGGCCGATTGCTCTGGAGAGGTCAAATCATCCCCAGTGACATCCCGCGCGTTTGCGGTCAGGGTGATGATCCGGGCGGGATGCGCTTCCTGGGTTTCTCCCAACGCTCTTGCCAGGAACAGCAGGCTGTAAAATCCCCCCTCTTGCGCCCGGGCGAAATTTTCATATTCGTTTAATTCATTGGTGGAGTCGTGATTCCCTGCCGGGACGCTCCAGGCGTGGGCGATCCGGTCCACCGGCCCGGCGGCTGCCTTCAGCAGGGACATGTAGTCATCGCCGACTCCCGGGCGGAGGGAGAATTCGCGTTCCGACACTTTCACGAACGCGTCTCCCGTGGAAACCTGGATCACCTCGTGACCCGACGACTCCAACCGCCGGGACAATTCGTTCCCCAAGCCAGTCTTATCCACAAATAGAAGCCAGCGCTGTTTGGCATGGGCCGAACCGTTGGCCCGGCCCGCCAGGGGGAGGGCGGATTGCCTCCAGACGGGGAAATAGAACCAATCGGTGATATCGCTCCGGCGGGCGAAGCGGTCCGAAGCCGTCCGCGCGGGTAGAGCCGCTGGGATTTCCGATTTAGCAGGTTTGGCGCCGATCCAATACCGGTGGCGTTCGAACGGATAGGTGGGGAGGGAAATCCGCCTGCGCTTCTCATTGGCGTAGAAGCGGGACCAATCGGGAGTGAGGCCCTCCATCCACATCCGGCCCAGGCTGGAAAGCATCATCGCCAGGTCGGGGGTTTTTTCCTTGGGATGCCGCAGGCTGGTCAACACGGCGTGTCCCGGACCCTTGGCGGTATGCTGTTTGGCGAGAGTGGCCAAAGTGTTGCCCGGCCCCACTTCGAGCAGGACGCATTCCGGCTCTTGCATCAAGGTTTGCAGGCCGTCGGCGAAACGCACCGTTTGGCGCAGATGCGTGGCCCAGTATTGGGGATCCCGAGCCTGCGCCGGCGTGATCCAGGTCCCGGTGACATTGGAGATATAAGGAATCGCGGGATCCCGGAGTGAAATTTTCATCACCGCCGCGGCGAAGGGTTCCAGCACCGGGTCCATCATCGCCGAATGAAACGCGTGCGAGGTGATCAGCCGCCGGCAATCCAATTCCTGCCCGGTCAGATGCCTTTCCAGTTCTTCCACGAGCGGCGAAGGCCCCGACAAGACGCAAAACGAGGGGCCGTTCACCGCCGCCAGCGACAATCCCCATTCCAGGTACCGCTCGATCTCTTTTTCAGGCAGACGGACGGCGAGCATCGATCCCCGGGGCATCTCTTGCATCAGGCGGCCCCGCAAGGCCACCAGCGGCAGGGCGTCCTCCAGGGACAACACGCCCGCCAGGCAAGCCGCCACGTATTCGCCGAGGCTGTGGCCGGTCATCGCGGCCGGCCGGATTCCCCAATCCATCCAGACCTGCGCCAGGGCGTATTCGATCACGAACAGCGCGGGCTGGGTCACCGCGGTCTGCGTGAACCGCTCGGTGGCCGAATCCATCGCTTCCGCCGGGGGATACAATGCGTCCCGCAGGTCGAAGCCCAGAACCGGCCGCAGAATCGCATCACACCGGTCCACGTACTCACGGAACCGCGGTTCGGAATCGTACAAGTCCTTCGCCATGCCGACATATTGCGAACCCTGGCCGGAGAACAAAAACACAGCCGTGGGTGGGCGGCCATCGTGGCGTTTCGTGAAGACCCGCTCGGGGGGGAGAAGCTCCAGCGCATCCCGGGCGCCGGGGACATCCTGGGCGATCACCACCCGGCGGCAGCCGAAGGCCCGCCGGCCGGTTTGCAGCGTGTAAGCGGCGTCGGCCAAGTTGGTTTCAGGATTGTGGATCAAGAATTCCTTGAGATTGACGGTGGCTTGTTCGAGCGCCTCCGGCGTCTTGGCCGAGAGCAACAGTGTCTGCCAGGGGCGGGAGGCGCTGGACGGTTCGGCCTCCGGGGCTTCCTCCAGCACCATGTGGCAGTTGGTGCCGCCCATGCCGAACGAACTCACCCCGGCGCGCCGGGGGCCGTTATCCGATCGCCACTCGGCCAGTTTCGCGTTGACATAAAACGGGCTGGAGTCGAAGTCGATGGCGGGATTGGGCGCGCGAAAATGCAGGCTGGGCGGAATCCGGCGGTTTTCCATGGCCAGGACGGTTTTAATGAGTCCCGCGATGCCCGCCGCCGCCACGGTGTGTCCGAAATTCGATTTGACCGAACCGATGGGGCAATATCCCCGCCGGTTCGTGGTAGCCCGGAACGCCTGGGTCAGCGCCGCGATTTCGATGGGATCGCCCAGCCCCGTGGCCGTCCCATGCGCCTCAACGTATTGGATGGTATCCGCGCTGACTCCGGCGATCGCCAGGGCTTCCGCGATCACCCCGGCCTGGCCGTCCACGCCGGGCGCGGTGAAGCCCACCTTGCCGGACCCATCGTTGTTGACCGCCGAACCACGGATCACGGCGCGGACACGGTCCCCGTCCCGCAGTGCGTCTTCCAGCCGTTTGAGCACCACGACACCCGCTCCGCTGCCGAAAATCGTCCCCTTGGCGTCCGCGTCGAAGGAGCGGCAATGGCCGTCGGGCGAGGCGATTCCCCCTTCCGTATATAAATAGCCGCGTTTTTGCGGGATCGAGACCGACACGCCCCCCGCCAGGGCCACGTCGCATTGGCCGTTCAGCAGGCTTTCGCACGCCAGATGCATGGCCACCAGTGAGGTCGAACAGGCCGTCTTCACGCACACGCTGGGGCCTTTGAGGTTGAACTTGTACGACACCCGCATGGGGAGATAGTCCCATTCGGTGCCCAGTTCCACCTCGATGCGGTCGAATTCCTTCACTTGTTCGGGATGGGAGTAGATCTGATTCAGCAGGTAGCCGTTGGTGCCCGCTCCCGCGAACACGCCCGTCAGACCGGCGCCCGCTTCGGGATCGATCCCCGCGTCCTCAAACGCTTCCCAGGCGCATTCCAGAAACACCCGTTGCTGCGGATCCATCACCCGCGCTTCCCGCGGCGTGTAACCGAAAAACGGGGCGTCGAACATCTCCACCTCGTCCAGCACCGCGCCCGCCTTCACATAGTGGGGATCCCGTGCGGTCTCCCGGTCCACTCCGGCGGCGATCACCTCCTCCTCGGTGAAGCAGGTAATGGATTCCACTCCATCCCGCAGGTTGCGCCAGTATTGCTCCGCGTTCCGCGCGCCCGGAAACCGGCAACTCAAACCGATGATCGCGATGCCTACCACTGGGTTTTCATTCATGATCGTCTCCTGGCCCCGTTGCTCCCAGTCTTTTCCGGATTCTCCACTCCTCGTTCTACCGGACCGGCGGCCGGCGGCTCCGCAGTGCCCGGCGGGTATCCGCGCGGCTCACGCTATCGGTCATCTCCGCGCGGGAATCCTCCTCTTGGGAGAAGAATACGCTCAAGGCCCGGATGGTGGGGAACCGGAACAAATCCACCAGCGCCAATTCCTTCTTGACGCGCTCCCGCAGTTTCATATGGACCTGGATGATGCGCAGCGAGTTGCCGCCGAGGTCGAAGAAATTGTCGTCGAGCCCCACCCGGTCTGTGTCCAGCGCCTCTTTCCAGACGGCGGCGATGGTCTTTTCGATATCCGTTTCCGGCTGGACGAATGCCACACCGCTGTCCGCTTGCGGGCCGTCCGGTTCGGGCAGCGCGCGGCGGTCCACCTTGCCGTTGGAAGACAGCGGCAACGCTTCGAGCCGCACGAAGGCCACGGGAATCATGTAATCCGGCAGTTTCTCCGCCAGATAGTTCCGCAGATTTTCGGGGCTGAGATCGTCCGCGCCGTGACGGACCGAGGCGGGCAGCGTCATCATCATGGAAGAGGAGGTGGATTCCTCCAGGAACGAGAAGACGCGTTTTTGCGCCGGCTCGATCGCTCCGCCGAAGAGGCAATGTAGGTATTCATGTCCTTCGTCCAAGCCGAACGCCTCTCGTACCCGGCTGAACTCGACGCCGCCGATCGGGCACAGGCCGATGTCCCACTCCGCCGCCGCTTCCATTAGCAGCTGGCTCATGTATCCCGCCTCCAGCAGGCAGAAGTCCCGCGATTGTTCGCCATACAACGGCCGGATGGCCTTCATCCGCCCCACTAGAAAAATAGAAAACGCCGACGAATCGAATATATCCAAATTGTTCGGCGTGTGAATGTCATGAGGGATCCGCGCCTCCGCCGAGATCTGGACCAGCCGGTGTTGCTCGGGATGATAGTAATACGTTCCGCCCGGTACGCCTTCGACGCGCCCGGGTTTCACATACAAATAGACCTGCACCGGGTACAGCCCGCCCGCCGAGGGATACCGGTATTTTGGCAGCGGCGAGTGCTCGATCTCCAACCTGGACAAGCAATCCAGAAAGCGGCCGAAGCGTTCCAGCAGCAAGGGAGACTCCAGGAACCGGCGGTAACTCTGCCGGCCGAGGTACGCCTCGCGCGCAATTTCTGAATTCTGATGCTTCGGCAAGTTGACCGATGGTTTATCCACGTCTTTCCGAATGCCGTGGTGCTTCAGTTTGAATTCCATCCGCTTCAGCGGATCGGTCAGCACCGCGCCATCCCCAGCCGAACGGCCGTTGCCGCTTTTGGCCATGGGCGCTTCGGGAATTCCGCCTTCCACTTCCCGCGCCGGGGCTTCCGGAACGATATACGCCACCAGACGCTTGTCTTTCTGCGACTGGCCCACCGCCGTCACCACCGCCTCGCGCACGGCGGGATGCTGGGTAAGGATGTTCTCGATCTCGCCCAGCTCGATCCGGTAGCCCCGGATCTTCACCTGAAAGTCCGCCCGCCCGATGAACTCGATGTTCCCATCCGGCAGGAAGCGCCCTAGGTCGCCGGTGCGGTACAAGCGTTCCCCCGTCCGCGGATGGGTGATGAAGCGGGCGTTGGTTTTCTCTTCGTCCCGCCAATAGCCCCGCGCGAGGCCGATGCCGCCGATGTACAGTTCCCCCGCCACCCAGGCGGGGCAAGGTTCGAGCGTTTCATTCAAGACATAAAACCGCTGATTGACCATCGGCCGGCCGTAGGGGATGCTCTTCCACGCCGGATCGACACGCTCGATGGGATACAGGATCGACCAGATCGACGCCTCCGTCGCGCCGCCCAGGCTGATCACCCGCGGACCGTTCCCCAGGGACCGGATTTGGTCCGGCAGGTTCACGGGAATCCAATCCCCGCTAAGGAGCGCCAGCCGCAGGGTGGGGGCCAGGCGCTTGCCCTGACCGGAGACGTAATCCACCAGCAACTGCATCAGAGCCGGGACCGTGTTCCAGATCGTCACCCAGTGCCGTTCGATTTGCTCCGCCCAATGCGCCGGATCCCGCACCCCGGCCGGATCGGGGAAGACGATGGTCCCACCTGCCGACAACAGGCCGAAGATGTCGTATACCGAGAGATCAAAGCCCAGCGACGAGAGCAGAAATCCCCGGTCTTCGTGAGTCACACCGAATCGCTGGTTGATGTCCACCACGGTGTTGAGCACGCCTTCGTGCTCTTCCATGACGCCTTTGGGAAGACCCGTCGATCCCGAGGTGTAAATCACGTAAGCCAGGTCGCGGGGATTCTGGACCGGATCCAACCGGTCATCGGCCATGCCCGCCCAGGCGTTATCATCATCCACGCACATCACTTGGACGGAAGCGGGCCATTCGAGTTTTTTCTGAATCCAGGATTGCGTCAACACGAACCGGACCTGGCCATGATCCAGCAGATGCCAGATGCGGTCCTTGGGAAATTCGGGGTCAATGGGCAGATAAGCCGCGCCGGAGTGGATCACGCCCAGCACGCCGGCGGCCTGCTCCCAGCCTTTTTCCATGACGATGGCCACCAGCTGGTTGGGCCTTGCCCCCTGGTCCCGCAGCCACCGGCCGATACGGTTCGCGCGCCGGTACACTTCCTGGTAGGACAGTACCTGGTTGCCCGCGATCACCGCCGGGTGGTCCGGCCGGAGGCGGACTTGCGCTTCGATCCGGTCTTGCAGCAGGCCTTGGGGAAGCGGCGCGCCGGTGTCGTTGTATTTCTTTTGCATTTCCACCTGCGGGGGGGGCAGCAAGTCCCGCTCGATCTTGTGCCAGGCCGCTTCGCCCCCGGCCAGCCGCCGGACCATCCGGACGAAGGCCTCGAGCATCTCGTCCATCACACCCGGTGGGAAGAGTTCGTCCACGGCGTCACATTTGATGATCAAATCGCCGTCCAGCTCGTCCACGTGCAGGTCCAGCCAAACTTGCGAGGTAGGATTGACGCCCCGGGTGATCTTGCCGAATTGTGAAACCACCGCGTCGAATTTTTCGTCGATCACGCTGGTGAAGACGACCGGCATCCGCGCCTCGGTTTGGCTGCCCTTCAGGTTCGCCAATTCGCGCAGCACCTCCACGCCGTCCACGTAACGGTGTTCGAGGTCCGACCAGATTTGCGCCTGCGCCCGCTTGGCCCGCGCCTCGAAGGTCGCATCCGGGGCGGGATCGAAACCCAGCAGGAGGAGCGTATCGAAATACCCCACGATGTCGTTGATTTGGGGATGCAGGTTCAGGCGGTTGAAGAGCGGGATGTTGATGGTCAAGCGGGGGCTTTTGCTCCAGGTGGCCAGCACGTCGGCGAAAATGGTGAGCAGCACGCCCGTGGGCGTCACGTCCACCTGGGCCGCGCGCTTCTTCAACCGGCTCCACGCATCGGCGTCCACCCGGGAGCGGCGCCGCGAGAACTGGGGCTTATCAACCGCCCCGGGGCTTTTCGCCAGCGGCAGGTCCGGTGCGGGGGGCAGCGAGGCCAGGCGGTTCATCCAATACTCACGCGACCGTTTGTAAAGCGGAGTATCCAGGATTTTACGCGCGGCCAGGACGTAATCCCGGTAGGTGATCTCCAGGGGATTCAATACCGCATCAGGATTGTCATAGAGAACCGTCAATTCGCGAAACAGTTTCGTGATACTGGCGGCGTCGAAGGCGAGCAGGTCGAAACGAAAGTGCAGGCGCGTGCGGTCCTCGTCCAGCCGCGCCGCTCGGATGTCATACAGCGGCCACTCGTCCGCCGGCCGCAGGTGATCCAGGATGGCCGCGCTGATTTCCTTCAGCCGCGCTTCCCTTGCCTCCGCCGGCTGGCTGCGTAAATCAAGCACCTCGACTTGATAAGGCGGAACGGTCTCCAGCACTTGTTGCCGGCCATCGGGCAAAACCACCGCGCGGAGCATGTCATGCCGGGCGGTCAATCGTTCCCAAGCCCGGTTGAAGCGCTCCAAATCCAGGCCGGCGCGTTCCACTTCCACATACGCGCACGAGGCCACCGCTCCCATCTCAAAGGCCGAAGTGCGGCCAAACCAATACGCCTGCTGCAATTCCGTTAAGGGAAACGGGGCATACCTATCGGCTGGAGCGGGGACGATTTCCGGAAGCTCCGGTTCCGCCCGCCGCCCGCCGCCCTCCTGTTCACCGGCTTTTTTCCGCAACAGTTGGGCGAGCAAGGCGCGCCGTTCGGGTGACAGTTCCTCCAATTTTTTGCGGGCTTCGTCCACATTCAGGGGGGACTGGGATTTCACCATTTTCTTCTCTCCTTGCCGAATTCGCTCTCCCTTTTCACTCCAAACAGCCCCGGGAACTGCCGGATGCTCCCGGCTGCCCCGCAGGGAGCCGGTTTCACCCGCCGCCGGGAAATACATTTCCCCACTCGTGGAGCGGGAATGGATCCCGAGGCTCCACGGCCGGCATTTCCACAAGCGGAATGCCTGGAAAATCTTGCACGATGGGACAGAGATGATTGACGTGGATGAATGTCCGCTGGTCAGGTCACGGCATTTCAAACCATGGACCGGCTTATCCTGTGCCGCGTTCCCTCAAGCCGTATAGTTCCTGATTTCGTTTTGCCTTCGCCCGTGCCTCTTTCCGGCCTTCACTTCGAAACCGGCGAACAAGCCTCCCCTTCTCGTTCCGAACCAGGCCGGATCCTTTCAGGACGCTACGAGACTCGGAGACGGATACACAGGTGTAAACGAAGCGTTTCGTGGAGGATTCCTTTTCCCCACGGGTCCGAATCCCGTGAGATTTGTACTCCGGTTTTGATGACGCCGGATACCCATTCGTTGAATATAGTAATTACTTTAGTAAATTTGTCAACATTTTGAAGCATTATAACGATTGACTTCTCTGGAAGAGCCAGGTTCTATTGAGTGATTCCAATATATCTTAGGAATAATAATAGGATACCGCTTATCCGGTTGCACGAATATCAGGTATCCCGCCTTTTCAGGGCTTCTCTATCCCTACTCCTCTCCCAGAGGGAGAAGGAATGTAAGACTTTCATCGCCATGTTCCCAGGGCGTTGCCCTGGGCTGGCTTCTTGCGCGCCGTTGGCGCTCGAAAGGCAGGTTGGCCTTTCGGTTAATCATTCATTGCGAAATTTCGACCGAACTAAGTTGATTCACGCCGCGGCAGTTGGGCCGCCCCATGTCCCGCCGGACTTGTTTATCCGATTTTTGGTTCATCCGACAAGTGCGTACCGCCGGCGCTATTGGCCCAGGGTTGAAACCCTGGGCTGTTGTAAAGCCGTCCCCTGAAGGGGACTCCCATAAAGCCGAGACGCCAACCCATTCCAGA
>JBHGBC010000006.1:0-93296 GCA_041946805.1 bacterium
AGGGGCGGACCTTGGTGTCCGCCCGAATCATCGAGTGGATGGAATGCCTTTTTCACCAGTTGGTTCACGCATGCCGGATGATCCTCTTTTTTAGCTGATGGATTTATTTAAATTCTTGATGATGCGTATTTCCTCGAGCTCACGCACAGTTCCAAAAACGCCTCCACCCGGACGCGGAGGTGGGCCGTAT
This sequence comes from bacterium, assembly GCA_041946805.1. Taxonomy (GTDB): domain Bacteria; phylum Hinthialibacterota; class Hinthialibacteria; order Hinthialibacterales; family Hinthialibacteraceae; genus JABLXU01. The sequence goes on from JBHGBC010000006.1 coordinate 191, forward strand.
CGGAAGGGGAGTAATCCGTCTCCAGTTTCAAGTAAGGAAGATTCCAGCGTTCCCGCGCGGCCTGGCGGATGAGGGTGGATTCCAGGTTGTATGTGTGGCAGGCCTGCCAAGCCAAGTCGATGATTCCCCACGGCCGGAAATCGTGGATGAGCCGGCCGAGCAGTTCGATCCGGCCCCGGTTGGGAGTCAGGCAGGAGCACGGCATATCGAAATAGTAACGGGCCAGCGATTCCAGCGGATTTCCATTCAACGGCATATCATCCCGGATGGGTTTGAGTCCCGTGCAGTTTTCTTGCGCCACCACCACGCCGCCCGCCTGTTCAATGACCTTCATAACCTTCTCCGCGCCGTGCGGGTGGGGCACGCCGGTGAGCAGCAGCCGGGGCCGCCCGGCATACGGAGAGGGGCGCCGCCGCGCCCACGCGATGACCTCCCGGTACGCGTCCAGGTCGGCGGGAATCAGGGAGACGATGCTTTTGAGATTCAGGATTTCGCCACCACTGAGCAAAGGAGGATCCTCCGCCGCCAGGTAGGCGATTTCCCTCCGCAGGCGGCGTTCTTCGTTCAAGCGTGCGATGGCCGCCGCCAGGTTTTCGCTGGTGATCGTATTTCCCGTCAGTTCCTCGACACGCCGTTTGAGCGACTCGATTTCGCGCAGCCAGTGAACGAAGGCGGCGGATTCGTCCGGTTTTTGCGGCAGTTCCAGGACGAAAACCGGCCGCGCGCGGCCCAGCAATTCGTACATCTTTTTTTTGCCGTCGCAGGTGGTCTCGGCGGCCAACAGATCGGCCATCTCCAGGAACGGATTGGAACGCAGAAGGGCGTGGCCGTAGCTGGATTTGATCAGCGGGCACAGGTTGGCGGGGAGTTCTTTTTCCGCCTCGGCGATGGTGGCTTCCTGCCCGCCGCACATGCACACGGGAACCATGCCGGCGGCGTAGAAGATCTCGCGGGGGGTGTATTCGCAGAAGATCCCGGCGATCATCCGCCCCCGGGCCTTGGCTTCCTTCACAAACGCCAGGGCGTGGGGAATCATGCGGTCGAAACGGTTCAAGGGATTGACTTCGGAAGAGGGCGCGGACGTTGCGGAACCGGATGAAGGCCGGTGGTCAGAGCCGCAAGCGTTTGGATCCATTGGATCATCCTCCCCCATCAAGGGCATCCGGTTGGATTCACGGCGCGTTGGACGGCCGCCGCGATGCGTTCGTCATCGCCCTCCAGCAGGGTGCGGACATCGATGCAGACCCGGCCGCCACGGACGACTGCCACCACCGGGGGATCGCCCATCCGGAGCCGCCGGGCCAGATCCCCGGCGGAAAAGGCCTCGTGCCGCAAGGCGAGCAGGGCGGTTTTGAGTTTCCAATCCGGCAGCGATCCTCCCCCGCACGCGCTTTCCCCCGCAATGACTTCTCCCGGGATGAAGGGAGAGATCCGTTTGAGAAGGGCCAGCGCCCGCGCGTGCAGTTTGGGGTACGGAACGGTCAGCATGCGCAGGATGGGATGCGTCTGCTCCAAGGTTTCGGGATTCAGAAACAGTTTCAGCGTGGCCTCGAGGGCGGCGATGGTGAATTTCCCCACCCGCAGCGCCCGCGCCAGGGGATGCTTGCGGATGAGATCGATGTATTTCCGCCGGCCCACGATGATCCCCGATTGCGGCCCTCCGATCAGTTTGTCTCCGCTGAAAAGCGCCACGTCGGCCCCCGCCCGCAGGCTATCTTGGACGGCAGGCTCGGGGGGGAGCCCGTAGGCCGGCAGGTCCACCAGCGCCCCGCAGCCCAGGTCGTCCACCAGGATCAGGTCCCGTCCTTGTTTGATTTCCGCCAGTTCGGCGGTGCTCACCTGCCGGGTGAAGCCGGTGATCCGGTAATTACTGGGATTCACGCGCAACAGCACGCGCGTATCTTCGGTGATGGCGTTTTCGTAATCCCGCGGGTGGGTTTTGTTGGTGGTCCCCACCTCCACCATCCGCGCGCCGCTTTGGGCGATGACGTCCGGCAACCGGAACGATCCCCCGATTTCGATGAGCTGGCCGCGGGAAACGATCACTTCCCGGCCCGCGCACAACGACGACAGCACCAGCAGAGTGGCGGCCGCGTTGTTGTTCACCACCGTGGCCGCCTCCGCCCCGGTGATCCGCCGCAGCAGGTTCTCCACGCCCGCATCCCGCCGTCCGCGCCGGCCGCTCTCCAGATCGATCTGCAGGCCGCAATAGCCATCCAAATCCGCCACCGCCGCCATGGCCGCCCTTGGCAGGACGGCGCGTCCCAGGTTCGTGTGCAGAACGATCCCCGTGCCGTTCACCACGCGGCGCAGGCCAAGGTGCTCGAGAGACTCCAACTCCGCCCGCAGGCGCGCCAGGATTTCGTCCCGTTCGGGAATAGACACGTCATCCGCCCGGGCGCGGAAGTCATCCAACACCCGCCGCGCCGCGTCCACCTTTAGGGCATGAGAAGTCCCCGCCGGGGGAGACTGCGCGTCGAGCATCTGGACGAGAGCGTCCACCGAAGGTAATTTCCGGCGGGGGTCGAGTGTGTCGTTCATGATTCTATCATTGATACCGGATTCAAATTCGGTGAATCCGGGAAGATAGTATGGTTAGGCCACGTTTTGCTTTGAGCCCTCCCTGCGCCTGCTGATTCCTGCGGTGTAGGTCTTTTTTTCCATAGCCAGGGGAATCCCTGGGCAGAATGGAAGCCATTGGGATACTCCGGATCGGACGAGGATTCCGCCGGGTAGATTTCCTCCGGCTGGCATGCCTTGCCGCCGTTCGCGCCGGCGAAGAGGAGCGGGGGAAGGGATAGCGTAATGCATGCCAGATCTTCCGCTCCGCCGCGCCACAAGGCACCGTGGAACCTGTCTTCCGGATTGGGTTTTTCCATACGCATTTCCGCCGGTTTTTCCAGGAGAATGCCGTATGGATCGAGGGGCCGGGGGGTGGCGGTTTCCGCGGGAGGGATGTCGGCTAATTTCAAGGTCCCGCCCTCCGTGAACACAAACCTGGTTCCGGCGGACAGGTCAAGAAGGAAGATGCCGGTCAAAGGATGCCGAAGACGCATGCCGTTCCCCGCAAGATGAAATGGCGGAGGTGAATGGGAGTCGAACCCACCTGCCACGCGTGGCGCGGCAACGACGGTTTTGAAGACCGCGGGGACCACCGGGCCCCTCCCACCTCCCCGGCCAACTGCATTAAAAAATCAAGATTCCATTGTAGCATAGGATTTGTTCAGGATTGATATGCCCTGGATTGAAATCCTGGATTGCCGCCGGAGAAGAAGTGGCTGTGGCGGTCTGCGCTGCGCTTTGAGCCCGCCCCGCGGCGCTGGTGGTGGGCTTCGCGAGGCTAAATCCACCCAGCGGTTCTGCATGACACAAGTTCTTGTCCCCAATGCGGCGAATGCGCCCGCGTCTGCCTCCGCGCGGGCCGCCTTACCGGTTCGTTCGCGGGCCATCCCCGCCGTCCGGAGCCTTCTCCCCGGGCTCTCCCAAATGCCGGAATCCACCCACCCTCCGGGTGACGCCGATTTCGTCAAAATAATCCAACAGGGGAATCGCGTATTTCCGGCTGCTTTGGATAAGGTTCTTGAAGAGATGTGTTGCGAACGGCCCGTCCCGCCGGATGGCCGCGATCAGTTCATCCCGCGCCCAGCGCACGTGCTCGTCATGCAGATAGACAGACTCCGCGAGACGGACGATCCGCCCGGTCTCCACCAAAAACCGCAATGCCGCCTCGACCGCCGGGAGAGGTTGTTTCACCGTTTCCGATAATACTTTCGGCGATGGAGTTTGAAACCGTTCCCGGATCAGGATCTCTTCCACCCGGGCGGCCAAGCGCATGAACCGGGGATCCACGCCGGGAGCCCGGGCGGAACGGTAGATCGTTCCGCTGCGGATCACCCGCTTTTCCTCCACCATCCGTGCGAGGACCGGTTCCAACAAGGGCTGCGCTTCGGGAAGCGATTGCGCGATTTCAATCGCGGAGAAACCGAACCGCCGGGGATCGCGCTGGTGGAGATCCCGCAGCATATTTTCGATCGGATCGCAGGCTTGTGAGAACGCGCGGCATGACAGAATGGACCGCGGATTGAGACGGAGGATCTTCCGGCTGGACTCCAGTTCGGCCAAGACGGGAATGACTTCTTCCCGGCGCAAACCCGCGGCCTGGGCCAGATCTTCCTCCGAGAAACTGGAAAAAGGTTTCTCCTCCAGCAGCGAAAGAATCAAGCCGGAATCGGAATCCAGGGCTTGCCTTCGTTCCTCGAGCCGCTGCGCTAGAGCATGGTTTCTCCGTTTGCATCGCGGGGGGCGGCATTCCAGAATCACGCCGCCGGCCAAGGTCACGGCGGGTGATTCCAGCCGGAGGAGGAAGCGGTCCCGCAAAAATGCGCATACCGGCCGGTCCAGTTCGATTTGCGCGAAGGCTTCTTCGCCGGCTTGGAGCTCATCGCGTACCAGCAGGCGGACCTTGCCCGGGGTTTCCGAAGTTCCCGTGTGGAAATGAATCCGGACGGCATGGGTCAGGGGCTTGTCCAGAAACCGCGAAGCCCGCAAGTGCGTGGTGAACCGGACATGGCAACCGAAACGGCCGGGCGCGCACGCCACGAAGCCCCGTTCCAGTTCATCCGGATGAACGCCGCCGAGGTTCAGCGCCACGCATTGGCCGGCGTTTCCCGTTTCGGCGCCGCTGAGATACATCTGCACCGACCGGACACGCGCGGTTTTCCCGATGGGTAGGATTTCCACGGCATCACCGGATTTCACGGCGCCGGAGGCGGCGATGCCGGTCACCACCGTGCCGTGTCCCGGCGAGGAAAAGATCCGGTCGATGGGCAGGCGGAAGACGCCGCCGGTTTTGCGCCGCTCCACCTTCTCCACGGCTTCGGCGATGCGTTCGCGCAGTGCGTCCACTCCCTCGCCGGTCAGCGAGGACACGGGTGTGAGGGAGGCGTCCGCGAAGGGCGTGGGGGCCAGAAAATTCCGGACCTCGCCGCGGGCGTCCTCCAACCGGTCCGGCGTGACCAGGTCGGTCTTGTTCAACGCGACCAGCAAATGACGGACGCCCAGCAGTTCCACGATGTCGAGATGCTCGCGGGTTTGCGGCATCACACCATCATCCGCGGCCACCACCAGCAGGGCGATGTCGATCCCCATCGCGGCTGCCACCATTTTGCGGACGAATTTCTCGTGTCCGGGAACATCCACGATCCCCACACGGCCGGCCGCGAGATAGCATGGCGCGTAGCCCAGTTCGATAGACATCCCGCGTTCTTTCTCTTCCTTGAGGCGGTCAGTGTCGCAGCCGGTCAACATTTTAACCAGTTCGGTTTTACCGTGGTCGATATGGCCGGCCACGCCGATCATGATGTTGAGAACGGCAGGAGGCTGGAGGTGGATCATCCTCTCTCTCCGGCCAAGATCGCCGCACCGAGCGCGCCCGTCAGGAGTGGAGCCGTGGCTGCAAACACCGGCTGGTTCAAGACGCGTTGCAAAGCCTGGACCATGCCGGGAACCAGGGCCACTCCGCCGGTGAAGACGATAGGATCGGCCACGTTCCTGCCGGCCAACACGCCGACCCGCGTGGCGATGGAGGCCAGGATGCCCGCGACGATGTCTTCGGGGGGAACGCCGGACGCGAGCAATCCGATGATTTCCGTTTCGGCGAATACGGCGCACTGGCTGCTGATGCGGGAGGGATTCCGGCCGCGCCGGGCCAGATCGTCCAATCCGTCCAGCGTCAGGCCCATCCGGGCGGCGGCCATTTCCAGAAACCGGCCGGTTCCCGCGGCGCACCGGTCGTTCATAAAAAAATTCCGGACGCCTCCCGCGTCGTTCAGCAGGAGAACTTTGCTGTCCTGCCCCCCGATTTCGATTACCGTGCGGGCTTCCGGATGCAGATGGCGCACACCCCGGGCGTGGCAGGTGATTTCCGTGATCGTGGCATCCGCCAGGGAGACGAGGTTCCGTCCATAGCCGGTAGCCACGATCCGTTGGACATCGCCGCGCTGCAACCCCTGGCCGCGCACCAAGTCATGAAACAATTGAATGGCCAAGGCGTTCTGGTCCACGCCCTGATCCACGCAACCGGACCGCAGGATGGCATGCGTGCCGGCGTCCAGCAAGACCATTTTAAGGGAACGGCTCCCCGCGTCGACTCCGGCGCAAATTCTCATCGTGGTTTCCGGCGAAGCCGAATCACACAAATCCGGCTTATCCTTATGGGAATTCGGATTACATTCCTTCAGCCGCTTTTTCGGCTCAATTTTCACCGAAACCGGCAATGAATACGTGCTGCGTGAACAGATATTCCCTTCCTGGGAGGGCACGGGCTGACATAAGGGTTCGCCCCTGCCTAAATTTCTTTTATCGAAGCCCTCTTCCTAAGAACTTGTCTTCAAGGATGACAGGATATTGTTCATCCGATAAGTGCGTACATGTTCCGGGAGCGTGACCGGTCATCGATTCGACGGATTGGAGTGAGCGTCCCCCCTCTCCCTCTGGGAGAGGGCCAGGGTGAGGGCAAGCCTTTCCTCGGCGCCGATCCCCTCGGCGGATTCCGAAACGCTAGGGGGCAAGAAAATTATTCTCCTTCGGTTTGGAGTCAGGGTATGGAGGAACAATTTTCTCCCTCCTGTACGCATTTGCCGGATGTAGCTGGAATTTCCTTCTTTCCGGCCCACTCCCGGGGGGAATGGTATTGTGGGAGGGCGAACCTCCGGGAGAACCGCGGAGACCCGGGAGCATCTCGAATGGAGAGGGCTCGGCGGGAGCCTCGGCCTTCCATCACTGGCTTCTGCTTGGATCGTTTCAAATGATGGATATTGCCCTGCTCGATCCCCCTTATATGGCTTACGGCCGAAACGGCGATAACAATCCCAACCGCCAGGGGATTTCGCCGTATTTCTTCCCCGCCATTTCCTGATCCATTACCCCTTGGAACAGGAAGCGGAGGTTCGCCGGATCGATCTCCAGGCGCTGGTCGTAACCCGCGCGCAGCAGTTCTCCGTGGCTGATGGAGTCCGCCCAATGGGTTCCTGAATCCATCACGTTGGCCGTGGAGGCGAACGGCTTGTCGTACGTGTCCGCCAGGGGCAGCCATTTCCCATCGAGGCGTTCGGCGGTGTACGCCTTGTAATACCGGCGGCTGCCCCGCTGCGCCTCGATCACCGCCAGGTATTGTTCCTGATCCTGAATCCGGTAGATATGGCCGGCTTCGAAAATATCCGCCTCCAACACCGCCTCCGGCTGGCTCCATCCCTGGGGGAAATCCTCCAGCCGCGTTTCCGCCCGCCACATTTTGCCATTCAGCGAGGTGAAGAAGAGAAACATCTTGTCTTCATTGCCGATCACCCAGAAGTCGATCCACATCTCCACGTTGGGGGGATTCGTTTCGAAAAGCAATACCGGTTTGCTCCAGGACAGGGGATCGCCGAGGGTCTTCGTGGTGGAGAAAGCCGGCTGCAGTACGGGCTTGCGCGTGGGATCGCTCGCCTGGTAGATCAAATACCAGGTTTGTTGAGGGGTGAAATAAAAGACCTGCGGCGCGCAGTAATAGCCATCGGTGATCTGGAGGAAGCGCCGTTCCGCCTGCGCCGCGTGGTCCCAATCGGGAAACATCAGGTATTCGATCTGGTGCGAGCGCTTCTGCCCGCGGACGGTGCAGAACAAATGCCAGGCGCCGTCATAGCGCACTACGCTGGGATCCTTGATCGAATAAAAGAAATCCTCCGTTCCGCTGGCGGGCGCGATCAACGGCGCGGACATTTGCCATTTGAAACCGCCGGAGAAAAGGGATTGCGCGCCGGATGAGCCTTCGCCTGCGCCGGCCGCCGGCCTCCCTCCAAGAATGAACAGAAAACACCATCCGGAGATAGCAATAGTCATACGCATTTTTCGAAAATGGATCATGATCTTTCTCTCCCTGAAAACGGTAAGACCATCTTAAAAGATTCATTCTTTCATTTTTAATGGGATTAGGAAAGGGAATTTGCAGCTATTGACTTGATTGCCGCAAAAGGTTGAATTTCACCCTTTTAGGGCATCCCTCACCCTGGCCCTCTCCCGGGGGGAGAAGGGGGGTGAGAAGGCGGGAACCGACCTCCATCCCCGCCGGGGATGCAGTTGAGCAACCGTAGATTTTACCCTAGGGCGATGTTTGAACCGGCGGCGGCGTAATCTACGGCAATGTTTGGATATTCCCTCTCCACTTTCATCAACCGCTGGCCGCCTCGCGCCATGCCGGGTGAAGCCATCTCCCGCCAAGAGCGGATGTCCCTCTTCGGGGCCGCGCGTTGGGCTTCCTTCCCCTGCAACAACCAGCCCTGACGGTTTCTGTACGCGGTGTGGGATACGCCGGAGTGGAGCCTGTTTTTCGATCGCATGGCCGAATTCAATCAAAGTTGGACAAAAAACGCGGCGGCTCTCATTCTCATCAATTCCAAGTAGAATTTCGATCACAACGGTCAGCTTTCCCTCACGCATTCGTTCGATACCGGGACGGCCTGGATCAGTCTGGCGTTGCAGGGATCCATGAAGGGACTGGTGGTCCACGGCATACGGGGATTCGATTCTGACAAGGCCCGGAATGTCTTGAACATCCCCGCTTTCGCGGGGATGACATCATTTTCTACCCGTATTGAGATTGCCCACGATCATCTTTTGATTGAAATCCCTCCCATTTCCGGTATAAAAGAAACGCACTCTAAACAAAGGAACGGGTTTTCCATGCGCGGCGATTTTTTACCCCTACGGAAACGATACCCAATCGTCATCGTAACTTTATTCATGATGCTTATGGATTTATCTATTCGCGGGAACGCGGATTCCGTTCTCCCCTGGGGGGAAAGCTGGAACATCCTGCGCACCCGCGCGGAGATCTGGGAAGCGGAAGCCGGGCAAGGGACATTGGCCCAAACGGAGGATCAATTCACCGCCTTTCTGATCGCCAACGCTTCGGCCACATGGGTGTTGACCACGGAGCCGGTCTGGATCGACCGCTTCTCCGAAATCCGGCTCCGGTTCCGCGCCACGGGATTGGTCAATCCCCCCGGCCGGCCCCTCCTGCAATTGAATCCCGGATCGACCGGCCCGGTCACGCCCGGCGCGTCCAATGTGGAGAATCCTTTCGCCCGGGCGGGATCGTTCGCCATTCCCATCCCCGCCGGGCAGTTGAGCGACAGCCAGATCCACGAAATCCGTTGTCCTGTCTTTCCCGCCATCAAGACGGAGCAGATCGATCAAATCGTGTTGACCCTGCAGACCGGAAACCGGCCGGGCGTGCTGGAGATCTTTGAGTTCCGCTTCGTGGATCCCCAGGCGGACAGGCGGCCGGTTCTGTCGTTTCAAAACATACAACCTTATTCGGAAGAATCATCCCGGCCGCAATTCGAATCTCTCTCCCTGCCTTCCGGGAATGTCTCTATATCCGATATTCCCGGAATGGATTCCGAATTTCCCCGGCGGATGCGATGCGCGGAGATCCCCTTCCAGCGGGAGGAATCGAATTCAGTCGCGATGACATCGCTGCGGGAGCGGGAAGGGCTGACCATTCCCGTCGGTAAGTCCGGCAGCGAGATTTTCCTGCTGATGGCCGCGCCGCTGGCGGGATCCGATGGCGCGTTCCGGTATGAGCCCCGGCGTGAAACCGTCCTGCCGGAACGCTTGATCGTCACGAAACATTATCAAGACGGCGTAGTGGAGCAATCATTTCCGTACAATGTCAACCGGAGCGCGTATGTCGTCGACGCCACGACGGTTTGTGGCTACAAGATCCCGGTTCAACCTGACAAAGTCCTGGACAAAATCACCATCGAGGACCGCATGTCGTACGGACAGGTGGCTTTGATCGCGGTGACTCTCAATAAGGGACAAACGCCCGCCGTATCCTTACCAGAGGAGACCTTCGTTCCCAGCCTGCCGCTTCCCGAACCGCTTGAGGAAGCCAGACGCCCGATACTGACCGTGGAGGAAAACCGGCGCGTTGTTCTCGAAAACAGCCATTATCAGATCCGTATCGACGCGCACCAAGGCGGGACAATCGAATCCATGATGCATAAATCCGCTCAGCGGTTCGTCCTGCTCCGCCCCGCTCCGCTTTTCTCGGTGATCTGGGGAGGGAACTTGATCGCGCCTGAGAATATGCATTTCACTGGATACCATACAAGCGGAGATCAGTTGGTCTTGACTTACGACATCCACGGCGAAAACACCCGGCTGCGCGCGGCCGTCACTCTGGAGGCCGCCGGCGCGTCCACCTGCGCGTTGTCGTTGCGTTTGGAGAATCCCGGCGTGACGCCGCAATCGTTGCGCGTGCTGTTTCCGAATCTGCAGGGAATCCAAATTTCCGCATCCCCCGAGAATGATTATTACCTATTCCCTCTCAAACGCGCCGCCTTGGGATCCCAGCCGGTCCGTTTGAACGGCGGCCATTCCGGTGATTTTCCCCTGCAATTCATGGATGTATTCTCGCCCGTCACGCAAACCGGGCTGGCGGTGCATACGCGCGACACCCGGCTGGTCCCCAAGCGCTTTCGCTATGAGAAGACCGCGGCCGAATCCAAACTGGGAGTGGAGTACGGCGCGTTTCAGCCTCTTGAACTTCGTCCGCGGCAAGCCTTCGAGACGCCCCCGGCGGTGTTGGAATTCCACCGGGGCGATTGGCGCGTCCCGTTGCGGACCTACCGCGAATGGTGTGAGACGTGGTATCAACCCAATCCCGCCACCCGCGCAATCCTCAAGAACGTGTTCATCTGCCGCCGCGATTACCCCATCGGCGGGACCGGCAACCTCTTCGATCTCTCCACCAACCGCTACACCTTCCCCCGGCTGATCGCCGAATCGCGGAAATACCTGGGCGGCATCGACATGATCGACATCTCCGGCTGGGCCTATTCCGAACCGTACGGCCGCGTGGGCGAATACGAGCGCTTCGAACTGGGGGGAAGCGATGAGATTCAACGCAATGCCTCTGAAGCCCACAAAGAAGAAGTCGCTACCGGCCTTTATCTAGAGGGTTACCTGGTGGATCCCCGCTCCGGAATCGGCCAGGCCCGCGGGAAGGAGTGGTCCATTGTCAACCGGAATATGGAACCCATGAAATGGACGGGCAACGAAGAAATGTTCTTCTGTCCCTTCATCCCCGCCTGGCGGGATTGGATGGCCGGGACAGCCGCGCGCGTGGCGCAAAAAACCGGAGCGGACGCGATGTACCTGGATCAATATGGCATTGCCGATACAGGCAAGGCGTGCTTCTCAACCGAACACGGCCATGAGATTGGCGCGCATCCGGTGCTGGCGGAACACGCCATGATCGAGCGGGTTCGGCGCGCGTTGGACGAAACGGACCATCCCGTGGCGCTGTACACCGAGCAGGTCCCCAACGACATCACCTCCCAGTACGCCGACGCGGCCTTCGATTACAGCCTGTGGGGAGCGCGGGATTACGCCAGCCCCGCCAAGCTGCACCTGTTCCGGTTCGCGTTTCCGGATTTCAAGGTGATCCAACTGTTCCATCCGGGCATCGATCCCCGCGCGGCCAGCGAGGAAGACGCCAAGATTGCCTTTTTTCACGGCGAGGCCCTGTGGCTGAAGGGCCGGGCGGTTTCGTGGTACAGCGAGGAATGCCGGGCGTTCATTCAGAAAGCATATCGCATTTTTCACGATCACCGGGATGCGTTCATGTCTCACGATGTGGAGCCGTTTATTCCCACGGAAATGAACGGCCTCTTCGCGAACCGGTTTTCCTCGGGGCGGGAAGACATGATCACGTTGTACAACGCCACCTGGCATACGCTGCGCGGAGTGCTGCTGCAATGGCCGGGGCAAGAGAAGAAGGTGGAGGATTTGTGGGGGATGGAGGGATTCCAGCTTCAGGTCTCGGCTCAAACCACCGCCATCCAAGGCGCGATCCCCCCGCATGGTGTTGGGTGCTTGGTGATTGCGAAGTAGAGGCTTGGCGATTGACGTTTCGCCCCGGGTGAAATCCTGGATTGCATTCCACAAAGACGCCGGTTTCATCCAGCCTGAATCCCCTTTTTCCCCGAATCCTTTATTCGTGCAGGCTGGAACTCATCCGCATCGTCCGTGATTCAATCCGCGTATCCGTCACATCCTGATCATCCAGCGCATCCTGACCATCCTGATTCAAGTAGATCTCCGCGCCCTTCGCGTCTGCGCGGTGAATCCCGCATGATCACACCCGGCTGCCGAAGAGGGCCGTCCCGATCCGCACCAGGGTCGCGCCTTCCTCGATCGCGACCGCGAAATCGTGTGACATGCCCATGGAAAGTTCCAGTTTTACTCCCGGCGCGAGCAGCCGCTCCCGGTATTGTTCGCCAATCTCCCGCAGACGGCGGAAATAGGGACGCGTCCGTTCAGGATCTTCCTCGAACGGCGGGATGGTCATCAGTCCCCGGGAACGCACGTGGGGGGCATCCCGCAAGGCGGCGATCAGGATTTCTAAATCTTCCTCGCGTCCTCCGGATTTCGTCGCTTCGCCGGATAGGTTGAGTTGGAGCAGGACATCCACGGAGCGGCAGGCTTTCACTGCTTCGCGTTCCAGCTCGGCGATCAGTTTGGGTGAATCGGTGGAGTGAATCATATGAAACAGTTGGACCGCTTTTTTGACTTTATTGGTCTGCAGATGACCCACCAGGTGCCATTCCAATTCCAGATCGCGCAACTCCGCGATTTTTGTTTCCGCCTCCTGCACGCGGTTTTCGCCGAAGACGCGGAGTCCGGCTGTGCAGGCTTCCCGAATCAACTGCGGCGGGTGGGTCTTGCTCACGGCCACGATCTGGATGTCCCGGGGATTCCGCCCGCCGCGTTCCGCCGCCCGCTCCACCTGCTCCCGCACCGCTAACACACGGTCTTGCATGGCGCTCATGGTAAAAGTCTCCGTGCTTATTCTTATAGTAATCTTTTCTTCACTTAGGTCCTTTTCCCTTTGCGGCACAGGCTTCCAGCCGGCAAATCCTCCCCATCCAATTTTAATAAATATATCCCCGCGTCCTCCGTGCCTCCGCGGTGAATTCTTGGCAAAATCACTGTAGACGAAAAAGAACTGTAGACGAAAAAGAATCGGGGGAACACCCGTGGGCGTTCCCCCGAACCATTACCGATTTCGCTCGTGAACTTACCGTTTAACCGGCAGGCTCATCTCGAACGCCTTGGAGATATCGACATTGAAGGTGTATGGCGGATTGACCGGGAACGGAATCGCGTTCTGGCCGTTGATCACATACACCGGGCCGGGCACCACCACGCCGTAAGGCAGGTACGCGGGCGCGAACCGGGTCGAATCGCCGCCGGTGTGCATGCCGCCGAAGCCGTCCATCATCAGGATGCCCACGCGGCGTCCGGTGGTGGCCACGGTATTGCCGGCGTCATCCAGCTTGTACACCGGGTTGTCGCTGATTTCCACCGCGAAGTCCCGCGCGATGTTGATCGGGAAGCCGGCGGGGAGGGCGCCGAACGGGGTTAGAGTCGCCATGTAGTCCGCGAAGTCCGCCGCGTTCGATCCGGAGAACGGGACGATGCTGATCAACCCGTCGCCCATCAGCACGCCCAGGCCGATCCAGCGGGTCCCCTCCGCGTTCGGGATGAATTCCAGATCCTGGAAGAATCCGGTTCCCGGATCCGCGGGGATCACCGGCATGTCGGCCGTGTTCAACGCCGGGGCGTTACCCACCACGGAGATCATGCCGCGCGAATCGAGGATGTACGCGCCGGTACCGATCAGGTCGGTGCTGTACTGGCTGTTGGCGGGAGTGATGTCATAGCCGCGCCAGATCTTGAAGGCGATCGCCTCGGAATTGGGCGACAGGGTGGCGGGCGTGGCGGTATCCAAGCTTTCCAGCGCGTCGCCTTCCGCGAAGATTCGTCCGTTTTCGGCCAGGACATAGTACCCATTGTTGCCGGCCGGTTCGATGTCGATCAGCGGGGCCAGGAATTCACCCTGTGGCGAATTGGCTGTAGGCAGGAACAGGATCGGGACGATGTCGCTCCGGAAGGTACCGAAGTTGATGGTGTTGCCATCGTTGTCCATATCGATACCGCCGTGCAACGGTCCGCCTACGGCTCCCAATCGCGGGCTGACCGGCGGATAAGAACCAATGCTGCCCCCGATCAGGAAGTACGCGCCCTCCGAACCGTTGCCGCCGTCCGCCACCTGCCCGGTGAATTCCACGTCCCGTCCCACGGGAATGGGGACGCCATCCACGAACAGGAACGGTCCCAGGGCGTCTGGATCGACGATGCCGTCAAAAACTCCAAGTTCCACCAAATGCCCCTCGGCATTGGAAATACCGATATCGAAGTTATGCACGGCCGCTCCGCGCGGATACGTGCCTTCAAGTTCGTCGACCGAGACGATTCCCAAGTTGGGATTGACCGCGATGATTTCCTTGGTCGGCGTCGGAGTCGGAACCGGCGTCGCCGTGGGCGATTCGGTCGCTGTCGGAACCGGCGTCGCCGTGGGTGTTTCGGTCGGCGTGGGCACGGCTGTCGCCGTTTCGGTCGGCGTCGCCGCGGCCCGCACCTCGATGGAGGCGGTGCTCAAAACCGCGCCGGCGAGGTCATCCACCACGTTGGCGAACGACAGGGTGGTCACACCTTCCGTGGCCGCCGTGAATTGAATGGTCAGCAGAGTCCCGCTGCCGGTCACGGACGCCGGTCCACCCACGGCCCCGATCCGCACCGCGCCCGCGGGCGCGGCCAAGGCTTGTCCGAGGACGAACAGGAAATCATTGGTCAACGTGCCTTCCTTCGCCACGGAGACATAATTCAGGGCGGGTACGCTCTGCAGCAAATCGAAGCCGAACGCGTCGGCGTTCACGGCGTTGGCCACCACGATCGACACCGTCACGGTGTCACCCACCAGCGCCGAGGCCGGTGCGGTGATGGAGAGTTCCACCGGAGCCACGGGCGTTTCCGTGGGCGTGGCTTCCGCCGTCTCCGTCGGGGTGGCCACGGGCGTGGCCGTCGCCGATTCCGTCGGTGTGGGCACGGGGGTGGCCGTTGCCGACTCAGTGGGAGTAGGCACGGAAGTGGCCGTGGGCGTCTCCGTGGGTGTCGCCACCGCCGTCTCCGTTGGAGTGGCTACGGGCGTTTCCGTGGGGCTCTCCACCGCCGTGGGAGTAGGAGGCACGGATGTCGGCGTATTGGTGGGGATGGCCGTGGGTGTCGACGTGGGAGTCTCCGTGGGAGTCTCCACGACGGCGGTGGGAGTCGCCGTCGGAGTCTCGACCGGAGTTTCCGTAGGTGTTTCAACGACTTGCGCCCAACTGGCGGTTCCGGATCCAAATCCAGTCACAAGACCTGCGAGAAGCAAGACGACGAAAATTTGGAATGTATTAGCGCGCATCAATGTTGCCTCCATTTTGTTAACGCCCTAGATATGCCATTGCACGTAAAAATTGTGACGTTTGGTACGTAAATACAAAAAACCAATACAAAGATCTAGCCTGGTTTTAAAAAAAGCCAAAAACACCCTCACTTCGTCATTCAAAGGTTAGGGGAGGGTGATAACGACACCAGGTGAACCGGGGGTGCTGGCGTTGATGATCTCGGTTTGCGTGATCACCGTCGCTTCATCGATCGCCATGACGTTTTCAAACGTGATTGTGGTCTCCCCCGTGCTGTTCCCAACAATTTCAAACGTTATGTCCGCGATGCGGGCGTCACCATCAAATCCAAAGCCCTCGGGAATGGGATGAACGCGGGAAAGCAAGACCGCCACGATTTCCTCGATTCGTCCCTTCTCGTTGCTAACATCCGGTGATTCAAATATTTCCACGCTTTCCCGCAGTGGATCGCCGGGACGGGATACATTGGGATTGCTGGTCCAGTAAATCGTGGTTTGATTGACCAGGGGCAAGACGGCGTTGATGTCTTGCATGTCGATTTGGTTCTGGCTGGCGCCAGCCGGATTCAGGTCGTAAACCGCCAGCTCGTTGTTCAATGTGGAAGCACCGTACCGTTCCGCCAGGGTCAGCACATCGGCGATGTTCGACCGGCCGTCGAAATTCAGGTCACCCTGTTCCTCATGAATGTCGACCACCCGCAGTTTGGCTTTATCGAACACGAGGTCGCATGTGACGCCCGTGAGATTGGCGGCTTTTTTCAAAACCAGGGTGGCGTTAAAGCGGGTCCGGGTTTGACCGTCGACTTGTACGGGATAGAAGGTGGGAACGGCATCGGCCACGGTGACGGTTTGGGTGTCTTCCGCTGTGGTGGTGAAATCCAGAAGCAGGGTTGCGTTATCGTTTACGCCACAGAACGCCCAAGGGCTGGAATGAATAAGGATAACGGCAGAAAAGACCGCCGCGGAGGAAAAAAGTCGAAGTAGATACTTCACGGACCATAGACCTCCCAACAGTACGTGCTCTTGCCTATAACAATATTCCCGGGAGGAAATGGCGGGGCCGACGAGACTCGAACTCGCGACCTCCTGATCGACAGTCAGGCATTCTAACCAACTGAACTACGGCCCCGTTTCGTTTTCCATTTCCTCCCGGGAATTCCCCATGTATGGGCAAGACTGGACTCGAACCAGCGACTTCCTGCTTGTAAGGCAGGCGCTCTAACCAACTGAGCTACTCGCCCGGATACGGCCAATCAACTGACCTATACACTATAGCGAAGTTGTCCGTTTCATGTCAAGGAGAAATCACATAACCATACAAAATTTCAAGGATTTGGATGAATCGGCTGGTTATGGTTTTCTTCTCCCGGTATTCCGCTTTATCCAGGCGAAAAGCGTGGTATGATGATGGTTCATGGTCCTCCCGAGTCTTTTCGGTGGTACATTATAACCAAGTGTCCTGATTCGTCACCCCTTGCGATGCTTTTAAGGTCGATTTTTTTTCGATGAATCCACACCTCGATTTCCCGCGCCGCCGCCTCTCCCCCCGCGAACGGTTTGTCAGTGTTTTGCGCCGGGGGACACTGCCCGGTCCGCCCATGACCGCCTGGTACCGGCAGAAGGGGAATTATTATACCTTATTGACCCTGGTGGGATTCTTGCTGGTTTTTTGGATCATGCAGGCCGCGATCCGGATCGATAACCCCGTATCTCCTGATTTGCAAGGTCTTTCCGAAACCAGCCCGATGCAGCCCACTCCGGGAAACGGCGGCAAAATGGATTACGAGCAAGCCCGCCGCGTCTTCAATGGCGGGCCGTGAAGGTTGAGCGGGAAGGAAATCCCGGTCTCCTGCTTGACCGATGAGGGGATGGTTCCCGAATGAAAAAAAACTGGCAATGGAAATCCGCCCCCGAAGCGGATGTGCAACGTCTGGGCGGCGAAGCGGGACTGTCTCCCTTGCTGGCTATGCTCTTGACGCAGCGGGGTGTCTCCACAGCCGCGCAAGCCCGCGTCTTTCTCGCGCCCGCCCACCAGGAATTGATCAGTCCCTTCCGCTTCACGGAGATGGAGGCGGCCGTGGCGCGGATTCAGCAAGCCCTCGAACGCCGGGAGCGGGTCCTGATCCACGGCGATTACGACGTGGATGGCATCACCAGCACTTGTATCCTATTGGAAACCTTCCGGGACCTGGGGCTGGAGGCGGACTATTACATCCCCGGCCGCCTCGAGGAAGGCTACGGCCTGCAGGTGGAATACGTCGAAAAACTGGGGGGCGGCTGCGACCTGCTCATCACCGTGGACTGCGGGACCACCGCGGTGGAAGCCGTGCGGCGGGCGAACGAACTGAAAATCGACGTGATCGTCACCGACCATCACGATCCCGGGCCGGAACGTCCCCCGGCGGTGGCGGTCCTCAATCCCACCCGGCCGGAAGAAGCGTATCCCGAAAAAAATCTTTCGGGCGCGGGAGTCGCCTGGAAACTGTCCCAGGCCTTGCGCGAGGCGTTGTTGTCGCGCCCGGATGAATCCGCGCACCTCGACCTGGTAACCCTGGGGACCATTGCCGACGTCGTGCCCCTCCGGGGGGAAAACCGGATCCTGGCGCGCCGGGCGCTCGACCGCTTTGCCGAGGTTGATCGGCCGGGTCTTTTAGCTCTGATGGATCTGGCCAAGGTCATCCCCGCCCAAGTCACGTCTCAGACCATCGCCTACCGGATCGTTCCCCGCCTCAACGCCGCCGGCCGCATGGCTCACCCCCGCTTCGCCTTGGATTTGCTGATGGCGCGCGATCCGGACACAGGCCGCGAACTGGCCCTCCATCTGCAGCAGCTGAATCTCAAGCGGCAAAGCCTGGAAACCAAGGTCTTTTCCGAAGCCGGCGAAATCATCGAACGGGAGGGCCAGATCTCCCGGGGTGAACCGGTACTGGTGGCCGCGGGCGAAGGCTGGCACCGGGGCGTGCTGGGAATCGTGGCGGCCCGTCTGGTGCAATTCTACCAGCGGCCGGTTTTTCTGATGACGGTGGAGGAGGGCGTCGCCCACGGTTCGGCCCGCACGGTGGACGGTGTCAGCCTGCTGCCCCTGCTGGACGCGGCCCGGCCTTATGCCATTACCTGCGGCGGACATGAGGAAGCCGCCGGGATGAAGGTGGATCTCAAACAAATTCAGAGATTTAAGGAAGCAATTGGTGAAACCGCGGCCCGTTTGGGTCTCGATGTCCGGCCCAGCCCTCTCTGGATTGACGCCACCCTGCCCCTCGAACAGGTAGACCTGGCCTTATGGGAAGAGATCCAGCGCCTGGAGCCGTTCGGCGCGGGCAACGAAGAACCGGTGTTTTCCTCCCAGGCCCTGCTGGGGGAGATGGGCGCGCGAATTGTCGGCAACAACCACTTGCGGCTTACGTTGCGGCACCCGCGGGGATTCATCAACGCCATCGGCTTCGGCCAGGGTGACAAACTGGAGCAACTGTCCGGGGGGCCGTTGGAAATCGCGTTCACCTGCCAGCTCAACGAATACCGCGGCCGCCGGGATATCGATCTGCACCTGAAGGACATCCGTCCGGCCCCGGCCTCCGTACCTTCCGTCACCACCCGGCCCCCGGGACCGGTCCCATCCGCCTGGAACCGGCAACGCCTGGGGCGCCTCTATATGCTTCTGCAAAAATCCTGCAACGAGGAAAAAATCATCGCCCTTCAAAACGCGGAACTTTTGGCCAAAATCGCCAAATTGTCCCTGAAGGATTTTCACCTGGGATTGAAAATCTTCGCGGAATTGGACTTGCTGTCCATCCGGGACGGGAAAATCCAAATTCATCCAGTTGACGTGAAGCGTGAGTTGACCGAATCCCCGACATTCCGCTCCCTGGCTTCACCCAACGCGCAATCGGTACGGTAAGGTGATCTATATCCTCCTGCCCGCTTACAATGAAGCCGAAAATATCCTGCCCCTGCTCAACGGCCTCGCCCGCGAAGCCCAGGCATGGCGGGAGCGGGAACCGGCGGAGGCTCCGGATTCAGACGTGCACGCCGTGGTCATCGATGACGGCAGCACCGACGCGACCGGTGAACTGGCCCGGCGGTTCACTGGACCGATCCAGTTGACCGTTCTCGAACATCCTGTCAACCAAGGATTGGCCGCCGCCTTGCGCACCGGCATCGAGTTCGTATTACGTTCGGGACAATCCGGCGACTGGGTGGTAACCCTGGACGCCGACCAGACGCATCACCCCCGCTACGTGTTTCATCTCGTGGATCAACTGCGGGCCGGCCATGATATCGTGGTGGCGTCCCGCTACGCGCCGGGGGGCCGGGAATACGGGGTGGCGCTCTGGCGCAAGCTGCTCAGCCACGGGGCGCGGTTCACCTACCGGATGTTCTTTCCCAACGTGCCCCTGCGGGATTTTTCGTGCGGCTACCGGGGTTTTTCATGGGATCTGCTGCGGAAAACCGTGGACCAATGGGGCGGCCGTCTCTTCG
The DNA here is from genome assembly GCA_041946805.1 of bacterium. GTDB lineage: Bacteria > Hinthialibacterota > Hinthialibacteria > Hinthialibacterales > Hinthialibacteraceae > JABLXU01. The sequence goes on from JBHGBC010000006.1 coordinate 20,022, forward strand.
AAGCCCCCGGATTCGCCTGCACCGGCGAGCTGATGCTCAAAATGCTGTCGCACACTTCTCCAGCCCGGATTTCCGAAATCCCCTTTGAATTGCATTACGAAGCCAAAGGAGGAAAAAGTAAAATGCCCGCCTTCCAGACGGTCCTCGGAACCCTGGAGTTGCTGATCCAAGCCCGCCGCTGGATGAAGCCGTTTCGGGATTGATGCCGTAGGGCTATATTCGGTTCATCCGGCCCACAGCCTGTGAGCGTAGTTGAAATAAGGCGATTATTTGGTTCATCCGATAAGTGCGTACCGGTTGAAATAAAATTGATTTCATTCGCCCCGGGATGAGGGCGGACTTCCAGGTCCGTACCTGCCTCAATTTCCTCACCCCGGCCTTCTCCCGGGGGGAGAAGGAATCATTTCGCGTTCCCATCGAAACTTGAACCACGAATAACGCACTGAGAAAGTACTGCATTCGGGTAAATAGTCACTATCCCCAAAGGGGATGCAGGTGAAAAGCCGCAGGCGGCGGCCTCCCGTTCCGCGCAAATCCAGACCAACCTGGAAGGAGTTGAAGTTTAACCTTTCGATCCCCGCGGGGTCAATTCCGCTGGGGACGCCCCCGGGGATTGTCGTCCCCGGCTATTCCCAATCAATCCCTTGGAAATTGGCTGCAGGCAAGATGCCTGCACCACGACCTCCGGGATCCCCGTTTTTGCGGGGATGACATCTCCGTGACAAACCGTGTGAAGGATGGCGCGGAGTGAGGTGGATACTGCAGATCCTGGGAAAACCGGCTTGACAAACGGGTGTTTCAAAGATAAGTTTCAAATGGAGGTTTGAATCATGGATTTAAAACAACCGTTAGAAATCCGGAACCCCCGGAGGCGCCTGTTGGATGCGGCGGGAGAGGTCTTCGCGGCGCGGGGCTACCACGACGCCACCACCCAGGAGATCTGCCAGAAAGCCCGCATCAACGGGGCGGCCGTCAATTATCACTTCGGCGGCAAGGAACGGCTCTACCTGGCCGTGCTGCGGGAAGCCTTCGAACGCAACCACGAACAGCCTCCCTGGATCGAGATCCACAACCGCGCCCGGCCTCCCGAGGAACGGCTGCGGTTGTTCATCCACGCCTTGTTCTTCGAATTGCTGACGCGGGACCGCCCCGCCTGGCACGGCCGGCTCATCGCCCGCGAGATGGTCCGCCCCAGCGAGGCCCTGCCGGAGGTGGTGGACCAATCGATCCGGCCCATTTTTGTCAGCCTCTGCGACGTGATCCGGCAGCTGGTTCCCGGACTGAGCGGGGACCAGGTGAAGATGGCGGCGGTCAACACGGCTGGAATGCTCTTCCATTACTATCATTGCCGGCCCATGATCGCGGCGCTCTGGCCCGCGCTCGAGTATTCGGCCGAATCACTGGACCGGATCGCCGATTTCGCGTTCCTGTATACACGGTCCGCGCTTCGGGGCCTGGCCACCCTTCCCCCGTGTCCACCAGCCCGGCGGGCGGGTAAAAAGAGTCCTGGGATTCAAAAGACTCCCGCCGCCCGGCATAGGCCAAAGATCCGTTGATTCCGCGATGCTTTCGAGGTGTACGAGCGATGATCCAAACCCTTCGCGAACGAATTCGTCTTCTGGTCCTCTTGGCTGTTCTGGGGGCGGGAGGCCTGGCTTGGGGCGGCCATCTCTATTTCCATAACTTGTTGTACGAATCCACCGACAACGCCTTCATCGAGGGGGATGTGATCGCTGTCGCCCCCAAGGTGGCGGGGCACATCACTGCCCTGCACGTGACCGACAACCAGATCGTTCCGGAAGGCGGCCTGCTCTGCGAAATCGATCCGCGCGACTACCAGATGCGGGTGGAAGAAGCGCGGGCCGGCCTGAGCGGCGCCCAGGCCCAATGGCGGACGGCGGAGGCCAACCTGCAGGTGGTCCGCACCCAGGCGGCCGCGGATGTGGCGGAAGCCAGCTCGGCCGTGCGGACCGCGCGGGCGCGGATGGATATCACGCGGGACAAGGTCAATCAAGCCCAGGCGGCGGCGGCCGCGGCCCGGGCGGCGCTGGACAACGCGCGCGCCCTGGTGAAGGCGGCGGAGGCGGAACAGCAACGCGCCGCCGCGGATCTGGCCCGGTTTCAGAAACTCGATCCCCGGGCGCTTTCCCGGCAGGAGTATGACCTGGCGTCGTCGGCGGCCGTGTCGTCCGACGCCCAGTTGGAAGCCGCGCGCAAGCGGGTCACGGCCGAGGAAGCCGCCCTGGAAGAAGCGAGGGCGGCCTATCAACTCAGCCTGTCCAGCGTGAAGGAAGCCGAATCCCAGGTCGCCGAGAGCCTCGCCCGGTACGATGCCGCGTTGTCTGCGCCCGGACGGATCGCCGCCGCCGAAGCGGAAGTGGAGCAATGGAAGGCGGAAACCGTCCGGCGGCAAACCGCGCTGGCTGAAGCGGAATTGAACCTGTCCTACACCCGGATCACCGCCCCGCGGACGGGACGAGTCACCCGCCGCTCCATCGAGCGCGGCGCGTATGTCGTTCCCGGACAGGCCATGCTCGCCCTGGTTCCCCAGGACCTCTGGGTGGTCGCCAATTTCAAGGAAACCCAACTCACCGACATGAAACCCGGCCAGGACGTTACTATCCGGGTGGACACCTATCCGGATCATCTGCTCCGGGGCAAGGTGGACAGCCTGCAGGCGGGCACGGGCGCGCGGTTCAGCCTTCTGCCGCCCGAAAACGCCATCGGCAATTACGTGAAAGTGGTGCAGCGGGTGCCCGTCAAAATCGTGTTCACCGAACCGTTGGATCCCGCCCTGCATCTGGGCCCCGGCATGTCGGTAGTCCCTCATGTCCGCGTGCGCTGAACACCGCGAAGCCAAGGATCTCCCCGTATGAGCGCGGACGCCTCACTCTTGCACCCGGCGATGGAATGGAAACCGAAACACAGCCCGTGGATCATCGCCGTTTCGGTGATTCTGCCCACCTGCCTGGAAGTCTTGGACACGACCATCACCTCCGTGGCCCTCAACCACATCGCCGGCAACCTTGCGGCGACGTACGACGAAGCCACCTGGGTGCTGACCAGCTACCTGATTTCCAACGCCATCGTGCTGCCGGCCAGCGGCTGGTTGTCGCGGTACCTGGGACGGAAACCTTTCTTCATGACCTGCATCGGCCTGTTCACCTTCGCTTCCTTCTTGTGCGGGGCGGCCCGTTCCATTCAGTTCCTGATCTGGATGCGGGTGTTCCAGGGCGTGGGCGGAGGAGCTTTGCAGCCGATGTCGCATTCCATCCTTATGGAAAGTTTTCCGCCGCACCAGCGGGGCAGCGCCATGGCGGTGTTCGGTCTGGGCGTGGTGTTCGCCCCCACCATCGGTCCCACGCTGGGCGGCTGGATCACCGATAACTTTTCGTGGCCCTGGATTTTCTACATCAACCTGCCCGTGGGCGCGCTGGCTTTGTTCATGATCCACCGCTTTGTGGAAGACCCCCCTTACCTCCGGGCGGCGAAACCAGGCCGGATCGACGCCATTGGATTCGCGCTGCTGGCCGTCTGGCTGGGCACTCTGCAAATCATTTTCGACAAGGGGCAAATTGAGGACTGGTTCGAGTCGGATTTCATCGTCCGCCTGTCGGTCATCTCCGGCATCGCCTTCGTGCTGTTTCTCTGGCGGGAATTGAGCACGCCCGAACCGATCGTGGATCTGCGGATCCTGAAAAACCTGAATTTCACTCTCTGCTGCTTGCTGGTGGGCACGGTGGGAATCTCGATTTACGGCACGATCACGGCGCAGCCCATGTTTTTGCAAACCCTGCTGGGTTACAACGCCTACAACACGGGGATCGCCATGAGTACGCGCGGCATCGCCTCGATGGTGGGCATGCCCCTCTGCGCGATCCTGATCCGCAAGTTCGACACCCGGCTGCTGATCGCCTTCGGGTTCATGATGTTCAGCTTGTCCAGCCATGTATATCACAAAACGGTCACCCTGGATGTGGGCATGTGGAACATTTTCCTCCCCAACATCGTGCAAGGATTCGGCACCAGTTTCATGTTCGTGCCCATCACCACCACGGCCATGAGCCAGTTGCGGCAGAACCAACTGGGCAACGCGGCGGGTATTTACAACCTCAGCCGGAACCTCGGCGGCAGCCTCGGCGTCGCCCTGCTGACCACCTTCATCGCCCGCAACGCGCAAATCCACCAAGTGCAACTGGCCGCTCATCTCACCCCCTACGACATGTCCTGCCGGATCTGGCTCGACCATGCCCAGCACAATCTCTCGCGCTTTCTGGGCGAAAGCAACAGCGGTCCGGCGGCCCTGAAAGCCCTTTACGGCGTTCTGGTGCAACAATCCTACCTAAGCGCGTTCAGCCAGGCCTTTCACCTGCTGTCGCTCTTGAGCTTTTCGCTTCTGTTCCTGATTCCCATTCTCCGCCGGACCCGGCCCGGCGGAGCGCCTGGTTCCCATTGACGAGGCCCGCGCCACGAGGATATCCATGGTCCATCTTCGTTACATCCATTCAACCAACCGGCGCCTGATTCTTCCGGCTCTCCTCTTCCTGGCGTTTGGCGCCGGCTGTGCTGGAATTCCTGGGCACCCGCGGCCCACGATCCAACCTCCGGCCTTCTGGAACTCGCTTTCAGACAATTCCGCGGCTCCCTCCCATGTGATCGCGGCCGCCTCGGCTGATCTGTCGGCGTGGTGGGAAGGTTTCAACGATCCCTGCCTCAACGAACTCGTGCGCGGCGCGATTCAGGCGAATTTCGACCTCCGGACCGCGGCGGCGCGGTTGGGGGAAGCCCGGGCGGCGCGCGCCGCCGTGGCTTCGGAACGGTATCCCCGGGCCGAGGCCCGCGGGCAGTTCCAACGCTCCGAAACCAGCGATTATTATTTCGGTCCCGGCCTGCCGGGAGACATCACCAACTTGTATGACGGGGGATTCGACGCGCTGTGGGAGTTGGACTTCTGGGGGCGGATAGCCAAACAAACGGCAGCGGCGGATGCCGGCATCGCGAGCGCGGTGGAAAATCAACGCGATGTACTGGTCCGGGTGCTCGCCGAAACCGCCCGGGCCTATGTGGAACTGCGGGGCTCCCAGCGGCGGCAGGAGATCGCCCGCGCCAACATCCAGGTCCAGCAGGCCATCGTGGACCTGACGCGGCAACGGTATGAGGCCCAGATTACGGACCAATTGGATGTCGAGCGGGCGGAAGCGCAACTGGCGGCCATTCAGGCCAACCTGCCCCAGCTGGAGCAGCTCGAGAAACAATCCCTCCACCAACTCGCGTTTTTGTTGGGCCTGAGCGGCAGCGCTCCGCTGATCCCAATTCTGGATAAACGGCCCATCCCCCCCCTTCCTCCGCGGATCCCGGTGGGATTGCCGTCGGAGATTCTGCGCCGGCGTCCGGATATCCGGCGCGCCGAGCGGGACCTGGCGGCAGCCGCGGCGCGCGTGGAGGTCGCGGTGGCTGATTGGTTCCCCCACTTTTCACTGACGGGATCTCTGGGCTTCAAGAGCACGGAGCCGGGAGATTGGGGCGAATTGGCCGGGCGTTTCTGGTCTCTCGGCCCGCAATTCAGCTGGCCGGTGCTCGATTTCGGCCGGATCCGGGGCAATATCCACGTCCAGTCGGCGCGGGAAGCGCAGGCCCTGATCGCGTACGAAAAGACCGTCGCGGCCGCCTTCCGGGAGGTGGAGGATGCGTTGACCGCCTACGGCCAGGAGCAACTGCGGAATCAATCGCTCGCCCAGTCCGTCGCGTCGAGCCGGACGGCGGCTGGTCTCGCGCGGGAACGGTACGAAGCGGGAATCACCGGCTTCTTGGCGGTGTTGGACGCGGAACGGTCGTTGTACGCCGCCGCGGATGCGCTCGCGCGCAGCGATGAACAAATGGCCTTGAACTTGATCGCGTTGTACAAAGCCCTGGGGGGAGGATGGAATCCCGGGATGTTCATCGCTGTGGATCCAGCGAAGGAAATGCAAAAATCCAGGGAATGAACGGCAGGGAATTTTATAGGGGCGGACCTGGAAGTCCGCCCTCATCCCGGGGCGAATGGAATCAATTTTACAACATCAGGTACGCACTTATCGGATGAACCAAAAAAGATCATTTTATTCAAGAAGTCCAGAATATAAAACTAGACGTGTGGGATTATGATTATGAGCGGATTGGAAAAATGTGCCTTGCGGGAAGACACGCTCACTTCTCCGGCACGGGTTTCAGGCGGCCCATCATGCGGTGGAGGCCGATGATCGCCTGGTTCACCAACAACTCCCCCGCGCCCACCTCCACATAGGTGCTGTAACCCGCTCCATACCCGCCTTCCGCCGCGGCCTGGATGGTGGGGAAATACCCGAAGACATCGTTGCAATATCCGAGGAAAAACGTATTCGGAACCGGCGACCGCTCGCGCAGATCGGCCTGGAACTCGTCGAAAAATTCCCCGGGAAATCCCACCCAGGCGATCTCCTTGCCGAGAATCACGATGGGCAGTTCCGCGCGAATCTCGGACGGGCGGTCCTTCCGGATTTCCTCGAAGCGTTCTTTTCCGTATTGTTGGATATAGAACTCCTTCACCTTCTCGTCGTTCAGGTCAAAGCGGTATTTCAGTGGAATGGTTTCCGTCGACAGATTCAATGCCGGCATGGCGCTGCCGATGGGATTGGTCACCCCGGCGATGCGGACCACCTCTTCGCCCAGGATCTGACCTTCCTGGATCAGCTGCGCGTAGCCCTCATCCGTGGCCGGGGTATTGGCCAGGTAGGGATTGGCGACTCCGCAGGCGCCCTGCAGAAAGAGACATTCACCGCCCAACTGCTTCTCGACGAACCGGCGCATCGCCCCGGGCCATTCCGCCGTGTATTTCAGATTGTCCGAACCGAAAATGACGGGATGGCAGGCGAAATGCACCAGCGTGGCCAGCCATTGCCCGTTCTTTTTCTTGAATCCCACCACGCCCACGGTCTGGTCCACCGGATCGCCCGGTGTCCGTTCCGCGTTGCGCCACAACATGGTCACCGTCCCGTCGGGATTCAGGACCCGGCGGTCATAGGTCAAATCCGCCGTGCCGTAACCCACCTCCACCGTGACCGAGGCTTTAGCCGCCACGGCCTTGTCGATGGCCTGCACGATTTTTTCCTCTAGGCTGGGAAGCCAGGGATTATCCGGTGTAGGATACTCCGGTTTGAGAACGGGACCAGCATGGGTATGCGTCGCGAGCAGCAAGAGCAAGGAAATATTGTGTTTTTTCTTGACCTGCTCCTGTATCCGTTCCCGCATATCCTTCTTGGGAGGGCCAATCAGGTCCAAGACCACGAGGGCCGCCCGCCGGGAACCATCGTCCAACACCAGCGCCTTGGCGAACAACGGATCCCACACGCCTTGCGACGGTTCCTTGCGGGCTTCGTAACCGGGCATGGGGATGCCCGTGGGCGGAGTGATATCCACAGAGGCGACGCCCACGTCCAGAGCCATGGCCCGGGGGATGGTCCCGATCCCTGAAACGATGATGAGCATCATCCATGCGAACCGGCGGATGAGATTGGATAAGACCGTATCCATTTTGATTCTCCATGATTCAATCTACGAATCTACATCGGTTTCCTCGTCAGGTACGTGACCGTGTATCCGTAAGCAAAACTTTCTCCCGGATTTAATTCAACCTCATGGGTGAACAGATCCAGCGCGGCCATGGGGTACTGGGCGCTCCATTCGAATCCCGCCCGTTCCATGACCGCGGGATCGTAACTCAGCATGACTCCGTAACGGTCCAGGTGATTGAAAAAGGCATAGCCTCCGCCCTTGGCGGTCTTGAGGATCTCCAGGTTCCGTTTTTCCGGCGTCGTCCAATCTTGGTTGAATTTCACCCACGCCTGATCCTTGATGTAAGCGCTGATCACGGTGTCATCCTGCGTGACCTTTCCCGTGTATAATTCGGGATGAATCCGGAACTGGTACACTTTCGCCCCGCCGCCTTTGTGCGTGATCCGGGTTTCGAAACGGACCGCGTCCGGTTGATCGTCCGCCAGCCGGATGGTCCGCTCGAGAATGGATCCGTCGGCGAGGGTTTTGGTGAGATGAACCGTGGAGCCGGTGGCCTCCAGGGTGAACGCGGCTGGATCACCGGCGTTGGTTCCCTGGACCGCCAATTCCTGGAGCGTCAGGTAATCGAAGGCGTTCCGCAGGCTGCGGTATCCGGCGGGCATGAGTAAATCCCGCGCGTTGGGCTTGTGGCGCAATTCGATGACCTTCCCATTCTCTTCAGGCAAGACCGTCAAGCTCCAGGACGCGTTTTCGAGTTTCCGCGCGGGGAATCCCTGAATGGTGGCGCGGTCAAGAAGGTTGTAGTAGTGATCGATCGTCTCCCATTCCTCCGCCCGGGTTTCGTTGTGTTTCTGAGTCAGTTCCTTATAGCGTCCCACCACGTCGCCATACCGTTCAGGAAACCGCACCCGAAGGATGCCGTTTTGCACATCGTACACGCCGGCGGTTTCCAGCACCGCCCGCAGCGGGGCGATCGAGGCCTTTTCCACCCGGTTGCGGACCGCCTCATTCTCCGCCTTGGCCAACGCTTTTTGGAACAGGCCATAAATCTTCTTGGCGGATTTCGGTGTCATGCCCACTTCGAAGGGCTGGGGGAAGCATGTGGGATCGAATCCTGATTTTTCCGCGTTGTCATGCACGTAGGTCAAATACTGGATCATGGTCTTGGCCGATTTTCCGTAATGCAGCCGGCAAAACTCCTTCGCCAGGTCCCAACTGTCCAACTCGGGATTCCAAATGCAACGGGCCATCACGTAATTGCGCAGATCGCACAGCTCGCCCGTGTTGCCGTTGCCGTTGGCCTGCATGAAGAGGCCCTTGGCGTGGTTCTTCAGAAAATACTGCACGTTTGGGCTGATGACGCGCAGGTTGGGGAAGGGAAGATCGTAATACCGGAAATTGGTGTTGTAGTTCCAGACCCAGATATGATCGCAGATCTTGCCCCATTCCTCCATGTCCCGGCAAAATTCCCGGTTCTTGGCGCAGGAGGGATCGTCGATCGGATGCAGCGTGCAGCACTCGATGCTGCAGAGCTGAATCTGCACGTTGGGGCGCGGCTGGATCGTCTTGGGCGGCTTGCGCGTGTACCAATAGGCCAGCGTGCCGACCATGACGCCGGGATGCGCCTTCTCCACCCGTTCCGCCACCGCGTTGACGAAGGCCAAGTGCGAGCCCATCGGCGTGCCCTCTCGCTGGTTGATGGCTTCGCACTTCTCGCAGCGGCAATAAGCGTCGTTGTCGTTCTGGCTCACGCTGACGTTTTGCATGCCGGGATGCTTGTCCAGGCCGGCGATCACGTTTTGCGCGACGATTTCGATCACCTCGGGATTGGACACGCACGGCTCCGGCCCCCCGCCCCACATCTCCAGTTTCCGTACCCCATCCACCCGCGCGAAATATTCGGGATGCTCCTTCCCGTACTTCTCCGCGGGCAAATAAGAGTGAAGCGAGTGGCTGATCAGGCTTTGCCGGCACACGCCCCCGAGTTTCTCGTCATTCGTCGTCGTGTTGACCCGCAGCCGCGCCGCGAATTCGGGGTAATCGGCGTTTTCCTTGTAATAACTCCACCGGAACGCGAAGGGCGGGACATAGGTGAAATCCCCGGCGGGAATTTTCCAGTTTTTCTTATCCGGGATGTACGTGTGATCGTGCGTCAAAAAGCGGACACCGGCATACCGTTCCATGAATTCGTACACGCCGTACAACGTGCCCCGCGGGCGGCCTCCCGCGATGGCGAGGTTCTCCGGCGTGACGCGGATCCGCAACCCCTCCTCGCCCAGGTCCTCGACGCCGAATCCCACCGGGCTGGCTTGCATCTCCGCTCCCGCGCCGATGAAGATGTTTTTGGATGGCTGGGCCTTCGCGGCGACCGGCAACTCGATCCCCGCCGCCTGCTGGAACAAGGCCTGAAATTCCTCCGCCGCGTACTTCTCACTGGGAATCGCGTTGTCCGCCGGGACGATCACCCAATCCCGCATCGCTTGGGGATTCAACGGTTCCTGGGCGGCAAGCGCCGGGATCATCCCGCCCGCCACGACCAGCACACTAGTCAGAACGGCTGGAATACGCATGGATGTATCTCCTTTTCCCGATCGGAATATCCATGAAAGTCAGATGCATCGACTGGATCGCACGCCTCCATACTACCTGAAATCCGGCCTCGAATGCGAGGGAAGAGGAAGAGTCTTCGGTTTGGAATTGTGGAGAAGGGAGGGCGAGGCTCCCACCAAGCCGGACCAAGGCTAGACGCCCATGGTTCATCGCGGCCCCCCTGGATCTTCGCCCTCCCGGCTTCCCCGTGCCCAGGGGGGAAGGGCAGGGTGAGGGTGAGGGTAAAACTCCTGCCTCGCCTAAACCTCCCGATTTCGCATATTCACCGCTCACCTGCCTTTGTAGAGGCATGATGCAACGTACCCCTCGGTTCATGACGATAACGATGCCGATGAAGACTGGGTGCAGAGCGGCAACACCCACAAAAATCCTGGTCATCTTGTCCCTCCTGACCCTCCTGATTCAGACTATATTATCCACATACATTTCCACGTAATCGATGATTCATTCCAATTCTTCCTCTCCCTCCGGTGTATTTTTTCCAATCCCCTATTGACGACTCTGGCATTCCGAGTTACGATGCAAGCAAGTACTTACATTAATCCTGAGGAACCGCCATGGAACCACTCTCGACGCACGACCGTATCCTGGAAGCCGCCCTCAAGGTCTTCAGCGGGCACGGCTACACCGGGGCCACCACCAAGACCATCGCCCGCGAGGCCGGGGTCAATGAGGTGACCTTGTTCCGCCATTTCGGCAATAAGCAGAAACTCTTCGCGGAGATGATCAGCCGGTATTCCGCCCTTCCCCATATCGAGGCCGCCCGCGCCGACAGCCGGTCGCCCTTCGAAAAGCGCGTCCGCGATCTCGCCAGCCGGATCAGGCGGCTGCTGGAAGAACGCCGGGATCTGATCGCCATCCTTCTCTCGGAGGGATCCCGCCATCCCCGGCAGGCGAAATCCATCCTGGAAGGCGGTCCCGCCCGGATTCTGGAACGTTTGACACTGTTTTTTGAGGAAGCCCAAAAAGCGGGCGAAATCCGCGGCCTCGATCCCCAGTGCACGGCCCGCGCCTTCATGGGCATGTTTTTCTTCTATGTGATTTTCCAAAAAATCATGCCGGGAGAGATACTGTTTCCCATTGATCCGGATCAGGTGGAAGAAACTTTTATCGAAATTCTGTTGCGGGGATTGTTGCCATCGGAAAAAAAAATAAGGTGCATCCGGCCAGATGATTCGGGCGGACACCAAGGTCCGCCCCTACAAAAAATCCCTCACCCTAGCCCTCTCCCAAAGGGAGAGGGGATTGGGGGGTTGATCTCCCCGGCCAGCCCGATGGAAGAGCGGCCGGACGTGCTTGATAAAAAGTACGCACTTACCGGATGTGCCAAAAGTAAGGACTCGAATCATGAAACGAATTATCCCTCTCCTTTTGCTTCTCGGAGTATCCGGCGGCGCCTGGTGGTTTTATGGCAACCATTCCGCCAAAGCCAACTACTCGGGCGCCATCGAGGCCGAAGACGCCACGCTGGGATCGAAGGTGGGCGGCCGGGTGGCCGAAGTGCTGGTCAAGGAAGGAGACAGGGTTCATCCCGGCGAGGTGCTCGTGCGGCTGGACCGCGAGCCCCTCGAGGCCCGGCTGCGCGAAGCCCAGGCGGACCTGGAACGCGCGCGGCAGAAACGGCTCGAACTGGAAAACGGCTCCCGCCCGCAAGAAATCCAGCGCGCTCAGGCCCTGCTGGACGAAGCCCGCCACCGCTGGGAACTGCTCAAAAACGGCCCCCGCGAGGAAGACATCCGCGCCGCCCGCGCCAACCTGGAATCCGTCCGGGCAGAACTCGAGCTGGCCACGATCACGGAAAAGCGGCAAAGCGAATTGTACAAAAAGAACAACACCACCGCCGACGCCCTCGACCGCGCCCGCAAGGAGCTTTCCGTGGCCCAGGGCCGGATGCGCGCCGCCCAGGCCCAGCTCGACCAGTTGCTGGCCGGTTTCCGGGAGGAGGAAATCCAATCCGCGCGCGCCCAGGTGGATGCCGCTTCCGCCGCCTTGGCGCTGGCTCTCGAAGGCCCCCGGGTGGAGCAAATCGAACAAGCGCGGGCCGATGTGAAACGCGCCGAAGCGGCCGTGGAGCGGATTCAGGTGGATCTCAACGAAACCGCCATCACCGCCCCCTCCGAGGGCGTGATTGAAACCGGCCGCCTGCGCCCCGGCGATCTGCTCGCGCCCAACCAGGCGGCGTTGACCATGATCTTGTACGAACCCCTGTGGGTGCGGATCTTCGTCCCCGAAAGCCGCCTGGGCCTGGTTCCCCTCGGCCGGACGCTAGACCTGTCCACCGCCTCGTTTCCCGGAGAGGTTTTCAAGGGGACGGTCGTTCAGGTCAACCGCAAGGCGGAATTCACCCCCCGCAACGTGCAGACTCCGGAAACCCGCGACTACCTGGTCTTCGGCGTGAAAATCGAAATCCAAGATCCGGAACGGCGGCTGCGGCCGGGCATGGTGGCGGATGTCCTCATTCCCGATCAACCGGCCGATCACCCATCCGATCAACCGGTGGAAGGAGACGCGGCGCAATGACACATCCAATCGTGGTGGATAATTTGACCAAGCGTTTCGGCCATTTCACCGCCGTGGATCATGTCAGCTTTGAGGTCTCCAAGGGCGAGATCTTCGGCTTTCTCGGCCCCAACGGCTCCGGCAAATCCACAGTCATCCGCATACTTTGCGGACTTCTGGCGCCGACCGAAGGAGACGCGTCGCTCCTGGGAATGAGCGTCCGCCAGAGCGCCGCCGACATCAAGCGCCGCATCGGCTATATGTCGCAGCATTTCAGCTTGTACCGGGATTTGACCGTCCGTGAGAACATGCGCTTCTTCGGCCGCTTGTACGGACTGTCCCGCGGGAAAATCGACCAGCGCCAGAAAGAACTCGGCGACTACCTGGGCCTCGGCCCTTACCTGGACCGGCCGGCCGGCCTGCTCTCCGGCGGATGGAAACAGCGCTTGGCCCTCGCCTCCGCCCTGATGCACGAGCCGGAGATCGTCTTTCTCGACGAACCCACCGCCGGCATCGATCCGGTCGCCCGCCGCGAACTCTGGAACCTGCTCTTCGACCTCTCCGCCCGGGGTATCACCCTGTTCGTCACCACCCATTACATGGACGAGGCCGAACGCTGCACCGTCGTGGCCTATATCTACTTGTCCAAACTGATTGCCCATGGCGAACCGTCTGACCTGAAGAAATTGCCCGAGGTCACTCCGGCCGGCTGCCGCCGCATCGAAATCCGCGCCGAGCCGGTGACCCGCGTGCTCGACCGCTTTCGCACCCATCCCCTGGTCCGTTCCGCCACCATCTTTGGGGAGGCGGCCCACCTGGCCGTGGAAGAACGCTTCACCGACGACGCGGTCCGGCAATTCGCGAGGGATCAAGGTTTCCGCGAGATTCATGTGCGGAACATTTCGCCGACGCTCGAGGATGTCTTTGTCGCCATGACCCTGGCGGAGGAGAAAAAACGATTATCATGAAACTCACCGGATGCATCGCCATTCTGCAAAAAGAACTGCTCCACATGGCCCGCGATCCGGCCACGCTGATTTTTTCCATGCTGCCGCCCATCGTGCAGGTCATCGCCTTCGGATTTGCCATCGACACCGATGTGCGCGATCTCGCCACGGTGATCCTTGACCAGGACGGCAAGGAACAAAGCCGGAATTTCATCCAGGCGCTCGTCAATTCCGACGTGTACCAGGTCAGCGGCTATGTGTTCTCGCATGATGAGTTGATCCGGACCCTAGTCGAAGGCCGCGCGGTGGTGGGGGTGGAGATCCCTCCGGACTTCACCGACCGCTACAAGGCGGGGAAAAGCGCGTCCGCCGCTGTTTACTTGGACGGCAGCAACAACATGATAGCGCTGCAGGCGATGTCCACCGCCAACGGCCTCGGCTTTCAGTCGATGATCGAGCAGCTTGGCCGATTGACCGGCCAGGCCCATCCCGTTCCGCTCATCGATGTGCGCCCGCGGGTGTTGTTCAATCCCGATCTGCTCTCCGCCAACTTTTTCGTCCCCGGGATCATCGGCGTGGCCATTCAGCTCTCGCTCACCATGCTGGTATCCTTCGCCATCGTGCGCGAGCGTGAAATCGGCACGCTGGAGCAACTCATGGTCAGCCCCGCCACCCGTTTCGCGCTGCTGCTGGGTAAACTGATTCCCTACGTGGGCTTGGCCTATATTCAAATCGGTCTTTTGATCCTGGCCATGCGCCTGTTCTTTGGCATCCAAGTGCATGGCAGTGTGGTGCTGCTGCTGGCGCTGGCCGGCATCTTCGCCCTCGCCGTAATCGGTATCGGCCTGATCATCAGCACCACCGCCAAAAACCAGGTGCAAGCCACTCAATTGGCCATCGCCACCCTGCTGCCGTCCATCTTCCTCTCCGGCTTCATCTATCCGCGGGACACCATGCCCCTCTTTTTCTACACGATCAGTTTCTTTCTGCCACTCACTTATTTTCTCGACATCCTGCGGGGCATCGTGCTGCGGGGGGCGGAGTTCATGAACCTGGTCAGCGCGGTGGTTCCCCTCTCCTGCATGGCCCTGGTGCTGTTCTCCTTATCCGTGTTCAAATTCCGCAAACGTCTCGATTAGGCCATAGCCCTGGCCGCCCCGCCCAAACGCGATCCAGCCTTCAGCGGTTAGGCTTGCATCCCAGATTGCAGGGAAAGGCCGTCTCCTCCCCCATCATCGCAAGAGGAAGGGAGATCCCTGCGGCGGTTTGTCTCTGCCTTCCCATTTCGCCGGAAATCCCTGCCGGAATCCGGGTAAACCGAAGCGGCCGGAGCCTTTGTTTCCCCCGGGGAGTGACAAAACCGGATTCCCGGCTATACTCCCTCTCCCAACCAGGCAGCAGCGGCCAGCGGCGCCCGCGGTTTCTGGACGACTCTATCCCACCTCATCCATCGGCAGGGAATGGAAAGCCGGCGCAGGAAGAGCGGAGAGAACGCTTCCCGGGAAATACTTTTTTCCACCACGAACAATCTGTTTGCATGTTTTTTATATATATACAAATTTTAATTAATATAATTATAGATAAAACAGAATTCATTGCCTTCGGTTTTATAGCAAACAATTCGTGACATTTTCCTTGATCGCCGGCAAAAATGATGGTAAAGTTATTTCAGTTGATTCGCTTTTTTTTACAAAAAACCTGGGAAAGTGAGAAAGCGAATTGACTAAATGTAAAAGTGTTTTAACGCTCCATGTCCCATGGAGTGTGTTTCCTTGAAATTCGGTGTTGAGGATGGCTGCTTCGAAGAGGGGGATGTCGTCGTTTTGGATTCCCGGGGATTGCGATCTTCGGTGACAAAACTGTCGAGTGCGATGCGCAAACCATTCTCACGGTGCCGGGGGAAGACCAGCAGGTCTTCCGCCGGACCGCCGAAAACCGAGGAAACACATGATCGATTCAAAAGATTACTACCCCACCCCTGCCAAAGCCCGCATTGTGATCGTGGATGACGAACCGACATTACGGTTTGGATTGACACAAATTTTATGCCTCGAAAAAAACCTCGCCGTCTGCGGGGAAGCCTCGAATGTGGATCAGGCCCTGCAGCTCATCGAAAACGCCCGCCCGGATGTGGCCATTGTCGACATTTCGCTCGAAAAACGTTGCGGCGTGGATATCATCCGGACCATCCGGCAACGATTCGACTCGGTCAAGCTGCTCGTTTGGTCGCTTCACGACGAAGAATTGTACGCCGAACGGGTTTTGCACGCCGGCGCCATGGGCTATATCAGCAAACGCGAGGAACCCGCGAAAATCGTTCAAGCGATTTTCCAAATCTTGACCGGCAAAAAATACTTGAGCGAGCGCATGGTCGGCCTGATGCTGAAACGGACCTTCTATAACGACCGCCTCCCCGTACGCTCTCCCATCGAAGTCCTGACCGACCGGGAATTGGAAATCCTTGAAATGATCGGCAAGGGATTCAGCTCGGAGACTATCGCCCATTGCGTGCAACGCAGCGTCAAAACCATCGAGGCCCACCGGTCCAACATCAAGAAGAAACTCAGCCTGCCCAAAAACTTGGATTTGCTCCGGTTCGCCATGCAATGGTTCCATGAAATCGAATCCATTCGCAATTGATCCGGACACCCTTCCCTCGCTCCCGTGGATACCTTTCCACCTCTCTCTCCGGGACGCTTCTAATGCGGATCCTGAATTTGGTTCAAGATGGCCAGCGGCGTCTTGAACCGGATCTTGAAATCCACCCAGAGTGAATGTCCCTCGGCGTAATGCAGATCCAGCCGCAGCATCTCGGTGATCGACAACCGGTTCTTGCCACAGACCTGCCACAGCCCGGTCATGCCCGGGAGTATATCCAAACGGCTCATGTGCCATTGCGCGTACTCCCGCACCTCGTACGGCAGGGGCGGCCGGGGACCGACCAGGGACATATCCCCCCGCTGCCCATTGAACAGCTGGGGCAATTCATCCAGGCAGGTATTCCGCAAAATCGAGCCGAAGGGGATGATCCGTGGATCTTTCTCCAGCTTGTTCATGGGCTTTTCCCCGTCGGATTTCGATTCGGAACGTTTGATCCGGTCGACGACATACTTTTCATGGAGGGATGTGTCCGCATCGATTTTCATCGTGCGGAATTTCCAAAACAGGAACGGTTTCCCTCCCTGGCCAATGCGCTCCTGCTTGAAAAACACCGGGCCGGGAGAAACGATTTTCATGAATACATAAATCAACAGGAAAAGGGGAGACAGCAGAGTCAAACAGATGATGGCGCCCACGACATCCATGATCCGCTTGGGAATTGCCGGGGGCTTCTGGATCAGGATATTCAGCGGCATGACTTCGATCCGCGCCATGTTCGTTCTCCGTTTCACGCGACTTCCTGGGTGGAGGGAGAAGCGGGGGAGCCGGATGGCGCCGTTTCTGGCTGGGATCCGCCGGGAGCCGCGGCTGGAGCTACGGTTTCCGTTTTTTTCTTGTCCATGGGATAGATGAACACGTCCGCGGCAAGTTCCGGGATTTGATAAGGATCGAACTTGAGCGCCTCCAGCGCTTCCCGGAATTGGGTTTCTACCGCATGGATTACCACCGACGCTTTTTCAAAATCGGTATGGGGAAGAATCATGCCCAGCTTCTTGTTTTCCTTGCCATGCAATCCCTTGATGTCACTTTTCCGGGTGCGGTCGCGCATCACCGACGCCAGAATCTCCAGCAGCCGGTTGTAGTTTTCCTCACCGGATTCCGGCGGGTGGAACGAAAAAGATACCATCGTAAACGGGGAATTGAAACGATCCGTACGCGACCTTTCTTGCAGTATACGATGGTTGAAATCACTCCAACTCAGAAATCCGGGAATGGAGAGGGCGGTCGTTTTTTTCCCTTTCCCTGGCACCCAAAAAGTAATTATCTTGAGTAGTTTTTTCATGGAATCGGGTCCCCTTCCCTTCTATCATCCACACCCTAGGATTCGCGGCCGGCCGGGCATCATCCCCAAGTGCAGGATTCGCCCCCCCCAAATCCAATTCCACGCAGGTACAATCATTCCACACCGGTATCTTCCGGATCTTGCGGCCGGCGGAGATCACAAGAATCCGCCGCATAGAACGATAAAAACAGAATCTTTGTTTCCCGGGTGGAGTCCGGGAATTCCCTCGACCCGCAAAGTTGATTCATCGAAGGTTGAAAGAGTACAGAACGAAGATATCAAGATGGAGATGGCAGGATGATGCTCCGGGCTTCAAGCCGTGCCGTATCGTTTTCCACGGATCTCTTTTCTTTCCTCAAATCAGCATCATTCAATCCACTGATTGTGTTTGATATCGAGGGGAAGACCCATTGGGATTCAAGTTAGTTTCTGTTGTAGGAAAACGCCATTTAAATACACCCCAGCGGGGGTAATCCCGGTTACGAATGCGTGTCTTTTCCGCCTCCTTCTTTTTTTAGAACGTTTTTTTCCGGCAATATATCACGAACGGATGTTTCTTTTCCCGGTCATCGCTGGGTGAAATCCCATTGATTCCGCTTTTAGGATCAAGTTGTAAATTTTATCAAACCGGTAAATAAAACACTCCTCGCGCTCTTGTTTCCCCTATGTGCCTGTTAGGTTTGGTATTAGTACACGATGGAGGCCGACTCTCTGCATTTTATATTATCATCCCGCCTGGATAAAATCAAAAAAATATACGAAAAAAACCGCCTGCAAGGACGGTTGTCCATGATCAGGCCGTATCCCTGCCCCGGTTCGACGGAGGTAACGGCGGATTCCGCCGCGTGCAAACCACTTCCGGGCGGGCGGCAGGGGACCCATCGCATTTTGTGATAATCTCATCCCCCACCGCGGATTTCCAACCAACGCTCAACGGATAGAGAAAAAGGGGAGTTTCTGGTAGGATGACCATCCAAATTCTTCCCCAGACCAATCCTGCCCGTACCACCCGGCGGGTAGAGAAACAGGCGCGGTGATGAAACCAACAACCACCCTTGTTTTGCTGACATGCCTAGGGAGTTCGATTGTTGTCCTCCCGGCAATCTCGGAGGAAGTCCGGACGGCAAAATATCAGCCCGCCTGGGAATCCCTGGACCAGCGCCCCATCCCCGCGTGGTTTGATAACGCCAAATTCGGCATCTTCGTCGTATGGGGCATTTATTCCGTCCCGGCATGGGCGCCCAAGGGAAATTACGCCGAATGGTACGGGAACTGGATGAACGACGAAAATCACCTGGTGCATTGGTTTCATGAGAAAACCTACGGGAAGGATTTCAAATATCCGGATTTCGTGCCGATGTTCACGGCGGAGATGTTCGATCCGGAGCAATGGGCCGATCTGTTCGCGCAATCGGGAGCCCAATACGTGGTTTTGACTGCCAATTATCACGATGGATTTTGCCTGTGGCCCAGCTCCTACAGTTGGAACTGGAACAGCGTGGACCTTAACCCCCACCGCGACCTGGTGGGCGAATTGACCGCGGCGGTGCGTTCCCGGGGCCTGACGATGGGCTGCTACTACTCGCTCTACGAATGGTATAACCCTCTGTATCGTGACAACTTGCCGGATTACGTAGAGAAACACTTCCATCCCCAGTTCAAGGAATTGGTGGAGCGGTACCAGCCCTGGATCATCTTCGCGGACGGCGAATGGGAGCAGACCAGCGAAGCCTGGCGCAGCCCGAAGCTGCTGGCCTGGCTGTTCAACGAATCGGCCGTACGCGACACCGTGGTGGTCAATGACCGCTGGGGGAAGGACACGCGCGGCGTCCATGGCGGGTATTACACCTCGGAATACGGCTACAAAGGCCGGGATGCCCAGCCCGGGAAGGCCGTTCAGCGCCACAAGTGGGAGGAAAACCAGGGGATCGGGGCGTCCTACGGCTTCAACCGGCTGGAAGGCCCCCAGGACTACAAGACCTCCACGCAACTGATTCACATGCTGGCCGATATCGTCAGCCAGGGGGGCAATCTGCTTCTGGATGTCGGCCCCACGGCGGACGGCCGGATTCCCGTCATCATGCAGGAGCGGCTGTTGGCTATCGGCGAATGGCTGCGGGTGAACGGCGAGGCGATTTATGGAACCCGCCCTTGGACCCACACCGGCGAGGGAGACTCCATCCGCTACACCACCAAGAAGGGCCGGGTGTACGCCATCTCCTTGCGATGGCCCGCGGGCGAGCTGCTTCTCGAAAAGCCTCAACCTTCCGAGCAGACCTCCGTGCGCCTCCTGGGATGGGATCAACCGCTGTCCTGGAAACAGGAAGGCGGCCGGATGCGGATTGCCGTCCCGCCGCTGCGGGTGAGTGATTTTCCTACCCGGCATGCGTATGTGTTTGAGTTATCGAATTTGCGGTAAAGGAATCGGTTGCATTGTTAAAAATGGGAGGGAAAACCGCCGGGTGAGCTGAATTCATCCGGGAATCATAGCGTAATCCATCGGATCGGCGGGAGCCTCGCCCTCCCCGGCCATGCCGGTCTGTGCGTTTTTCAGGATTGGTTTTTCAGGAAGGATCGAGTACTCTGGCAAAGGATGAAAATCGAATTGGGATGAGGGACAGGATTCCATTTTACGATCCGGGACCAACTTGCATATGCATCAGCATTCAGGTTTGATTACCGACCCCCAGCAATTGACATCGATCGTTGAAAAAATTCGGCGCGAATGCATCATCGCGCTGGATACCGAATTCATCCGGGAAAAAACGTTTTTCCCGGTATTGGAAATCATACAGGTCGCCACGGAACGGGAATCTTGGCTGATCGACGCGGCGGCGTTTTTGCAGACCGGGGAGGGGCCGCTTTCCGCTCTCCGCCCCCTGCTGGATGTTTTGGAAGAGCCCTCCATTCTCAAGACCGTCCATGCCGCGCATGGTGACCAAGAGGCGATCTTTCACAGTTTCGGCATCGTGGTGAAGCCCCTGTTGGATACGGCCCTGGCGGCGGCGTTGTGTGGCTATGGCGAAAGCGTGGGGCTGGGCACGCTTTTGAAATCCATGTTGCGGGTGTCCCTTAAAAAAGTCCATTCCCGGGCGCATTGGTCCCTGCGGCCCCTGCCTGCCCAATTGTTGGAATACGCCCACGCCGACGTGATTCATCTGGTGGCGTTGGGCAAGGCCTTGCTCCATAGACTCGATCAGTTGGGACGGCGGGATTGGGCGCTGGCCCTATCCCAACAATTTGAGGATCCCAACCTGTACGATACCAAGCCGGATGAGATCGCGCAACGGCTCTTCAAGGGCGGCCGGTTGTCTCCCAAGGATTATCCGGTCTTGTTGGAACTGGTCCGCTGGCGGGAACAGCGTATCCGGGAGATCAACGTCCCCCGCAAATGGCTTTCGGACGACAGCACGCTGATGAACCTGGCCGTGGCGCGTCCTCAAAACGTGGATCAGCTACGGACGTTCCGGGGCATCTCCAAAAACGATCTTTCCCGGCAAGGGGAGGCCATTCTGGAAGCCATCCGCCGCGGAGAGCAGGGAGAAGCGCCCGAAGTGGAATCCCATGACCACCCCACGGCCGAGGAAGCGCGGGTGCTCGACCTGATCCGGGTTTATGTGAATCTTCTGGCGGATGAACACGCGGTCGCCGCCAAGTACCTGCTGGATTCCAGCCAATATTTCACCTTGCTTCAACTCAAACCGGATACACCGGAAGCACTGGTAGCCAAGGGCATCCTCACGCCCCAAGCCGCCGCCTTGATCGGCCAGGATCTGGTGGAATTTCTGCGCGGCAACCGGGCTCTCTCGATCCAGGATTCGCGTATCGCGGTCATCGGCACCGAAACCGGCCCGCCCCGCCGGTAAGCACCGATACCTTCCTTTTTTTCACGCCCTCCTTGTTTCCATATGTCCACTTTTTTATATGTCCTGCCATGAAAATATCCTGTCATCCCTTTCACTTCTGGCAATGCACCGGCGGACGCCCACGCCGGCTCCTTTGACCTGGTACGGCATCCCCTCGGAGTATGACGAGGGTAACGCGTGTCCCCCTGGCGGATTCCGTGTCCCAACACGGCGGGAAGAAAGGCAAGATGCGGGCGGCGATCAGGTTGATTGGGAGGGAAAACGGCCGCCCCATCAGGGTGACTGTGTTAATCCCGGGACATCCCTGTACTGCCGGAACTGTTTCCCGGCAATCCGGGCAAATCCCTCCAAGCCCTGATCATTCCATCTTTTTTCCATTTCAAAGGACGCAAGTTTCAGGAAAGAAGGGCGCACGCGCGGATCGAACCGGTGAAGCAGGCCGTTAGGAATCACCGGGAGTTGATTTTGTACAGATTCCGGACGCGGCAGGAGTTAGCGATGGTGGAAACCGTGAAACGCAGAGTGTAATTGACCATGAAAAAGAGGGTGATTCCAGCCATTTCCGACGTTGGAAATCGCCTGGCATCATACACTTGGAAATCTTCCCGCGCCGAAATTCACCCACCGTTTCTTGAAATGAAACAAAAAATCGAACTGGACAATGCCTCCCTTACCGGAGAACGTTTCTAGTGCAAATCGGAATAACCTAGGATCCGCCGCGTCAAGGGGCCGGCGGTTGCCGGATTCCGGCCAACCGCGCTTTCTCCCGCAGACGTTCCGCCGCGGGTACGGGCGATGTGAATAGGGAGCGTATCAGATTGGGATGATCCTCCAAGGCCTTCACGGCATTGAGCCATGCTTCGGGATACCTCTTGCGCATAGTCTCGGTAAGATCGAGGCCGATAGCCCAATACGCGGCGCGGGCCAATTGCGTGTCATCCACCGGCCTCGACAGACTTTTGCCGATCTCATCTTTCATGGTGGATTGCAGTACCCGCTGTTTTTCAGCCAAGTCAGGGAGAGATTCAACCGGAATGGGATTTTCGGCCGAAATCCAGAACATCATCTGGCCGTTCTCATCCTGTTTCCGGCCCCCCTGCTCCAGGATGACTTTTCCCGCCAACTCGATCAGCCGGTTTCCATAATCCGTGATGGTCTCATTCCCTGGCATGGCGTCCCGTGTGGTGTTCCGGTACCGGTCTACAATATTCCAGCCTTGTGAGTCCAGCCACCGGCGTCCTTGGATCACGCCCACGATCGTGGCGGCGGTGGCGGCGTTGTTGTCGGCGTCCCATCCAAAGTTGAAGGCGGTGACCAGGGTCCTCACAAAATCGCCACCGCCGTAAAGCAGGGCGGCGATGGTGGATGCTGTATTCAACTCATATCCATTCCGGTCCCGCATGGCCCCGTCATGACGGCTGTAGGTTTCCTTCACCCGTTGCCGCGTGGCGCGCCAATCCCCCGGATTTTCCGCATGCCATTCCCGCACGTCCTTCACGATCGCCCGCAAGACGCTTTTCGGGTCCAGCATGGCCAGCCCCGCGTCGAGGATTTCATCCACGTTCTGCGTGAAGAACGCCGTGGCGATCATGCCCGTGAACATTTGCGTGGCCTGGGCCGGTTCGCCTTCGATCCCGGTGTGTGTATAGTGCAGGCCGGTCCGCGCGGCGGTCTGGGGCATTCCCGGGGCGATGAGTCCAAACGCTTCGCTGAGGAACTGCCCGGAGATATTGAAATCCGACCAGGGATTGAAGGCAAAAGTGCCCGTCCAGGGGGGAACCAGCCCAATATCCATCAACCGGCGCGCATATTCATTGGCGCACCAGATGCGTGTATTGATATGGGTCTTCCATAGTTGAACGATTTCTTCTGGAGTTAAAAAAATCTGATTGAACCGCTGCATGCCCGCGGCATAAATCCACTCGATATCCGTGTCGTCATCCGTCCACGCCCCTTCCGGGAGCGCGGGGGTGTACGCCTCCACCGCTCCCGGTTCCGCGATATATTGCATCTCGTGAGGCAATCCGTTCAGGTTTCCGAGAATTTGACCCAGCAAGCCGCCCTGGATTTTATCGGACAGGTCATCGGCAGAGATTTTCCACCACTTCTCATCGCTGACGGCCGGCGGATTCATCACGAATCCCGCGCCTGCCAATAATACGGCCCAGAGTATTCCCTTTTTTCTCATCAAATCCTCCATCCGGATCAGGTGAAACTGACTCTCGAATCCCGCGCTGAGCAGGCAGACCTCTCTGGACCTTATCATGAGAGATCCAAAATAATACCATCAAATTCTGTCTTGTCTTTCTAGGGAATATCAAGCACGGGGAGTCCTGTTCCCGGTGAAGATACGGGTAAGGAATGGATATCGCCGACGTGGGAATCTTGATGAATCCTGGAGTGGAAAAGATGAACGCTATGTCCACGAGCCTTCCCCTCACGATATACATGGCCGTAACGGTCCTCGCAATCCAGGGAGATGAGATGCCGGTCACGATCTTGGATTTGCCTGACGCCCAGATTGCCGCTGCCTACGAGAAAGCCGCCCAAAAAAACGTGCTGGCGGCGGTGAATCCTAAGGTCTTTCCAGGATACTGGTCGGTCTGCGCGGACGGGCAAGGATTCGGCTACGGCAACACCTATCCCTCGTTGGACGGCCACCAGATGACCGACGCGCTGCTTTGGTTGGGCCAGGTCGATACCGTAAAAGCGAATTGGGACTATGTGCGTACTTTTCAGAGACCGGATGGGCAACTCCCGCTGGCGATTCTTCCGGCCAGCGCCGGCCAGCGGATCGGACCAGCATCTTGCCAGGCGCGGGTGGATGCGAATGGCGGCCTTTATCGTCACTGGGTGCCGGGCGATCCCTTGCGGGCGCTGGCCGGTCCGACTTACATCCAGAATGCCGATGCCATCTTCCGTCATACCCAGGATCGCGAGTGGCTCCTGAAGCAACTCCCGTCCGTCAACCGGGCGGCTGATTTTCTGGCATCGTTGGTTACGGCCGAGGGAGCGGTCAGGGGAGCGGGATATTACATTGAACGTCCCACGCGCGTCGAATACGATGGCGTCGCGCAGTGCCATGCCGTGGACGCGTTCCGGCGCGTGGCCGCCTTGAACGAAATCATGGGCAACACCGAAGCCGCCCGGAAATACCGGGAATTCGCCGGCCGGATTGAATCTCACTTCCGCATCCGTTTTTGGCTTCAGGACCGCTTTGCCGAATACATTCACCCGGAGCGCGGACTCATAGCCAATCATGGTTTGACGGACGTAGACTGGAGTGCGATCGCCCTGGGCGCCGCCAGCCCCGAGCAGATCAGCCGGCTTTGGCCTCGGCTGAAGATTGAGACACTGTTTTACTACGGCGGGATGCCCACCGGCATCGCCACGCTTCCCCAGAACTACGAGCCGTGGGAATCCACCTACTCCGATACGATGGATCGGGCGGCCATGGGGCGCGTCTGGTACCTGGAAGCCGGGGCGCGGGCGCGTATGGGTGACAGTCAAGGCCTCGTGGACTCGATTCAACGGGTTTGTAAGGCCGGCCGGGACAAGGAGTATTATTGGCGGGAACGGTACAACGATCTGGGCGGCTATGGCGCGGAAAAATACTGCGAATACCCTGCCAATTTGATCCGGATCGTTCAGCATTTTCTACTGGGAGTTGAGATGCGCTTGGATGGGACGCTCGTTCTCGCTCCCACCGCGCCGGAAGAATATTGGCGGCAGGGTTTTGGACAGACTCTCGCATGGCGGGGCCGGCGCCTCCGGTACACAATGCAGCAGGAACGATTGACAGGAACCTATTTCGGCGGCCGCCAACGGTTGGGTGTACGGTTCCCGTCCGGCGGCGGCGAAACGGAGGTCCGCGTTTCCCTCGACGGACGCGCAATTACCGCCACGCGTGAAGGCGGTTTCGTGTATGTCAATCTCCCAGCCACATCCGCGCAACAGGCATGCCGGTTTGAGATGGTTCCATCTGGGCGGCTACCCATGTCAACAAGCCGAAACCGTAGATAATCAAAAGGATCTTCCGGGAAGCGCCTTCCTAATGGAGATTCTGGTATTCCATTTATTTTATGACAGGGGCGGGCACCAAGGTCCGCCTCTACATAATTCCCTCACCCTACTTCTCACGCAGAGGGAGAGGGCCAGGGTGAGGGAAGCCCTGAAAGGGCGCAATTCATCCTTTCTCTGCTGCCCATCGGTGTCGAGAAGCCATACGGCCTCGAAGGTTCGATCGGCTAACTGGGGATAGCGGTCCACGGCCTGGGTGCATGTCGCGCACTCAACGGCCCCGCACGTCCAGCGGGCAATCCGGCGGGACCACGCGCGGCAGAACTCGCCATCGCCATCGAACACCAGGATGGGGTTACAGAACGTGGATTTCGGGAATGGTTCTTCGGATAAGTAACGGGGCGGAGCTCCATTTCGCATGAATTCAATGCAATACTCACCGCCTTCCGGTATATGTTCCCCACCACCATTCGGATTCGTCGTTTCCATCGTAAGTTCCTGTTATCGTATTCCCGGTGATGGTTCCATCGATGCGCGTCCGGTAGCCTTCCACGTCATTCCCGGTCACCACGAATGAGTTTCCATAAATTTTACCGGTGAAGCGGCCCATGCTGCCTTCCCGTTTGGTGATTTCCACCGTGATGTCGTTTTGATCTTGTGTAATGTTGACCGTGGATGTATCCGGCAATAACGATTTTTTGGGGTACATTTCCTGGCTGTTGATTGTCCACTTCCCGGCGGCGTTGATGGTGGTGGTGGATTTGGTCCCCGTGAATGAGCTCCAGCCCTCCGTGCGGTCATTCTCCCAGGCATACGTTCCCGAAATGGAATTCCCGTTGACCACGCCTCCCACGAAGAAATCGTTATCCTCGTTGCCGGGGGGGAAAGAGAAAGTGAAGGTATCTCCCTCCACGTAACCCGTGAGACTGTCCGTATTGTCCGGCGTCTGGACGGTGATCTGATTTCCCGACTGGCTGAACTCGGCGATATGCACGCCATGGGTCGGCATCTTGTCCTCCCGGTATTCATCGGTCCAGGACAAGATCCAGACTCCGGTGAGATCGGCCCGCGTTCCGGGTCTTTTCAAGGTGAAAGTCCCTTGGCTGTCCGGGGATTCATACGTGCCGGTGATGGTGTCGTTGGCCCAGACTCCTTTGATGATGGCGGAATCCGGGGGGGCCGATACATAGGACGCCTGCAACGTATTGCCGGTTATGGAACCCAGATACCGTTCGCCCCGGTGCGTCATATCGATCATCTCCAAATCCTGGCCGTTGGAATTGATTTGAAAGATGATATAGCCGTACTCTTTGGGTACGGTCGCGAGATGCGTCATTTGGAATGTGCCGATCCATGTCCCGGCGAAGCGGGGATCCGGGACAAAGGTCGGCGTGGGAACCGGGACCGGGATTTGCGTATGCCAGGCTGTCAAAAATAACGCCAGGTCCTTCGCGTCCACGATCCCATCGTTGTTGAAGTCCATCCGCGGATCCCACTGGGCATGGGAAGCGGCGGCCGGAAACAGAAACACGATCAGGATGAGCAATAGATAGATGAACGATTGATACTGGGAAAATTTAGGCGAGTACTTCATGGGCTTTACCTTCCCTCCTGGTTCCGTTGCCGCGCGCGATGACGGGAAGCCAACCACTCCGGCCTGATCCGGGATCGTTCCGGCAGGATGAATCGGACTGGAAATCAATCGAATGGACATAATAAACGCCATTATAGGAAGGAAGCCTGGGAATTTCTTGGGTACCCTCCAGGCTGGACGGGGGATTTCGTTGCAATACGGGCATACCGCCTGCATCGCAAATGGGATCCTGCGGGTTCCTAATGCTCCTCCTGGATCCCTGCTTTCGCGGGGATGACATCCTTATTGGACTTTTGAGGCAAGATCAGCCCAAGGGAAGAGGGGATAAGCCCCGGTTAGAGATGAAAATTTCGGCATAATGGAATGACATGGCGTGAGGGGGGAGATGTCAACTGGCTTCCGCCCTATTCAAGGCAACATTGAAATAGCCCCGGATATAACACGGGGATAAGAACAATCTCGTTCAACTGTTCACCAACGTGAACGTGAGCTTGTTAGCGGTCATCCGGTAGCGCGCGCAGCCTATAGGTTGGTCCTGGTTGATCAGGGGCAGTTCGATTTTTTCACTTTGAGCAAGCACCAATTCGCCTTGCATGCCTTCCGGCAATGATAGCGTAATCCGCCGGTTGCCTGGTTTTCCCTGAGCGTGGAATTCAATCGGTCCCTGCACGGTATAGGCGGTTAGTTTCAATTCCTCCAAGTCCGCCAGTTGGGGACGGATTTCGCACCGTTTGAATCCCGCCTCCAGAGGCTGGATGCCCGCGATGCTCATGAAGAGGACATACACGGGGGCAACCGGGCAATGGCTCCATTGCGCGCCGGTGTCGAAGGGCGCCGACCAGTTTTCCTGCAGGGTGTTGTTGAGGATCACGGAATTCATCGTGGCCCATTGCTCGCGCAGGTCCTTGAGGACCACATCCGTCCGGCCTTCCTTGGCCAGCGCCCACAGCCGCCAGCCGGCGTTGGCGGGATACGAGAATCCCAGTTCCGGCGGGCATTCGATCAACGCCTGGAGGGCGTTCTGGGTGTTTCCCCCGGGGCATTGGTCGAAAAGAATAGCGGTGGCGAGGGAGCGGTCGCACATCCGGACGCCGCCCTCTTCCTCGAGCCAGGGGAGATTGTTCACATACAAACCATGGCGCGGACTCCAGAATTTCCGTACCGTGGCGGCCTGGATCCGGCGGCCCAACTGTTCGCATTGTCCCGCCAGCGCGCCGTCGTCCATGGCTTCACAGAGGGGCGCGAGAGCGTGCCGCAGCATGGCCGCCGCGTAGAGGTTGAACGCGCATTGAGTGTGCCGTTGCTTGCGGTAGGCGTCGTGATCGATCCACACGGAAGGGATGCCGATGTTTTCCACCGGCAAGAGGCCGTCCGTGTCCAGAATGCTTCTCAGGTAATCCGCGAACCGCAGCAGGCGGGGATAGGGTTCCCGCAGCGCGTCCCGGCCGCCGGTGTAGAGATAATGATGGTAGCAATCGAAGTTGAAGCCGACGCCGTGGTCCAACAGCGGCCCCCATTTGGTCAAATGCATCTGGCGTTCGAGCAGGCGCGCCAGCCGGTCCCAGGCGGGCCAGCAGTCGAGGAAATACCCGTCGAGCGTGATCCCCTGGCTGAAGGTGTTCACGTACCGCGCCGGCAGGCGGATTTCGCCGAACGCGGAGTAGAGGGCGTGCAGCTGGTGGCCGCAATCGCCGCTGTATTGTTGGCGCTCGCGGGCCATGCCGTCCACGCAGGTCTCTTGCGCGCAATTGTTCAGCGTGTTGATCGTGGCGTCGAACAGCCGTTGCAGTTTCGGTTCGGAGCATTGAATGCGTGGCTCGTTCGGCCAGGGAAAGATCCGCCGCCGGACGCCCACTCCGCGGATCCGCGCCTCGCCTTTCGCCCCGTGGATATGCAACTGGAGCCAGCGCAGGCTCTCGAAATCGAAGGTCTGGAAGTGGTTCTCACCTTCCCGGCAGATGAAGCGCGACCAGGAATGATGATTGGTGTTGAGCAGCGCGGGGCCGCCCGGTTGGTGGGCCTCGTGCACCAACAGCTCCACCGTGGTCCCCTCCGGCGCGTGGATGGTGAAATAAGGCCAGCCCACCACCTGGTCTTCCAGTTCGAACATCAATGATGCGCCCCTAGCGCCATCCAGCTGTATGGTCAGGGTTCCGTCCGGCCCGGCCGTGTGGCAGGGAGTCCGTTCGGCCTCGAACGCGCCGGGCGTCAGGCTTTCGAAATACTCTTGCGGACTGCGCTTCCAATGAATCCAATACGACTCCGTCAATTGCTTCACGGGAACTTCGTATTCCCTTAAGAGTGGGACGCTCCGGGGGCGGATATCGCACAGGTTCCGGTCTCCCTGGGTTTCGAACAGGTCGGAGTAGGAGGAACAAATCGTGGGTTTGTCGGAGGGGCAATCGAGTTCCATGGCGGGCAGCCAATCCGGTCCGGGGGTGAATTCCGGCCGGTCCCAGCCCTCCGGATACAACCGGGCGTCGAATTCTTCCTGCAACGCGCGCAGATACCACCGCTTGTATTGCCCCGGCCGCCAACTCCGCGCCAGGCATGTCAGCCACGAAGGGCCGGACGCCACCAGCAGCCGGTCGCCGCCGGGCATTTCCAAATCCAACCGGAAGATGAATCCAGGCTTGCCCAACGGCCAAGTCCCATCGCCTTCGCCGTAAAAGAGAACCGTGGCGCCCAGCACTTGGGGCCCTTTTTGCATTAGGCCGGTCAGATCCACGGGATCGGCTTCCAGCCACCGGGGATCGCAGGGCGCCGGCCCCCATTGGATTCTCCGGCCGTTGAGCCGCAGTTCGTAACGGCTGTCGGCGAGAATCCACCCTGTGGCCTGGCTCGGTGTCTCGGGCAGATTGAGGGTCTGCCGGAACAGGACGAACGTATTGGGCAGGCAGCGCTCCGAGGGATACCAGATCCATTTGGCGGGCGAGAGATCCAAAGTCTGGGAAGGTTCCGGGTGGTAAGTGGACGCGGCCATCCAGGAGGTTTCTCCGGCGGTTTCCTCCGCCCGGGACGGCATGGACAGGAAGGCGGCCGCACCACCCGCTTGGGCGGAAGTGGCCAAGAAATTTCTTCGAGTGATTGTTGATTCGCGGCGGGATGGATGGTCAGGCGCAGTCATGGTTTTCTCCCCGGTGAAAATGGAAAGGCGAGCCGTGTTTTATCGCTACGCCGCCACCAGGGAGGATACCCGTTCGTTCAATGGGCCGATGAATTCCGCCTTGGTTTTGGCTTGCCGGAGATTGTGCATGAGTTGGTTATCCCGCGCCAGGGTGGACATGGTCGACAACAGCTGGAGGTGCAACCGGTTCCGGGGAGAACAAAGTAAGAAGACCAGGTCGACCGGCCGGCCGTCGACCGCGTGAAAATCCACGGGGGGTCGGAGACGGGCGCTGACCACGAGGGGAACCCGAAAGAGATCGTTGATGGGATGCCAGGCGTGGGGCAGAGCCACGCCCCGTCCCAGGCCGGTAGTGGAAAACGCCTCCCTCTCGAGGATGGCTTGGAGGAAAGTGGATTTGAGCAGGAGATGGCCGGTATCCGCGAGTATGTCCACCATGCGTTCCAGGACTTCCCCGGATTGCTTGGCTTGCAGGTCCAACCAAATCCGGGATTCGGAAAAGATCTGGAATTCTTCGTCACGGTTCCAGGGAGATTCCAATTCCTGGTTTCCATGAACGGCTTTTTCCCCGCCATTGAGAAACCAGGCTTCCAGCAGGGAGGGGTGGAACCGCCATTGGTTGCCCACCTTGGCGGCGGGGATTTTTTCCGTCTGAATGAGCCTGTGAATCGTCCGCTCATTGACTTGCAAGAGCTCGCTGACTTCCCGGATGGTCAATAGCTTGTCCAAGGCCGTCACCTCGTTCCCTTACGTTAAAGGGATGATTATAGGGACAATACGGGGGAAAAACCAATGACCCGCGCGAAAAATCCAGAGTCGTTATTCAATGGTGCTGGATCATTCCCGCGGGTTCATAAAAAAGGCTCATCCGATATATGCGTACATTTTTCCGGGAGCGAGACCGGACATCGATTAGACGGATTGGAGAGATCTACCCGAAATCCCCTCTCCCTCTGGGAGAGGACCAGGGTGAGGGAAAGCCTTTCCTCGGCGCCGATCCTCTCCGTTCGTTCCCTAACGCTGAAGGGAATGAAAATATTTTCCTTCGGTTCAGAGTCAGAGTATTGAAATACGTTTTTTCCCTCCTGTACGCATTGGCCGGATGAACCATAAAAAA
Organism: bacterium; assembly: GCA_041946805.1. GTDB lineage: Bacteria > Hinthialibacterota > Hinthialibacteria > Hinthialibacterales > Hinthialibacteraceae > JABLXU01. Next base: position 51,275 of record JBHGBC010000006.1, read on the forward strand.
GCGTATCGTGGATCACTATCCCCTTGATTCGCGGCCACTTCATGGTAAAATTGTACATGATTGTCCAGTGTTGTCAATGTTTTTCAAGATGGGAACAAGATGGGAAGATGAGAATGGCTTGTGGATCTTTTATGAATTTTGCCTCATAAAAGGAGCCATGATGATGATCGATGTCAACCAAGAATTTCAGCTTCAGGTCGGCGATTACGTGAACATTGACCACCAGGAAACCCGCCGGGGGGCGGTCGAATCCATCCGTATCATCTCCGAAGGGCGTCTGGTCCAGGAATTCAAGGGGGCTCCCGAGCGGGTCATGGTCACGGTCAACATGCGGGAGGGGATTGTGAACCGCCGGGGGATCGATATCACACCCATCGTGTACTGATCGGCGGAGAAAGTGTAAAGACTCTAGACTCGAGCGTCTCTCGAGGCGCAAGGATCGGCTGAATTGGACTTACCATCTGACTGAATGGTTTTCACGTTCCGGCCGGTGCGTGAGATCATTCAATCTTTCTTTTTTCAAATCTTCTTTTCCTCCCTTTTTTCCAGCTTTTTTTTCAAAACACACCCCTTTTGAAACTCCGTGGCCCTCTCTGATTTATTCAGCCCGTGCAGTCATTCTGGATTAATGATGCCTCGACGGCCGCCTTCCCCAGGCCGGCATGGATGAGAATGGATTGGGCAGGGGGCAATCACAAATTCTTTGGGAATGACCCCGTTAGTAGCAGTGTGAGCTACAGTAACCTGGATTTGTATTCGGATGGATTACTTTCGTCTATTCCTCCAGGAGGCATGTCGGGAATCCTAGGGCTAGGGATTTGGATTTCTATGATTTAAAAAACGTTCGTGTGGTTTCCAGGTATTTTGTGGGGCATTCTGATTTTGGTACTTTCTTTGCTCCAGTAAGTAATGCAACGAACAACCGGATCGTGAGATCAGTCTCACGCCGGATTCTTTTGCCCTGTTATGGATCACCTGGGATCAGATCTTGTACTCATGCAAAGGATTGAGCGCGATGCCATAGAATACCTGTCTTCTACCGATTTTTCACGCCTGACAAAGGCAAACCATCCGAAAGGATGGGACGCAAAGCATCTGGCCTAACTCCACGAAATATCGTGGACAGGGCAGCAGGGCCGCCGGGCGGAGCAGTCCTTCTACCAATACTGCTTCTCGCACGGTCATCGTTTGAACATTGGCAGAGGGGACTCTCTCATGAAAAACGTTCATTCAGGATTTGCTCGATTTTCTTCCTGCCTGCTTTCTTCCACTCGCATCATGATCGTTTCCGGATTTCTGACCGCGATCCTATGTCCCACGGGATGGGCGGAACAAATTACTCTTTATTGGCAACCGAATGCCGGCGATCCGCCGGAAGGATACAACGTGTATTGCCGTCCGGCGTCCGGCGCGTTTCAATTGGTGAAAGACGCGGGAACTCAGACCTCCACCACGGTGATGAACCTGGAGCAGGGGAAAACGTATTACTTCGCGGTGAAAGCCTATAATGTGTACGGCAAGGAAAGCGATTTTTCCGAGGAAATCGCGTATACGGTTCCGGTTCCCGGCGCTCCCACGCCGACCAGCGAGCCGATGGAACAGCCCACCGCGACCTCCACACCCACTTCTTCCGCGGCTCCAAACCCGGTGGTAACGCCGACGAACACTCCCATGCCGGTGAATACCCCGACGAACACGGCCGTGCCGACGAAAACGGCGACCTGGACGCCAGTTCCAACGGCCACGCCGACATCGACGGCCACGCCGGTTCCGACAGCCACGCCGACATCGACCAAAATCCCGGTCCCCACCGCGACGCCCACCGCCACACCGACCGTCACGCCAACGCCGCAACCGGTGGAAACGCCTCCGGATTCCTCGCCCGCGGATGTATTGACGGCGACCTTCGAGACGAACAATTTCAGCGAATGGGATCAGGAGACCGACTCGGGGAATGACTTGAAGATATCCACATCGTCTCCCTATAGCGGGTCGTATTGCGCCCAATTCACCTATAATGATACCAATCCGGAGTATCTCAGCGCGGCGGTCGGCGAAACCGCGGAAGGCCGGATTGCGTTCCAGATCCGGTTCAATCTCAATAACAAATGGAGCAACCTGCCCACCGCCTTCTTGAAGCTCTACTCGGAAAATGGCATGGAACTGCTGTCCGGCGAGTATTTATATCAAGACAAAAAGATCAAATATTTCAGCCGGATCCGGACCGTGGAAGGCTGGAACGAAGGCGCGTGGAATGTCCTGACCGCGGACAGCAATTGGCACCGGTTGGAAATACAATTCAAGATTCACGATACCGATGGATACCAGCGGGTGTTGATCGATGGCCAGGTGGTTCACGAAGCCGCCGGCTTGCGCACCAACGCCCTGGCCGGACAAGGCGCCGTGAACCTGCGCGTGGGTAATATTTCCGGCCTGCGCAACGGCGTGAACAGTTCCTTTTATTTGGATAACGGACGCTTCACCCGGGTGGCGGGAACCAGCGGCCTGACTGCCCAATCGCCCATTCCCACCAATACGCCGGCGGTGAATCCGGCGATTCCGTCCGGCTTCATCCTGGCCGACGTCTTCGATTCCGGTTTCGAGACCGGGACTTTTTCGGACTGGAATGGCGAGAAGGATCTGGGCAACGACCTCGGGATCTCGTCGACCGGGCCGCATAGCGGCCGGAGGACCGCCAAATTGATCTATAACGATCAAACGCCCGAATACCTGATCAAGAATCTGGAGGAACTGGGCGAAGGCGCCATCGCGTTCTGGATCAAGTTTGATTTGACCGGCGTGTGGAACTCCGATCCAACCACCTTGTTGCAGGCCTTCAACCAGGACGGAACCGAGTTGCTGTATGGTGGATTCAAATACGCCGAGGGCGGCATCCAGTATTTCAGCCGGTTGCGCGTCTTTAACAACTGGGATGAGAGCGTCTGGCATCCGCTGACGTCCGACAGCCAGTGGCACCACATCGAAGTGCAATTCAAGATTCACCCCACGGATGGCTATCACCGGGTGCTGATCGACAACCGCGTGGTTCATAGCATGGCGGGGCTGGCGAGCGATGTGTTTGACGGCCTGACGGTGAACAAAATGACGTTGGGATTTTCCTCCAGTCTGCGGGAAGGGGTTAATGGCACTCTGTATATCGACGATGTGAGCGTGGCCACCCGGCCGGGGGATGGCCTCGTCCTGGGGCAAATGGAAATGCCGCCCAGCGGCGCGGCCGGCGATGAGCCGGAGGACCCGCCGGTTCCCACGGCCACCCCGACCCCCACTCAGACCCCCACAACGGCTCCCACACTGGTGCCGGTACAGCCTCAGTTGCCGGATTCGGAGTCCACGCGGAGTATCGGGTTCGAAACGGCTGACTTTTCCGAGTGGACCGGGAAGGTGGATACAGGCAATGACTTGAACATCTCGGTGTTTAATGCGCATGGGGGTACCAAATCCGCTCTGTTTTCCTGCGACGACCTGACGCCGGAGTACCTGATCCAAGACCTGAACCAGGCCATGGAAGGCCGGATCAGCGTCTGGTTCCAGTTTGATTTGAGCGGGCAATGGAACACCGCCTCCACGCCGGTGATCAAAATATACAATGCCAACGGGATCGAGCTGCTTTCGGGGGAGATCAAGAGGGAAGGGGGCGTAATCCGGTATTACAGCCGCTTCCGCGTGTATGGAGGTTGGGATGAAAGCGTGTGGACGAATCTGGCCGCCGATTCGAAGTGGCATCAGTTGGAAGTGCGCTACAAGATCCACGCCACGGAAGGCTATCACCAGGTGTGGATTGATGGAGCGCCCGCGCATCAATCGGCGGGACTCAACAGCGACGTTTTCAACGGCGCGCCCGCGGGAACGCTGCACCTGGGTTCATCTCAGAACCTGCGGGAAGGAACCAATGCCAACTATTTCGTGGATGATGTCACGATCGGCAAATTCTAAAAACGGCCGTCAACCGGCATGTCCCTTTTGGATCAAGGAGTCTTGAAACATGATCAGGCAACCATGGATTCAATCCATCCGTTATATCTTGATGGGGGCGGCGGTTTTCGTTCTGGCGCCCCAGACCTGGGCCACGGATTATTATGTCGACGCGGTCCAGGGCAACGACGCGGGCGGCGGCACGAGTGTCAACGCGCCGTGGAAGTCCATCGCCAAAGTGAATTCGCGTTCCTTCAATCCGGGCGATCAAATTCTCTTCAAACGCGGCGGCGTATGGAAGGAAATGCTGGTGGCGCCTTCCTCGGGTTCCGCGTCCAATCCGGTCACCCTCGGGGCGTACGGCTCGGGTGACAAGCCGGTTATCACCGCCGTGGACGCGATTCCCGGAGGAAAAACCGCCGGGACCTGGACCAACCTGTCGGGCAACGTGTGGTATATGTCGCTGGCGGCCGATCCCCTGCGGGTGTTTTTGAACGGACAGGAGTACGGCCGGGCCCAGACTCCCAGCGCGCCCAACGCCACCTTGCGTTACGGTTATGACAGCGCGGCGAAGCGGCTGTACCTGTACGCCACCGCCAATCCCGCTTCGGCCTATGCCACCCTGGAGCATGCGGCGGCCCGCACCCACGCCCTCCGGACGAACCAGAAAAATTACCTCGTCATCCGGGACCTGGACTTGCGCGGCGGCGGCGTTGCGTCCCTGGAATTCGCCGAATCCAATTTCATCACCGTGGACGGTTGCGATATCGGCTGGAATTCGGGAAAGTTCGGCATTCTGGCGCATGGCTACGGGGCCAGCAAGGTGAGTCTCAACGGCGTGATCCGCAATTGCCTGTTGGATTCCGGCAGCCGCCTGCGTTCTCCCTATCACATCAGCCCCGAGATTCCCCACGACGGCATCAAATTGCGGTACGGCTGCCAGAATTGGGAAATTCATCACAACACCCTCCGGGATTGGGGCCATACCGGCATCTATGTGACGGGGGATGCGGGGTATCAGACGAAGAACAACAAGGTGTACTCGAATTATTTGACCGCGCCCGATATCGATTATGGACGCGGATTGAGCATCGACGGGCCGGATGGAACCTGTTTCAACAACGAGATGTTCTTCAACTCGGTGATCGACACCACCTGCCGGAATCAGATCAACGGCGACCACAATCTGTTCTATTACAATATCATCGCCGGCATGACCAATGTGGCCTACGCGGCCAACGGCACGGCCCAGGGAATCAGCTCGGAAGGATATACCGGCTGGGCCAGCCATCACAACCAGTTCTTCAACAACCTGATCCTGAATTGCGACGAGGCCGGCATCAAGGTGTGGGGATTCACGGGCGCGACGGACAAGTACGCCAATGAATACCGGAACAACATCGTGTACAACTGCGGCCGCAATTCCAAGGACAACTACAAGAACTTCGGGATCGTCATCGAAAACCACACGACGGTGAAAAACAACATCTACACCAACAACCTGGTTTTCCAACCCGCCGGAATCACCAACGTGGTCAACTACCGCGGCACGGCCATGAGTGTCCCCACGTTCAACAGCCAAAATGGGAAAAACGGCGACACCGCCGCCGGCAACCTGTTCGGCGATCCGCTGTTCACCGACCTGGCCGGAGGCGACTATACCCTGCAAGCGAATTCCCCCGCCATCGACGCGGGAATCCCGGTGGGATTGAACCAGGGCCTGGGCGGGGTTTCGGTTCCGTACGGTTTGACCGTGGACATCGGGCCGTATGAGTATGTCCCGGTCCCCCTGCCGCCCATCGTGGAGCGTATCGTCCCGAATTAAGGCGGATCGCGGGCGGGGCGTTTTCCGCCATCCCATGTGATACATTCCCATCGAGACATGAAGAAGGGGGCTTTTCAGATGAAAAGCCCCCTTTGCTCATTGCTCATTGGTGTCAAAAGCGCTCTGCCTGGGCCAGGGGGGAGGGGAATCAGCCGGGATTCACTTCGGGAAGTATTGTTTGATGGCGTTGGCCACGGCTTGGATCTGCTCCGGGGTCAATTCGGCGAACATGGGCAGGGATACTTCTTGCGCGGCGCACCGTTCCGTGACCGGCAAACTGCCTTCCTGGTAGCCGAGCGCGCTGTAGGCGTCCTGGAGATGGACCGGAACCGGATAGTGGATTCCGCAGTGGATGTCCTTCTTTTCGAGCGCTTCCAGGAAGGGAGCCCGGTTGGCGGTGTGGATGGGGTAGATGTGATACACGTGCCGGCGTTGCGCCGCTTCGGCCGGCAACTGAATGCCTTCCACGCCAGCCAACAATTCGTTGTACAGCGCCGCGTTGCGCCGCCGCGCCTCGGTCCATTGGGGCAGGTGTTTCAGTTTGACGCCCAGCACCGCGCCCTGGAAGCCGTCCATACGCGAGTTCCAGCCGATGATGGAATGGTAGTATTTCTGCCGCTGGCCGTGGTCGCGGAACATGCGGATGCGGGCGGCCAGTTCGTCGTTGTTGGTGACCACGGCCCCCGCTTCCCCATATGCGCCGAGGTTTTTGCCGGGGTAGAAGCTGTAGCAGCCCGCATCGCCCATCGAGCCCGCCCGCCGCCCCTTGTATTCCGCGCCATGGGCTTGCGCGGCGTCCTCGATCACGAAAAGGTTGTGTTGCCGGGCGATTTCCAGGATGGGATCCATGTCCGCCAACTGGCCATAGAGGTGCACGGGGATGATGGCCTTGGTGCGGGGCGTGATGGCCGCCTCGATCAGGGCGGGATTCATGGTGAATGTGCGGTCCTCGATGTCGACGAAGACCGGCTTCGCTCCCGCGAAACTGATCGCCTCGCAGGTGGCGATAAACGTATGGGCCACGGTGATCACTTCATCCCCGGGGCCCACCCCCAATCCCAGCAGGGCGGTCCACAGCGCGTCGGTGCCGCTGCCCACGCCGATGGCGTGCCGGCATTGGCAATAGGCCGCGAACGCGTCCTCGAACCGTTTGACGAAAGGACCGCTCGCGAAGGCCGTGTTTTCCATGACCTGCTTCAGTTCCTCCAGGATCTCCTCCCGGATCGACTCGTATTGGATTTTCAAATCTAGAAATGGTACCTTCATACATTTTTCCTTTTTTCCATAAAGGTTGAGCGGGCTTATTATACTTATCCAGTTGTATAAGAAAAGGATCGCTTATCCTGGCACGGATTTCTCTTTGGCCGGCTGGTTACTTGTCCAAGGATGGAGGAATTGCCTCGCATTCCTGGAGAAACCGTCAAGATGGCCGGAGGAAACCCTCCGCAATGACTTGCTTTCCCGGATCGGGAACCGTTCGAACTTGGAAAGGGTATACCGGAATAGGCGCCTGATGGATATTTTATCCAGCCGGAAGAGTAAGGGCAACTTTTTTCGGGGCAATTATATTGACAAAAATGATAAACATTATAGATTATGTCTGGTTCAAGCGGGAATTATAAACCAGAAATTGGATCCCAGGATTTAGGCAAAAGGGGCACGGATTAGTTATATTGTATTTTAACATCACTTTTTTTTACTAACATAGTTACCTTCGGGATTTCTGGCATCAAGTATTCTCTCACGCAAGTCACGGCGGCGCGTACGACACCCAAATTCATAGCAGGGAATGGATCATTCTGCCTGCATCGCGATCCATCATTCGACGATCCGGCGGGGAATCGCCGCATCCTTGGGAATTATGCTGGCGGCAGAGGAGGAGAACCATGCTTCGGAAAACCATCCAGTTGTTTTCCCGGTTCATGATGCAACGAAAATATCAAAAACAATTCCAGATGATCCGCCCGCCGGTGGAAACACGGCGCATCATCGACCGGGAACGGTACCGTGCGGACCGCAATGGGCATGAGCTGTCGTTGATTGTGTTCCAGATCGATCCGGGAGACGCGTCTCTCGGGAAAAATTGCCATTTCTTGCATCTCCTGTCCCGGCGGGTGCGCTGTTACGACGAAATCGGCTGGTACGATCCGTCGCATATCGTGGTGATTTTGCCCTATACCTCGACGTGCGGAGCCAAAAAACTGGCGGAGGATATCGGCAACACCATGGTTCCTGTGTATGAACCGTTGCCCTATTCCATTTACAGCTATCCTTCCGATTGGCTGATCTCCCACAATCTTCTTCAATCCAAAGGCGAATTCAACCCAGGTCCGGTCTCCGAGGTCCACCGGAATGGGCCGGTGAGGATGTCCGCGGTTTCACCGTCTCTGGAGAAGCGGCAAAACGGCGCCGGTACGCCCACGTATTTCATCCCCCCGGGAATCCAGTGGCCACTCAAACCGAGGCCGGCGCTCGATCCTGAAACCTTGTTTGTCGACCCGCTGCCATTCTGGAAGCGGGCGGTGGATGTGCTCTGCGCCACGGCGGCGTTGGTGGTGTTGTCGCCCATGTTGCTGACCGTGGCGGCCGCCATCAAATGGACCTCCCCCGGCCCCGTCTTTTTTGTCCAGGAACGGACCGGACACAACTGCCGGCGGTTCACGATGTACAAATTCCGGACCATGGTCGATGGGGCCAGCGCCATGCTCGACCAGGTGCGGCATCTCAACGAGATGAACGGGCCGTTGATCAAGATCGAGCGCGATCCCCGGCTCACCCCGATCGGCGGATTTCTGCGCAAAACCAGCCTGGATGAATTGCCCCAGCTCATCAACGTGCTCAAGGGAGACATGACCTTGATCGGACCGCGGGCCTTGTCGCCGAAGCCGTCGGAATATGACCGCTGGCAGTTGCCGCGGTTCAAGGTGGTTCCGGGCATCGCATGCGCCTGGCAGGCGGAACGGCGGGGGGACGTGGATTTCAACGAGTGGATGCGCAGCGATTTGAAATACATCCGGGACATATCGCCCTGGAATGATCTCTGTCTTTTGTTCCACACCCTCAAGGGCGTGGTGTTGTGCCGGGGCGGGCGTTGAGAGCCGGGTTATACGGCGGGATCGTGTGGCCCGGCGGGGGAACGGAGTGTTCTTCACCGGGGGGATTACGGGATTATTCAAAAGCGGGGCGATCACACCCATAAGCGATGATAGAACTGATAATAACCTGGGATTATGAACTGCCGGCAGATGGCCGAGGGGATATCCGCCGGCATATTCTCCAACCCACAACCGATTTGCTGAACGCCTGCAGCCGCCATGGGGCCCGGTTGACCATTCTGGCCGAAGCGGGCGAGTTCATGGCCATGGAGAGGCAAGAGAACCGGGGTTACCGGGAATCGTTGGGGTATGACCCGGTGGCGATGATCAAACAACAATGGATCGACGCCGTGCGGGGGGGCCATGACGTTCAACTGCACTTGCATCCCCAGTGGGTCCACGCGCGCTGGAAGGACGGTCAGTGGGATCTGGATTACGCACATTATCAATTGATGGATTTTGATCAGGACCGGGCCGTTGCCGTATTGATGCAAGCGCGGCGCTCCCTGGAGGAAGCGATCGCGCCCCAGGCGCCCGGGTACGAATGCATCGGATTCCGGGCGGGCCATTGGAACACGCATCCCGCGGAACGCTACCTGGCCGCGCTGCAAGCGGCGGGACTGAAGTCGGACACGTCGGTCTTCAAGGGGGGATACGCCCACAGCAGCATGGTGACCTTTGACTACCGCCACGCGGACAGCCACTACCGGGCATGGCGCACGGACGGGCGGGACATCAACCGCCGGTCATCCGGCCCGGGGATTCTCGAGGTGCCCATCGCCGCCGTGCCCGCCACGCTGTGGGGCATGTTGACGTTCAAGCGGATCTGGAGCGCCATGTCATATCTGCAAGAGGACCGTTTGAATCAGCGCTTGATCCAAAACCGAAAGAATCCCCCTCCCAATGGCAAAAAAAAGAGCCGGCTGCGGAAATTGTTTCAAACCGTCCCCAAGAAGTTGGATTTTTGCAAACTGACCGTCCGCGAAATGCGGACCATCACCCGGCGGATTGTCCGGGATCACGCCGGGGAGGCGGACGAACCTGTCCCCCTGGTGATGATCGGCCATTCCAAGCAGGCCGGAGCGGACAAGGCGTTGGGAAGCTATTTGGATCTCGTCCGGCGCGAGTTCGCCGGTGTGATTCGCTTTTGCTCCTACAGCGATTTCATCCGGAAGTATGAGCAGTTTGAAGTTCCATCCGTTCCCACGAAAAGGTAAACGAAATTGAAAGAACGAATCTTTATCGGTCAATGTCCTCTGGATCCCGGAACGTTGGACGAGCTGGTTCACACGCTGGTGGAGGCCGTCGAAAAGCGGGAGAAACGGAAGGTCACGGGCATCAACGCCATCATGTACATCATGACGCAACGGGACGAAGCGTACCGGGACCTGGTACGAAAGGCGGATTGCGTCATCAGCGACGGGTTTTGGCTGGCCTTCGCGGCCCGGCGTTTCGGATACCGAGACATCCACCACATCGCGATCGTGCCCCTGGTCTTTGCGTTGTTGACCGCCCTGCAATCCCAACACCGGCGGGTATTTCTGCTGGGCGCGAAGGAAGACCGGGTCCGGAAAGCGGCGGAGACCGTGGCGGCGCGGTATCCAGGCCTCACGGTGGCCGGATTCCAAAACGGGTATTTTTCTCTGGAAGACGAGCCGGACATCGCGCAACGGATCAATGAATCCCGGGCCGATGTGGTCCTGGTGGGGATGACCTCGCCCAAAAAGGAGGAATGGATGATCCGCAACCAGCCACGGATCGGCGCGCCGGTGCTGATCGGCGTGGGCGGCCTCTTGGACATCTGGGCGGGGGCCACCGCGGAAGGCCCGATGTGGCTGCGGCGGATCGGCCTGATGTGGCTCTACCGGCTGGTTCAGGAGCCGCGGCGCATGTGGCGGCGGTACCTGATCGGCAATCCCACGTTTGTGTGGTTGATTTTCAAGGAATGGTGGAAATCCACCCGGCCGGCGCCCATGGACGCCGGAAAACCGGAAGTGCTGTGACCAATGGCCAGAAAATCGAAAGAAGGAGGAAAACGAGTGGCGAATATTTTAGTGACAGGCGGGAGAGGATTCATCGGCGCCAATCTGATCCGCGAACTGCGTTCGCGCGGGCATGACGTGTGGACGGTGGACATCCTGCAAGGCGAGGACGACCGGCACATCAAGGCGGATGTGGGGGTATATCAGCAGGTGGACGGTGTGTTTCAGAAGCATGCCTTCGATTTCGTGTACCACCTGGCGGCGGAATACGGGCGGTGGAACGGGGAAGACCATTATGAAAATTTGTGGCGCACCAATGTCATCGGGACCAAGAACATGCTGCGGCTGCAGGAAAAACACCGGTTCAAGATGATCTTCTTCAGCAGCGCCGAAGTGTATGGCGATTACGACGAGTTGATGAGCGAAGACGTCATGGAGCGGGTGCCCATCCAGCAAATGAACGACTACGCCATCTCCAAGTGGGCGGGCGAATTGCAATGCCTGAACAGCGCGGCCATGTTCCAGACTGAAACCGTCCGGGTGCGCCCCGTGGGATGCTACGGGCCGCACGAATATTACAGCCGCTACCGCGGGGTGATTCCCATCTTCGTGTACAGCTGCCTGCACCACAAGCCGTTCAAGGTGTACCGGGGGCACAAGCGCATCTTCGACTTCGTGGAGGACACCTGCCGGACCTTCGCCAACATCGCGGACCATTTCAAGCCCGGCGAGGTGTACAACGTCGGCAGCCGCGAGGATTGGGCCATTGATATCGAGGAACTGGCGGACATCGTGTTGAAGGAAACCGGGGCCCATCCGAAACTAGCTCAGTATCACGGTTCGGAGGGATTCACCACCCGGGTGAAGGTCGTCGATTTCTCCAAGGCCCGCCGCGATTTGAAACACGATCCGAAAATCGACATCCACGAAGGCGTGAAGCGCTACGTGGCCTGGATGAAAAAAGTCTATGAAAAATAAATAAACCCTGCACCTGAGAAAAGGATGGGCTGGCGCGCAGCGCGTAATCCATCATATCCTGCTCATCCTGGATATCCTGGCCATCCTGATTCAGACCAATTCCCCTCTCCCTCTGGGAGAGGGTCAGGGTGAGGGAATCATGAAGGGGTGGACCATGAAGCCCGCCCGGATCCCCGGCGGAATGGATGCTCCTTCCAACTCGCGCGTACATACCGGATTAACCAATCTATAAACCAAAAGGCTGCGAATCGATGGATAACCATAAAAACACCAACTACAAAGAGTACTATCAGGGTAAAAAAGTACTGATCACCGGGGGCGCGGGCGCCATCGGGACCAACCTCGCCCGGACCATCGCCGAATTGGGGGCGCAGTTGGTCATCATCCTGGACGACCTGTCCGCGGCGTACGAGTGGAACATCCCCTCGCTGCCCAACATCCTGTTTGTTAAAGGCAGCGTGGTGGATGAAATCGTGCTCAAGCGGGTGTTCGGCGAAAAGCCGGACATCGTTTATCATCTGGCCGCCTTTTTCGCCAACCAGAATTCCGTGGATTATCCCGAGAAGGATCTGACCGTCAACGGCATGGGGACGCTGCGGATCTTCGAGTACGCCACTCTGCGCGGCATCGACCGGGTGGTGTACGCGTCGTCCGGATGCTCCATCTATGGCTCCAAGGCGCCGCTGCCCCTGACCGAGGAGTTCATGTCCATGCATCTGACCACCCCCTACCAGATCACCAAGATGCTGGGCGAACTCTACGCGAACTTCTTCTATCATCATCACGGCCTGCGCGTCGTGAAAACCCGGTTTTTCAATTCGTACGGCCCGGGCGAAGTCCCCGGCCAGTACCGTAACGTCATTCCCAATTTCATCTACCGCGCCTTGCAAGGCCAGCCGCTGCCTTTCACCGGCACGGGCGAGGAGACGCGGGACTTTACCTACGTCATGGACATCGTCGACGCACTGCTGCGGGCGGGGTATTATGAAGAAGCCATCGGCCAGGAGATGAACATCGCCTCGGGGCAGGAAGTGAAAATTCTGGAGATGGCGGAAAAGATCAACGAACTGGTCGGCAATCCGGCCGGGATCAAGCGCGCCCAGCCCCGCGTGTGGGACACCAAGAAACGCCTCCTGGCCTCCATCGGCCGCGCCCGGGAACTGCTGGGGTACGAACCCCAAATGTCTTTTGAACAAGGACTCAAAAACACGATACAATGGTTTAAGGACAACTGGGACGCGATCCGGGCCAGCGCCGATTTCCCGCCGGGCATGTCTTCCGCCACCCGGTACATCGGCCAGGAAGAAGTGAAGGCAAAGGAACTTGTCCATGCGTAACCGTGAATCGAATTCGAAAACGGTCCATCCGGCCTCCCGGCGGCTGCAATGCCTGGTGCTGGTGGGGACGCGGCCGGAAGCCATCAAAATGGCGCCCGTCGCGATCGGCCTGTACCGGCGGAGCGAGATCGAAACCCGGCTGGTCTTGACCGGGCAGCACCGCGAAATGGTGGACGAGGTCCTGGATACTTTTCAGTTGGAAGCGGACATCAATCTCAATCTGATGCAGCATTCGCAGACCCTCGCGGGATTCGCTTCACGGGCCTTGAACGCCTTGCATCTGGAGTTTGAAAAGCAAAAGCCCGATTTGATTCTGGTGCAGGGTGATACCACCACGGCCTTCATCGCTTCCCTGGCCGCCTTCTATTTGAACGTCGAAGTGGGGCACGTGGAGGCCGGATTGCGGACCAACAACAAGCGCAGCCCCTTTCCGGAGGAAATCAACCGCCGCCTGATCAGCCTGATCGCCGACCTGCACTTCGCGCCCACGCGGGAATCGTATGACACCTTGCTGCGGGAAGGCTTGAATCCCGCTTCGGTTTTTCTGACCGGCAATCCGGTGATGGATGCGCTGCGCCTGACCCAGGACCGCGGCATCCATCACGCGCGGGATGAGTTTCCTTTCCTCCACGAGGATCTGAAAACCATCCTCGTCACTGCCCACCGGAGGGAAAACCACGGCGAGCCGCTGCGGCAAATCTGCCGGGCGGTGGCGCGCTTGGTGGAGAGCCATCCGGATGTCCAGGTCATCTGGCCGGTGCATCCCAATCCCGCGGTGGCCGGCGTGGTGGAGGAACTGCTCGGACGCCAAAAGCGGATCCACCTGGTCATGCCGATCAACTACTGCTCGTTCGTCGGTATTCTCGCGCTCTGCCACTTGGTCCTGACGGATTCGGGCGGTGTGCAGGAAGAAGCACCGGCCTTCGGCAAGCCGGTGCTCGTGCTGCGGGACACCACCGAGCGGCCCGAGGGCGTGGCCGCCGGCGCCGCCCGGCTGATCGGTCCCTCGGAAGATGCCATCGTGGAGCATGGGACGCGCTTGTTGCAGGACGAAATGGAGTACCAGGCGATGTCCAAGGCCGTGAGTCCTTATGGGGACGGCAAGGCATCGGAACGGATCATCGACGCGATTTTGTATCATTATGGATTCACCGCGTCCCCCCCGGAACCGTATGTTCCCTTCCGCGAACCCGCCCTGCGCACCGGCTGAGGCCAGGCTTCATCCGGATTATCCTGCGGTAGTTGGATAGGGCCGCGTGGCCCGGTGCCTCTGTCCTTTCCTCTTTCTTTTTACTAATCTTTAGAAGCATATTGGAACAGGGTGAGGCATCAGCATGGTACCTACAAAACCGTGACCTGCCTTATCGGTTCCCTCTCCCTCTGGGAGAGGGGCCGGGGTGAGGGCCGTGAATGCCGGTCGTCCCGGAAGATCGATCGGCGGGTAATGCGTGTTCCGCTGACTCTGGATTATTCTGCTTTTCCTGATCCGCTTGATTCCAATCCTTCCTCCTCCAACTCTCTTTCAGTCCCCCTCTTTTTTTTGTACCATGGAATTTGAAAAAGCCTATCATCAGCACGAAAAATGAATCCGGGGTTCAATCATCCATCATGAATCGGTATTGGCTTCTGATTGGAATTATGGCGCTTCCTGTGATACCTTCCGCGGCGGCCGGACCGCATGATTTCCATTTTCCCCGCCTCGCGGAACGGTGGGACGAAGCGGTTCCGCTCGGCAACGGCATGCTGGGCGCGTTGATCTGGCAGGAAGGCTCCCTCCTCCGCTTTTCGCTCGACCGGGCCGACCTGTGGGACAACCGGCCCGTGGAAAATTTCCAAAAGCCCGAGTTCACGTTTGCCTGGATGTATCAAAAAATCTTGGAGAAAGACATCCAGTCCGTCCAGGATCTGATCGACAAACCCTACGACCGCGATCCCGCCCCCACCCGCATTCCCGCGGGCCGGCTGGAACTGGATCAGGCGCCGTTTGGCCCGGTCCAGGGTGTCACGCTCGATATCCAACAAGCCCTCTGCACGGTGCAGTGGGAATCGGGTATCCGGCTGCAGGCCTTCGTGCACGCGGACCGGCCGGTGGGGTGGTTCCGGCTGCAAGGATATGAAAAACCTGGGCTCCCGCGCCTTGTTCCGCCGCCCTTTAGCGGAGAAGAGGAAACCGGTGACCAGCAAGCCAACTCGCTGTCCGGACACAATCTCCAATCGCTGGGCTATCCCGCGCCGGAGGTGACCAGCGGGAAAGACTCGATTACGTACAAGCAGAAAGGCTGGAGTGGCTTCGAATTTGTCATTCATTGCGCGTGGCAACAACCGGACGCGAAGACCTTCGATTGCGCCTGGTCCATTGTCTCCAATGTGCACGAGACAAATCCCGCGGCCGTGGCGGAACGTGAAGTCAACCGCGCCCTGCGCCGCTCGTTCCCCGGCGACCTGGACAGCCACGCGCGGTGGTGGAAAAAATATTGGGAACAATCCGCCATCGCCATACCCGATCCGGTTCTCGAAACGCAATGGTACCGCGAACTGTACAAGTTCGGCTCCGCGTCCCGGCGGGGCGCGCCACCCATCTCGTTACAGGCTGTATGGACGGCGGATGAACGCAAGATTCCGCCTTGGAAGGGGGACTATCATCACGACCTGAACACCGAACTCAGCTATTGGCCTTGCTATGGCGCCAACCGCTTGGAGGAAGGCCTGTCGTTTTTGGATTGGCTGTGGGCAATCCGGCCGGCGGCGAAAGCCTGGACCCGCAGGTTCTACAATCAGGATGGTCTGAACGTACCCGGCGTGACCACTATCCAGGGCGAACCGATGGGCGGATGGCACCAATACACCTGCTCGCCCACCACGGCCGCCTGGCTGGCGCATCATTTTTATCTCCATTGGCGCTACAGCCAGGACCGGGATTTCCTCAAAACCCGCGCCTATCCCTGGATCCGCGACGTGGCGGTCTTTCTGCTCGGACATTCGCGGCTCGGTGAAAACGGCGTAAGGCAACTGCCGCTCAGCTCCTCGCCGGAAATCAACGACAACCGCCTCGAGGCTTGGTTCCAAACCACCACGAATTACGATCTGGCGTTGATCCGCTGGGTGATCGGCGCGGCGGCGGAACTGGCGGAGGAATTGGGAGAAAAGGCGGATGTCATGACCTGGCGCACCATGCTGGACGAATGGCCCGCCCTGGCGCGCGGCGAAAACGGCGGCCGTCTGCTGGTGGCCCCCAACTACCCCCTGCGTGAATCCCACCGCCATTTCTCGCACTTGATGGCGATTTTTCCCTTGGGTCTCATCGATCCGGACAACGGGGATGAGGACTGCAAAACCATCGCCAGCTCCCTGGCCGAACTGGAGCGCCTGGGGCCGGATTGGTGGTGCGGCTATTCCTACGCCTGGCTGGGCAGCCTGTATGCCCGCGCGTACCAGGGAGACAAGGCGGCGGATGCGCTGCGGACCTTCGCGGAGTGCTTCTGTTCACCCAACTCGTTCCACCTCAACGGCGATCAGACCAAGTCGGGCAAATCCAAAATGACCTACCGGCCTTTCACCCTGGAGGGCAATTTTGCCTTCGCCGCGGGGGTGCAGGAAATGCTTCTGAAGAGCCACCGGGGGGTCATCCGCGTCTTCCCGGCGGTCCCCGAGTCCTGGCGGGAGGCTTCGTTTACCACCCTGCGGGCGGAAGGGGCATTCCTGGTGTCCGCCCGCCGCGCGGCGGGGAAAACCCAGGAGGTCCGCGTTGTCTCCGGAGCGGGAAAAACCCTCCGGCTGGTGAATCCGTTTGGGGAGGATGAATATACCCTGGAAGGCGTGTCCGAAAACGAGGTCAGTTCCGCCGCTGGCCAGCTGATCATACCCACGAAAAAAGGAATGACGATTACCTTGCGTAGGAAATAGGAAAGAAAATTTAGGAGGGGCGGACGTTCAGGTCCGCCCTCTCAGATTTCGTGAATAGTCACCCTTCATAATACGGCATGGTCCAGGGCTGGCGGTATTTCACACGCAGCAACTGGTTGGCCTTGTCGTTGTTTTCGATCGTTTCCGTTTCGGCGTTCCAGGCCACCCGGTCCCCGGTGCGAAAGGCCACGTTGCCCAGATGCGCCACCGTCGAAATGAAATGCGCAAGCTCCAGGTTCTCGACGGGATCCTTGCGGGAGACGACGCAATCCAAAAAATTGCGGACATGCGCGGGGCGGCCGTCCGTCACGATTTTGCCCTTGCGTTCGGCCACGCCCTTGTTCTTTTCGGAGATCACTTCCCACCCGTCGCCGTCCAGGATCAATGTGGCGTGGCTGCCGCTGAAGGAAAGGCCATGCGGCCGTCCGCCGATGCCCACGCCGCCCAGCATTTGATGCTCCCACACCAGCGTGTAGGTGGGAAAATCGTACATGGCGATCTGCGTGTCCGGGGTTTCGGTGTTGTCTTCCACCACCAGTTTGCCGCCCGAACTGTTGACCGCCTTGGGCGGCGTGGTCCCCATGGCCCACAGCGCCACGTTGATCAAGTGCACGCCCCAGTCGGTCATCAGGCCGCCCGCGTAATTCCAGAACCAGCGGAAATTGAAATGAAACCGGTTGGGATTGAACGCGCGTTTCGGGGCCGGCCCCAACCACATATCGTAATCCACCCCCTGCGGCGGATCGGCGTCCGGCGGATTGCCGATGCCCCCCACCCAATCCAGGTAAGCCCACGCGCGCACCATGCGGATTTTGCCCAGCTCACCGGAATGGATGATATCGACGGCTTCCTGGAAATGCTCGCTGCTGCGCCATTGCGTTCCCATCTGAACCACTCGCTGGTTTTCCCGCGCCGCCCGCAGCATGGCGCGCCCTTCGGCCACGCTGGTGGCCAGCGGTTTTTCGACGTACACATCCTTGCCCGCCTGGCAGGCGAGCACGGTGGGCAGCGCGTGCCAATGGTCCGGCGTGGCTACGATCACCGCGTCCACGTCGCTGCGCTCCAGCACCCGGCGGAAGTCCTTGACGCCGTCCGCGCCAGGCTCCCGGTGTTTTTTGACTTGCTCGATGCCTTGCGCGATCCGCGCGTCGTCGATGTCGCAGATCACCGGGCAATCGACATCGTCATTGCGCAAAAAGGCCGTCAGGTCGCCCTGGCCCATCCCGCCGGAGCCGATCAGTCCTACCCGGATCTTTTCGTTCGGGCTGACGGCGGCTTTCGCCGTTCCCGCGCTGGCGAGAATGAGTCCGCTGAACAGCGGCGCGGCCGCGGCCGCCGTGGTGTTGCCTAAAAATGCCCGTCGCGTCACGTGAGTCATCGAGGTTCTCCATATCTCAAATGGAATCGAAGGGATTTGCACCCTTGGGGTTATCTTCTCACAAGAATTTCACTATGGGTAAGCTATCGGTTCTCCAGTCAGCAGAAATATCATTCTCACCGCCAACGGCTTATTTAAACTAGCCCGACCAGGGCTTCAGCCCAGGGAAGATATGGAATCAAAAGCAGGACGGCGTACCGCGCGTCGCGTGGCCCATCACATCTTGGTCATCCTGGTTATTCTGACCATTCTGATTCAGACAGGTAATCAAGAGGGCGATGGTTTTTCGTAGAGGCGGACCTTGGTGTCCGCCCGGGTAAATTCATAGCGTCCACGGTTCCCGCATCGGCCGGTCCAGCAGCCAGTTGGCCACGGGATCCTCCACGAAACGTTCGACGCCCGGATTCCACCGCAGCGGGCGGCCCAGCATCATGGAGATGTTGCCGATGTGCGCGATGGAGATGGTGCGGTGGCCGGTTTCCGCCGGCGCGTAACATTCCCGCCGCGACTTGACGCAGTCCAGAAAATTGCGCTGCTCGCCGCCCACGCAGGTGTAGAGATGGATTTCATCCGGTCCGATGGTTTCCTGCAGGATGGACGGCGGATCGGCCTGCAGCGGCGCGCGCCAGCCGTCGTTGCCGATCCATCCTTCCTTGCCGATGAACTTGATCGCCGGATTGCGCGAACGGACGGTCATCCTCACGCCGTTGGCGTATTGGTAGTGGATTTCGAACTTCGTGGCCGTGTTGTACAACCCTTCCTTGGGAAACTCGCCGCGGCCTTCCACGGTCTCCGGGCCGGTATGCTCGGTGTTGTTGGCCCATTGCGCGAGGTCGATCAGATGCGCGCCCCAATCGGTCAGCATGCCGCCCGAGTAATCGAGAATCCAACGGAAATTCCAATGGCACCGCGCCGGGCAGTACGGCGCTTCCGGGGCCTGCCCCAGCCACAAATCGTAATCGAAGCCCTTGGGGGGAGTGGTGAACTCCATGCCGGCTTCCTGAATGGAATGGCCGCTGGGCAAATCCACAATGATTTCCAGCAATTTGCCGATCCGCCCGTTGCGCACGAGTTCGCACATACGGTGATATTCGGGCGCCGAACGGTTTTCCGACGCGGTTTGGAAGATCCGGTTGTATTGGCGGATCGTATCGCTCAGCACTCGCCCTTCCCGCACGGTCAGCGAGAGGGGTTTCTCGCACATCACGTCCTTGCCCGCCTTCGCCGCGTGGATCGCGGCGATCACGTGCCAGTGGTCCGGCGTGGCGATCATCACCGCGTCGATATCGTTCCGCGCGAGCAGGTCCCGGAAGTCGTTGTACTCGTCGCAGCCCTTGTAGGACCCTTTGTCCGCCGATTCGCCGTAGCGTTCCTCGAGGAGGGCCTTCGCCTTGAGACGCCGCTCCGTGTCCACGTCGCACACGGCCAGGATCTGGTTGTCCGGCTCGTTCAGAAAGCGCCGGATGTTCCAATTGACGCCGTGGTCGCCGGTTCCGATGATCCCCAGGGTGACCTTTTCGCTCGGGGCCACGCCGCCGTCCAATCCCAGCGCGGAGGAAGGGATGATCTGCGGGGCCAGGGCCAACCCGAGGGCCGTTGTGGTGCAACCGCGCAGAAATTCACGCCGCGGGGCGCGTTGGTTTTGACGCATGATGGATTTCCTCGATCGAGAATGATCCGGGACAATAACCTTCATCATGGAAACCGATTATTGTGTTCGGTTTGCATGATCCCATGGATCGCGCCGGACGGCAAGATCTTGGGGAAGGCTACTATTTACGCGATTGCAGCGAAGGGATGCATTTCGCCCTTTCAGGGCTTCCCTCACCCTGCCCAGAGGGAGAGGGAATCGTTTAGCGTTCCCATTCATACTCAAGCCACGAATACAGCACAAAGAAAGTACTGCATTCAGGTGAATAGTTTTCGCATGCTCACCCCCGCCGGAAAAACATCTCGTACAGGCTGAGGATGATTTCGAAGACGATCAGGATGACGATGTACCACTCCACCCGCAGGTTGCGGCGGTTCTGCAAGAGTTCCAGCACCGTGTGGGCGGTGCGGGAGATGAGTTCCAGTTTTCGTTCCAGCGCCGCGTGGCGCTCCTTGATTTCAAACTCGTCCTGAAGACGCAGGTAGAGCCGCTCGAGTTCCGGCCTTTCCCAGAGCAGGTCCGGTTTGTCGGCCACTTCCACCCGGCCGACCATGTTGTGCTCGCTGAGCATAACGGAACCGATGTAGCTGAGCAGCTCCCGCGCCTGGCGGCCGGCCGGCGAGCGTTTTTCGAGGTTGGCGGCGAACGGCTCGATCCGTTCGAAACTTTGCGAGACCTTCGATTCGTACTGCGCCAGCACCACGCTTTTCCCCAGAATGTCCGCCACCAGCTGCAGGCGCTCGATCGCGGCATCGTTCAGGATCACCGCGCCGCCTTCCATGCCTTCACGCCCGGCGGGATCGATGCGGATCTCAAGGGTTTCCGCCTCGGGAGCGGGATAAGGCTGGGACACCAGCGGCTGCAGTTGGGCGAGAAACGTGGCCTGTTCCAAGGGGGCCACGCCGAACAGCACCACCGCGCCGTACCGGTGCAGCACCGCGATCCCCCCGCCGCGCACGACGAGCGTCGTGGGCGCCACCGCCAGCCGTTCGGAGGCTTCCAACGCCCGGATGTCGATCCGTTCGCCGATCAGCAAGGCCCGCGCCTTGAAGCGGCCGCTGTCCAGAATGGAATTGTCCGCCATGTATACTTTGCCTTGGATTTCGTCTTTCCCCTGGCTACGCTATTGTATCGCAATCCGCATGGCTTCGGTACGCGCGGATTCAGGAAGCCATGGCGGGTTGAATTCATTCGGCGGGAGGCGGGTATGCGAATTTACTTCTTCGGCGGAGCGGGCGAAGTGACCGGCTCGATGCACATGATCGAAGTCAACGGCCGGCGTATCCTGATGGATTGCGGATTTCACCAGGGGCACCGGGAAGAGGCCAACCGCCTGAACCGCCATCTGCCCTTCGCTCCCCGCAACGTGGATGTCATGCTCCTCTCCCACGCCCACATCGATCACAGCGGCAACATCCCCTCGCTCTGCAAGAATTACGACGGCGACATCGTCAGCACCCTGGCCACCCGCGACCTCTGCGCGGTGATGCTCATGGACAGCGCCCATATCCAGGAAAAGGACGCCGAGTTCTTCAACAAGAAAATCGCCAAGAATCCCGGTGAGGAAATCGCCCCGATCTACAGCTACGAGCACGTGTCCAAATGCCTCGAGCAGTTCATTTCCATCAACTACGGCCGCCCCTACCACTTGACCGATGGGGTGACCCTCACCTTTCACGACGCCGGTCATGTGCTGGGCTCGTCCGTGGCCGTGCTGGACATTCAGGAGAATGGCAAGAAACGCCGCCTGGTTTACAGTGGTGACCTGGGCCGCAAGCAAATCCCCATCCTGAACGACCCCACCCTGATTCCCGGCGCGGACTACATGCTGCTGGAAAGCACCTACGGCAACCGGGCGCACGATCCGATCGAAATCGCTGACAACCGCCTGGCCGAGGCCGTGCACGCGATTAACGAGCGCAAGGGGAAACTGATCATCCCCACTTTCGCCCTCGAACGCACCCAGGAAATCCTCTACAGCTTCCACAAGCTGCTCAAAACCGGCCGCATCCCCCGCCTGCCGATCTATGTCGACAGCCCCCTGGCCATCAAGGTGACCGATATCTTCCGTCTGCATCCCGAATGCTTCGACGAGGAAATCCTCTCGCTCTTCGACAACCGTGAGGACCCCTTCGATTTTCCCGAATTGCAGATGGTCCGCAGTAAGGAAGAATCGCAGGGGCTGAACGAGGAATCCGGCCCAATGGTCATCCTGTCCGCCTCGGGCATGTGCGAGGGCGGCCGTATCCTGCATCACCTGCGCAACAACATCAGCGATCCCAACAACATGATCCTTATCGTCGGCTACCAGGCCAATCACACCTTGGGACGCCGCATCGTCGAACGCCAACCGCGCGTCCGGATTTTCGGCCTCGAGCATGACCTGGAGGCGGAAGTGCGGGTCATCAACGCCTACAGCGGCCACGCCGACAAGGAAGGCCTGGACGCCTTCGCCCTGGCCTCCAAGGACACGCTGCAAAAACTCTTCCTCGTGCACGGCGAATCCGATCAGAGTACGGCGATGGCCGAACGCCTGCGCGGGAAAGGCATCCGCGAAGTGCGCATCCCCCAACGGGGCGAATTCGTGGATTTGTGAGAATAGGGTAGAAACTGTACGCTGGGGCTGCAGTCCAAGTTGGATGGGCTCAAAGCGCAGCGGAATCCGCCGAACGGGCTTGGGCGCCCGCCCGGATTATTTTCAAATCGCGTTTCATCCCTCCGCCATCCGCCGTGCTTCCCCGGGGACCTGGGGAACGCCCGTCTCGGCGCTGGCCACGGCGGCGAAACACAATGCCAGGCTGGTGAGATTGTTCCGCGCGCTGTGGGCCGGCTCACGGTTCTCTTCGATGGCCGCCAGCAATTCGCCCATGGTCCCTTGGAAGCCGTTTTCGAACCAGGTGCCCTCCAACTTGGCCTGGGCGTGGCCCGCCGTGGTGAAGAGCGTGACCTGCTGCGCGGTAAGGTCCTTCCCCGTGCTGTGGAGGGATCCCTTCGTCCCCACGATCAGGGTTTGATCGAGCGGGCCGAAGCCGCTGGCGGCGTTGAAACTCCAGGTAGCCTGCGCGCCCTCGAAATCGGCGGCGGCGTGCGCCAGCAGGGGCGGCTGGACTTTTTGGCCCGCTCCCCGCGTGACGGAGGCGAACACCCGCCGCGCTGTCCGCCCTCCCATGAAACACGATACGATGTCAAACCAGTGGATGGCGAAATCGTAGAGGATGACGTGCTTGATCTTCTCGAACTCGGTTCCCTTGATCCAGCTGTGGTCCCAATGGACCGTTTGCGTGATGCTGAGCGGCTCGCCGATGCACCCCGCCTGGATCGCGTGGCGGATGTAACTAAAATGCGGGGCCCAGCGGCCGTTTTGGTTCACCGCCAGCCGGCGTCCCGCACGGTCCGCCAGATCGGCCAATTCGCGGCCGGCGTCCAGATCGAGGACGAAGGGCTTCTGGCTGAGGACATGCTTCCCGGCCTGCAAGGCTTCGCGGATGATCGCCACACGCTCGGCGGGGTGGGTGGCGATGTCCACCACCTCGATCTCGTCCCGCCGCAGCAGCTCGCGGTAACCGGTATACACGGCGGCTTCCGGATAATATTCATCGCGGCGCTTTCGGGCGCGCTCCTCGGCGAGGTCGCACAGCGCCGTGACGCGTAATCCCATCTTTTTGTATTCCGCCAGATGATAACTCGTGATCCCTCCGCAACCGATCAAGCCGATGGCCGGCTGGTACCGGCGCGGCCGGGGAGGCTGGTAAGGTAATTCGGGGGCCGGGATGGCTTCGCTGGCGGTGATCGCCGCGATACCGTATTCTTGGTCGTTGGTTTCGCTCATGGTTCACCCGTGTTGCATGGGAATTTGGAAGATATCATTTCCATTGTATGGACAGACGCCAAGGTCTGCCCCGATATGTTTCCCTCACTCTGATTCACTCCCAGGAATGGAGAGAGAAGAGGTCTTTTTACGCTATTTTTCCCAGGGCTTACGCCCTGGGCTATACTCATGCCGCGCCGTTGGCGCTGAAAAACTGTACTGCAAACCGGTAAATAGTTACCCCCCTTCCACGGTTTCCCTCACCCTAACCCTCTCCCAGAGGGAGAGGGAATCGTATAACGTTCCCGTCCATGCTCATACCACGAATAAAGCACTGAGGAAATTCTGCATTCGAGTAAATAGTTACCGATCTTGTAGGGGCACGTGGCAACGTGCTCCTGCTTTATCTCAGCATGGAGAAGGGATTCATGCACGGCCCGCAACCCATCAAACCCCATGCCCACTGGGCTCAAAGCGCCGTGTCATCCCTCCACCAATTTCACCGTGCGCTTTTCGGCGGCGCTGAGGACGGCGCTGTCGGCGATCCGCTGCCCCATGCGCGAAATTTCGATCGAAAGCGGCCCGGTGACCGGTTCCTCATTTTCCAAACAGTGGATGAAATACTGCACGGGATTCTGATACGGCGGCTGGAGCGCGCCGGCGGGAATCTCCCGCCCTTCCGGATGCTCCCGGGTCTGCAGGCGGACCGAAGGCTCATAATCGTAGCTGCTGAGGGTCCCCTCCGATCCCACGATCACGAACCCGCACTTGGGCTGCGGCTGGTGGGTCCAGGGATCGGTGAAAGTCCCCCAGCGGGTTTGGAACGTGGAGCGACCGTGTTCGTAGCGGGCGATGGTGACGCTGTGTTCATCCACCTCCAGGCCGGGCGGTTCGTCCACCACGCAGGTCACTTCGAGGGGCGCGCGGCCGTCGTGATACCAGGCGCCGAGCGTCGTGCCGTATCCCAGGTAATCCAACAGCGAGCCGCCGCCGTGGGCCTTTTTATAAAACCAGCTGCGGGGTTTTTCGCGGGCGGCTTCATCGGGCGTGATTTCGAGCTTGCCGGCCGTGTGATACAACGGACCCCGGTTGCCGTCGTAATAGTGGACCTCGATCACCTCGCCGATCCGTCCCTCGTCGATCAGCCGCTTGGCCATGCGGTGGGAGGGATACCAGGCCAGGGGCCAGTTGATGGCCAATTGCTTCCCCGTGGCCCGCATGGCCGCGATCATGGCGTCCGCCTCCCGCAGGCTGGCGGCGAAGGGCTTCTCCATGAGGATCGGAATCCCATACGGCGCAACCTTATGGGTCCATTCGGCGTGATGGGCGGTGGCGGGGCAGAGAATCACCAGGTCCGGCTTTGTGGTTTCGAGGCAGCGGCGGTAATCGGTGAACAGCAGCTCGTCTGGAACCTGAAAATTGCGCTGCGCCGCGCGCATGCGTTCCGGCTGCTCGTCGCAGAGTCCCACGATCCGCGCCTGGGGATGCGCGAAGGCCATGCGCAGGTTATCGCCCATGTGCATGTGGTCGAAATTGATCCCCGCGATTTTCCAGACTTTGGGCATGGATTCCTCCCCTTCAGGATAATGCCGTATTGCTCCAGCGCTCGCCGCAACGGAGCACTTGCCACGGTTGGTTCAGCCGCTCCGCCGCGGCGATGAAAGCGCCGGGCGGGACGGTGTTGAATTCAAACATCTCGTAATGGCCGGGAATCACCCGGCGCGCGCCGATCGCCTTCGCCAACGCCGCCGCCTCGGGGCCGTCCAGGTTGCCGGGCACCCCGCGGGCGGGATCACGGCCGTTGATGGGCAGCAGGGCCACGTCGATCCGCTGGTCTTTGAGCCGTTCCACCATTCCCTCGTACCGGACCGTGTCCCCCGCGTGGTAGATCGTCCACGGCCCGAAACGGACCACGTATCCCAGGTACCGGCAGCGGCCCTGCCCGTCCCGGTCCACATTCTCATGAGCGGCGGCGATGCCGGTGAAGGTGAATTCGTCCACGGTGACGCTCTCCCTGTCATCCAGCCCGAGAGGCCAGGCGGGATCACATCCCAGGCGTTCGGTCACGAAGGCGCGGTTGGCCTCGGGAATGATCAGCCGCAGGCCGGGATTGACTTCGCGCAGGGGATTCAGGGTCTCGGCGTCAAGGTGATCCGTGTGGTTGTGGCTCGAGGTGACCACATCGATGAAATCCAGCCGCTCCGGCGCGATGACCAGCGAAGTCAAGCGCGTGTGGGGCTTGTTCGTCCCGGCATATTTCCGGGTGAGCGAATCGGAGAGGTACGGATCGAGCAGCAAGTGATGTCCGCGCCATTGCACGAGATACCCGCTCTGGCCCAGCCACCAGAGATGGAAGGCGTCCTTCTCGTTCCGGGCGTCTTGTACGTCCCGCAGAAAAGCCTCGCCGGACAGGACCGGTTCGATCATAATCCCAACTCCCGGCGGACCTGGTGAACGCCGGCCGCCAGGTTGATCAGCTTTTGCCGGGCCGCCCAGCGGGCCGTTTGGCTGAGTCCGCAGTCCGGGGCGAAGGCCAGCCGCTCCGGCGGGGCGTACCGCAGGCAAAGTTTCACCCGCTGCGCGACATCCTCCACCGATTCGATGTAGTAGCTCTTCACGTCGATGATGCCCACCGCCACGTCCTTCCTCCCGGCGATGGTCTCGATGATCTCGATCTCGGCGAACTCGCGGTTGGCCATCTCCACGTGGATTTCATCGGCTTGAAGCTCCAGAAAATAGGGAAACAGCGGGGCGTACCGCCGATACCCCACCGGATGCCCCTTGTAGTTGCCGAAACAGAGATGCGTTGACAACCGGCAACGTCCCGCCGCCGGTTCCACCGTGCGGTTGAAGATGTCCACGAAGCGCCGGGGATCCTCGCGGCAGCCGTAGCAGCTCATGGACGGCTCATCCACGGTGATTTCGCGGCAGCCGGCTTCCACCAGCGCCTCGAGTTCGGCGCGCACCAGGGGCAGCAGCGCCTCGGTCAGCGCCCAGCGGTCCGGATAGCGTGGATTGGGGACCAGCCGCCCGCTCAGCGTGTACGGGCCGGGAACGCTGCACTTCAGCGCGGGGCCGGCGGGGGCCAGCCGCCGGAGCCGCGCGAATTCCTCCACCGCGCCGAGTCCCCTAGGTGCGCGCAATTCGCCGGTGACCGCGTGTTTGCCGCGCTGGTCATGCGCCGGAGGGCCGAACCGCCGGGGCGGCGCGCTCTCCAGCTCGATGCCCTCCAGGTAGCCGTAGAAAGAGAGGTTGAAATCGAGCCGCGTCTGCTCGCCGTCGGTGATGACGTCCAGCCCGGCGGCCATCTGGTCGTGGATGGCGCAAATCACGGCGTCGTCCTGCAATTCCCGCAGGTCATCGGGCCCGAAGGCCGCGAGATGTTGCGAGGCGAATTCGAGCCAGCCGGGAAACGGATAACTGCCGATCACGGTGGTGCGCAGGGGTTGTTCTTGCATATGGAGTCCTTAGGATTTTTTTCCAAGATTTTCATACAACCGGGCCAGCCGGCGCGCGTGTTCGTCGTAGGCGTTCTCGAACAACCAGGCCGATCGTTCGCTGCCCACCAGCGCCGAAGCGGTCAGCACGAAGGGCGGTGAGCCGGCCCGGGTCAGGCGCGCCGCGGTCTGGGCCTTGAGGGCATTGATCAACAGGCACCCCCCGATGGTCGATCCCGGAGCCACGGGGGTGTCCAGCCCCGGCACCTGGATCATGGCGTCGCCCGGCGGAGCGCCGGTGTCCAGCGCCAGGTCGGCGAAATCCGTCAGTTTGCGGCCCCGTGGATCGGCGCTGACGCAGGCTTCCGCGTGGCGGCGGCTGACGATCACCACTACCTTCAGGCCGCGTTTCTGGAACTCCTCCGCCATCTCGATGGGGACCCGGTTGCACCCGCTGGACGAGATCACCAGGGCGGAATCGGGCGGCGAAATGTCGAAATTGCGCAGGATGCGGGATGCCAGGCCGCTGACGTTTTCGAGAAACATCGCCTGCCGCTGCCCGTTCGATCCCACCACCGACGTGTGGAACGTCAGCGACAACTCGACGATGGGATGAAAACCCGGAAACGAGCCGTACCGCGGCCACATTTCCTCCACCATGATGCGGCTGTGCCCCGAGCCGAACAGGTGCACCATGCGCCCGGCGAGGATGGAGGCGGCGAACCATTCGGCCGCTTGCTCGATCGCCGCCTTTTGCGCGGCCACGGTTTCCACCAGTCCGCGGCACTTCTCCAGGTACATCTCCGTGGGGGACAAGGCTGGATGGGTATCGTTCATCATGCGTCAATCCGTTTGGGATGCGTTCGGATAGGGCCCTTCGCTCACGCTCCATCCGCCGTCGACGGCCAGGATCTGTCCCGTGACGAACCGTGACGCGGCGGACAGGAAAAACACCACGGCGGCGTCGAGATCCGATGGCTGGCCCGCGCGCCCGCCGCCGAGGGGCTGCCGGGTTTTCAAATAGACTTGGATGTCCGGATCGCTCATCGCGCGCCGGGCCATGGGAGTGTCCACCAGCCCCGGCAGCACGGCGTTGATACGAATATCGCGCGGCGCGTAATAAGCTGCGCACGAACGCGTAAAACCTTCGATGGCGGCCTTGGCGGCGGCGTAGGCATGGGTCGCGAAATACCGGGGCGCGGGATGCGTGCTTAGCACGGAACCCATGTTCAAGATACTGCCTCCCGTGCCTTGGCGCAAAAATTGCCGTACCGCCGCGCGGTTGGAATAAAAAACCGATGTGAGGTTCAGCCGCAGGGTTTCGTTCCAGCCCTCATCGGTCATTTCATGCAGGGGGCCGTCGCCCCATTTCCGCCCGCTCCCCCCAGCTACATGATAGAGGCCGTGAAATCCGCCGAATTCCCGCACGGCCATCTCGATGGCGCGGGGCGCGGTTTCCAGATCCCGCGCATCTCCGGTGATGACCAGCGCCGCTTCGCCGAATTCAGCGGCCGCCGCCTGGCTTGAAGCTTCATCCAGGCCCACGCACACAGCCTTCGCCCCCGCGGCCAGGCAGGCTTGCGCTCCCGCCGATCCCAGCCCCGTGGTGCCCCCGATGATCACGATCACATGTCCGGCCAACATGCCTCGATCCAATTGCTTGTTCCTCAATAGTGATGTGCGGAGTGAAAGCGTCAAGTTGGATTTAGAAAGCGAGATGAATTGGATTTCATGGAAAAACGCGTTATCGTTGAAAAATGACTCCCCCTCCCCTCACAGCGCCACGCCTGTGGCCCCCTCGAGCCACAGCAACGCGCGCTTGACCTCCACCCCGCAGCCGAATCCGCCCAGCTGGCCGTTGGTGGCGATCACCCGGTGGCAGGGGACGATGATGGGAATCCGGTTGCGGGCCATCGCCATCCCCACCGCCCGCGCCGCACGCGGATAACCGGCCTGGACCGCCAGCTCGCCGTACGTGATCACCTGACCGTAGGGAATCCGGCACAGGGTTTCCCATACCTTTACTTGAAAGGCGGTCCCGGAGAAATAGGGTTCGACCGTGTAATGGGACCGGGCGCCCTTCAGGTATTCACTCAACTCCCGGGCGATTTTCTCTCCCAACCGGTTCTGACCCGCCACGGGTTCATACCCAATCTCGCGCAAGGTTTCGCGGACGTGTTCCTCGGACTGGTTGCCGATCGAGAGGCAAAGCACCTTGCCCCCTCCATGCCCGGCGCTTACCGGTCCCAGGAGGCTCTCGATCGTGGTAATCATCGCTTTTGGGTTTTTATTCATGGATTTGTCCGCTTACAGAGGGGATTGGAATAGAGTATCGTATTTTCATGTGCGCCGAGAAGGGGATCAAGTTCGTTTGCGATCTGTGCGGACGGTTGATCGAGGTGGGACGTCCCCGCTTCATCTTCCGGGGCGAACTCTTTTGCGCCTATGACGGCGGCGCCTTCGACGAAACCCCCTCCACTCCGCCCGCCGGTCTCCGCGAAGAGATGAAGCGCCTTATCGCCCTGATGGAGCAACGCAGCGAAAAAGATCTGATGGATGAGGTTCACTACGCGTTTGAACTGGACCTCTGTTCAGCCTGCCGCGCCCTGCTGTATCGCCTTCTGGACCGCCGGCCCTGGCCTCTTGAATGACAGGATCTCCGGCTCGGTTTTATCGGTATGGCGCGTCTTTTTCGTCCATCCGCCGCCGCTCCATGGTGCGGCTCGCACAGTGCCGGCGTTTTTCCAACTCCCGGGCTCCAGTACGCGCGGCCGTGACCATCCCGGACGGCTCCCGCCGCGGCGGGGGGATGGGCGGTATGTTCTCGGGAGGAGAGGGCGGCTCTTCCCGTTCCGGATACAGGATGCGTATGGGTAGCTGATCCTCGGGCGGCTTCACCAGATCCTTGGCGAAGCAGCGCAAGGCGGCCTTGAGCAACTCGGTGGCGTAGGCCAAGGATTCCGGATCTTCGAGGTTCGTCTTTCGGAACAATTCCATACAAGTGTCTTCCACCGGGGGCGGGACTTCGATACGGTTCAGATTGTCCAGGTGAAAATATCCTTGCCGGAAACACCATTGCATCATGTCTTTCTTCATGACGATTTTCCGGTTCCAATCGAATTCGGCGAGGATTTGCTTGACGGTGACGCTTTCGCCCTTGTGGTGCAAGTAGTGATACATCCGCAGGATCTCCCGGTAGAACTTCTCCTCGCAGTCCAGCCTCCGCTTTTGGAAATGGACGGGGTGATAACAAGGAAAGCCTTCGATGGTTTCGTCATAGCGGCCCGCGAACATGTGCCCGCAGATGACGCAACGGATATGTTTCACCTGGTTCTTGAAGAAATCCGAAAACTGATTCATTATGTGCCTTTATTTGTAAAGATACGTTATTATATGTCACATTATATTATAACATATTTTGGCCGAATGGTAGAGTGGACTAAATGGAGTGAATCGCCCCCTCATCACCGGCCTGCCACGCAGGAATGTCGAGAGGACTTATCATGAACATGCCGGATAACCTGGTAACCATCGAATCCGTGGAATGCCGGATCGCCCGGCTCGAGGATATCATCGGATTGCGCCAGGAAGTGCTGATCAAGGGCACCGGCCGCGTGTCCCCGGAATTCCCCGGCGACCGGGACGCCACCACCCGGCATTTCGGCGCATTTTACCAGGAGCGGATTTTGGGCTGCCTGACCTTCATGCTGAACGAATGGCTGGGAAATCCGGCCTGGCAATTGCGCGGCATGGCCACGGACCCGGCGTTCACGGGGAAGGGAATCGGCCGGAAACTGCTGCGCTTCGCGGAAACCCACCTCCTACGGGTATCGCCCGTGCGCCGCCTGTGGTGCAACGCCCGGACCGGCGCGGTGGGATTCTACCTGAAACAAGGCTGGCGGTTGGAATCGGACGAATTCCTCATCCCCGGCGTCGGCCCGCATTACAAAATGAGCAAAACAATCGAAGAAGGGGATTAGTTTTATCGATGGTGGACCGTGAAGGGATTGTAAATTCGGGAGGCGGGGGCGGACCGCAACGCGGATTGAATCATGATGAACTCGCCCACGTTGTCCAGGGTCAAGAGGCCGGCCAGCTCGCCGTGCTGCAACACCAGCAGGGTCCGGCACTCGGCGCTTTGCATCCGGGGGAAAACGCTCTCGAGCATGTCGTACGCATCGGCGGATTCAAAATCCCTCCGCATCACTTCGGCGGCGGGCGTGTCCTGCCCCTGCCGGGCCAGCGCCACCAGCAGGTCGCCACGCGTCAGGATTCCCACCACCCGCCCCTGTTCCATGACCGGGAAATCTTGCTGCGATCCGCTCAAGATCAACTCCACGGCGGCGGCCAGAGTGTCCGTGGAGCGGAGCACGTTGAAATTCGTGAGCATGGCCTGCTTCACGGGAATGCCGCCTAGGGCCGATTTCATCTGCACCAAACTCGATTCCTGCGCCGCGCCAATCCACACAAAGAAGGCGATGAAAATGAGAAACGGATTGAAGAAAAAGCCGATGAATCCGAAGATCAACGCCATCCCCTGGCCCAGGCTGGCGGCGATATGCGTGGCGGTGGTGTAATCCAGAAAACCCGCCAGAAAGGCGCGGACCACCCGGCCGCCGTCCATGGGAAACGCGGGCAGCAGATTGAAGACCACTAGAAATAGATTGACCAGCATC
Organism: bacterium; assembly: GCA_041946805.1. GTDB lineage: Bacteria > Hinthialibacterota > Hinthialibacteria > Hinthialibacterales > Hinthialibacteraceae > JABLXU01. The sequence continues at coordinate 83,278 of JBHGBC010000006.1, forward strand.
AGGCGTTCCAAGAACGACCCGCCCGTCACCGTCAGCGCGGCGAGGGGTTCCCATGTGGAACTGAGCACCAGCCAGGCAAAAATCAGCGACGCGATGACGACATTGACGGCCGGCCCCGCCAGCGCCACCCACAATTCCTGCATCGGCTGCGTGGGCATCCGCTCGAGCCGGGCCAGGCCGCCGATGGGCAGCAACGTGATGTCACGGGTTTTGATGTCGAACCGCCGCGCCATCAGCGAATGGCCGAACTCGTGCAGCAGCACGCACGCGAATATGCAAAGGATGAACGCGACGCCCTCCAGGGCTTCCCGCACGTTGTACCCTTCCAGCCAGTGGACCAAAAAAATCCAGCCGATGAGGATGAAAAACGTGGCGTGAATATAGACGACGATACCCGACACCGTGCCCAATCGGAATGACCATTTCATACCGGATTTCCTCTCTCTGATTTCCGGGATTCGATTCGTATGGATTATAGTTGATTTTCGAGGAAGGGACGGGGTGTTTGTATGTTGGCGAGGGGGCAGATGGATAGGAATCTGTATCAAATAATTTTGGGAATCTAATTAACAAGATTTAAATAATTATAATTAAATTATTTTTATTTATAATTTTTTTGAGTGAACTAAAAAAGAATCCAATTCACGTTCAAGGAGACTAAACGTATTCACCAAATCTGGAATGAGATGCGCCATTTTCTGCCAGTTTAGCTGATGGGAATACGCTTGGCGAAAAACATGACGAAAATCAAGATATACCCGTAGCCGGTTCCGGAGTTCCCCCGTCAGTACGGCGGGGCGGGACGGATTAGTTTTGGCCATTTGATCTAATAAGTCTCGATGCCAATTGGCAGTTTTGGGGAGAGTGCCATCGATTTCCTTGGCAATCCTTTAAAAAATGTTTTCTACGCCTGTATAAAAAGAATTCAAAAGGGCGGCTAAGGCTAATAGTTCAACGGAGTTTGGAATTGATTGCTGGCAGTGCTTAAGAAGCATGTCATATGTGTTTAAGAGGTGATGGAGTTGTTCTCTTTCCAATTCCACTTGTTTTTGAGCATCAGTCCACACGGATAAGTTCCCCTTCTTGTCTTAAATAACGAGTAAAAGGGGTGTTTTCATCCAGATCGATCAGGTCAAGAGGAATATTTATAGCATCCCCCGCTTCTCCCATGGCAGCGAAAAATTTTTCGGGCGGCAATCCCGATATCGCGATATCCAGGTCAGAGAGCTCATGCGATTGATCCCAGGCTGCCGAACCGAACAGATAAATCTCTTTGGCGCCATATTTCTTCAAGATATAGGATACTTTGATCACAAAGGATCGCAACTCGTTTTCCATGGCCACCCTCATTTTCAAAGCGGTCGCAGCTGGCAGGGTGAAACTCCTAGGAGGCTTCCATGCCCACGCATAAAGATATTATAGCCTTTTCCTATTATAACATTTATCCATGCTGGCAGGTCTCAAAGCACCGTGCCGCCCCGTGTAATGTCCCCTGCCTGTCGCATCCCCGAAGGGGATGCACGTGAGTAGCCGTAAATTATAACCTACGGCATAAGTTCCAGGACTCGCTAGTGAATCGAGTTCCTCTCACAATTCCGACAGCTGATACCGCGCCCAGAGGTGGCTTTGATTGAGTTCCACCGCCTGCCGGAACTCCTCCTTGGCCTTGTCTTTCTCGCCCTGGCCGAGAAATCCCAATCCTTGGAGAAAATGCCCCGTGGCCTGGCGCGTCCGGCGTGTTTGTTGCTCGCCGAACTTGGCGAAGAAATCCCCGCCGCCCTCGCGCGAGAGGGTCCGCGCGCCCCGGTCGATCAGCCCTGCGAACAATTGGGCGGCTTCCTCGTTTTGTCCCAATTCGGCCAGGCTGAGAGCCTTGTAGAAGTTCGGTTCCTGCCAGCGTTGCGAGCCGGATTGGTCCACGGCTTGTTGGTATGCTTCCTTGGCCTTCGCGCTCTCGCCCAGCGCCTCAAAGGCCGTGCCAATGAAATACGCCACCTGGGACGCGCGCGGATCGTTCTGGGGCCGCCCCACCGAAAGGTTCTCGGGATACTCGGAAGCCTTTTGGAAATGCGCCAGCGCTTCCGCGTTCCGCCCGCCTTTCATCTCTTGTAGCCCCTTCAGCAAATGAGCGTCCGCGTAGATGTCGTGGATCTCCTCGTTGCCTTCCGACACGTGGAAAAAGTTGTCGGCCAGGTAATCGATGGCCTGATCGTATTTTCCGTTGAGGACCAGCACCCGGATCTCGCGGGTGAAACTCTCCACCCGCTGGACCACCGTCGCGTGGTTTTTCTCCAGGGCCGCCAGCCGCTTTTCCGGTGTGGCGTTGGCTGATTCGTACAGCATGTCCAACTCCAGGAACAAGCGGGGATCGAGACCGCCGCAGGCGATGGCTTTCTCGTAACATGCAATGGCCTTGGGCATATCGTTCTGGATCCGGGAATATACCCACCCTAGGTTGCGGTGCACGGTGGCCAGCGAATCGTCAAGCGCCCGGGATTTTTCCCAGCAGGTCATCGCGTTCTCCGGCTGCAGGTCGTAGAGCAGGTTGCCCTTGTAATAGTAGGCGCGGGCGTCGTTGGGATTGGCCGCCAGGGCCGCGTCAAGCACCGCCAGAGTCTCCAGCCGGAATGGGAAACAATAATCGGGAGGCATGGCCGCCGCTTGCTGATAATACGCCGCCGCCTGCTCCGGTTGGCCCTTCTGTTGATGGAAATAGCCCAAATAGTAGTAAACGAGCGGGTAGGTCCCGGCGAAGGCCATCTTCCCCTCCACCGGGCGTTTCAACACATCGATGGCCTCGTCGAACAGCCCGGCATTCAGATAATCCGTGGCCAGTTCCAGGTAGGCTTGCGCCTCGTCCCGCATCGCGGTTCGTAGATCCGTGAGTGCCGTTTCCGCGTCCGCATAACCCAACGCTTTACGAGCGAGATACAGTTCGTTCATTGCGAAAAAGTCGATCGGATCGATGGCCAGCACCGCTTCGGCCAGCGGTTTCGCGTCCACCGGTTTTCCCATCCTCCGCAGGACGGCCGCCTTGAGGTTCATGGCCTTGGTGAATTGCGCGTTGGTGACCAGGGCTTGATCCAATTGTTCCAAGGCTTGCGGATAATCACCGCGATGGCAGGACAGTTCCGCCAACTGCGCATAGGCCGGGGAGTGGAAGGCCGCGTCCCAGGTGGCGCGGTAGAAATGGTCGATCGCCTCGTTCCATTTCTCTTGCGCCCGCAAGGCCAGGCCGAGGTAATAATGGGCCTCCGCGTTTTGCGGCCGGGTGTATCCCTCGGAGATCCGTTCGATGGCGGCCCGCAAATGCCCCTCCGCCTCGGCGTATTGTCCCCGCTTGATTTCGTTGATTGCCAGCAAGGTGTTGGCGCGCGAATCGCCCGGATCCCGCTTCAACGCTTCCTCATAATACGCCAGCGGATCGACGCTGGGATTGTGGATCTGCTCCACCCGCAGGCCGGTCAGCACCAGCTCTTCGTTGGTCTGGATGTCCGCCGGCGCGGGCGGGGCTTTCACAACCTCCGGCAGTTCGGACACCGGTTCCAACTTGACGGGCTGGTAAGCGATCAGCTCCCGGCCCTCCTCGTCCAGCAGGGCGGCGCGCAGATCGGTTTCCGCGGTTCCCGTGGGAATTTCGACCTCCCGCGTGAACGGTTCCGCCGGGCCGATGTTGGTTTCTTGCTCGAACAAGACCTGATCGCCTGCCTTCAAGACCGCCTTGACGTGGTCCCGTTTTGTCGTGGCATGGAAACCGATCCACGCCCGGTTTTCGGATTTCAACTCCAGGTTGACGGCCCCGTTGAGGTTGGCGTTTTTGAATCCGCCGATTCCGCGCACAGGGAACCAGTATTGCTTGAACGTCTTTATCTCGGAGGGCTTGATCCAGCTGTAATCCGGCTGGTTATCCGAAAACGCGCCGACCATCAGCTCGGCGTAGGGGCCGTCCTCGTCCGTGAGGATTTTGTCCCACATGCGCCCCGCGGGACCGGTCCCCCATTCCCACAATTTCGCCCCGGTGACCACGTGATGGTTCCCCACATGCACCACCCCCGCCTCCTGGCCGTGGTCATACCCGCCCATGAAATCCTCTTGCCGGTCCCAGGCGAAAAACGAGTTCGATGCCTCGCTGTTTTTCCACCAGCTGAGATCCACGCCCTTGTAATTCGATCCGCGATAGATCTCGTTGGAGATGGGCCAGTGGGTGAAATCGACCTTGGAGTGATACGTGGCCACCTGCACGCTGGGCGGGAAATACACTTGGTAATCGTCGTTGACGTGCACCGCCACGTTGGCCCAATACAAAATCGAATGGGGCAGAGCCGTGCGGTTGAAGAATTTCCCCGTCACTTCGATGTAGGATTGACCGGGACGCAGGGTGATCCCGATGAGCCATTTCATGCGGTGACGGCGCTCGGTTTCGCCGATCCAGAGAGTCTTGCTGCCATCCGCGTTCTCCGCGATGCGGTGATCCACGGGCATGAAGGTGGTATTGCGGTGATGATGAAACACGCACCACTCGATCCCGCCCGAGATCCACGCCCCCAGCATCCCGATCAGCGCCGGCTTGATCACGTGCTGGCGGTAGAAAAACGGATACCCGTTGGTCTTGTCCACCGCCGAAAACAAGCGCCCGCCGATTTCGGGCAACACGATCAGCTGGAGGTATTCGTTTTCCAAGTACAGGGCGTTATAGGTTTGATCTTTTTTGACATGGGTCAGATGATCTTGCAGCGCGTAGGGATAAATCCGCTTCTGCGCGCCCTGGTAGGATTCCTGCGTGTAGAACATGGGATTGGGATCGGGCGGCCCCAACTGGTACGTGGGAATCACCAGCGCTTCCTCCCACGCCCGCACCTCGCCGGGCGCGTCGGACCAGGCGCCGGGAACCAGCAGTGGTGAGAGGAAAAGAATACAAGTCAACACCCGGAGGGATCGGCGCGGGAAGAAATGATCCGCAGCCACGGTAAAATAGGTTAAATACAAATCTTGCTTTCTCTTCATTTGTGGAATGCTTGGCATGACGTTGCTCTCCTTGTGAAGTCAGGCCTGCGTGCTTCCCCGGTGTGATTCTTCCGATCTGTTTCTCGCGATAATATAAATCCTGGAAAGGCCGAAAGCCTATCCTGCCACCTCCAGGTACAGGAAAAAGTGTAAAGTAGACAACCGGCATGGGTCAACCACAACCGGGCGAAGACCTCCATCCGAGAATCCGCGCCGGCCGGAAGGATCCGATATTCGGCTTAGCCGGGAAGGGCGTTTTTTTTCAGATGCCCGGCCGGCATACCCTCGAAATGATCAATTCGTGCCACTCCAATATCCCCTCTCCCTCTGAGAGAAGAATAGGGGAAGGGAATTTTGGTGGGAGTGGAACTTCATGTCCGCCCGTATCAAGAAGTGGATGGAATATCTTTTCCCCATCCTGTACGCACTTCCTGGATGCGCTCAATATTCGGATATTGTAAATAATTCAGGATTCTAACCTATCTCATTTTTGGGAATTGTCTTGACAATGGGATTGTCCGCGTGATATACAAAATAGTCTGGATGATCTATTCAATTATGGCAAAAAGGAGGGAAAAATGAAACGAGTTGTTCTCACTATGTCTTTGGTGTTGATTGCAAGTGTGGGATTCGCTCAAACACCGACGCATACGGATCCGGAATCTGGTACCAATCCCAAGAATATTACGGTGTATCAGATCCAGCCGATCAAGGTGGACGGCGATTTGAGCGATTGGCCAGCCAGTTTGGAAAAACGTTCCTGTGAGGAATTTTATCCAGGGTATCAAGTGACCACCCTGGCGGCGAGTACTCAGGACAACTGGTTTATGGTGGGATGGAACGATCAGGCGAATCAAGTGTACGTCGCCGGATGGACCGAGGACGACATCAACGTCTCCCAATTGAGCAAATGGAACGAAGGCGTTATCCCGTCTGATACCTGGTTTTATGACCGGTTGGAGGTTTATGTGGAATGGGATAACGACGATACGGGCGCGTATGGCTATGCCGAAAACGGCAATGTTCAGTACGCGATCGTCCAAAACGATATCGACCGCACCGGCGGCGAATACGACACCAGCCAGGAAATGGATGCGAACGGCAATATTCTCGCGGAGGGAACAGCGTTTTGGATCACTAATTTGAATACGGCTACCTTGGACGGCCGTCCTCCGTTTGCCCAAGCGAAATGGATCATCAAACCTAAAGATCCAAACAACCCGTTCGGCCCTTATACCTCCCAGTTTGAAATGGCGTTTAAAGTACTTACCTACCTGGAAATCGGATTGGAACCGGTGGAGGCGACCGACACGCTCGATATCGGTCCCACAGTAAACGGCAGCCTGGGCATCGGATTTGATGTCACCTTGATGGACCGGGACGGAGACATCGCGTCCATGACCACGACTCAAGGCGAGGGGGCTTGGATCGGATGGTCGTCAGGCAGCAAAAACGGGAATCCGCAACTGGATGGAACCATGATGTTCTCTAATGAATTCAAAGAAATAACCCCCGTTGGACGATGGGAACTCTATTAACCGTTTCGCCCGGAAAAATGGGATAGAAGAGAGGCCCTGGCCATGCGCGCCAGGGCCTTTTCGCCGATGGAAGACATTGACTATTGTGTATTCGCTTTATTGAATTGCTCCAGCCTTTGTCTGGCTTTGTTCAAGTTGGGATCGATTTTCAGAGCCTTCTCATAGCATTCCCGCGCCTTTTCGGCATTCTGTTCCGTTCGATACCCCTCTCCCATGAGATAATGGATATTCGCGTCGTTGGGGATTTCCAAGACGAGACTTTCTAGTAAGGAGAGTGCCAAGGCTCCACGTTGCAGACGCAGATACGCCACCGCCAGGCTTTGCCGTCCCTTCTGGTGATGGGGATTCAATTTCAAGAGATCAGTCAATTTTTCCACTGATTTGTCATATTGACCGGTCATTCCATAACAGGTGCCCAGATTGTACAGGGTTTCCATATTGTCGGGATCGAGTTCGGATGATTGCATAAAACAGAGCACGGCCTTCTCGGCCGCGCCTCGTTGAAACTCCAATTCGCCCTGGTTGTGATAGAGTTCCGACAGTCCCATCTTCCCGGCCTCGATTCGCGCGTGGAGCAGCGCGTTTTGGGTTGGATCCCCCGTGGGATGGCCGGCCAGTTCGGACTCCGCATCGGCGATTTCCCGTTTCATGATGGCCGTAAGCCGGACGATTTCCGCTTCGGCTTTCTCGAATTGGTGCAACTGCGTCAAGAGACGGCAGCGCGTGCCCAACGCCTTCCGGTGGGAGGGATCGAGGGACAAAGCCCGTTCGATCTCCTGGAGAGCCCGGTCGTATTCACCTTGGTATTCATAATAGACCGACAAATTGTAATGATCGTTGACGTTTTCCCCGTGCCCTTCGGATTTTTGTTTAACATCGGCTGCTGCGTAACCCAGCGCTTGCAATTGCTCCAGATCCAATCCGCTGTACGCGGAATCCACTCGGGGTAGTTCGGGTGGATGGTAATCCCCATCCCAATCCGGCACACGGACAAATGATTCCGCTTGGGCTTTCCCCCCGATGAATTCGGGAAGGATTTTCCCGGGCATTTCCAGGGAAGGCGGAATGTCGAGCATGGCTAATAAGGTGGGCGCAATATCGAAAACGGACGCGTCCTGGATTTCGCCGGGTTGAATCGAGGGTCCGCGGGCCAGGAGTACACCTTTTTCGCGATGCCAGGAAACCGCCGGTCCCATCGTGGTCAACGAAGACCGCTTCAATCGTTCCTCTCCGCTGCGAAAGCCATGGTCGGATAAAACCACCAGCGTGTCCCGTTCGTTCAACCGGCCGAGAACGTCATTCACGAGGCGGTCCATTCTTTCGTAAATGGCGTCCACCGCATTTGAAAAACAAGCGAAATCTTCCTCGGTGACCTGGGACCGCCGCGGCGGCCTTTCCTGCATGAACAGGTGGGCGGTGGAATCCGTGGCGTCGAAATAGGCTAATGTCAAATCCGTGGGATGGTGATCCACGAGATCCAGCAAGACAGCCATGGATGTTTCCGTCCGTGACAAGATCAAACGGAAATGTTGAATCCGGTCGTACACCGTGAATGGGGACGCCAGGCTTTGCTGGCAATCCGCCTCCCGCAGCCGCAGGTACGGCCTCAGCTCCGGACAGCCGATGCGCGTGTAATCCTGGCGGAAATCGGATAAGGGAAAGGCCAATTTCTCCGGGAATGTAAGTTGGGGGATGATGTTCTCCAAGAGAGTTTGTTCCTGCACAAACGAGGACGGAACGAATCGATCCGAAACCATCGTTCCAAGGATATTCTCCGCCGGCCAGGTGGCGATCCAACCCGCCACGGAGCAAGACCTCCCCCGGGCGGAAACGATGTTCCAGACGGCGGCGCATTTCCGCTGGGACGAGGGAACAATGATCGGAGTTCCATTTTGATCGAGACTCGTGAAGTCCAGAATACCATGTTCATCGGGGGGCCGGCCGGTCGCGATTGTGGTCCAGATCAGGGGGGATAGCAGTGGATGGTATGACTGCAATTCTCCATGGGCGCCGTTTTCCAGCAGATGCTTGAAGGCCGGCAACCGGTTCTGCGAGACCAATTCGTGAAGGATTTTCAGATCCAAGGCATCCAGGCCGATGACAATAATCCTTCCCCGGGGAATATTATCATGTGTTGAGCATGAAATCAGATGAATTATAAGAAACATGAAAAATGGAATTTGCTTTAGATTCATGAATTTTATACCTTACAAAAACATCCGGATGTCCCGCATGAATGATATACAAATCCCCGCTTCACACCTATGCCTCGTAGTAACTCAAACGATAATAAAAAAAAGGGTCAATTCATCATTGGCCCCTTATCATTGTGGTAAAACAATCAATTCCCAATGACTTACTGCAGCATCCAGTCGCTCACACCCGCCCCGGCGGCGAACTTCAGAATTCCACGGGGGGCGCTATTGAATGCGGACCCATCCATTAAATTCCATTCAACCAGCTGCAAGCCGATCGACATGGTATAGCCGTCGGTGTAGCCGCATACATTGAATAACCACTCATCACCCGCCTTCACCCATTGGCCATTCGCATCTTTTTGCATGATCAGGTTGATGCCTTCAAAGGGGATGTCATCGATGGTGTAATCAACCAAGTCCGGCATGGCAACAAAGCCGAGCTGCGAATACGGAATCGCGACTTCCAACAATGGACGCGCGACAATATCGGGTTCCTGGGCCCCCGCGACCGGATTGGGTTGAGCCGCGATCAAAAACGGTTTCACACCGGCGGTAGCGGCCTCTTGTGGATCCGTCATCGGATTCCAAGGAGTGGCTGGAAATTTGGCGCCAGTGCTATTTAATCCAGAAAAGAAAAATGGAGGGCCTTCCGCGCCGGTGCGGACGCCGAAGTTCCCCGGGGTCACCACTTCCCCATTGAACACATCATCCCCCAAGGGGAACCAGCAAATTTGATAGCTGGGTGACATATCCGCGCTATCGTTCACGCCGTCCCCATCTTTCCAGTTGGGCTCCATGAAGAACTCGAAATCCACGCAGCCCGGATTGCCCCATCCCGCGTATCCGGTATCGTCCGCTTCGAGTACAGTCGTCGTATTTCCATCATACAACCAGCCGTTCGGAGTGAGGTATTTGAAATCGCCTCTCATGCAGAAATATAAATATTCCTCGCCCCAGAGTGCCCGCCATTCCCAATTGAGGTCTTCTCTGGGAATTTGTTCATTGAGGTACATGGTGTTGATGCTGAAGTTTCCACCGTAAAAATCCCCCGTCCATTCCGCCCCGGCCCATTCCGCGTCGGTCGCCACGCCGTCGATCACCGGAGCGGCCTTGGCTTGGTTCAAGGTGTATTCCCGGATCTCCTGGCCTTGACCGGGAATCGGGGCCACGAACGCGAAAACCACCACCAGCGCTATTCCTGTGATAAGGTATTTTTTCATATACCTGAATCCGTGAACTAAGATCTCCAAAAACTGGATACGATACTTACACCACGAAA
>JBHGBC010000060.1:0-30339 GCA_041946805.1 bacterium
TGGATCGCCGATGTCGAGGGGAAAACCGTCACGGTTTACCGAACTCCCTCTCCCCAAGGGTACGAGGAAATGAAAACCTGCCGCGCCGGCCAAACCTTGTCCCCCCTGGCGTTTTCCGGGATGAATATAGCGGTCCAGGATATTCTGGGCTGATTCCAGCCGCGAAATATCCTCCGCTCGGCCGCATGCAGGTGTTGCCTTAATGCTTGAAGCAGCGCATGGAGGTAAACACCATCGTGGCGCCGCGTTCGTTGCAGGCCTGCACGGCGTCGGCGTCACGCAACGATCCCCCCGGTTGCACGATCGCCGTGACGCCTTCCTCCAACAGGGTGTCCACCCCGTCGCGGAACGGGAAGAAGGCGTCCGAGGCGGCCACCGCGCCTTTCAATCCGGCGTTGTCCTGGGCGGCTTCTTCTTCGATCCGGTCCAACGCGTGCATGGGAACGATGCCCTTGCGGGCTTCGAGCGCGAGAGCGTCGAACTGCATGCCATGTTTTTGGATGGCGATCAGCGATTGCCTTGAAATATACGCCTTGCTCACGCATTGCTTGGCCATCATCACGCGGTCCTGCCCGCCCACGCCGATGGAAACCGTCGCGCCGTTTTTGGCGGTCAGCACCGAGTTGGAGGTCACGCCGGTTTCCACCATCCAGGCGAACCAGAGATCTTTCATTTCCTGTTCGGTGGGCGCGCGCTGGATGGAGACGGTTTGGTCCGTCTTCACCACCTTGCCTTCCCGCGTTTCCCGGACGGGAAGCCCCTGAGGAACCTCGACACACTCCTTGAAATCGGCATACGACCGGATCACCCGTTGGTCCATGCCCGCCGTGGGCATGTATGACCATTGGGGCAACACCGATCCGTCCGAGAGCGACTTGAAATCGACATACCGCCGGCCGATGTCCTCCTGGAGGCGGGCGATGTCCCGGATGCGGATGATGCGCAGATTCTTGCGGCGGGCGAGGATCTCCACCGCGCCGTCCTCGTATTCGGGCGCGCAGATCACCTCGTAATACTGTTCGGCCACGGCTTCGGCGGTACCCTGATCCACCGCGCGATTCACCACCAGCACGCCGCCGAAGGGAGCGATGGGATCGGCTTCCCACGCCTTGGTGTAGGCGCCCAGCAGGTTTTCGCCCAGCGCCACCCCGCAGGGATTGTTGTGCTTGATGATCACCGCGCAGGGTTCCTCATGGAAATATTTCAGGATGGAGAGGCCGCTGTCCACATCGGTGAGGTTGGTCTTGCTGGGGTGTTTGCCGAACTGGATGAGCGATTCGTTGGTCAGTCCGCCGATCCGGCTGTCACCCTCACCCAGAAATTGGATGCCCGCCAGCACCAGATGGCCGTTGACCGCCCGGTACAACGCCGCTTCCTGGCCGGGATTCTCACCATACCGCAAGCCTTTTTCTTCCAGCTCGCCCGAGCCGCCGGGCAGGGTCCAGGTGACTTTTTCGTAGAGGCACACTTGTGCCTGGGTGGCCCGCAGCAGGTCCACATCGCCGGGATTATCGGTGAAGCCGGCGAAGAAGTAGCGGGGGAAATGATCGTCAATGACCGTTTGGTATTGCTTCATGCTCATGGGGCAGGCTCCGTGAAGATTTATTCACTGGCAAATTCATGTTTCGGTGTGGATAGCCGGGTTCATTTCGTTCTAACAAGGCGTTCCCTCACCCCAACCCGCTCCCGGGGGGAGAGGGAATTGGGTACGAGACAATCTTTCATCCATCCTGACTCACCCTTATGGATTCGCACCTTTTCCCTGATTTTGAATCTCCCGGGCGATTTCCAGCAGCGGCGGGCGATTCCGTTCCAACCAATCCATCAGACGATTCGCTTCTTCGAGAACGATCCGCACTTTGGGCGATTCTTCTTCGAAAGGTTTGTGAATATTGATAGGAATCAGGGGGATGGAGATCATCACAGTATGTTGGTTCTTGGTGACGATATAGCGCATCCTATATTCCAATAAAGGCTCCAGCTTGGGCCTGACGATGGCATCGGATTTTCCCCAGCCCATGAATTGGAGATCCAGCCGGTCATGTCCCGGCCCGATTTTATGGACCAGTTTCAACTTCATCAGATCCCGATCAATTTTCAGGCCGGGATGTTGATAAAAGAACCAAATGCATCCCGAGGCGTCGCTTCTTGTGCCGGGAGACCGCATGGTAAAACGAAAAGGCTGATCGTGGATGAATTGGAAATATTTCAGATTGAACTCATCTGTCACAGGACCTCTTGATTCCTCAGACACCCGGCGGCTTTTCTCGATGGCTTGGCTCACGATGCGCGCTTTATGAAGATACCGGCTAGTTAATTCAAGTTCGTATTCGTTCGAAGCCTGTCCCGCGAGGAATCCCAAGATTTCATCATAAGAAACGATGACATCGAATGCCACCCTCTGTTTATCCTGGAAAAAGGGAGCATTTTGATAATAACACGCGGGCGCCAACAAGGCCGTCAAGCATTTCGAGCATTTTCCCTCCGTAACATATTTCCGGCTCCGTTCACGGTACCGCTCGATTTGCCGCGGGCCGAAGGGCGCGATGATTTTGTTCTCCACCAGAAACCGGACCGGGCGGTCGGCTGGCTCTTTCACGTGATAATCCACCAAAATATCCGTCTCCCCATACCCGATGCCACTCTCTGAGACACTGTGGATCGCTTTCACTTCTTGGATGAAGGATTCAAGTGGAATAGCGGGGTCGATCTCCAGATGGGTTTTGCGCCAAAACCACTGTTGGAAGGACTCGTTGCAATTGAATTCCTCCAGGAACAAAAAATCCAAATCCCGTTCGGTAATGCAGGTTGAGAGAAGGTCGTATTCCGCCATGGTGCTGCCTCCCCATAATCTTGAATATCGGGCCTCCATCTCCGTAAGCGTAATGATGGATCGCAGTTTCTCTCAAAATCAAACAGCCGGGAGATAGGTAATCCCCCGGCTGCCTGGTTATTCACTCGATTCGCAAACCACCGCGGCGGATCAGCCTCCCGCCTGGATCTGCAAGTACAGATCCTGCGCATCTTGCGGCGTCACCCGGCCGTCACCGTTCACGTCGGCGATGCGCAGCTTATCCGCCGGCAAGGCGTCTCCACGCAGGTAGATATTCAGAATCTCCTGCATATCGGCGTTGTCCAAAGTTCCGTCTTCGTTCACGTCACCGATCTGAATCACCACCGGCGTGGGCGTCACCGTCGGCGTGGAGGTCGGCGTCGGGACCTCGGTGGGCGTCTCGGTCGGCGTGGCCACTGCCGTCTCGGTGGGTGTCGGCGCCGGAGTGAAGGTCGGAGTCGGGGTCGCCACCGGTGTCTCGGTGGGGGTGGCTACCGGGGTTTCGGTAGGGGTGGCTACCACGCTCTCTGTGGGCGTCGGTACCGGAGTGAACGTTGCTGTAGGCGTAGTTACGGGGGTTTCGGTCGGAGTCGCCACGGCCGATTCCGTAGGGGTAGGTTCCACGGGCACGGGCGTGGCGGTGGGCGTTTCCACCGGGGTTTCCGTGGGTGTTTCCACGACCTGGGCCGTGGCCACGGGAGAAATCCACGCGCCAAGCAGGATGGATAAGCATAGACTCAGAAGAATGACGGGCACATGCCTAAGCATTCTATTATTCTCCTTTCAGGGACCACCAAGAGCCACACAGACAAAACAGGATACCAGGCCATTTTGTCATAACTATAAGAAACTAGCCTACATGCTGTCAAGACATTCCCACGCTTTTTTCACATTTTTTTCGCTATGCCGCATGACCAGTAAAATTTAAGAAACGCATCTAATGCATCCTACTTAGTTGACTTTATTCGAGTAAAGAATCACACACGTTCCCGCCTCACACAGAAGGTTCCAATCAACAGGGCCGTCAGGATGAAAAATCCTGACCAGAAAAAGGTCGTCTGAATCGCTTCCGCCCGTGGCAGCTCCGCATGGTATTCCACAAGAGCGCTGGAAATCAGATACCCCGTCACCTGGCCGGTCATGAAGGCGAAATAGATCATCGCCTGCGCCGAGGACCGCACGCTTTCCTCGCATTCCGAATCCAGGTACATCGCCGACGCGAAAAACACGCCGATCACCGCCGGCCCTTGCAGCGCATTGAGGAACAACATCCACCCCGGAGCTTCCAGCATGGACATCCCCGTCCAGCGGATGTATTCCGAGGCGAAGGCGGCGAGAATCGTCCCCTTCATTCCCCAAAATCGCACCACCTTTTGGAGATTGTAGGTCAAAACGATTTCCACTCCCACGCCCACCAGCCAAAATGTAGCGAAAAAAATCTCGGAAAGATCCCGGTGGCCGATGTAAGGCCCGACATATTGGGTTCCCGCGGCCGTGCCCACCGAAAGGAAGTAGAGTGAAGCGAACAAGCTCATGAGATTCCGGTTACGCAGCAGTTCCACGAACGAACTGAAAACCGGCCGGGAATGGCGCTCGAAATGGGCTTCGTCCCACCGGGTGAACAGGATCGTCGCGAGGTACATGCAGCTCCCGCCCAAAAAGACCATTGTCCGCCCGTACAATCCCAATCCGTGGGACAGCAGGACCAACACGGGAGCGAGTACGAACATCCCCACCGAGAAACTGATGCTGCCCGCCACGCGTATACGGCCGAACAAGTGCCGCCGCTTCTGCCCCAGGTACGAGAGAATGATGGCGGCGTTGAGGGGCAATCCCGAGCCGTAGCAGGTCATGAACAAAAAAGCGAAGGTCAGCAGCAGAGGGAATCCGCCCCATTGATAGGAAAAGGCGTAAAAGCCGAGGATCAATCCCGTCAGCGTCACCACCGCGCGGAAGGCGGTGGTCCGGCCCAGGATCCGGTCCGACAAGAATCCCCAAACCGGCTGCAGCAACAGCGCGCCCAGCGCGGGAACGGCCATCAACAAGCCGATCTGCCAATCCGGCAGGTGCAGATCGAGATCGTAATACCGGGTGAAATGGGGATACACCAGGGCCTGGCCGGTATACAAGAACCAGGTGGAAAGGACGACCTGCCAACCCGTCCGGTCCTGAGCGGCATCCCCGGTGAAAATCGAGGTGATTTCCCCGGCCGCGGTCATGGATGCAACGGGAGACGCGGTGTTATTCAAGTTGGATGCGTGCATAGCGGAGGGGATTGCCATTCGGCCCGGTGCCATACAAATCGAGCAGGCGGGAAGGTTTCGAACCTCCCCGTTCTGTCGCGGTGAAAAAGACTGAAAACGGTTGTTGGAGGGGGATGGCGGCCGCGTCCCCCCGGCGGGGGAATATCCGTTGGATCCGGGTTTCCACTCCGGCCGGTCGGCCGTGTTTCATGATCCCCGCGGTATAGACCACGTACAGCGCCCCATCCGGTGTGGCTTGCCACCGGGCATAACGGGGATCCGGGCCATCCAGGCCTTCGCCGCCAGTCATCAAGGTCAGCCGTTCTTCCACCCGGCCTTGAATCACCACCACGCATTCGAGGGAACGGATCAACTTCCTGCCGGGGAAGAAGCGGTCCCGCATCAGCGCGGTTTGCACCGGTTGCTTGAGATAGAGAAGATACGCCCGGCCTTCGCGATCCAGCCATAAATCCAGGTTGGTGATATGCCCTGCCGAGGCGTCGACCGTGTCGATCTCAATCGGTTCGTGGAACGGCTCAGTGCGCACATCGGGAGTCCACGTGTAAAACAGGCGGCGGAAAACGTAATCCCAATCCCGCCCGGTTTTCTCTTTCTTGAACTTACGCCATTCCTCGGTGGGTTCCACGATATCGCCGATGGCCAGGATGTGCCCCGCGCCGGCTTTCAACGCCACCTGGGGATAACACGCGCGGAGTGGAAACTCGATGAATCCATGGGCGGACCATTCGCCCTCCGGATTCCTTACACTGACATACTGGCGGCCGTTTTCCGCGTCGATGTGGAACAGCAGCGTCTCGCGCGCTTCGCCGTCCACGCCGATCCCCCGGTACGAATGGTCCGTGAACCGGGGCGTTCCCTCCCAGCGCGGCAACTCCAAAACCGGTGGGGATGACAACGCGGCGAAGCCGAAACGAAACACGTTCGGCTCGCACGGGCCGTACTGGGTTCCCGGCGGCTGGGTCGAGGAATTGGCGGAAAGCAGCAACGTATCGTCACCTAACAGCACCAGGGGACACGGCTCCCGGTTCCGGAACCGTTCATCCTGATGCAGGACCACCCAGCCTTTTGCGGTCCGCTCCCAGAGACGCCAGCGGGTATTGCAGAGGGGCGGGACGTCCTTCCCGGTCTCGTTGATGCTGGCGAAGACACGCTCTCCGCTCCGGACCAGCACCGGCGCGCCATAACACCACAGCGGGCCGGAGCCGTTGTTGGGGGATTCCACGGTTACGATATCCTCTTCGATCAGAACCTGGGGGAGAAGCGGTGTATCCCCTTGGGCCATAGCGGTGACCGGCGCCAGGCCGAACAGGATGATCCAGGAAAGAAAAGTGGTACGATTCATTGTGAATTCTCATGCCGCGCCGTTGGCGCTTCAAATCAGTTTTGGTGGGATTTCGTGTTGCTCAATCCACCCGACTACTCTGAAAAAAGAACTGGATCCCCGCTTGCGCGGAGATGACATTTTACAGGGGCGGACACGAAGGTCCGCCCCTACTGGATTCTCGTGGGCGCGGGGATGACATCCTTGCCCTTGGTTTCATGACCTTGCTTATCACTCGTCCCCCTTCTACCCCTTCAACTGCCGGTAGAACAGCATCAACTCCTTGAAGGCCCGCAGGATGACCTTGGGGCTGCCCCCCGATTGCTTTCCTGCTTTCCGGGGGTAGTGGCGCACGCCGATCTGGTGGATCCGCGCGTTTTTCCGTTTCAGGATCGAAAACAGCTCGACCGAGATCACCGCTCCTTCCGCCCGCAGCGTCTCGCCGTCCAGGTATTTCCGCTTGATCAGCTTGAACGCGCAATCCAGGTCCTGGGCCCGAAAGCCGAACAGGATCCGGATCAGCGTTCCCCAGCCGAACGCGAACAGTTTACGGTGGATGGGATCGCTCCGGTTCATGCGGAACCCGACGATGGCGTCGTATTGGTCCGTGCAGGCCAAAAACCGGGGGAGCTCGCCCACCTCGAACTGGCCGTCGCCGTCAGTGAAAAAGATCCAATCCTTGGCGCAGGCGGCGAATCCGGTTTTCAACGCGCCCCCGTAGCCCCGGTTCGCGTCATGATGGATCGCCCGGACCTTGGGATGCGCATGGGCCAGTTCGTCCGCCCGTTCCCGCGTCCCGTCGGTGCTGCCGTCATCGATGATCAACACTTCGTAATCGTCCACGGTTTCCGACAGCACCTGGACGGTCTTTTCCGTCAGGGGGCCGATGTTATCCACTTCGTTGTGCGCCGGGAAGAACGCGGAGACGGTTACCGGAAACTTGGCCATGGATGCCTTGCCTATTCTACTGTACTTATACCTTCGGAAAATACGTACTGATTGTAATGGTTCCCCCCGCCTTCGGGAAGCAGGCAGCGGCTTTTTCCAGGAAGATCAGCCGGTGGACGCGCGTTCATAGAGAGTGAAGGAGTGCCGGCCCACGGTTCCCTGAAACACGGGACGGTACTCGTTCCGGATTTTGTCCCGGATGGCGGGGAAATCGTCCAGGTTGAACCAGGCATCCTGCACCACGATCATTTTTCCTGTGTATTTCAAGATCCGCTGCATCTCGTCCTGATATAAGTCTGTATCCCGCAATCCGGGATTGGCTAGTGACCGTTTGATGGGCAAGGGGTAGAAATACCGGGATTCGCTTTGGCTTTTAAAATAATATGCTGCCCGGCCGTCGGTCAGATACAACAAGCGGGGCTGCCGGTCCAATTCGGACTTCGCGCAAAGGTCCCGGTAAAATTCCACGTCCGACCGGCTTTCCTGAATATGCGAAACCGACGACGCCACTGGGAACAGTGAAACCGGCCCGACACACAGCCAGGCCAGGAGATACGGGAATCCCAGGATTACCCCGTTCCAGCGGGATTGAAGCTGGTAACGCCGAACCGCCGCTTGCAGAGCGATCAGCGATCCCGCCGCCACCGGCAGCAGTACCGCGAAATGGTACAGGAATCCCTTGCCCTGCAGCACGATCACCGCGCCGGGAACCAGCCAAAGGGACAAGTAAACCGCCAGCCGCTTCAGATCTTTTTCAAACCAATAGAGTGAAAGCAGAAATCCGGCGATGAATCCTGGAATCAGGAAGGAAATGTGGAAAAAGTACTGCAGATAAAACTGGTAGATGGTCTGAAGCCGTTGGAACATTTCACCGGCCAGCGAGCGGCCGAATCCCCGGAACGACGACTGAAAGCGGCTGGCGTCGCGGAGATCCGTGATCTCCTGGGGGATCAGCAGCCAAATCAGGGCCGCCAGCGCCACACTGGAGATCCCGAACGATAAACCCGTCCAAATCAACGGCCTCCGGAATTTTTCCCGGTATAGCCCTAGAAACAACAACGGAACCAGGCCCAGCAGCCAGGTGATTCCCTTCAACGTGAACAATAGCGATAACACGGCCCCCGCCAATCCGCAGAGAACCTTGTTTTCGGACAACGCCAATGCCGTGCCCAATATCATCACCAGGGCAGCCACATCCTCGGCCTGAAAGGCGCATTCGTAGGAGAGGGAAAAAAACGCCGTCCCCAGAAAAAACAGCACGGAGAGCCCCTCCAGCCCCAACCGCCGCCATCCTGGCCGGGCGATCCAGGTGCTGAGGATCAAGATGATCACGATCAGCGCGGCGTAGAGGGCCTTGAAAACCAGCTCGAACCGCATTTTGTCGTTGTAATCCGCGAAAATCCGCGTGAATTTGTAGAGAAAGTAGGTCAGGCACTTATACCCGATGCCGCGCAAGGTCCATGCCTGGATTACATTGGCCGGGAAAGGGCCGTAAAAATCATCCGCCTGCTGGGCGTAAGCGAGGTTGATCCGCTGGTCTTCCGCCAGGGGAGTCACCACGTAATTGAGGATCAGAAGCCCCAGCAGGACCGCTCCGGCCAGGATTTTCACGCGGTCAGTCATGGTCCCATCCGTGGTCATGGCCATATGATATCAAAAACAAATAACCAATCGCTTTCCCCTTCTGGGAGGGCGAGGCTCCCGCCAAGGCGAGCGATCCCGTAAGGCTTAATAGGTGGAGGCAGCTCACCCGAAGGTTTGCCCTCCCGCCCTCACCTTGATTCTCTCCCAGAGGGAGAAGGATTTTTATTTCTGACCTTTCCTTCCCAGGGTGTGGCCGTGGGCTGGATACTTGCGCGCCGTTGGCGCTTAGAAAATCACTACACCTGGTATATCGCCGCACGTTTCTTTATCTCATGGATCTCCATCCTGCGCATCCTGTGCATCCTGTGCATCCTGATTCAGACAAGAACGCGTCCTCCATGAAATGACTCTTAACGAACCTCTACGGCCACACGTCCAAGGGATTTTCGGGAATCCCGGCGGGGGGCACCATGCCGCCGGACACGATCATTTTGATGGCGTCCTCCACGCTCAGGTTTAGGGGAATGGTTTCCTCTTCCGGAACCAGGAGAAACACGCCCGTGGCGGCGTTGGGGGTTTTCGCGATGTACACATAGCAATACTCTTGGCCCCGGACTGGCTGCAGAAGCGTCCGGTCGTGGCCCGTGACGAATCCCAGGGAATACAGCCCCTTGCGCGGGTACTCCACCAGCACCACGCGTTCAAAAATATTCCGGTGCCGGCCCATCAGGGTGGCCGTGACCTGCTTGATGCCGTTGTACAGGTTGGAAATGACCGGCAGGCGGAGGAAGATCTGTTCGACCAGGCTGAACAACTTGCGGCCGAGATACAGCTGGGTCGCGAAACCGATCAGGGTGATCAGCGCGAGAGTCAGGAAAAAGCCGATCCCGTACTCGGGCAGGATGTAATTGCGGGCGGAGAGGTAATCCCGGATCCCGGAAGTTTTCACCAGATGCCGGTACCAGCCGTCGAGCAGATTGAAAATGCTCCAGACGATCCAAATGGTGATCCCCATGGGGACCATCACCAGTAATCCAGCGAGAAAATAATTACGGGTTTTTCGGAAAATCATGTTGGCTTTTTCAGCGCCGCGGCTGTCCGGCAGGAATCATCAATTCCATCGTCTCAGGCCTCGGCGTTGTCCGGCGGAACCGGAGCGGATTCATCCGGTTCCGGTTCGATCCGCGCGATTTTCACCCGGTTGATGCGCAGTTCGTTGGAATCCAACACGGTGAACCGGTGGCCCTTGAATTCGATTTCCTCGCCCACTTCCGGGACATCTCCCTGTTGGCTGGAGAGAAATCCCCCCAGGGTTTCCACGTCTTCCTCGGGAAAGTCGATGCCCAGGACCTCGGACAGGATATCCAGGTTGATCTTGGCGTCGGCGATCAGGGTCCCGTCCGGCTGTGTTTCATATTCCAGCGGTTCCTGGTCGTATTCATCCTGGATGTCGCCCACGATTTCTTCCAGCACGTCCTCGATGGTGACCAGCCCGGCCGTCAGGCCGTACTCATCCACCACCATGGCCATGTGGTTTTTCCTTTTCTTGAAGGTTTCCAGCAAGTCGCTGACCCGCTTGGTCTTGGGAACGAAGAGAGCGGGACGCAGGATTTCCCGGAGATTGAAGGGCTGTTCCTCGTTCATCACGCGCAACAGGTCCTTGACATAGAGAATGCCCACGATCCGGTCGATGTTGTTTTCATAAACGGGAATGCGCGAATGTCCCTTGTGGATCGCCTCGTCCCGCGCTTCTTCCAGGGTCACATCGGCGGGGATGGCTTGCACGTCGACCCGCGGGGTCATGATCTCCTTCACCAGCGTGTCGCCGAACTCAATGATGCTGTGGATCATCTCCCGCTCTTCTTCCTCGAGCACGCCTTCCTTTTCACTCACTTCGATCAGAGTGCGGATGTCTTCCTCGGTCAGCAGCGGCACTTCCTTGATCGCCTGGCCGCCCAGCAGCCGGATGATGGTGCTGGAAAGGAATAGAAATGTTCCGATGAAGGGGCGCAGGATCCGGTACATCCATTCCAGCGGTCCCACGGCCAGGAGGGAGATGCGCGACGCGTGTTCGCGGCTGTAGGTTTTGGGGACGATCTCGCCGAAAACCAGCAGCACAAAGGTGGTGCCCGCCACCGCCAAGGCCGATCCCAAGGCCTGGGGGCTGGAGAAATTGAAATAATCCAGCAACACCCGCTCGCAAATATTGGCGGCGATGACCGAGGCCACGATGTTGACGAAGTTGTTGCCGACCAGGATGGTGACCAGGAACCGGTTGGGATCCTTCAGCCACGGTTCCAATTTTTTGTATTGTTCTTCCCCCTCCACGAACAAGCGTTTCACCCGGATCTTCGACATCGAGGTCAAAGCCGTTTCCGCGCTGGAAAAAAAAGCGGACATGACCAAACAGGCCAGGAAAACCAGGCCGAGCGTCAGCAACATGAGGATACGGTTGGAGTCAAGCGCCTCTCCCGGTACCGCCATTATCGCGCCGGTGGCGCTGGAAATCATCCGCGAGGCGCTATCTAGGCCGTCTTGATTCATGGTTGTCCCTGCCGTATGGGATGGTACGCAGGTCATCCTCCCTTCTCGTCTCGTTTGGATTCAGGAGGGGCGTCAATGAGTCCCTTGGGTATATAGGACAAGCCCCGCTCTTTTAACTTCCGAATCAGTTCCTCTTCCGCCTGGCGCCACCTGGAAGGATCGTCTTGCTCGTGATCGTACCCGGCCAGATGCAGGAAACCGTGGAAGATCAACTCGTCGATTTCATCCGCTTCCGTATGGCCATAGGTTGTGGCCTGACGCCGGGCTGTGTCCAAGGAAATCACGATATCCCCCAAGGCATAATCCTGCCCCACCGGTTCTCCTTCCCGCAGAGGAAAGGAGAGCACGTCCGTGGGCGAGTCGATACCCCGGTACGCGCGGTTCAACCGCCGGATGGATTCGTCGTCCACCAGGGAGATGCTGAGTTCCGCATCCAACTCGCCGGCGGCTTCCAGCAATTGCCGGGCGAATTCTTCCACCCGTGCGGCCGATACTACCGGCGCCTTTTCACAAACATCCACCCAGACCATCATGGATTGGCCTCAATACCAGCCGGGCCTCCAGATTGGGGAGTTTCCCTCCGCGGGATTATCGAAGATGTCAAAAACAACGATCCATCCTTCCCCATTTCATCCTATCCCACGCGGCCGGCTTCCGGTGATGGGCCCGAAAGCCCTTTACCGCGGTTTGAACGCCAGGGCCGCGCCGGCCGGCTTGTTCGTGTCCGCCGGATCCCGGGATTTGACCGCTTTTCCCCCGGGCAGATCCCCTTTTTTCGTCTCCGCCGCGATGGGCAGGAGGGCGGATTTCTCTCCGCCCGTCTCCTTGTCCTTGGGGAACGAGCTGGCGGGATACACGATCCGCTGGTGTAACATATGCAGGATCGTGTCCGAAAAACTCACTTCCAACGTATGCAAATCCTTCAGAGTCAAGTTGCATTCATCGAACTGTTCGTCCATGAACCGCTCGTTAATGATCTTGCGCACCAGGGTCCGCACTTCCCGCTCATTGGCGTTCTCCAACGTGCGCGAGGCGGCCTCCAGCGCGTCCGCCAGCATGGTGATGGCGGTTTCCTTGGACTGCGGCTTGGGACCCGGATACCGGAAATCATCCTCCCGCACCGTCCCTTCCGCCCCCTGGGCCTCCAGCGCTTGATGATAGAAATAGCTCATCAAGGTGGTGCCGTGGTGTTCCGGGATGAACCGGATAATCACCGGGGGCAGGTTGTACTTCTCCGCCAGCTCGATTCCGTGCTTGACATGGCTGCGGATGATGAGGCAGCTCATGTTGATCGAGAGTTTGGCATGCTTGGCCTTGTCGGCGCTGGACTGCTGGTTCTCGACAAAGTACTGGGACGAAACGATCTTGCCGATGTCATGATAATAACAACCCACGCGGGTCAGCAAGGCGTTGGCGCCAATGGCTTCCGCCGCCGACTCCGCCATGGTGGCCACCCGCATGGTGTGCTGGTACGAGCCGGGAGCCTCCTGCTCGAGCCGCTGGAGCAGTTCGTTCTTCTGGCTTAACTCCAACAGCTTCATGTCGGTGACCACGCCGTAAAAGTCTTCGAAAATGGGCAACAACGCCATGGACAAGATGGAAACCAGCCCGCCATTGACCGCCCCCCAGATAAGCGCCCATTTTAGTTCTTCCGCCTGCTGAAGCAAATGCTCGTAGCTTTTATAGTTGTTGAGCGACAACGCGACGATCAGCACGCAGGCGAGGATGATGGCGATGCCGCCCGCCCGGTACAAATCGCTGCGCTGGCGGATGCGGGTGACGGTGTAGATCGCGGCGAAGGCGGTGAGGAACGCGACCAGCACGTAATTCAGCGTCGGTTGGCCGGTTCCCCCGCTTAGAATGATGCCCATGTACACCGATGAGATCCCGCAGCAAAAGAGCGCCAGGCGCGAGTGGATCAGCAAGGTCAATATCACCCCCAGCGCCCCCAAGGGAACCGCGTAACCCACATAGGTCAACCGCTGGCTGCCCAGGTCCAGCAAGGACACGTGCACGGCGATCCGGGTCAGGCAAAAGATCATGATCACGCCCAAAAAAATCACGGAGATTTTTCGCGTGTCCTGCACGATTTCCGGGTCAAAGAATTGCACATATTTCAACAAGGTTCCCACAAGCAGCAACGCCAGCAGCAAATACCCCACTTCCGCGATGAGGGAGATCCGCATCTGGTTGGCCAGGGCCTGCAGCCGTTGCAGGTCCAGATCGGTGACGATGTCGTTCTTCCCGATCAGCGTGTCTTCTTTTTTCACGGAAACGACGATCGGTTCCACGCTGTCCCGGGCCGCCTGGCGCCGCTCCTCGGTTACTTGTTTCTGATAGGCCAGGGTGGGGCCGGTGTAGGCGGCGCGCGCCAAGTCCATGGCCAGCTCCCGCGCGGCGAAATCCTTTACCGGGTCGGGAAAGTCCTGGTTGATCAATTCCTGGAACCGCTGATAAAATTCCACTTGCGTACGGATTTCCTGGGGCGGGACGGCCACCCGGCTGCCATCCGGGTTGACCAGCATCACCAGCACCGCCAGGCGGGTGGTTTCGGGCGGGCTTTCCCCTTGGCGGGATTCCATCAAGAGGGGGGAATTATCGTCGGCGATCCCCCGGCCGGCGGCGGCCGGAATCCGCGCGGCGATGGACTTCCACAGGGGTTCGAAATCCCGGTAGAACGCGAGGGCGGCATAGGTCGACCGGGGGACGTCATCGGGGATCTCCTCCGCCGCTTCGTACACGCGGCCGGCCAGGGTGAATCCGGCCTGTTGCAGAACGGTCTCCGCCCAGGCATTGACATCGCCCTCGCCCGGGAAGGGAATGGCTTTCACGGTTTCGGCCAGGAATTGCAGTTTCTGAAGGAACCGGGTCAGATTTTCCGGGTGCGCGGCATAGACGGGCGAAACCCGGGCCTCTGCTTCCCGCATCCGGGCTGTAGTTGTGATCTGATCAACATAATCGAATTCGAAAGGGGCGGAGACCATCCGCGGGGACGGCTGATTCAATCGGAAGCCGCTCAAATCGATGACCGCCAGCGGCCGGATCATCAGGTAGATGATCAGGGTGGTCAGGACCAGCACGCTGTAATACACGATCTGGTCCTGATAGACGCCGCCCAGCCCGGTCAGGCGTTCCCGGAAGGAGATCGGCTTTTTCCGGGGCTCTTTGCCCCGCTTTTTATCGTTGACGCGCACGTTCGTATTCATGGTTTGAGGGACAAGGCCGGCGCCGCTCACGCATCCCGGGAGGCCGCGGCCGGCTCGTCCGGGCGGCCGTTTCTCGCCTCCTGGCTTTGTTCCTCATAGGCGGCCACAATTTTCTGCACGAGGGGATGCCGGACGATGTCTTGTTTGGTCAGGTGGACGAACGAGATCCCCTCCACGTGGCGCAGCAGATCGATGACTTCCACCAGGCCGCTTTTCTTGCCGTTGGGCAGATCGATTTGCGTGATATCCCCCGTGATGACCGCCTTGCTGTCGAATCCCAGGCGGGTGAGGAACATCTTCATCTGTTCCGGCGTGGTGTTTTGCGCCTCGTCGAGAATGATAAACGAACCGTTCAGCGTGCGCCCGCGCATGTAGGCCAGCGGCGCGATTTCCACGATCCGCTGCTCGATGTATTTCAGCACCAGGTCCGGGCTGAGCATGTCGTGCAGGGCGTCGTACAGGGGGCGCAGGAAGGGATCGACCTTGGCCTGCAGGTCGCCGGGCAGGTAGCCCAGCGATTCTCCGGCTTCCACCGCCGGCCGGGCGAGGATGATGCGCCGGACCTGCTTGCGCATCAGGGCCGACACCGCCAGAGCCACCGCCAGGTAGGTCTTGCCCGTGCCTGCCGGCCCGATCCCGAACACCACGTCGTGCTGCGCCATGGCGTTGATGTATTTCCGCTGCCCCATCGTCCGGGGTTTGATCACTCCTTTCCGCCCCCGCAAGGGGGTGAGCACTGGGGTGTATTCCTCCTCCAGGGCGGGAACCGCGGGTTGACGCGCGTACGAGAGGATATATTCCACGTCGCGGCGGGAAACCGGCTCGCCGTTCCGGAGCAGCTTGAGCATTTCCTCGAACGAGGAGACCACTTCCGCCACTTCCCCCGCGGGCCCGGTGACCTGAATGGTATCCCCCCGGGCTACGATCCGGGCCTGGAAACGCTCGCGCATCAGGCGCAGGTTTTCATCCCGGACCCCGAAAAGGTTTTGGCTCTCTTCGGCATTGATCAGCTGGATGGTCTGTTGGATCTCTTGAGAAGTTACAGGTGCTTGCATCGTCTAGTTTCTTGGAAATCTGCCTCCTGAAACGGTATTCACCGGTACGTCGCGCTGGATGGATGCGATGAGAACGCGAAAAAACTGGGTAAGAAATGGATCGAATCCGGAACCAGGTGAGGAGAGGAGGGAATCACCGGGCTTTTTCACCGTGCAAACAGAGAAATACCATCTCTTCTTCCGCCGGGCAGACGGAATCGAAATACCGGAAGGATCTCCCGCGCTGGACCGGCGCGGATACCGGGGTTGCCAACATGGAAGTCGCTTCTCCTCCGGCCATACGCCTGAGTGAGGCTTATCGCCTGGGCCGCCGCCTACCTTTTTCATTCCTGAAGTCTACTCACCGGGGAACGCCTTGTCAATTTATCTACCCGGAGCCCCTTCCCGCGCGATCCGGCTCTCGATCGCCCCGGTCAAGGTTCTCAGGGCCTTCACCCGGGCCCAAAGTTTACAATTTCCTTCCAAGATGGTCCACGGCGCGTAATTGGTGCTCGTGCGCTCGATCATCTCATTGACCGCCGTGGCGTACAAGTCCCACTTTTCCCGGTTCCGGTAATCCTCCTCGGTCAGTTTGTACTGCTTGTGGGGTGTATTTTTCCGTTCTTCGAACCGCCGCCATTGCTCGTCCTTGCTGATGTGAATCCAGAACTTCACCATGACTGTGCCAAAATGAGCCAGGTGCCGCTCGAATTCGTTGATCTCGTAATACGCCCGTTTCCACTCTTCCTCGGTGCAGAATCCCTCAATCCGCTCCACCAGCACCCGCTCGTACCATGACCGGTCGAAAATGGCGAAATGCCCCGCCTTGGGCAGCTGCTTCCAGAAACGCCATAAATAATGGTGCGTGGCCTCGTCTCCCTTGGGGGCGGAGATGGGGATCACCGTGTATCCCCGCGGATCCAACTCCTGGGTTATACGCTTGATATTACCCCCTTTTCCCGCGGCGTCCCACCCCATGTACACGATGACCACCGGTATCCGGTGTTCGTAGCACGCGAATTCCAATTCCCGCAGCCGCTTTTGATATTTCTCCTTTTCTCCCTCGTATTCCTCACGGCTCAGGGTTAAGCGGAGGTCCACCCGGTCCAACAGCGAGACGGTCTCCGGCGGGTGGACCTCGCTGGAAGTGGGCTGGGAGATGATTGCGTGATTCGAAACGCGGGGTTCCCGCATTCGACGCTTGAGAGTTTCGGTGATCGTCCGCAGCACATGGATCCGGCGGAAATACGGATCGTCGGCGGGAACGAGGGTCCAGGGCGCGTAGGGGGTATCAGTCTCCCCCAGCAGTTCATCGGCGATGGCGTTGTACCGGCCGTACCGCTTGTGCGCCCGCCAATCGGCCTTGGATATCCGCCATCCCTCATACTTGCTTTTTTCAATCTTCTGGAAGCGCTTTTTCTGCTCCTTTTTGGATACCTGCAGCCAGAACTTGATGAGGAGGGTCCCATCGTCCACCAACTGCCGCTCGAATTGCTTGATCTCCTCCTTCCGCTCGTTCCAGGCCTTGTCCTTCACGGTTCCTTCCACCCGTCCGGCCAGGGCCGGCATGTACCAGGAGCGGTCGAAAATCCCAATTTCCCCCTTGCCGGGGATTCTCAGCCAGAAACGCCGCAGCGGGGGGCGCAGTTGCTCCTCGGGCGCCGGCTCCATGGGAGTGAGTTCCACTTTGAATCCCCGGGGATCCAGCGGTTCCACCACCAGGCGGATGCTGTCGCCCTTGCCCGAAGCTTCCAGCCCTTCGAAGAGGATCAACACCGGCCGCTGGGCCTCGAGGATCTCCCGCTGCAGGTCGCGTAACGTCTCCTTGAGCGGGGCGATATATTCCTTGTATTTCTCCTTCGTCAGTTTTTGTGACAGATCCAGGCTGCTCAACATCGGGATGTCCTCTTTACGCCCCGGGGTGGTTATGCATAGGATGGCACCATATTATAGAACACTTTCAAAACAATCTTTATATCGCTGAATCGATTTATTGAATCGGCGGTGAAGAATCATCCGAATCCTGACTGGAATCGAACGCCCAACCCGATTCGGTACGGGAACGGATTCGCGGTTCTGAAAGGCCATCGGGGGGAGAAACAAAGAGCGCCGGGATTCCCCCGCTAACTCAGGAGGAGTCAAATCCATGACACAAGGGTGGAGGAATATGGGAAGCCGGATTTTCATGACCGGATTGCTTGTTTGGATGGTGTTCATTGGCGCGGGTCCAGGACATGCGGCGGCCATGGAAGGCAAGGTGGACCTGAACGCGCTCATTGCGGAAACACAGAAATTGTCCGAAAAAACCAGCGAGATGACTCTGATCTGGTGGATCCCCCTGGAATTCTGGGCCGCCACCTTCGCGCAGGATCCCAACATGACGCCGGCGCAGACCGAAGATTTTCTGAAAGTGCTGCGGCCGTACACACTGCTCGCGGTGGTGGACGGCACGGTCGGGACGTTCGGCGGCATCACCTACAAGCCGGAGGCTCTGATCCGCTCCAACCTCACCCTGCGGGATGGCAAGGGCGCCTCGATCCCGCCCATCGAGACCGGCGCGGTGTCGGGGGATGTGATCAACCTGATCCAGATGATGAAACCCATCCTGGCCAACATGCTCGGACCGATGGGGGAGAATTTCAATTTTTACATCTTCCCCGCTTCCACCCCGGAAGGCGTGGTCATCGCGGACGGCAAGAAGAAAGGCGCCTTTTCGGTGAAACTCGACACCCGTGAATTCCGCTGGAAACTGCCCCTGGATTCCCTGCTGACCCCCAAGACCTGCGCGAAATGCAAGGAGACATGCAAAGGATCGTGGGATTATTGCCCCTGGTGCGGAACCAAGTTGGGCGCGAGGGGAAGCGCCGGGAAATAACGCTGACCAAAGCAGGGGAAGTGTATGCCTGGTCCGGAAAAGGGCAAACCTGGGCTGCCGCGTTTTGACTCTTTCCTTTAGGCTGTTTCTTTCTTCCGCCTATTTCCTCCCGTGGAGAACGCATCATGAAAACTAACTTGGCCGTTGTTTTCCTCCTTATTCCGTTGGCTTCTTCGGCCGCCGTGACGGAACTGCATGTGGTGAAAACCGAACCGGAAGCAGGCTTCGATCAGGTGCCGGCCGGCCTTACCCGTGTCGTGATTCATTTCAACGCGCCGGTGAAGCGGAACAGCTGGTCGTTCGTGGAAATCGATTCCGCCGAATTCCCCCAGGTTACAGGGGATCCCACGTTTGAAAGCGAAACGGTCTGTGTTTTGCCGGTGAAGCTCAAACCGGATACTTCCTATGGCCTGGGCATCAACAGCCGGACGCGGAAAGGTTTCAAAAGCGCGGAGGATGAACAAGTTACATGTGCTCCCTACCGGTTGATGTTCAAGACCGGGAAAGGGGAAGCGGATACCGCGAAACCCCGCGCCCTGGATAAGACCGAGGAATCCAAGGCGGACAAGATGGCCGGGAAAACGTCCCCGCGAAAAGACAAAGACCTGATTACCATGGTCTTCGAAAAATACGAGGACCGTTCGGAGAATGCTTTTACTTTTTTGATCCCCCGAGGTTGGTTGACTGAAGGAGGCATTATCCGTGTCAATCCAATACTGGCGGGTGGTCCGGCCCAGTCGCTCGAGGCCGCGTTCGGTTTCGCGGCGCGCAAGGATGACGCGGGGACGGTAATGATCCGCTGGCTGCCGCATGTGTATTACGCCGACACACGGTTTATGCCGGCCGGTAACATGTTCCCACCCGGATCGAATTATATGGGCATGACGGTGTTCCCGTACCCCGAACCTCAGGATTTTCTCACTCAGTTCGTTTTCCCCTATTTGCATACCGGAGCGGAAAATCCAGAGATCATCGAACGGAAAGACCTGCCCCAGCTCGCGGGGCTGTTCCGCCGTTTCTTCAAAAACTACCTGGCGCCCTACTTGCCGGTTCCCCTGGATTTTCAGTATGAAGCGGGCATGGTGTCCATGCGGTATCAGGAAAATGGAGTTGTATACCGGGAAACCAGCGTAGCCGTGCTGGAAAACCGGGGCGCCATCGCGGGGGGGCAATGGTGCAATCGCTATACCCTCGTCGCGCGCGCTCCGGAAAAGGAATTCGCCGCATGGGAACCGGTTTTCCAAATCATCTCCGATTCCGGCCAGATCAATCCCGCTTGGGCCGCCGGTGAAATCCAGGGGCAAATCCAGCGGGGGGAAATCTTGATCCGCACACAGGAGGAAATCCAGAAAATCGAACAGGCGATTGTGGACAATCGTCAAAAGACTAACGCCGAAATCCATAATGACATGTATTTGAACCTCACCGGCCAGGAGGAATACATCAATCCCTTTACCAACAAAACCGAAATCGGCAGCAACGAATGGAACTATCGCTGGCAGAACGAATTGGGGCATATCATCTATACAGATGACATGAACTACGATCCCAACCGCGATCCCGCCTTGCAAGTACAAGGTTACAAAAAAAGCCCGGTCCGGCCACGGTGATCCACTCCCGACGGATATGATCCCTCCCGTGACGGAGTGAAATAATCATCTCTCTCCTTCCGTATTCATAACAAGGCTCATTTTTTGTGTCAAATCCAAAAAGCGAGGCTACGGTCGATCATGGGACTTATCGAATTGATCCTGGTGTCGGGCCTGGGGCTGGCGGCGGTGGCGATTCCCCTGATTCTCTTGTTCACTGTTTTCAAACTTCATTCCACGATCCAAGCCCTCGAGCGGAAACTCGATCAGATTCATGAAATGTTGAAAAGCCGGGAATGACGCCGGACCGTGGAAGGTTGGAATCCCTTTCGCCGCCGTTTCTTTCTTCTGGACGCGGTTCCTCTTTCATCTCTCCGGCCATGCGTCTGGACAGAAGCGGCCGAGGGGTTATAGTTTTCCCCAAGATCAATTTTTCCCCCTTGAGAGACGATTCATGAACAAGTCACGCATTTTCTCGGGCATCCGGCCTACCGGCGGGATACATATCGGCAACTATTTCGGCGCGCTGCGCAACTGGGTGCAACTCCAGGATTCGTATGATTGCGTGTTTGGTGTGGTCGATTATCACGCCCTGACCACGCCCTTCGAACCGGCCGCCATGCCCCGGTTGTGCTTCGATATGATGGCCGCCCTGCTGGCGGCGGGACTGAACCCGGACCGCTGCGCCCTGATATTCCAGTCCGATGTTCCGGAGCACACGGAACTGGCCTGGATTCTCTCGTGTATCGCGCCGCTGGGGCAGATGGAGCGAATGACCCAATTCAAGGACAAATCACAGCAGACGCCCGAGAATATCAATCTGGGCCTGCTTTCGTACCCGGCCCTGATGGCCGCCGATATCCTGATCTACCGGGCCAACGCCGTCCCCGTGGGCGAGGACCAGGTCCAGCATCTGGAATTGACCCGCGACCTGGCCCGCAAGTTCAACAATGCCTATGGCGAATTTTTCCCTGAACCGGAAGCCTTGTTGACCGAAACCCCGCGCATTATGGGCCTTGACGGCAAGAACAAGATGAGCAAATCCCTGGACAACCACATTTCCTTGTTCGAGCCGGCCGATACGCTTCAGCAGAAAATCATGACCGCCGTGACCGACGAAAACCGCAAGCGCCGCTCCGATCCCGGCAATCCGGATGTCTGCAACATCTTTTCCCTCCACAAGATCTTCTCCACCCCGGAGGAGGTGGCCATGATCGACCGCGAGTGCCGGGTGGCGGGCATCGGCTGCGTGGATTGCAAGAAGATCCTACTGAGCCACATGGAGCCGTTCATCGCCCCGCTGCGGGATAAACACCAGGCCTTGCAGGATAATCCGGATATGGTCTATGACATCGCGGAACAAGGCGTAAACCGCTGCCGCCCCATTGCGCAAGAAACCATGGCCGGGGTGAAGGAGCGTCTGGGCATCAAAAAAATCTCCCTGGAAAAACCTTCGGCGGTGAAATGAGGAAATAGAAATCCGCGGAAATGCAGGGTGGCTTGTGCGTAGCGAAACCCGCCGAAAAATCCTTGCATAGTAAGCGCCAACGGCGCGTGAGAAGCTAGCCCAGGGCAACGCCCTGGGAAAATGGAGCGCAAAGGATTAAATTCCCTCTCCCCCCGGGAGAGGGGCTGGGTGAAGAAAAACCCTTGAATCGCGCTAACCCGTTGTTGTCTGCACGAAACCGAGTATAGGCCAAGCCTGTAATACCGGCGGGGCGCGTCGGAACGTGCCCCGGCTTTGGGGTCTTTTTACGCCTTCTCCTCTCCTAACCATTTCTCCCGAAACGCGTGAAACGTCCCCTGGCGGATCTCCTGGCGGCAACGGCGCATGAAATCCTGGTAGAAGGTGATGTTGTGCATGGTCGCCAGGCGCGAGGCCAATATCTCCCCCGCCAGAAACAAATGCCGCAGATAGGCGCGCGAATAGTGCCGGCAGCAATAGCAGGAACAGTTCTCGTCCGGCGGCCGTTCATCCTCGCGGTATTGTGCCTGCTTGACCGAGATCCGCCCGTTCCAGGTCAACAGGTGGCTGTTGCGGGCCAGGCGGGTGGGGACCACGCAATCGAACATATCCACCCCTCTCGCTATACTCTCGAGAAAATCCACGGGAGTCCCCACACCCATCAAGTAGCGGGGTTTGTCCCGGGGCAGGATACCGGTCACGAGTTCGCACGCCGGCCAGGTGAGTTTTTTGTCCTCGCCGATCATCAGCCCGCCGATGGCGTATCCGGGAAAATCCAGCGCGGTTAAATCGCGGGCGCTTTTTTCCCGCAAATCGGAAAACACCCCCCCCTGGACGATCGCGAACAAGGCCTGATCGCCGCGTTGATGCGCCTGGCGGCAACGTTCCGCCCAGCGCGTGGTCATCTCCACGGATTCTTCGGCGTACTCGCGCGTCACGGGGTAGGGCGTGCATTCATCGAAGCACATGATGATGTCCGCCCCGAGGTCGTTTTCGAGTTGTATGACGCTCTCGGGCGTGAAACGGACCTCGGTCCCGTCGATATGCGACCGGAAGGTGACGCCGTCCGGATCGATCCGGCGCAAGGGGGCCAGGCTGTAGACCTGAAAGCCGCCGCTGTCGGTGAGGATGGGCGCGTCCCAGTGCATGAACGCGTGCAGCCCGCCCATCTTCTTGACCAAGTCCTGCCCGGGCCGGAGAAACAGGTGGTAGGCGTTGCACAGGAGGATCTGCGAACCGGTTTCCTTGACCTCCTCGGGCGTGAGGGCCTTCACCGTGGCGTTGGTCCCCACGGGCATGAAGGCGGGCGTCTCGAATTCCCCATGGGGCGTTTGAACCCTCCCCACGCGGGCGTTCCCTTCGGATGCTTCGATGCTGAATTGAAAAGCCATGGCTTTGTGTTTGGTTCGTATGGGATTGAGAGGATCATAAACGGGGGGGAAGGAGAAGCAAGGGGGTGGGGGGGATTTACGAAAAGTTGTGTTAGAGATTGAAAAAATTGATTGACTGAATTGAGAGAGAGGGGTATCATAGAGGTGTTGAAAGGATTGGTTAAATGGATTTATGTGTATTTGATAAGGCCATGAAATTTTGGTTGTTAGAAACTACAATGGAAGATGGAAAATTTAAACCAAAGGCTTTTATTTCCTATAGTTGGAGTTCACAGGAACACCAAGACAAAATACGTGGATGGGCTGAACGTCTTATCTCGGATGGGATTGAAGTTGTTCTTGATCTTTATGACCTAAAGGAGGGACAAGATAAATATGTATTTATGGAGCGAATGGTAACAGATGAAAGTGTTACTCATGTTCTTGTGTTTTCGGATAAAAAATATGCTGAGAAAGCAGATTCTCGAAAATCAGGTGTAGGCACGGAATCACAGATCATTTCAAAGGAAGTCTATGATCAAGTTAGTCAAACTAAATTTATACCAATCATTTGTGAGTCCATGAAAGATGGAAGTCCCTATTTACCCACCTTTTTAAAAAACAGAAAATGGATTAATTTTTCATCTCTTGAATTAGTCAATGAAAATTGGGAAATACTTATCCGAACATTGTATGGAAAACCCATCCATGAGAAACCAAGATTAGGCAATCCCCCAGCATACATTACTGATAATACATCTATGCATCCAAGTCTCATTAAAGCAAAGTTTCAGACATTTAAACAAGTGATTTCGGAAGGGAAAAAGGGGAAAAGTCTTTATAGAAAAGAATTCATAAATGCATGCATAAATCAAGTTGATATTATCCGAGACCGAGAACGGCCACAAGTTGAAAATATTGGTGAAAAAATCCTTGAAGATTCTAGGCAACTTATACATATTCGCGATTCGATTATTGATTGGGTATTATTTGAATCAGAAGTTGATCCGTCAGAGGAATTTTCCGATGCATTAATAGGATTAATAGAAAATCTGTGGGATTTGAGAACTCGTTCATCTAAAATTGAACAATGGAGAGATGCTTGGCACAAAGCTCAATCACAAGCCATTTATGAAATTTTTCTATACATTGTTGCTGCGCTAATGAAAACTTCTTCCTATACAGATTTGCATAATATTTTCAAAACTCACTATATTCTCCCCAAAAATGATTCATTTGGTGATGAAAAATTTGCTAAATTTGATAATTTTTATGCCACTCTCGAAATATTAAATGAATTTATTGCCCCTCATGGGAAACGATTTCTTAGTCCATCTGCAGAGTTGATTAAACGACAAGCAAATCGTAATGATATTACATTCCATGATATTATTCAGGCTGACCTCTTGATTCTTCT
Organism: bacterium; assembly: GCA_041946805.1. Classification (GTDB taxonomy): domain Bacteria; phylum Hinthialibacterota; class Hinthialibacteria; order Hinthialibacterales; family Hinthialibacteraceae; genus JABLXU01. Next base: position 24,451 of record JBHGBC010000060.1, read on the forward strand.
TATGGCATTTATTACACCCGGAACACATTGGTATCCTCAATTGTTTTATTACGCTGAATATTACCAGGAATTTTCTTTTTTTATAAGGGCTAGTAGACATACAGATTTTATGAAACTGGCACTTATAACTGAAATAGAGGATGTAAATGTACTTCGAGAAAAAGTAATACAAGGCATTGAGAGATTACAAGTAGAAACATGGTATGGCTTGCATTTTATTAATTTTTGGAGTTGTATGAATATGGATAAAATGGATAAAATTACATAGGATAACATTATATAGCGAGGATATCCTAATAAAGCGCCTAGCAAACGAAACTGCCTTTCTCCGCGCCATCCGTGGTACAAACAATGGGGCGCTGGGGTGGCGTGTGGGGCTTTTGAACCACGGATTACACGGATAAATCACGGAGCCCACGGAAAACGGCTTTTCTCCGTGCCCTCCGTGTCATCCGTGGTTCAAAACGGATGAGAATTCAAACGATGATCCCAGACTCCCCATTTACCTCGTCACAACAAACCGTATTTCTTGCCTTTTTCCCGGATCGTCTTGCGGCTGGCGCCGGACACCTGGGACGCTTTGGAAATGTTGCCTCCCACCTTCGCCAGCAAATCGGACAAGTAGCGGTGCTCGAAGGCTTCCACGGCGGCGTAGAACGGCGTATCCAGCAGGGAAACGTTCCCATGGCCGGCGGCCGGCGGGGTTTGGATTGGAAACGGCTGGCTGAACAACAGATCCCTGGAGCGGATCACGTTTCCGTCCGCGAAGGCCACGGCGCGGTCGACCACGGTTCGCAGTTCCCGGATGTTTCCCGGCCAGTGGTATTCCATGAGCGCGTCCATCGCGTCGGTGGAAAAGGACAAGGGCGCTCCATCATAGAGATGTTGGTTTTCCACCAAAAAATGCCGCGCCAGAAGCGGTATATCCTCTTTCCGCTCGCGCAACGGGGGGATTTCGATCACGAATCCACTCAACCGGTAATACAAATCCTCCCGGAACTTGCCCGCTTCCACCAGACGGCTCAGGCTGGCGTTGGACGCCGCCAGGATGCGGACATCCACGGGGATGAGGTTGTTTTCACCCAGGCGGCGGATCTTCTTATCCTCGATCACGCGCAACAGGCGTGATTGCAGGTAGGAGGAGGAGTTGCCCACTTCATCCAGCAACAGGGTTCCCCCATGGGCGGATTCGATCATCCCCATCCGGTCGGAAGAGGATCCGGTGAACGAGCCCTGCTTGTGGCCGAACAATTCGCTTTCCAGCAAGGTGTCCGACAGTGCGCCGCAGTCGATGGGAACGAAACGCTTGCTGCCCCGGGAACTGCACAGGTGGATGGCCTTGGCTACCAGCTCCTTGCCCACTCCGCTTTCCCCTTGGATGAGCACGGAGCCGTTCATGCGGGCCACACGGGGGATCAGGTTGAAGATCCGGCGGATCGCGGCGGATTGGCCGATGAGGTCATGAAAGCGGTGTTGCCGGGGATCGTCGAACCGGGCCGCAAAACGGCGGTGGACACGGTCGAGATTGGATAGGATTTCCCGAGGTTCCACGGGTTTGATCATGTAGTTGAAAGCACCCAGGCGCATGGCTTCCACCGCGCTGCCGATGGTGCCGTACCCGGTGATGATGATCACTTCCACGCCGGGTTGCCGGATCCGGGCTTCCTTCAACAGTTCCACTCCGTCCATGCCGGGCATCGACAAGTCGGTCAAGATGACGTCGAACGGCCGCTGTTCCAAAGTGGCCACAGCTTCCATCCCGCTGTAAGCCACATCGACCGTGTTGCCTTCCCCGTCCAGCAGGTCGCGAAGCGTGGCCACCATGTCCGGCTCGTCATCCACGACCAAGACCCTCAACCCCAAATCCTCATGCCTGTCCTTGATCGTTTCCATCGGCGAATTCCTGTCCCTTCCGGAGCCGCGGAACATCACGTCCCGGGGCGCTTAAACGGCCAGCCGTTCCGGGGTGACGTGCTCCGCGTCGTTGACTTCGGCGCATTTCACCAGGGAAGGCAGACAGACGGAAAAGCGGCTGCCCTCGTGCAAGCGGCTTTCCACCGTGATATCCCCCCCCAGGTAATTCGCCAGCCGAAGCGCGATGGTCAATCCCAATCCCGTCCCCTGGCCGTTCTTTTTGGTTGTATAAAATTGCGCGAAAATGGCGTCCAGGTTCTCAGGAGGGATGCCGCACCCAGTGTCTTCCACGGTGATCCGCGCGCCCTGGTGGAAGGGAGCGGCTTCCACGGTCATGACACCTCCCTCATCCATGCTTTGGATGGCATTGAGAATGATATTCAATAAGCATTCCTGGAACGCGTGACAATCCAGGCGGAACCGGGGCAAGGCTTGGTAGCGCCGCACCAGCTGGATGCTCCTCCACTCCATCTCCTTGGCGAACAACGTCAGCAGGTTATCCGTCAATTGCCGCAGGTCCACAATTTCTTCATTCCCCCGCGGCATCCGTGACAAATTCAGCAGGTTATCGATGAATTCCTTGGCCCGGCCGACGCTGCGGTTGATGATTTCCAGATTGTTTCCCACAGTGGCGTCCATCTTGCCTACCGCCCGGTCGATGTTATACGCCGCCGTGCGGATCATACCCAGCAGGTTCCGCATCTCGTGCGCCACACTGGAGGATAGCTGGCCAATGGCCGCCAGTTTCTCCATGTGCGAGAGATGCAACGGCAACGAATTCAACTCCCCTGCCGGAAGCTTACCGGACCGCTCCAACCGTTCTTGGACAGGCAGGTGCGATACCATGATGTCTCCTCTCCTCAATCCCTTCAGTAAATCCAGTGCTGAATTCCAGTTTAGGATAATTTTAATAATAAAAATCATTATATATTGACACTTGTTCCGTTCAGGCGCATTTCCTCCATAAGCAAAACTTTTACCGCGACTTCATGACCACGATGAAACCGTTACACCCGAGTTATATGTTTACGAGTGAGGTTCTATTGGAATTCTTGGGGGAAGGTTCCCACTGATCGCACGTGGAACAATCCCCTCAACCCAGATTCATCCCAGAAACGAATTTCCTTCACTTTACTGAAGTCCTAAACGTGTGTCAACAGTTTTCTTTTCAAGAGCTTACGTTCATGAAAGCGTTTTGGGGGAGCCGCAGGCTGGAACAATCCCTCCCACTTCGTTGGAACCATCATGCCTTGATTTGCCTATCTCATTGATTTTCATAGACATAGCAACAGACCAAATCACACACCGCCCGGTCCTGACAGCCTTCCTGGGCGTTTCCGACCGTCATCCAAGTTTATTTTTAACAACCGGTTATTCCGGATAGTGGAACATGTGGATCAGTTTCGGAAAAAAAAGACCACCTCCTGTTGATTTCATCCGTGATTTTTCATGGAGGGAATGGGATTCGGTCAAAGGGATGTAACAAAATGATGCAAGAAACCGCATCACTTCTTTCCTGGATTCCCGGCCGCTTTTCAGACCGAAATCCGGCCGCTCCAGCATGGATCACGACAAAACCGGATGGCATCCTGTATAATGGCTACTATCTTCTTTCAACTTCATGAAAGGAATCAAAAATGATGCGATTCATTGCGATGCTCCTCGGTGGAATCGTGGCGGTGGCCGTGGTGGTGGGATTTACCTTCATCAGCGGATACAACCGCCTGGTGACCCTGGATCAGGAAATCGAAGCGTCATGGGCCCAAGTGGAGAATCAGTATCAGCGCCGCGCCAATCTCATCCCCAACCTGGTGGAAACCGTCAAGGGCTATGCGGAAAAGGAACAGGCCATCTTCACTGGCATCGCCGAGGCCCGCGCCAAGATCGGTACAGCTCAAACCCGTCCCGAACGGATGCAGGCCGAAACCGAACTTGGCGGCTTTCTCTCCCGCCTCCTGATGATCACCGAGAATTACCCGCAGCTGAGAGCCAGTGAGGGTTTCCAGAATTTACAGGCGCAACTGGAGGGGACCGAAAACCGCATCGCCACCGAGCGGCAGCGGTACATCCAGGCCGTGAAGGAGTACAACATCCAGGTCCGCCGTTTCCCCAGCAACTTTATCGCCGGGCTGGCTGGGTTCCTGCCGAAGGAAACTTTCGAAGCTTCCGAGCAGGACAAGCAGGTACCCAAGGTGGATTTCGGCGCTTCTGCCCCTCAGTCCCAGGCCCCTTGAAAAAAAGAAGATAGAGACTGGCGATCGTTTGTCCACGCCCTGCCGTGGTCTACGGGCAAAGATGGGAAACGGATCTTGTTGACCTCCCTCGGACCTCTTCCTGGCGAGGTCAGCCAATTTTGTCGCCAAGATGAATCGTGAGGGAAGAATGATTCCTGGTTGTCCTCGGTGGGGAAGAATTCATTTCTCTGGTTCATCAAGTAATCGGGTTCCTTTTTCCAAATGCCCGCACGGCCTCCCATCGAGTTGATGGATGAGAACCATCCCACAATTCCCTCTCTCTTGAGGGTAAGGTTATGGTGAGGGAATTGTGATAGAGGCGTACCTGGGTGTCCACCCGGATTAGCGAGTGGATGAAATGCCTTTTCACTAGCCGGTAAGTACTTGCCGGATGAACCATATTGAGCCGGATCTCTTTACGGTAAAGGGATTTTCCATTTTAAAAGGGCGATATTTCATCTCGAATTAGCGGATTTCTTTTCTAGAACTTCGCCCTTTCCATGAATACAATATGCTAAAATATATTTTCGGAAATATTTTATCGACCTCTTGATCATTGAGATGGCTATTGATATGCTTTTAATAGAACCAGCATCGACGGGGAGGAATCTTATAGCGCAGTCTGATTTTTCTACGGCCTCTACGAGGAAGAATGGCTGGAAGTCTAATATCGGGAATATGTTCAATACGCTGTGAACGTGGCGTACCTGTTCACCCAGGACCAGGAAGCCGCCCAGGATTTCGCCCAGGAGGCGTTCCTGCGCATCCTGGAAGCCATGGCCAAGGGCTGTTATGCGCGAACAGCGGAATTTTCGACGTCTCTCTATCGGATTGTGAGAAACTTGTGCCTCAACCATTTCACGCGGCACAAGGAGATCCCATTCGAACATCCGCTTCCGGAGTGGGCGGAAGAATCCGATCTCAATAAAAGAATCGATCGTATGAATGCCCAGAAATATCTCTCGGCTTTATCGCCGCAACACCGTAATGTCTTCATATTGTACTACTTACAGTGTAAATCGTATGCCGATATCGCCGCCCATCCCGGTATCTCGGAAAAGTCCGAGGAAACATTTTGTACCGGGGGAGACAAAAAATCCGGCGGCATCGGAAAAAACAATTTTGAGGAGCAGGAGGGGGGTTGTGTGTTTAAAGAAGGAAGAATCATGAGTCTGTGATAAATCAGGAGGGCGGAATCGCAAGAAAAAACGGGACGGTTGCGATCTGAATCGCCAAACCCGCAAGGCACTCCGTATCCTCACCGTGCCAAGGAGGAGGATTGTCCCTTCTGCCGCCTAGAACACCGGAGTTCCCGTAGTCGAACGCGAACGGACTGGTGTGGAACACTGTTGGTGAATTCATAATAACGAAAGAACGGTAACCAGCCGGTGCGGAATAGGATCGAAAAAGTGGGGATCAATGTCCGAAAGATCACCGTGGGGAAGATATGCCGGATACCCGGAGGCAGGGGACGCAGGATGTACAGCACAAGCGGAAAGCCCTGCCGGTAGCTTTAGAGCAGAAAAGATGTCTGCACCAACATCAGGTGACTTTTTGCCGCTCCGTCCTTGATGAACCTGAGATATATATACGTATGGAATTTGTACGGATCTGTTTATATTATTTGAAGAATGAGATTTTCTGGCTTTGAAAACACCTCTTTTGAAATCCATCAATATTGCTGCTAATGGCGGTCGAAAAGTGAGCAAGGGGCGGTCGAAAAGTGCGGATTTTAGACTAA
>JBHGBC010000061.1:0-30212 GCA_041946805.1 bacterium
TAACATTCGAGACGACATTTTTTGAAATTGTGATGACGACTTTTTGCCGGGGCGTCTTAAATAGTCACCAAAAAATCAATCACATAACCCCCTTTCTCTTTGGGGGTGGGGAATTAGCCATAGCAAAATTCAATGAACACTTTTAAACAGATTGTTAGATGTTATCGAAATCATGATCAAAAAACGTACCACATCAAAAAAGGAACTTGATGAAGTCATAGATTATTGGATCAGTTTGCCAAGGGGTAGTGGATATCATGTGGAGGATTCCTTGATCAAATTCCTCGAGATCTTCACGCCGGAGCAAATCAAGGGCGCCATGTATATTGCCAAGTCTAAGGGACGGCCTAGCTATTTCAGGTATCTTTGCGGTATCCTCCATAATTGGAGGAAAGAATTGGAAGAAGGAAAAACTCCAAGGTATTTCGACGTGTCAGATTAAAAGAAAAAGACAGGTATGTTTAATAAAGCGCCACATGATCTTGTCATCATTACACCAAGTCGTTATGGCAGACAATATACCTTTATGAGGAGCGTACAGTGGGATGTCCAATGTTTGCCCAGTTTGTGACACTCAACTAAAGGATGTCAAAGAGAGCCCAGACGGACGTGATGCGAAATTTTTTTCATGCCCTTCCTGCGGTGAATTCATTCTAGCACGTACATTAATATCTAATCTACCAAATATTTTGCAAAAAGATAAAGATGCGAGAGCCAAGATCAGCCATGCTATTAGAACTGTGCAGCAGGTAAACAAGATTGTTGAGTTATCTACTAAAACCGTGGAGGAAATACTGAAGCGCCCTCTGCCATCTCCAAGTGAGCAATCTGACCTCTTCGTACGTTGGTTAGCAGAGAATGTTGAATCCCCTGGAGAATTAATGTTTGTTCAGCCAAAAATTCACAGTTCGATTATTGGTGCAAAGTCCCCTGAGGGTTTCGATCTGGTTCTTCGCCACCTCTTTGACGTTGGGCTTGTAAAAGGACATTTGCTGAATATCATTGGTGAACCTGGTACAGCCCATGTTACTCTATCTTTTGATGGTTGGAAGTATTACGAACAATTGCGCCAGGGTCAGCCAAGCTATCGCAAAGCCTTTATGGCCATGCAATTTGGCGAACACGAATTGGACGATGTTGTTGACAAGGTTTTCAAACCTTGCGTTCATCAAGCAGGTTTTGAATTGTATAGGCTTGATGATTTGCCTCGCGCTGGTCTTATTGACGACAGGTTACGCGTAGAAATCCAGGCTTCTGATTTCCTTATCGCGGACCTCACGCATGGCAATCTTGGGGCCTACTGGGAGGCTGGGTATGCGGAAGGCCTTGGTAAACCTGTTATCTATACTTGCGAGAAAGATAAATTTGAGAAAGAAAAGACGCATTTTGATACCAATCATCATCTCACCATCATTTGGGATAAGAATTCACCCGAAACGGCAGGAGAGCAGTTGAAAGCTACAATTCGTGCGACCTTACCTCATTTAGCCAAATTGCAGGATTGATGAAGATATAACAAAGCGGATTATTCATAAGCGCTGGTATAATATATACTACCAATTCAAGTACCCCCCCCACCCTGGCCCTCTCCCAGAGGGAGAGGGGATTATTAGCTTTTGTCTTAATCAGCCCAGGGCTGACGCCCTGGGCTATCCTCGTGCCGCGCCGTTGGCGCTCCGAGTGACAAATCCGCGGATCGGTAAACGGTTACGAAAAACCGCGAGCACTTCTCTTCGGTAAATCGTTACAGTTCGGTGACAGAAATCCTGTCCCGGTTCGATGGCTGGCCTCCGGGAAAAATGAATCCTCCCCTGGTGAAGGCCAAGGGAGGATGGCAAGTCCAAACCCTCCACGAATCCGTGTTATTCTTTCCGGTCAACTTCCGGCCAGATTCTTGTCCAAGGGATTTTGGGATTCGTTGCCAGGAACATTGAGCAACAAATCGCCGATCGGGTTGGGCCGGATGAATTTCCGGTAGAAGAGGTTCGGATCCAGTTTCAGGATTTTCCAGTTGGGCGGCTGAATGATCTGAATGTTGCCGGGATCGAGTTGCACCGCGGGCAGGCGGACGGTGTCGATGACCCCGCCGATCAGGCGGCGTTCGATTTCCAGGTTATAGCCCACCGGGGTTTTCTCGTTGTTGAGCTCCAACGCGCCCTGGTTCTGGACGATTTTCAGCAGAACGGGCGAGCCGGGCTCGGACTGGAGTCCGGTCAATTTGAAGATCCGCGCTTCCTGGCCGGGTTTGACGATCTGGGTGAAGGTCGCGTTGAAACTCTCCGCCCGGGTGTTGTTGAACAGCGTGAGCGAAGGCGAGGCGGTGCCGATATCCCGGACGCGGAAGAGATCGATGCCATCGCCACCGATGGCTTCAATGCGCAAGTGGCTCAGCACGCCCGCGATGTCGAAGCGGTACCCGCCGTTGTTTTTCACTTGGACATCCAGTTCCCCGCCGGGATTGGCCAGTTGATAGTAGATGGAGAAGTCATACGGCGCGCCCTGGTCGGAGGGGTAGAACGGAACGATGTTGAGCAAGCCGGTGGAGGGATCGTTGTCGATCTCCTTGGTCCCCGGCTTGAAGAGGCGCTTGCCTTGCGAGTTGGTCACTTGTTCGAGGTCCGAACCGGAGCCGAAGATGAAGAATTCGTTGATGAAGGTCAGGGCGTTGAGGCCCAGGGAACTGGGCGTGCGGGCGCGGGGGCCGGCGAGGGAAATGGGGGTGATGATGATGTTGCCGCCCGACGAAGGATCTCCCGACCAGACCTCCCCCCCGGCCATCTCGAACTCCCAACTGTGGTCGGAGTGGATTTGGATGTAATTTTCCCCGTTGATGTACCAGGGCTGGTCGGCGGGATCGTACCAGGAGCGGTTGGGATCGTAGAGGTAGATCCGCTTGTCATTGGCGCCGTAGCTGACGGCATTGATGACCGCCAGGGTGTGTCCGCCATCGACGGGGCTGAGGCCCTTGGTGATGCTGACCAGCACGGGATCGTCGCGCAGGGCGTAATACTCGGCCTGGTCGAAGGCATAGAGGCCGTCGCGGTTCTTGCCCAGGGCGATGATTTCCAGGTATTGCTCGAGGGAGGGCAGGTTGACCTGGTGGCCGTGCATCTGGTTGATGGCGCGGTAGAGGTTGGGGTCGGTGGGGCCGGCGTCGGCGGCGGAAAGGTCCCCGGAATACTGGGCGCAGGGAGCGCAGTAGCCCAGGTGGCCGCCTTTCTCCAAAATCAATTGGGCCATGAGGGACATGCCGTAGCAATTGCCGTTGGCCGACAGTTCGCTCTTGTAAACATAGTCATAGAAGAGCACGTCGAATCCCGAGGCGGCGGGGTCGCGGGTGGGAGGAATGCCGATGAAGGTATCGCGGTAGAGCTCCCAACTGAATTCGGGCGTGTCGAAATTGTGGAACGCCCACCCGTTATCGGCGGTCCAATGTTGCGCCCAGCCCGGCACGGCGAGGACCGCGCATGCCATACTCACTCCGAAAAGGATCCCCTTGATGGTTTTGCCGATGGTTTTCATGGATCTCACCCTTGTTCTTTGGTATCACGCGTTCGCATCCAGTCTGGACGGGTTACGACTCGTATCACCTGGTTTCAGGGGGATACCGTTCCGTTCTTGGCCGCCGACAGGGGAGACAAGTCGCCCTGCCGGTCAATCTCGAGCACCTTGTACCAATATTCCACGCCGCGCGCCACCTGGACATCGACGTATTGGTTGTCCTTGACAATGGGGCTGATCTGCAGGAACGGGCCGGTGGACTGGCGGCTGCGGAAGACCACGAAACCGTTGTACAGGTTGGGATCAAACGCCGGATTCCACTGCAGCGCCAGGGCGCAGTCCGGCGATTGGGTGTTCACGGCGGTGATTTCGGGCGTCGCGGGATGTTGGGTGGAAAAGGTGAAGGTGCTGACCGGAACCGCGAGGGCGAGGTCGCCCTCGTTCCCCACGATGTCGATACCCACCACCTTGTACCAGTAGATCACATGCGGATCGATAGGCGCGTCTTTCAGCGTGCCGATGCTCATGTCCTCGCGGGGCACCAGCGGGATCTGATCGCATCCCGCCATGGACGAGGGAGCGTAGGGGGCCCCCAACTGCACGGGCACGGCGGGAGGTACTTCGACGGTCATGCCGCCCACCCATGCAAAGGGCCCGGCTTCGGACTCCGCGCGGTAGACGTGATAGGCGGCGACATCCTGCACCGGGGCGCCCACCCATTCGATCTCGATCCGGCCGTCCCGGGCGGCGAGGCGCGAGATCACCGCGGGATCGGGCGGGGTTTTATCGCGCAGCCGCTGGCAGACGATTTTTTCCTTCGCGGGATCCGGCGGCAGGGTGCCGTTTTGGTTCTGCCGCTGGTCGATGGCCTTGACGAGATAGGCATAGCAGAGCGGCGATCCGGCGGGGACCGTGGTGTCATCGAAAAACGGCTGCACCCCGGTTTCCTTGATGGCTTCCGCTTCGCTTTGGCTGACGTAGCCGATCAGTTTGAAGATTTCGGGGCATTCCTTGGGTTTCTGATCGGTTTGGCGTTCCCGCCGGCGGCGTTCCTCGGAAACGCAAGTCCAATCGCCGAACTCGCACAGGCTGCGGTAAATCAAGTACCCGTCCATATCCGGTTCGCCGTTCAAGTCCCAGCTGACCCGGATGAATTCCTCGAATCCCTCGGCTGCCGTGCCCGAGGGCGTGGCCGGGGGGCTGACATCGTTCAAGAAGCCGGCGACGGCGGCGGACCGGCTGCCCACGTTGCCCGCGCCATCGACGCATTCGATCCGGTACCAGAAGGTTTTCTCGCCGTAGAGGGGCCGGAGGACGGGATCGTTGTCGAAGGCGGTGACCGTGAGGATGCCGGCCGCCGGCTGCGGATAGAGGCCGCCGACCTGCACCGCGGCCGTGCTGTCGGGAATCTCATAGCGGAAAACCCGGTAGCCCTGGATGGAAGCCTCCACGTGGCTGTCGGTGTCCAGCGTCACTTTCCCCCATTGCAATTCCAGCTGGTTCATGGCGTCGTTGGCGTTGACGGACACTTCCTGGGGCGACCGGGGCGGGGTCTGGTCAGCCGGGGCGGCCGAGGCGGAGGCGGCGCTCATATCCCCCACATAGCCCAGCAGGCTGGTGCAGGCGATCTTATAATAATAGGTCACCCCATTGGTGGGTCCGTCGAAGACCACGCCATTGACCAGATGCGTGATGGGATTGCCGTTTTCATCCCAGCGCTGGTAATCGACATACCCGTTGGCGGGGGCGGGAAGCGGATCCCCGTAGAGGTCTTGCTCGAAGCGCGTGGTGAAGGGGGTTTCGTTGATCGGGTTGTAGGGGCCCACGGCGTTGGCGGAGCGGTACACGTAAAATCCCGCCGCGCCGGCCACGTCGTCCCAGGTCACCAGGATCTGGCTGTCGCCTCCTTGGGCGTTGAGGGACGCGGGGGGCGGGGGCGGGACGGGCGTGCCCGCCACGATGGTGATATCGGTGGCGAGGACGACTTCTTCCTTGAGCCGGGGATTGAAGCCGCGCAGTTCATAATAATACCTGTCGCCGGTGGCCACCCCTTGGTCATAGTATCCCTGGCCCGCCACCACGGCGATTTTCCACTTGCCGCGCGCCAGCATTTGGAGGCGTTGGAAGGGCGTGCCATCGCGCGGGATGCCGCTGATGAGGCAGGGATCGAAGGGGGTGGACGTGGAACCCAACGTGCCCTCGATCAGGTTCCATTCCACGCTGTCCTCGGGGATCAAATTTTTGATTTCGTCGCAATTTTCCCAGGCCGCGATGGGAATCCGGCCGTTGAGCGGCTCCCGGGGATAGTCTCCGATGAGTGAGGTTTTGCGGTAGAGATTGAACTGGGTGATCCCCTCCACCGCCGGCCAGGTCAGCACATTGTTGGTCAGTTTGCTGACCAGGCGCGGCTTGACCGTGTCGATGCTCACCCGGACTTCTTTCTCAAATTCCCGGGCGCCCGCCGGAAGGATCAGACCGGAGACTGCCCCAAGGACCGGCAGCGCGGCGATTACGAGTCGAAGGGAAATACGCATCGGATTTGCTCCTCAATGGTTGTTTTACTCAATGAAAAAGCCATCCACCGAATTCAATCCCACGGTGACATCCACGGACCCGCAAATGACCCACAGCACGCAGGCTTCCAGCCCCACCGTGCCTTGGAAACTGAACGGCGCGGGGAACATCATCTGCAGGTCGCCCCAGGCCCCGGCGGATACCAGTCCGCCGAGAATGTCACCCCAAATATGGATCCCCAGGTTGCCCACCACGTACGGCAGTCCCGGAATGCCGGACGAATTGCCGGCGATGCCGAGATCCACGAACGCGCCGAGGCCCACATAGACCTCATACCCGCCGGAAACGATGTACAGGTTGATGCTGGCCCCGCTCTTGCAGTAGCCATAAAAGCCCGTGAGCCGGTCCGGCATGGGCGACATGTTGAGCGAATAGCGGCTGCCCGCGTCCTGCAGCACCCAGGCGTTGCTCTTGGGAGCGTTGATCCCCAGGTAGAAGCCGCCCTCCTCGGTCATCCCACCGATCGGGGCCACAATTTCCACCGCCACGCGGCCCTGGAGGGACTGGTACGATTCCACGCTGGAGAAGGCGCCGAGATGCCATTCCAGACGGCCCTCCACGTCCAGGCCGGAGAAGAGGGTGATGGAGGAGAATTTCCCCTCCAGTTCCCCTTCCACGAAGTCTTCCGCGCGGTTAACGGTAAAACGGGCCGAACCGCTGACCTCGACATCGCTGCCCACGAGGAGGGAGAGGTACATGTCGCCGTTGAGGCGCAGTTCCGAGATGGAGGGCGTCAGATCCCATTCCAGATTCACGTAGGTGGCGGAGCGCAGAGCTATGTTGACATTGGCGGCGGTTTCGAGTTCGGCGTTCAGGTGAACCCGCTCCACCTGGCCGTTCACCACGCAGGCGCAGGCGGCGGCCTTGGCCATGGTCCCGAAGTGCGCCACCGGCCCCAGGGTGAAGTCGTTGCGGGCCTCCGCGCTCTCGCTGAAGCCGCTCATGCAAATCCGGGTGCTGGAGAGCACGATGGTCCCGGCCAAACTGCCGTCGACCGGCGCCAAGGCCATGGAACCCGTGCCGGTGAAACCATCCTGGTCATTGTCATCGTAGGCCAGATCGAAATCGAACGCGCCGAACGAATCGCCCCAGTCCCGGGCGATGTTGGGATCGGTGGGCTGGGTGCCGAATTCGGTGTCGGAGGCCAGTTCGATCCGGCGGCCGTTGTAGGGATAATCGGGCTTGGAAATATAGTTGTAATCCTTGATGTTGAAATAGTTCGCGCCGAAGAAATCGAAATGCACGGTCCCGCCGGTTTGCAGGAAGGCCTTGGTCTTGGCGGCGTCGTCGGCGGGATCCCAGGGCGAGAGGCCGATGGCTTCCATCACGTACTGGAAGCCGTCGAACTTTTGGCCTTCGGAGTTGTAATCGAACACCAGGCGGCCGAGTTGCCCGCTGGACTGAATTTCACCCCAGATGAGATAAAACGGCCGGGCGAAGTGACGTTTTTCATACAGGCCGGCGGCGGTCAGGAAGATCTGGCCCGTCTTGATGCTCATGACGCCGGCGGAGGAAGCCCCGGGCTGCTGCACCAGTTCCAGCCCCCAGTAATCCAGGGTCACGGGATTGTCCAGATGGATGGCGGCGGCCGGAATATGCGCCGTGGAGGTCAGTTGAACGCCGTCGAAGGGAATCGTGACCTTGGCCGGGCCTTCCAGCTTGACCTGTCCCTCGAGATTGTTGTAAAGCATCGCACTCTCGACGAACTGGAAGATCAAGAAGATTTCCTTCGTCTGGTCATTGGTGTAGTCCATGCTGGTCTGGAAGGGAACCTTGATGCCGTTGTAGTCCTTGCCCATGTAATAGCCCTCATGGGTGGGACCGAGTTTCAAATCCTGGCGGAAGCGGTAGTACAAAAATTCCCCGTGAACCCCGTGGCTGACGACGTTCAGCCAGGAATTGGAATATCCGGTGAATTGGATGGGGGCCCGTCCCGGCGTATCGGGAGTGAACGCGGTGAGGTTTCCCATCTGGAAGATGGTGGCGCCCTGGATGTTTTGTTCCTCCAGTTTGGTGTTTTGGGGCGCGAAGACCGGCTGGGAGAAATCTCCCCCGCCGTTCAGCGGCCAGTAAGCCGGTTTGATGGTGCTGGAGAGATAGAAATACGCGCTGCCGGGCGGACCGGCGGTATAGGCCATGTATTCCGGCGAGGTGCGGCTGAATTCACCCCAGACGAAGTCCTGCGTGAAAACCAGGGAATCGGAATAGAGATCCATGTCGCTCTGGACGAGCAGCGACGTGTAGGCGGCGCGGATTTGGTTTTTGCCGGGATCCATCACCGCTTCCCGCGGCAACATGATCACCCCGTTGGTGAAGAGGCCGTCGGTGATTTGGCAGTTGGTCATGTTGAATCCGCCCTCGGTGATTTCCACGCTATAGCCCAGGGGTTGAAGGGCGCCGAAGGAGTAATCCTCTTTCAGGTCGAAACGGGCGGAAAATCCGCTGGCGGACACCAGGGCGTTTTCATACGCGTACCAGGCCTTGAGATAGCCCGTGTTGGAAATGACGTTGCCGCTATCGGGAATCGTCTCCCCGTCGGGCAATATCACACCGCGCCAGAATGCGGCCAGGGGCGATCCCGTCCAGCCCGGCCAGGTCCAGGAGAGGGAAAAATCGGCGACGAAGCCGGTCCCTTGGATCAGCATGCCCGTGTCGCAGACCTGCCAGGGACCGTAGGGTTGATCCAGATATTCGCCATGGAATTGGCAGTCGGCGGTGATGGTGATAGTCCCCAAATCGACCCGCGCCGGGCGGCAATCCACGCCACTGGTGAGGCAGGAGGGGAATTCCAGCTCCGCGTCGGCGGCCGCCTCGGTGGTGGTGATCTCGAGCGTATTCAGGAAAATGGTGAATCCGGCGGTTTCCAGGGTGGCGGGAACCGCGGGGGAGGGGCTTTCGCTCGGGTAATAGGCGCGGCCCGACTCCGCCGTTCCTATGGTGCTGTCGGCCCCGATATTCATGGTGATGTTTTCGAAACGGACTTTGATGTCGCCTTTCTTGGTCACCAGAATGCCGAGAATCTCGGGATCCACCTTCAGCCGGGTGGCCAGATCATCGGCCCGGACCTCTTTTTCGAAGGTCATGTCGGAGGGCAGATAGAGAATCAGGTTCTGGCCGGGAGTCACCCGTCTATCAAAGAGGAAGGCTTGTTCCAAGCTGATTTCCTGGGCGGGATTCTTGACGAATTCGACCACGCGCAGGGTGCGGGTGACCAGTTCGATATCGCCGAGGACGCCGATGATGGTGGGCAGCTCCGCGCAATCAAAGGAGGTCCAGGCGATGCCCGAGGCGCCGCTGATGCGGGAGTGGCTCACTTCCCACTTGTAGGAATCATAATGATCCACGCTGAGGACAAAACCGTCGAGATTGATGGTTTCCGGCGCCGGGGGATGCCAGGGGACCATGATGCCGGGAATCACCGCCACGCTGATGGCGCCGGTCTGGGGATTGGCCCGGTCGACAAACGCGGGGAAGCCGTCGCCCGATCCGATCCAGGAGGCAACGGTCTTCACCGCCTCGGCATCCATGTTCACCTTGATGAAGCGGTAGCGGGACTGGGGCGCGGCGCGTTCGAAAGCCAGTTTCCCCTCCGCCAGCTTGAGGAAGGCCCCGGTCCCCACGACCAGTTCCAGGCCGTTCTTGGCATCGCCGTCTAATTCACCCACGGCGATGCTGATCGCGCCCGAGGGATTGACCACATCACGGAACGCGTTGAAGACACTGGTCCCCCGCGGGCGGCGGAAGCCGGTGATCACCCCGTTCTGCACGACGGGGGTGATGATCCCTACCAGGTTGAGCGGCGCCATGTCGCGTTCGTCGCCGAAGTTGCGCAGGTTCCCCTGGCTGGCCACGATGATTTCCTTCCAGCCGTCGCCGTTGAGGTCGCCGGCCGCGATCTCAATCCCGCCGTTGCCCCGGAATTTGGTGACAAAACCGGCGTACGTAAACCGGCTCTCGATCCCCCCCTTCCGGTTGATTTTCAGCACGTGAAAGATGGTCTGCGACTTGGGACCGTTCCCTTGGCCTACAACCAGCTCATCCCGGCCGTCGTTGTCCAGATCCCCCGCCGCCAAGGACAACGGGATTCGGTCTTCAAAATTCTCTCCTTGGACCACGAGATTGGGCGGCAATCCCACAAACTGGCCCACCACTTCCCACGCGTTGGGCGCGGGCTTGCCGGAGTAACGGTAGAGCCGGACGATCCCGTGTCCGCCCCGTCCCTGGGCCACCGCGAGCTGGGCTTGGCCGGAGCCGAGGAAATCACCCACCGCGGTGCGGACTTCCCCGCCGTTGTATTGCACGTCGGAATCACTTCCGGCGGGGAAGGCGACAAACGAATGACCGATCACCTCGCGGGTTTTCGAGTCGCGGACCACAATGACATTGGGAAAGACAGCCAAGCCGGTGACCGGTCCAAACGACAAGACCACATCGGCAACCCCGTCCTGGTTGAGGTCGCCCGAGGAGAGGAAGGTGGAACGGCCCGCCCCCCCGCCGATTTTCTCCAAAAAACGGCCGCCCGCGCCGCTGAACGACTGCAGGATCGACGTGATGGCCCCTTGGTTGGGATCGAGGTTGCGGATGTTAACGATCGTGTCCCCGCCGAATCCCTGGGCCACGGCCACTTGGTCATAATAGACATCGGCATTGGGATCTTGAGCGGCGGCGGGGGCGCTCGCGGGGGGAGACTCGTGGGGTTGCACCGCCTCCGAAATCCGGTAGGGCTTCCCGCCGGCCACCATCAAGGCGAGGACCGCGAACAAAACATACAGGCTGAGATTCTGAAAACGAGCCGTAGGGATTCGAACGCTCATTATGGTTTCTCCCCATGTTCGAATACATCGATATTCAGGGATGGATGGAATTCCTGTTCAACCAGGTCTGGCGCCCCCCCGCGCCGCGTGGAAAATCAGGCCGGCAACCGGACGGGATGAATCAGAACACCCTCAACGAGGCTCTTGCCAATCTGGGAACAGGGAGGCGGGAATTAATTGGCGAGATGATCCTTCCCCAGCACACCATTCATTCGTCCACATTAGCGAAGACATTCCTACATCCGGTAACGCTTCACTCAACGTGATGGACAACACCCTAACATCATCCAGAAACTTACCTTTCCTTACCATAAAATAGTTTTCCTGAAATTTCAAGCTATTTTTTTCAGCGGGGCGCGTTACAAATTCTATTAAAATTTTAATGTTGCCGAACCGCTCTTCCTTCCTCCATGCACCGCCGCTTCCTGATTTTCGTGTTACTTTCCTCTACAATACGGAATCTTCTTATTATCTCCTGACCGATACGGATTCATCATGAAACAGCCGTTCTTAATCACTTCGCTTTTGGGGATCATGTGGATCGGGGGAACCGCGCTTCCCGCGCCCGGCGGAGAAAAGCCCTTGTATACCGGACCCGTTTCCGGCTCGGTCCACGCCGTGCTCGGCGGCGTGGGAACCGGATGTTTCGAAGTGCTCGCGGACGGGCGCTTCGGCGGCATCACCTATCAGAACAATCCGGACCGGCCCCTGAACGATCCCGCCGGGTGTTTCGCGGCCCTCTGGGTTTCCGGTCCGGCGGGAACCCAAGCCCAGGGATTGTACCGGGATCCATCCGGCTCCCGCCCGGTGGAGACAGTCGAGATCGAGCCCAGTTTTCCGTTGGTTCAGGTAGCCTACAAGGACCCGGAATTGCCGGTGCAAGTCCGGATGGAGGCTCTGAGCCCGATCGTCCCCCTGCAGGAGAATGAATCCTGTCTACCCGCGGTGGTTCTCCGGTTTTGGGTGAAAAATCCCATGCCCCAACCGGCCGACGTGGCGGTGGCGGTTTCCTGGCGGAATTTGATCGGGCTGGGCGGCACGGCGGAGTTGATCTTCGCGCCTACCGGCGAATTGGTCCAGGAGGTCATCAAGCGGGGGCGCCTGTCCGGCATTCGGTTCAGCGGGCAGCTCGCTTCTTCCCAGCCGTGGAACCAAAACGCCTTCGGAGACACCGTCCTCGTTTATCAATCCGGCAAGAATGAAACGGTATCCTGTCTGCCCGCCTGGACGCCGGAAGAATCGCCCGCCGCGTTCTGGGAGCCGTTCGGGAAAAACGGCGGATTCGCGAAAGCGCCCTCCCCGTCCAAGCACGCGCTGAACGGGCCCCTCCGTCCCGCGGCGGCGGTGGCGGCCCGGCAAACCATCGGCGCGGGCCAGGAAGAGGCGTTCGTGTTCATCCTGGCCTGGCATATGCCGCACCGGATCGGGGCCGGGAACGCCGATTTCGGAGTTTATTACGCCAACCGCTGGGATTCCGCCCTGTCCGCCGCGGAGGATACCGCCAATCAATGGCCGGAACGCCGGAAACGGATCGAGAGTTGGCGGAAGGGGTATCTCGATTCGTCCTTGCCCGAGTGGCTGGTCCACCGGATGTTCAACAGCATGGGCACGCTGGCCCGGGACGGGGTTTATCTGAAAGACGGCCGCTTCGCCTTTCTCACCCACGATCCGAATTTTCCCGGCAACCTGGGTTCGCCCGAGGAACGGCTCGTGGCGATGCCCTTTTTGCTGCAATACTATCCCCAGTTGCTGCGCTCCGAGTTGGACTTGTTCACATCGGTCCAGATGGCGAACGGCGAAGTGCCGTCGGCGGCGGGCAACCTGTATGGCGCGATCGGCAAGGGGGACATCCCCGGGGGATTCGCCGGGCGGGCGGATTCGACGGCGGCCTTTCTGCTGATGGCTTATGAGTACTGCCTGTGGACGGGAGACCAGGCGTATTTGGAGAAGATGTTCCCCCATCTGCGCTTCGCCACCCTTTGGCTGCTCAACCGGGACTCCAACGGCGACGGCCTTCCCGACGGCGCGTCCTTGTGGCCCTGGAGCCGGGAGGGCATGACGTCCCTCTTCCTGGCGGACCTGTACCTGGCCGCGCTGCGGGTGGGGGAAAACCTGGGACAACTGTTCAAGGACTTCGAATTGCTCAACTGGTGCCAGCAACAACGGGAAGCGGCGGCCCTGGCCCTGAACAATCAGCTCTGGAACGGCAATTATTACAATTTATACTACCTCCCCTCCGATCCCGTCTTTCCGGAAAGCGCACTCTCCGTCCCCGGCGCGCTGGGTGGAGAATGGTACGCCCTGTCGCAAGGGTGGAACCTGTTCCTGAAGCCGGAACGGGTCACCCGCGCGTTGCAAGATCTGAGCAACCGGGTGATGGATGATCCCGGTTATCTGGCCGGTCTCGCCCAAAATCCCGGCGCCTTGCCGTGTATCCGCTACGGCTATGGACCCTATTGGACGGCCGCGTCGCTGATCCGGGTGGGGAATCCGGAAGCCGGGCTGCGGATGATCCGCCAACAGCCGGAAGAAACCACATTGCATGCCGAAACGGGCGCCTGGGCCGTGGCCGCCGCGCTTTCGGGCATCGGAGCCGACCGGCCACAGGGCTGCCTGATCGTGGGCCCCAGCCGGCCCGCCAACGCCTCCTCATTCACGGTTCCATTCCAGACGCCCCATTATTCGGGCGCGATTCATCATACGGTATCACCGTTAAGCTCCCAGCAGCAATGCGGCATCCGGTTCGAGCGCGTTCCGGGACGGAAAGAAAACGAACTACGCCAGATCGCCTATCAAATACCCATCCCGCTGGACGCCAACGCCATGATTCTCCGGGTGCTGCTCAACGGCGTGCCCCTGGCCGGGCAGGATTTTTCCCGCGAACATACCCGCGTTTTCGGCCTCCAGCCGGAGATCAAGCCCCGGGAAGGGGACACGCTGACCTTGATCCTCGCGCCCAAGGAAGGGCCCCGCTTGCGGGTGAATCTGGAAAAACAAGAAATCCATAACCTGGGGGGAAAATGCAACCTCCGCCAAATCCCCGGCAGCCCCACGGGGACCTCGTTTTACGCCACGAACCTGCTCAGCCAATGGCAGGTGGTGAATCTGGATATCACCCAATCAGGGAAGAAACCGTACAAAGTCTTTATTAATGGCGAGGAGCGCGCGCTCCCCATTCCCTCGCCCGAGCCGGTCCCGCTGCTGCTGCCCGCCAGCGAAATCCGGCGGGAGGAGTTTGAAGAACTGCAATGGTTCCAATGGGCCTGCCAGGAAACGGCGATTCATCTGGCCAAAAGCCCGGGCCACAACGAGGTGCTCAACCGCTTGTGGAAACTGCAAGATCAAGTCAACGCGGTTTCCGATCAGGACGCGCGGCAACGGGGCATCCGGGTGGATTTGGTTCCCGGGCCGGAAGCCGCGCAATTCAAGATCCCGGAAAGCCGCAAGACCGGGGATCCGCTGCCCGAAGCGTACAAAAAGATCAAAATCCAGATCGGCGAATTTTTGAATGAACTCCCCGCCCTCACTCGGGATCCGGTGCTGGCGTCGGAGATCACCGGCTTTTTCGTCCCGGTCGCCCTCCAGGTTTCGCATGGGGAGATCGTCAAAAACAGCCCCACGTTCCCCGTGCGGGCGGAAGTGCGCAACACGCTGCTCACCCCCCTCAAGTTGCGCGTGAGCCTCGAGCCGCCGGCGGGGTGGGAATCGGTGACCCGCGATCCGGCCGAATTCGACGACCGGGAAGAGCCGGCGCGCGAACATTCGATCACGTTTCAGGTGACCACGCCGGCCGACTTGTGGGCCGCGCGGCACATCCTCCAGGTTTCCGTGTCCGGAACCTGGAAAGACCAACCGTTCCGCCGGATTCACGCTTTTTCCGTGGGTCATGATTTCATCAAGAAATGGCTGGTGGTGGGGCCGTTCCCCAATGAGCGGGGTGAAGGTTTCGACACCCTGTATCCGCCGGAGATCAATATCAAGCCCTCGGAGAAATACGAGAAATACGGCCGGCCGGCCGAGTGGCGGGTGAAGGAATTTCCCGAAGGCTATGTGGATTTCGGCGGCGCGATACCCGCCGGGGGGCCCGCCGTGGCGTACGCCTACACAGGTATCTATTCCCCCCGTGAACAAGGCGTGCAGCTGCACCTCGGCTGTCAGGGTGACGTCAAACTCTTCTTGAATTACAAGGAGATTTACGCCCAACGCGGCCTGAACCAACCCGCTCCCGGCGGCGAACGGGCGCCGTTCCGGTTGTTCGAGGGCTGGAACCACCTGGTGGTGAAGGTCACCAAGGGGAGCGGCCCGTGGGGTTTCTACCTGGAGTTGACGGATTTGCAGGACTTGCCGCTGCCCGATCTGCAATTCGCGCTGGACAAGGCCGAGTGAGGATCAGGATCCGCGCACCGTTTTCAGTCCCAATGCGGGATCGTTGGTGATGAGGCCTTCCACCCCGGCCGCCGCCCAGGTTTTCATCGTTTCCGGATCATCCACGGTCCAGACCCAAACCTGGAAGCCGGCCGCGTGGGCCTTGGCGACATCGGCGGGATCGGCTTTGAGGTTCACCCCGATGATATCCGCCTTCAGGTCGCGGGCGCGCCCCAGGACGGGGGGACTGAGCGATTCCACCAGGTACAGGGTGCGCAGGGAAGGTTCGAGCTGCTTGGCGCGGTAGATCGTGAGTTCATCGAAACTGGCG
This sequence comes from bacterium, assembly GCA_041946805.1. Lineage (GTDB taxonomy): Bacteria > Hinthialibacterota > Hinthialibacteria > Hinthialibacterales > Hinthialibacteraceae > JABLXU01. The sequence continues at coordinate 15,586 of JBHGBC010000061.1, forward strand.
AGCACATGCTTGCCCAGTTCGTTCCGCTTTCGCAGGATGCCGATCACCTGCTCCTCCAGCAGCAGCTGCTTGCATTCGATCATGATCCCCACGGGGGTGTCCTTCACCGCGTCCAGGATTTCCTCGAAGCGCGGGATTTTCTCGCCCTTGAACGCCTCGCCGAACACCGGGGCGCAGCCCGCGTCGAGGGCGCGCAGCCACTCGAAGGTCTGTTCGCGGATCCGGCCTTCCACGCCGGTGGCGCGCAGGGTGTTGTCATCGTGGGAGACCACCAGCACGCCGTCGCGCGAGCGGTGCAGGTCGAGCTCGATATATTCGGGCGGCGGATTCAAGGCGAGGGCGCGGCGCGCGGAGGCCAGCGTGTTTTCGGGCGCCACGCGGCTGTACCCGCGGTGGGCGATGATCCGGGGCTTGGTATCCGCGGCCTGCGCGGGAGTGGCGAGTATCATCAGAATTCCCATCCAAATTCCAACGTGTTTCATTCCATCTCTCCGTTTTTTTGATCAACCCGTCCCTTGCCGGGAGGCGCCTGCAGCCAATGTACGGTAGCAAACCCTTCTCTCAATACCAAGCCCTTTTTCCCATTGATCTTTCAGCGGATTTTGGATATGGTGGAAACCGGATGGAGAGGAGGAAAGCCCGGCAGCCATATCCGTGACCGTTTCCGATTTCAACCCGGGTCCATTTCCCGGAAGGGAGGATATAGACCGATTTGAGGTTCCACCGCACCATCGTTCCGGTCCGCTGTCCCCGCCGTTTTCCGTTCTCGGAGATCCGCTTTCCGTTGTGTGTCCTTGCGCCGCCGGCCGCGGCGGCGGCCGTTTCCGGCCCTCCCGCCCAGCGCCATCCGAATAACCGGCGGCTGAAGCCATTCCTTCTGGCTTGTCATCGCTCCGGAGGCATCCATGCGAAAAAACTATGTGATTGACACCAGCGTGCTGCTGGATAATCCCAAGTGCATCGAGATTCTGCGCAACGGGAGTGAAAACGACATCTACCTGCCTTACACGGTCGTCCTCGAAATCGAGGGTTTGAAGAAAGACAAACGGCTGGCCCCCGTGGTCTCCCGCGTTGTGGATGAAATCGAGGAGAAGACCTATATTAAGCTGATCGGTTCGAACAACCACAACGGGGAGCCCGGGGACGCGCGAATTCTGGAAGACATCAAAGGGGCCGGCATTCCCGATCCGATCCTGGTCACCAACGACAAACTGTTCCGGGTGCTGTGCAAGTATCACAACATCCAAAGCGAGCCGTTCGAGCAATCCATTCCCTATGAATCCGAATCCCAACTGTACACCGGATTCATCGAGCCCGGCGGTCCGTTCATTCCCAACTCGTTCACCTGGGAGAACGGCAAGCCGCGGTTCAACCTGACGCCCTCCGAGAGCCGGGTGATCGATTACACGCATTGCGTCTGGAACATCAAGCCGCTGAACATCTATCAAAACCTGGCGTTTGAAATCCTGTTGAGCGATCACATCCACCTGGTCACCATTCAATCGAAGGCGGGATATGGGAAGACTTACATTTCGCTGGCCGTGGCCATGCAGGAAGTGATCCAGGAAAAAAAGTATGACAAGATCTACTTGATCAAGCCCACCATCGAGGTCGGGGAGAGCCTGGGTTATCTTCCGGGGGACATCGAGGACAAGGTCGATCCGTACATCCGGTATTTGCGCAGCCTGATCTTCAAACTGCACGGGCAGCGGAAAAGCAAGTGCAGCCGGATTTTCACCGAAGACTCCACTCCGCAAAAACTAAAATTGAATCCGGAGTTTTTTGAAATGGTCCCGGTCGCTTACATCCGCGGCATGAACATCGAGAACGCCTTCGTGATCGTGGACGAAACCCAAAACCTCTCGCGCGTGGAAGCGCGCAGCCTGTTGACCCGGATGGGCCACGGCACGAAGTGCGTGTGCCTGGGCGATGTGGAGCAGATCGACAACCGCTATCTGAACAAATTCAACAACGGCTTGAACTGGATTGTGAAAACCTGCATGGGCGAGGTGGGGTATGGGCATATCGTGCTGAAAGGCGACCGCAGCCGCGGCCCCATCTGCGACATGGTGCTGCGCAACGGATTGTGAGCGGGGATGGGAAGCGGGGAACGTATTCCCGGCCCGCGCGCTTGATCCGCGGGAGGGGATTCGCGCGCGGCCCTCAGGTCTGGGCCGGTTGCAGCCGCCCCCTGTATTCACTCATGGCATTCCGCGGATTGGAGGGCTTTTTCCAACGCGGCCGCCGTGATCTGGTGGTGATGGAATACCGCCTGCACCGCCCCGTCCCGCAGGCACAGCACCTGGGGGCTTTCGTGCTTGACCCGCAGCCGTTCGGCGATTGCGTTGGACGCCGGGCGCTCCGTCTGGACCACCACCAGGTAAACCGTGGCCGGGCGCCGGCGCAGGAATGCGTCGACTTCTTGCTTGGCGCGCGCGGAGACCGGGCACGTGCGGTTGTGCTTGAGGATGAAAACGGTTTGTTCCCGGCTCCTGCGCAGGCACTCCTCCAGATCCTGAAAAGCGGCGTAGGCCTCCCACGCCGGTTGTGGGCTCCCGTCGAACAAATCCATTGTGGTAATTCCTTTGTAGGGAGGTTGAGTATGACAGGAGATCCTATCGCGGCGGCCTCAAGGCGGAAGGGGAAAACTCGAAATCCGGTCCGGCGGCGTTCCCTCGCTTTCCCTTCGTGACCCATCTAGACTTTCAATCGTTGGAGATTGATAGGCTTGCCTCTTCCGGCAGAAACCGATTCTTATTCCCGAATGGAAACGGATCCATGATGAACCACGCATCCCGGCCCACTCGCTTATCCATCCCTCTCCTGGGTGGTCTGTTGTTTTTGGTGTTCTCTTGGTCCGCCGCGCGGGCGGAAACCGGCGAAGAGGCCTGGAACGCCTTTTTCCGCTCGGGCGACGTAAACCAGGCGCTGGAATCGTTCACGAAGGCGGCGCAAGCCGGTCCGGATGACGTCCCGGCCCTTGCGGGTTTGGCCTATTTGTCGTCCTGCCGGACCGGAGAACCCGCCGCCCGGGAGCATTTTGTGAAAGCCCTCCAGGCCGGCCGCGATCAGCCGGAAGCCGCCCTCTTCCTGCTGGAAGCGATGCGGCTGGCATCCACCCGGGAGGGGTTTGAATCCCTCCTGGCCGGCATCGATGCCGCCCTGGCCGCCGGCAACGTCTCCGAGCCGCTCCAGGCGTTGTTGACGCACAGCCGCGGCGCGCTGCTGAAAAGGCTGGGCCGGTGGGACGAAGCGCGCGCCGCGTTCGCCTCCCTCGGCCTGGTCAACCGCTTCTGGTATTGCGGGCCCTTCGACAACGCCGAAAAAGGCGGCCACAACCGGATCTATGGGCCCGAGGAAAATCTGGATTTGAACGCCACCTACAGCGGGCGGCGGCAAACCGTGGGCTGGCGTCCGGTTCCCGCCGAGCCCTTCGATGGCTATATCGATTTGCACGGCTTCGTCACGCCCTCCCTGGAATCCACCACCTACCTGGTCACGGTCCTGGAGTCCACCAAGGAACAACGCTGCCGCTTCTCGCTGGGACACGCCGGGGCGTTGAAAATCTGGCTGAACGGCGAACTGCTCGGCGACATCAACCGCTACCACGATATCATGCCGGACCAGGTGAGCGTGGGCGGCGACCTGGTGGAAGGCCCCAACACCCTGCTCCTGAAAGTCTCCGCGGGCCAGACGGGCCGCTATGGCGTGCGGGTCCGGGCGGTGCCCGCGGAACCGGGCTCGCTCACGATTCCGGCTCCCCTGTCACTCTCCGAACGTCCCAACCTCACGGCGCACACTCCCAGACGCGAAGGGGAATCGCCGGTGAAGGTCAATTTCGAGCCGATCCTGTTGCGGCAGGTGAAGGCGAAGGGCGAAGCCGCCGGGTTCAGCCGCGCCTACCCGCATTTTTTCTATGCCAGCTTGATTCAACAGTGGCAAATCGCCGATGAAAACGACCAGGCCGCCAATACCCTGCTGGCCCAACTGGTCAAGATGTTCCCCCAAAATCCCCTGTTGCTGCGCGCGTTGGGCGATTCGGAAAAAGAGGCCAACCGCCGCCGTCTGGCCTATGACGCCGCCTTGCGGGCGGATCCCGGTGACCAGGCCTGTTTTTTGCGCCGGCTGCGGTATGATCTCGATTCCCCCTATGCCACGCGGGGATACGAACGCCTCCGGGCATGGGAACAGAAACACGAACTGCCCGCCCCCGCCCGCCTGATCCAGGCGCGCTTGTGGAACGCGGAGGGGCTGCGCGAAGCGGCCCTCGGCCCCCTCCGGGATTTGGCGGAGGAATTAGGCAATGAATCCCGCTGGGCGTTTTTGGACTGGAACTCCCCCCGGATGAGCGGGGCGGAACAAGAAGCCCTGCTCCGGGAAATCCTGTCCGAGGACGCCACCGAAGGCCGGGCGGTGCACGCGTTGCGCGGCCTCGCGCTGCGCCGGGGCGAGGAAGGCCAACTGCCCGCGCTGCTGGAACACGAACGCCTCATCGCGCCCTTCTCCATCACCGGCCTGGTTGAAATCGCGAATTACGAACAGGCCCGGGGGGATTTCGCGGCCTCGCTGCGATACCTCGAGCAAGCGCGGCGCATCGCCCCGGACGATTACGAAATCCACCGCCTGTCCGCCATCGCGTATCACCACCAGGAAAAACGCGAACCGGCGCTGGCCGAGATCCAGGCGGCCCTCGCCACCCGCCCCTCGGATCCCTGGTGCCTGGATTACCTGGACTACCTCCAGCCGGAAGAGGAATCCTACGCCACACCCTATCTTGTGGACTGGAAAGACATTCAGGTCCCCCCCTCCCTGGATCTCTCCAAGGCCAATCAACTGGTGCTGCTGCACCAGCGGATCGTAAAAGTGCATCAGAACGGCAATTCAAGCGAAACCGTGCGCGAGGCGGTCAAAATCCTGACCGAAACCGGCATCCGCTACAACCAGCAGCGCGGCATCTATTACACGGAAGGCTCCGAAGACGTGCGCGTCATCCGCGCCCGGGTCTGGAAGCCGGACGGCTCCTTCTACGACGCCCCCGCGCCCGTGCGGCAAAGCGCCTCGTCCGCCTCCGACGCGGCCGCCCGGCTCTACGGCGATTACAACGCCGCCGTGCTGCAATTCCAGGCCTTGGAAAAAGGCGCGGTGCTGGAACTGGAATACAAGAAGGAAAGCCAGGGCGAAAATGTCTACGCCGACTATTTCGGCGACCAGTTTTTCATCGGCAGCGAATATTTCGAGCCCACGGTCCGCACCGATTACGTGTTGATCACTCCCCCGTCCCGCGAAATCCATTGGAAATACACCGGCCCCCATTACCCGGCCTCCATCGCGGGCCAGGCGCCGGAACTGGTGTCGGAACCGAAGGTGACCACCGGCGAAAGCGGCGCGGTCCACCACTGGTCGTTTCAAAATCTTCCGGCCGTGCCCCGCGAACCCTACATGCCCGCCGGCTCGGAAATCCTGCCTTATATCAAGGTTTCCACTTTCAAGACCTGGTCGGAGATGACCGGGTGGTATTGGAACCTCATGAAAGACCAGATTCAAGCCGGCCCGGTCACCAAGGACCGCGTGGCTCAACTCATCGCCCAATACCGGGAAAAACATCTCATGCACTCGGATGAAAAACTGAGTGATTGGGACCGCGTCCGGGCGGTCAATCAATTCGTGAACACGGGCGTGCGTTATCTGGGATTGGAATTCGGCATTCACGGCTACAAGCCCCACAAGGTGGACGAAATCTGCAACGCCCAATACGGAGACTGCAAGGACAAGGCCGTGCTGGCCGCCGCCATGCTCCAGGAACTGGGGGTCGAAGCCCACATCGCCTTGCTGCGCACCACCGACCAGGGTGAAATCGATTACGAACTGCCTTCGTTGGGCATCTTCAACCACGCCATCTATTACCTCCCCAATCTCAACGGAAAAGAATACTGGATTGACGGAACCGCCACCTTCTTCGACGCCGCCGAACTGCCCCCCGGCGACATGGGCGCCAACTCGCTGATCATCAAGCCCGGCGGACAATATGAATTCAAACGGATCCCCTATTCCAAGCCCGAGGAAAGCGGCGCGATTTACACCTCCCGCGTCACGCTCGACGCCGAGGGCAACGGCCGGGGCTTCCGCGCGGCCGAGTTCCGCGGCATCTACAATCCCATCACCCGCCGGACGTACGAAAACACCGCCAAAACCAAGGAGATCATCGACCGGCAACTCATGGCCGCCTACCCCGGCTCGGAATCCTCGAACATTGAACTGTCCGACTTGCAGGATTATTCGAAAGCCGGGCGCCTGGCCTACGAGTTCCGCGTTCCCCAGTTCGCCGTGGTCCAGGGCGGCCGCTGGATCGTGCCCACCACGCTCTTCAAGGAACGGCTGTCCCAGCGCTATACCCAATTATCGTCCCGCGAATATGACCTGGTGCTCAGTTTTCCCTACACCCGCACCAACATGTTCACCATCGAACTGCCGGACACCATGCCATTCCCCCAACTCCCCGAGGACCGCGCGGTGGATAACGAATTCGGGAGTTTCATCCGGAAAAGCACGGTGAAGGACGGCATAATCTCCCTCAAGGAAGAACTGGTCTTCAAGCCGGTGCGCGTGGCCAAGGACCGCTACCAGGATTTCCGCGAATTCTGCCGCCTGGTGGATTTGTACCAGGACGAGACGATCTCCATACCCCAGGGTAAATCATAAGGATTCATCGAGATGAGAATGAACCGCGTCGTTACCGGTATCGCGTTGGCATTGTGGATTTTGGGAATGATGGCCTGGGATTCGTGGACAGGCGTACCCCCGGCCGGCGCCACCACGCCGCCGGAAGAAGCCTGGAATCAGTTATTCAACAATCACTACGCGGAGGCCAAGGCGGGCTTCGAGGCGGAAGTGGCCGCCAGCGGATCCGAACCGTCCCTGCGCGGGCTTTTGTTGACCGCCTGGGCGGACGAAGATTTCCCGGAGATGGCCCGGATCGTGGCGCGCCTGGTGGAAGCGTATCCCGAAAGCCCTTACCTGTCCGCGTACTTGTCGCTCTTCAGCCTTCCGGATCTGCAGGGATGGAAAACCCAAGACCGGCTGGATACGCTCGATCGCGCGCTGGCTAAAAATCCTGGTCCCCCCTTCCGCCAGGCGTTGCAATACGAGCGGATGGAAACCCTGGACATGCGGGCCGAGGAACAAGCCGCGGAGGCCGCCCGCCAGGCCGGTGTCCTCACGGATCACTGGCAGGTGACCGGCCCCTTCGGCCGCTATGGCGCCCCCGACTTTTTCACCCCCTTCGGTCCGGAAACCGGCATCCAGGATGAATACCCCGGCTGGCAGCGGACCGTGCGCCTGACCCCGGTTGATCCCGTGGACCAGACTGGCCTGATCGAACTCGGAACCCTGATCAACTCCCGCGCCGGCGTGGGCTACGCGCTCAACGCGGTCGAATCGGCGCGGGCGGGAGAGGCCTGGCTGACCGTTTCCAGTCCCGGCGTGTTCCGGGTTTGGTGGAATGGCCGGCCGGTGATGGAAAAAGCCCATTATTTTTTAGACTCGGCCCGGGAACGGTCCGTAAAGGTTCCGGTCCAGGCCGGGAAAAACCTGCTGGTGGTCAAGTCGCAATTTTCCAATCCGGCGTGGTGGTTCCGCGCCACGCTGCAAAGCGCCGGCGGAGAGCCTTCCTGGAATTCCATTCCCTTCCAAGCGGCCGATTTTGCTACTACATTCCTGCTGCCCTTCGACGCGGCCCAACCCCGTGAGATCGAACGCGAGGAAAGCCGTTCACCGTATCCTCTGACCCTGCCGGAAGCGAACACGCCAATCGACCAGGCCGTGCAACATGTTCTGCTGGCCGCCTGGCGCCAGGACCGCAAGGAATCGGCGGCGGCGCAAGACCACGTGAGACAGGCGGCCGCCCTGGCTCCCGCGTTTTCGTTTCTATACGCCCTGGAAGGCAACATCGCCCTGGGCCGGGCGGGGGACCGGCCGCCATCCAAGTCCCGCTTTCACCGGGAAGCGGAAGCCGCGTTTCAAAAGGCCCTCGAACTCGATCCCCATTCCCGCGCCGCGCTGGTGGGCCTGCAGAGCTACTATCTGGACCGCGACCAGATCGACCAGGCCCTGGACCTCCTCAACGCACAGGTGGCGGCGTACCCCAACCTCCTGACCGAAGGCTATCCCAACCTGTTGCGGTACGCGTTCGGAATCCTCTATTCCCGCCAGAATTTCGCCACGGAGGCCGCCCGGGCGTATCAACAATCCATGAAGGATTTCATCCCCTCCTACGAGGTCTACCGCCACCTCTTCGATTACCACGCGCGCAACCATGACCATCGGGGCGCGGCGGCCGTCATCCAGCAAGCCCTGGATGTCTTTCCGGCCTATATGCCTTTCCTCGAATGCGCCAAACAAGTCTGGGAAGCACTGCCCGGGGAGGTGGATCTTCCCGGCATTCTGGAGCGGGCCGCCCGGCTGCATCCCCACACCTTGCCCTATCATTTCCTGACCGCGGATTTGCTGGTCCAGCAAGGAAAATTGGAGGAAGCGCGCGCCTTGTACGCCACCCTGCGCGAACGGTATCCCAACAATCCCGGCCTCGTGGAAGAAAGCGCCCGGCTGGCCCTGTTGGCGTCCGACAAATCCGCCGCCCTGGCCGATTACGAACAGGCCCACCGGATGGATCCGCGGGCCATGCGCCCCTTCCAGGCCCTGCGCGATCTCGGCGGCCAGAATGATTTTCCCTACCAGAAGTACGACCAACGCCTGGAGGAGTTGGACCTGTCCCAGGTCAAGCAATGGGAGAACACCCGCGCCTCGGGCGTCTATCTGCTCGATCTCATGGTGCTGGACCTGCACGAGGACGGATCCTATGACCAATACATTCACCAGGCCATCCAGGTGTTCAACCAGGAAGGCCTGGAAAAATGGGCCGAGATGGTCATCCCCAACGGGGACAACATCGAAATCATCCTGGCCCGCACTCTGGCGCCCGACGGCCTGGAGTGGGATGTTTCCAACGTCCAAAATCTGGGTCAGCAGCAGTCGCTTTCTCTCTACGGACTGGCGCCCGGGGCCATCCTCGAATACGCCTACCTGGAACGCGCGGGCAGCGGCGATCCGGGCGCCAATTACCACGCCGGAGGCTATTTCTTCGCGGCGGAAGACGATTCCATGCTGCTTTCGAAACTGACCGTCATCCGGCCGGCGAATATCCCCTTCCATCTGGATGCCAATCCCAAGGACTTCGCCCCCTCCATCACTCAGGAAGGCGATAAGACGATCTATGTGTGGGAAAAACGGCTGTCGGAGGGCATCAAACCCGAGAGCTTCTCCCCGCCGTTGGCCGAACGCGTGCCCTCCATCCAGTGGAGCACCTGCCCCGATTGGCTGACCTTCGCCGAACGGCAACGGGCTTCCTTGTGGGGATTCGAGGAACCCGCGGACGATATCGCCCGGCTGGCCGGTGAATGGAAACAAGGCAGCGCGTCCCGGCTGGACATCGTGAAAACGGCCTACGACTGGATCCAGAAGAACATCGAGGAAACCGAAGGGGGAACCACCACCGCCGACACGATGTCTCTCCGGGCCGGCCAACGCTACCAAAAACTGCGCCTCGCCCGTCAACTGCTCCGCCACGCCGGTGTCGAAACCCGCCTGGCCTACGCCATGGAAAACGACGAACACGACGGCTTCCGGCCCATGCCCAACCTCGCTTTCCCCGGCGCGCCGGTGTTGATCGTCCCCCGCCAGGAGGGGATCCCGGAACGGATCCTGCTTGACTTCGGCAGCCGGTTTTTGCCCTACAACCGCGTCCCTCCCACCCTGCGCCGGATGATGGCCTTCGTCCACGACGGCCCGGTCCCCTACTTCGAACCGCTCGATCCCTCCCTGTGGGACGAGGGACTGTTGGACCGCCAGGCCACCCTGCAACTGCGGGATGACCGCTCCGCCGTGATTCAAGGGACCTACCGCTACGACAACATGCTCGACCAGATCGTCCGCGAGGCTCTCACCAATCCCGAGGTCAAGCAACGCCTGGTGGACGCCCAACTGACCACCGAATTCCAGGGCATCCGGGTGGAAAAATCCTCCCTGGAGGATCTCGACGATCTGAACCGCCCCCCGCGCCTGGAGTTTTCCGGCAGCCTGCCCGATATCGCCAAACCGGCGGGGGACCGGGAGCTCAAGATCGCTCCCATCCTGGTGCGCGCCAACGCGTCCGCCCTGGTCCGCGAACCCACCCGCGCCTTCCCGTTGGTCTTCGAAAGCAGCCCCGTCTGGAACACCCTTGAACTGCGCTTCGACATGGCCCGCTACCTCGAACAAGGGGCCTCCATCCCCTTGCCGGACAATGTTCTTCTGTTGACCCAATACGGGTACTATTCGCTCTTCTACGCGTGGGAAGGCAGCCAGGTGGTCGTCAAACGGACGCTGTTGATCCCGAAGCAGAAGATCCAGCCGGGGGTCTACGAAGGATTCGTCCGCTTCTGCCGCGACATCGACCAGGCGGAGGACCGGGAGATCCGCGTCACCTTCCCCCCGGCGTGAACGGCGGGGCCCCCTCGCCAAGCGCCTCTGCGAGCTGGGGATGGATGGTTTCGTTCCTTCCCCACGCTTTCACTCCAAAAACGTCAGCCCCTGGGCGATGGCGTAGCGGGTCAGCTCGGCGATGGAATGGAGGTTGAGTTTGGTCATGATGTTCTTGCGGTGGGCTTCGACGGTGCGCTCGCTGACGCACAGGAGCGCCGAGATTTCCTTGGTCGCTTTTCCCTCGGCCAAAAGCTGCAGGACCTCCCGTTCGCGGGGGGTGAGGACCGCGTCGGCCGCGTCGCCTCCCGGTGTGGATTTCCGCAAGTAGGCGACCACCGAGTCGATCACCTTAGGGCTGAGGTAGGTCTGGTTTTGAGTGGCCGCGCGGATGGCGGTGGCCAGCTCCTTGAATGCGCAGCTCTTGGGCAGATAGCCGGACGCGCCGGCCCGGATCATCCGCGCCACGTATTGGTTGTCGGTGTGCACCGACAGGCCGATGACCTTGCAATTCGGGAAATCCTGCCGGATCTGGCGCGTGGCCTCGATGCCGTTGAGGTCCGGCATGCTGATGTCCATGATCACCACGTCGGGCGACAATTCGCGCACCCGCTGGAGGGTCTCGCGCCCGTTTTCGGCCTCGCCCGCGACCAGCATGTCCGGCTCTTTTTCGATCAGCGGCTTCAGACCCTCGCGGATGATGGCGTGGTCATCGGCCAGGATGATTTTGATCTTCATGGTTGGGATTCTCCCGCGTGGAGGATGCGTCCCGCCAGGGAACTTCGAGAATCACCCGGGTCCGCGTTCCCGTCTGGCTTTGGATCGTCATTTCACCGCCGATTTGCTGCAACCGTTCGCGGATGCTGAAGAGGCCGAAGCCGTCGGCTCCGCTGAGGCGGATATCGGGCGCGAAGCCAATCCCCCGGTCGATCACCTCGATGCGCAAGTGGTGTGGGGAAGCCTGGATGACCAGCTCCGCCTCCCGCACCCGCGCGTGCTTCACCACGTTGAGGAGCAATTCCCGCGTGGCGCGATACAAAAAATACCGCAGGTCGCCGGTCAACAGGGGGAGGGGGGAATCCATCCGGCACTCGACGTGGACACCGTGCTGGATTTCGATCTGGTCGGCCAGTTGTTCCATCGCGGCCTCGAAACCCACCTCGTAGAGGATCGGCGGGCAGAGTTCCAGGGTTAACGCGCGGGAATGCTGCAAGGTGCGGTCGATGAGGCCCTTCACGGTTTCAAGTCCGCCCGCCGCGGCCGTGGGCGCCAGCGATTCCTGGATGCCCTCGAGCTGGATCAGGGACAGCGCCAGGTTCTGGCCGATCGTGTCGTGCAGGTCGGCGGCCAGGCGGCGGCGTTCGCGCTCTTCCGCCAGGGAGAGCTCGGAAGCCAGGCTTTGCAGTTGTTTTTGATACGCCACCACCTTCTCGTAGGCCGTCTTGATCTGTTTCGCGTCCTGGAGCAGGTGTTGATTGGCGAGGGTCAGTTCCTGCGTGCGTTCGGCCACCAGGCGGCCGAGGTTGCGGTGATACGAAAAATGCCCCGCCAGCGAGACGCCCAGCAGCACCGTGCCGAGGCCGAACAGAGCCAGGAGCACCGGCTCCCGGTACCAGGGCAACATGACGGTGAAAGGATACACGGCGGGGGTGGGATCCACGTTCCAGTTGCGGTCCATGGCCCGCGCCTCGAAGCGGTGCCGCCCCGCCTTGGCCACCGGCACTTGGGCCACGGTGTCCGGCGCGAAGGGCCGCCAGGGGCCGTCATCCACCCGCCAGGAATACAGCAGGCGCCCGGCGCGGATGTATTTCCATTTGTCCACGCCTTGAAAGAAGAACTTCACTTCGCCCAGCAGCATGCGGTTGGCGTTCAGCTCCCGGGGGATGTAGGTTTGGGGCGGATCGCGGTCCGCCTCGGGATGATAGAGGCTGATACCCCGCGTGGTCCCCGCCCAGATCCGGTTGCGCCGGTCTTCGTACACCTCGAACACGGCGGCGTTGGGCAGCCCGTCTTCGTAGGTCAGAGTGACCCATGATCCGTCCTTATAGCGATGCAGGCCGGATCCCGAGGCCACCCAGAGGCTCCCGTCGCGTCCCTGATGGATGGAGCGCACGCCGTCCAGTCCCGCGCGGATGGCTTTCCACTCCGCGCCGTTCCACTCGTGGATCGCGTCGCGGCCGCCCACCCAGATCCGGTGGTCATCGAGCGGGCAGATGCAATTCGCGGCGGTGTCGGTGTAGCCTTCATCCGGGCCGAACCAATGGAACTCGCCGCCCCGGCAGCGGACCAATCCCTCCAGCCCCGCGAACCAGAAATTTCCCTGGCCGTCCGCGTACAGATGACGCAGGTTGGGATCGATTTCCCCGGGATGGGCGCTGGAGATCACCGTTTGAAACCGCGCGCCGTCATAGGTTTCGATCCGCGTTTCCGTATCATGGCGGGTGACGGCCCAGATTCCGTCCGGTGGATTCGCGGCGATGAGAACGATGTCAAATTGTTCCGGATGCCGCGCCGTTTCGTAGCGCGCCGTTTCCGGATCGAAAAGCAGCAGGCCGTTGCTGGCTTTGACCGCCAGCCGCCCGTCCGCCAAGGGGACCAGGGATTCGGTCAGCAGTTCCTGCGATTGCGCTCCGGACGGGAAGGTATATTCGGTCCACTGGTCCTCGCGCAGGCAGAGCAGCGACTGCGCGGCCACAAACCACACGCGCCCCCGGGTATCTTCGCGGATATCATGGATCACTCCGTTCCACGAAGCCGCCGGGGGAGGCGTGCGCCAGGCGGCGGGCGCGTGGCGGGCGAGTCCCTCGCTGGTGGCCAGCCAGAAGGCGCCGCCGGCTTCACGGGCCATGCCGATCAATACCCGCGAGAGCACTTTGTTTTGCTCGACCTCCACGGCCTGCTGGTTTTCGATATAGGTCAACGTAAAAGGTGAATGAAAAATCCATAGCGCCTCGTCGATGCCTGACCAACCGCGCGCGACATCCCAGGACGGATTTTCATAAAGCACGCGGCAAATTTGGCGTTCGAAGCGCGCCAGCACTCGCTTTTGGGTGGGGGAATACAAGGCGGTGGCGAAGATCTCGCCCTGGTCCCCGGCGGTGAGGCTGGAAATTTCCGACAGGCCGTAGGATTCCGGGGTCAGCCGTTCCTCCCAGGACGAGAGGAGGCTGCCGGTGTTTTCCAAAAGGGCGTGGGCCATTCCATTGCGGCCGCCGATCCAAATGTCACATAGATCCTCCCTGGCCGGGATCACCAGCCAATCGTTGAAGGCTCCCAGATTGGAATCGGCGGCCGATTTCAAGAGTTCGGTTTGATGGGAGGCGGCGTCAAAACGGGAGATCCGGTCCGGCAGCAGGAAGATCACCCGGTCCTTCGATACCGGAAAGAAGGGAACCGTGGAGTTTTGTATGCCGGGCACGGAATAGGGAATCCAGCGTCCCGCGCGGATGTCGTTCCCGTATTCATAGCGCTGAAACCCGCCGGAATGGATGGACCAGATGGTCCCGGAAGGCGTTTCATACACGGGGACGCCTACTCCTGGACTGGGAAGGTTGATGACCTCGTATCCATCCAAGAGGCTCATCCACGCGACATGCCCGTGATTGACCAGCACCCGCCCGGCCGGGCTGACGAACACCGCGTTCGAACACGATTCGCCCAGGCCGTCCTCGTTGAGCCAAAACCGCCAGTGCGGAGGAGGCTGGGCTGCCCCGGCCCAAACCGGATGGAGAATGAGGGCCAGCGTGATCCAACCGGATCCGGACACGGCGGCCCGGAAGGATCGTAGAAGGAAAGCCCAAGAGGAGCGCTGCCGATCGATGAGGAACATCCCATGTTCACGCGGAGGGAATATGAAATTTACATCCGCGCCCCCAATTTTAATACCATTTTTCATCTCGCGAAAAGAGTGTGCCGGATTTTTCAGCGGGCGCGACCGGATTTTCCTGGGGGAACTCATTACCTGAACGCGGAACTTTCTCCGTGCTTTTTTCGGGGTATAAGCATGCACGGAATAGCGAGACGATTGCCCTCTCCCTCTGGGAGAGCGGCTGTGGTCCAATGGGAGTCCGTTGGCCCATTGGTCCAAGGCGCCTGGGGGAAACCCCGTTTTCCAT
>JBHGBC010000062.1:0-30127 GCA_041946805.1 bacterium
GACGCCCTCGGCCTGGCTGAATTCCGCCTCCACGCCCCAAAAGCACCCCGCGCCAAACGTGGCTTTTTCCATTATACAAATCTCGCTTTCATTCTTTTGGGTCTGTTTGCGACAAACCGCTCCTAATCCATTCCCCTCCCCCTGACCCTCTCCCAGAGGGAGAGGGAATTAGGGGATTGATCCCCCCGGCCAGCCCGATTGAAGAGCGGATGGACATGCTTCAAAAGTACACACTGACCAGATGATCCTTTATACTCATTATACGCCGCCAGCCGGTTCTCCTCCAAACGCTAGAATCCGCAGGAGAAAATCCCAAGCATCCCCGGATTCTCTCTTCCCCTTCCGGCCGGATTTTGCGATCCTGTTGAGACCTGAAAAAGGGGATAAAGAAACCATGAATCCCTCGACATTTACCATCAACCGGCGCGCGGCGTTGCATTGTCTAGCCGGAGGGGCGGCCGCCCTTGCGCTGCCGGAGATTTGGATCCGCCGGGCCTTGGCCCGAAACCACGGGCTGCCCAACATCATCCTGATCCTGGCCGACGACATGGGCTTTTCGGACCTGGGGTGCTACGGCTCGGAAATCGCCACGCCCCATCTCGACGGCCTGGCAGCCAACGGAATCCGCTTCACCCAGTTCTACAATTGCGCCCGGTGCTGCCCCACGCGGGCTTCGCTGCTCACCGGCCTGTATCCCCACCAGGCGGGCGTCGGGCACATGATCCAGGACCGGGGGAATCCCGCGTACCAGGGGTACCTCAACGACCGCTGCGTCACCATCGCCGAAGCCCTGCGCGCGGGCGGGTACCATACGCTGATGACCGGCAAGTGGCACGTGGGCGAAGAACGTCCCCATTGGCCGTTGGACCGGGGCTTTGATGCCTATTATGGCCTGATCAGCGGGGCCAGCAATTATTTCAAACTGGATGACGGCCGGAAATTCGCCGACGGCAACACTCCCGTCACCGATTTGGGTGAAGGGTTTTACATGACCGATGCCTTCACAAACAGCGCGGTAAAGCAAATCCGGGAATACGCGGGCCGGGGCAAACCGTTTTTCCAGTACGTCGCTTACACCGCGCCGCATTGGCCCTTGCACGCGCTGCCCGAAGATATTCAGAAGTACGCGGACCGCTACCATGCGGGATGGGACACTCTCCGCGAGGAGCGCCACCGCCGCATGATCGCGATGGGTCTCGTGGACGCCAAATGGCCGTTCACCCCCCGCGATCCCCAGGCGCCCGCCTGGAAAGACGCGCCCCACAAGGAATGGGAAGCCATGCGCATGGCGGTGTACGCGGCGCAAATCGCACGGATGGACCAGGGCGTCGGGCGGATCGTTTCCACCCTGCGTGAATTGGGGATCGAGAACAACACGCTGATCCTGTTCCTGGCCGACAACGGAGGTTGCGCGGAAGGCCGGCCCGGGAACGATCCCGCCGTCATGCCCGGTCCGAGGGAAACCTTCCAAAGCTACGGCCTGCCTTGGGCCAATGTCAGCAACACCCCCTTCCGGCGCTATAAGCATTGGGTGCACGAGGGGGGCATCGCCACGCCGCTGATCGCCCATTGGCCGGGGCATATCGAAGCCAACACCATCACCCATCAGCCCGGTCATGTCATCGATATCCTGCCCACTTGCCTGGATATCGCGGGGGTGGAATATCCGGCAACATACAACGGGAAACGAATCCAACCGGTGGAAGGATTGAGCCTGAAACCGGTCTTCGAGGGCCAAACCCGCGCGGGGCACAAAGCGCTCTTCTGGGAGCACGAAGGCAACCGGGCGGTGCGGCAGGGGAAATGGAAACTGGTGTCGCGGCGCCCGGAGGAGTGGGAACTGTACGATCTCGAAGCCGACCGCACCGAATTGAACAATCGGATTGCTGATCATCCCGCCCGGGCTAACGATATGATCGTTCTCTATTACCGTTGGGCGGAACGGGCGGGAGTGGTGAAGTGGGAGGATTTGAAGGGATAGCCGCCGGACGGTTTGGATCAATTTCCGGACCGCGGCTGGGCTTTGGTCACACGGTCCAGAACACGGGGAAGCACATCCACAAAACGGTCAATCTCTTCTTCGGTGTTGCCCAGGCCCAGGGAAATCCGGATGGAGGAGGCGGCTTCGCCGTCGCTCCGGCCCAGGGCCTTGATGACATGGGACGGAGCCGTCTTCCCGGTAGAGCAAGCCGATCCGGTGGCCACGCAGAAGCCTTCTTCATCCAGGGCGCGGACCAGTTCACGGGCGTTGATGCCGGGAATCGAAAAATTCAGCGTACCGGGCAGGACCTCTTGCTCCGGGCTGTTCCGGACCAGGCGGAGGGGCAGCGCCTGCAGCCGGTTCCACATCCGGTTTCGCAAGGTTGTGGCGTGAAGGGCGCGGGCTTCCCACTCCTTCCGGGCCAGGTCCGCCGCCTGGCCCAGCCCGGCGATCCCGGGCACATTCTCCGTCCCGCCGCGCCGGCCGCCCTCGTGGCCTCCGCCATGCGCCTGGGGCACGAGCGGAATTCCCGTTCTCACGTATAAAGCGCCCACTCCCTTGGGGCCGTAAATCTTATGGCCGGACAAGGAGAGCAAATCCACGCCAAGCGCCTGGACATCCAGCGGGATCTTGCCCGCCGCCTGGACCGCGTCGGTATGGAGCCAGACGCCCCGGCGGCGGCAGATTTCCGCGAATTCCCGCACCGGTTGGATGGTTCCGATTTCATTGTTGGCGGTCATGAGGGTCACCAGGGCGGTATCGGTGGTGATGGCGTGATCCAGGGAGGCGGGATCCACGCGGCCGTTGGCGTCCACGGTCAGCCAGGTCACCCGGCAGCCCCAATAGGTGTGCAGGAACCCGCAGGTCCGGAGCACCGCCGGATGTTCGATGGCCGATGTGACGATGTGCTTTTTTCCGGAAGCCAGCACCGCGCCCTGGATGGCCAGGTTGTCCGATTCGGTCCCGCCGCTGGTGAAGACGATCTCCTCCTCCCGGGCGTTGAGCAGCCGGGCCACCTGGACGCGGGCTTTTTCCACCGCGTAGCTCGCGTTGACGCCCAGCCGGTAGAGGCAAGAGGCGTTGCCGTATTCGTCCTTGAGATACGGCTCCATGGCCTCGAAGACCCGGGGATGAACCGGCGTGGTCGCGTTATGGTCGAAATAAGCCGCCATGACGGATTGTCCTGTGAGAACTTGATTGCCCATGTCCTGCTGGGGCATGTGAATCCGTGCTCCGGCAAACATCGGTATTCAAATTATGGCGGGCATAAAATGGGAAACAATGGGAAGGGGAAAACCAAACGGGATTCCATGCCGGCGCGCCGGGCGGATCAATCCATCAACAGGATGGCGGCGGCGACCACGGTAGTGTACCCGCCCGACTTGTTGATGGCGGATTGGGTGATGTTGCGGGTGTTGATGATCTTGCCGCTCAGCTTGTACACCTCTTCCTTTTCGTCCCATGATTTATCTTCGTCGAACTCCACGCCGAGGGTGGTGGCCAGCATGGCGGCGGCAAGGTCTTCGGCGTAGTCGCCCGCTTCCCGTTCATTCTGGCCGTACGAATGATGTTCGCTGAGGTACCCGTACTGTTTCTGGTCGGCGGGGACCGCCAGACCGATGGAGGCAGCCAGCTGCCGGCGCGGTTCGTTGGTGGAGCAACGGGCCAGCACGGCGAAGGTGACGGCGCCGGGAATCAGTTTCTTGATCCCTTTATCGCGGGAAATGATCTTGCATCCCGGCGGGAGGATGCTGGAGACACTGACCAGGTTGCAGACCGCGATACCCGCGTCACGAAGCGCCAGCTCGAACGAGCGCAGCTCCTCCTTATGGAATCCTACCCCTTTGGTGAAAAACATGAATTTTGGAACGAATTCCATCGGATTACCCCCTTTCGGAAATGGAGTGAAATGGGACAGCCGGGACGTTCTCAGTCCGCCACGAGCCCTCTTGGATTGCATCCGCACGAACCACCGCGGATGATACGGCCAAAGAACAAAACGGCAAGATAGTAGTCATTCACCCGGGCTTGGGCAAGACCGGGAGGAACCGCTTCTGATATAAAGTATCAAGCCGACTCCCGAACGACAAGACGCGTTTCCATGAATTGTCCCAGCGGTTCGATTTTTTCCCCGGCCATTGCCTTGAGCAAGATCCGCATGGCGGTTTTCCCCATGTCGTACCGGGGAATATGCACCGTGGTTAACGGGGGGCTGACGATGGTGGCCAGGTCTACGTCGTCGAATCCGACCACGCCGATGTCCGCGGGAATTTTCCTCCCCAGGTCTTGGACCGCCTTGTACGCCCCGAAGGCGATCAAGTCGGAAAAACACATCAGGGCGGTGGTCGCGGGATGCTCCTGGAGCAGTGCCCGCGTGGCTTCCGTGGCCGAGGCGCAGGTGCCCTTGCACATGGCATAGGGGCAGCCGGCCAGGTCGATGCCGCTTTCGCGCATGGATTCGGTGAAGGCGTTGTAGCGGATTTGGGAGGTCATGCTGCCGGGATGCCCGTTCACGAACCCGATGTGTTCATGCCCTTTCTTCACCAGATGCGCCACCGCCTGGCGGATGCCGTTGACGTTATCCGGCATGACGAAGGGGATCGCGTAACCCATGTAGCGCCGGTTGATGAGCACGCAGGGAGTCGCGAGCCCGGCGATGGTGCGGATCAACTCCTGCGATTCGAAACTGGGCATCAGGATCAATCCTTGGACCCGGAGGGACCGGAACTGTTCAAGAATCGCTTTTTCCCGGGCGCGTTCTTCCTGGCTGTTGCTGAGCAGGATCTGATACCCGTTGTCGGTGGCGCAATCCTCCACTCCGCGCAGGATATCCGCCCAGTTGGCGGTGGAGACGTTGGGGACCATGACGCCGATCAGGTTGGATTTCATGGAGCGCAGGCTGGAAGCGATGCGGTCGGGGATGTAGTTCATATCCCGGGCGATCTCCAGGATGCGCCGCTGGGTCGCCTGGCTGATCCCTCCCCGGTGGTTGAGGGCCCGGGAGACGGTGTTGGCGGTGACCCCGGCGCGCCGGGCGATCTCCTTCAAGGTGACTTTGGCCATCATGTTTCCTCCGCTTCCCGCGATCGGTTTTCCCCCGGCTCAAGGAAGTGGATCAATACGATTTTCACCACCCAGAATTTACCTGCCGGAGGAATCCTCTTTCACTCCTCTTCCTAACAAACCAGCCTGGGCAAACAGCCGGCGGACGATCTCCACCGATTTCAGCATACATTCTTTTCCATATTCCGCCGTGGCGTCCCGCGGATCCTCCCCCGCCACGCCTTGCGGCCAGACCGCCCGGTCCGCCGGAAGTTGTGACAGGTCCACCCCGCCCGGCCGGTAGTGCATCATCAGCGACGTCTCGTTGCGCGCCGCGTGATCCATCTGGCTTTTCCACTGCTCCCGGATCTCGGGAGTCACTCCAAACAGTTGGAGTCCAAAACGGGTTTCGCGCTCCTTCAGGTTTTCCACCCAGGAATTCCGCGAAGGCCCATGGCCGTCGGCGAACACCGCGCGGAATCCGGCCCGCTTCAGTTGGGCGAGAATCGCGTCGACGATCTGCAAATGCAAACCCAGGGGAACCCAATAGCCACTGCCCTCCAAGGCCCGCGGCGGCGTGGTGGAATCGGCGTAATCCATGCCGATGAGCATATTCCCATCCGCCAGCGGCTTCGCGCGGTCCGGCCCCAGGTGGATGGGCGGCATGACAATCCCGCCGAATTGCCGGGCGCACTCCATCATCAATTCTTCGCTTTGAATCGCGTCCGAACCCAGGGGCAGATGTTCCCCATGCCACTCCAGGGTTCCCAGCGGCAGATAGGCGATCGGCCTTTCCCGCAACCGCTTCCGGAATTCATGGGGCAGCAGTTCGGCATACCGGACTTTCTCATTGCGGGATTGCCCGTGGGGGGACGGGTCTTGGGACAACGCGCGGGACGGATGAACCGCCGCCAAGGACAAGGCGCCGATTCCGAGTTGAATCCATTCCCGCCGGGATGCTTTCGGATAGGAATTCATTGTGGATCTCCCTCGTCAGATGGATGAACGCAATTTGACATCAGCCGATAGATTCGTACTGTATCCCTGATAGCGCAACCGGACTCCAGCCCGGCGGGCGGGCGCAATACGTCCAAAGCCCCCGCGAATCCGGATAGGGAGTGTCTCCCCTCTGCCGGGGCGGGCGGCGGCCATCTCGGTTGATCCCCAACCCTCGGCCAAGGATCCCCGCGTCCCGGCCCTTCTCACCCCGGAATATTCTATATGGGCAAATCGTGTAAGTAGGTCATCTCCGCCCAGT
Organism: bacterium; assembly: GCA_041946805.1. Taxonomy (GTDB): domain Bacteria; phylum Hinthialibacterota; class Hinthialibacteria; order Hinthialibacterales; family Hinthialibacteraceae; genus JABLXU01. The sequence goes on from JBHGBC010000062.1 coordinate 6,282, forward strand.
GGGGATCCAGTCCAATGGCCGCACAGGCGTCCCGCCTGCAACCCTATTTTGCGCAGACAAGATGTCTGCACCACCCGCAAGTGACTTTGTGCCGTTTCGTCTTTCAAGGTAATCCTGGATTCCAGTTTCATTGAAAGTACGGATAATAGTCCTCTCCCCGAGGGAGAGGAAATTGAGGTGTTTCTCTCAAGTCCGTTCGCTTGGATTGCCGATCTCATCTCCTGGTGAAAGCACGCACGCACCGGATGAACCGAAATCAAAGGCACTCTCTATTGCGAGCAAAAACAACCGGGCGGACCGGTACGATATCCGCATCCGCCCGGCAACGATTGGAACGAGGGAAAACCGCCGCATGCCGGCGAAGAAGGGAACGCAACCGAACCTGGCCGTGCGCACGGGAACGAAACTACAAGGCGTTCTTGATTCTCTCCGGCGTCATCGGCAGTTGCAGCAGCCGGGCCCCGGTGGCGTCGTGGACCGCGTTGGCGATCACGGCGCCCATGCCGATAACAGCCGGTTCCCCCCCGCCTTGGGGAGGCGCCTCGCGGTCTTCGATCACCACCGTTTCGATTTGCGGCAGCCAGGAGAAGCGGGGTATTTCGTAGGTGTTGAAATTCAGATCGAGGATTTGACCGCCCTGGAAATGAATCTCCTCGGTCAGCGCATACCCCAAACCCATCATGATGCAGCCGGTCATCTGGAGTTGGGCGCCTTCGGGATTGACGCACAATCCCATGTCCTGGGCGCAGACCACCCGTTTGACCTGGATCCGGCCGGTGCTCTTGTCGACTTCAATTTCCGCGAGGTGGGCGACATAGGTACCGGCGTCGATGCCCAGGGCGGCGCCGAAGCCGCGCCCGCTGGGGGCCGGGGCGGGCGTCCAGCCGAATTGTTGCGCCGCGGCGTTCAACACGCGGATCATCCGTTCGTCCTGTAGATTCTTGAGCCGGAATTCGACGGGATCGATTCCGGCGTGGGAGGCCAGGATGTCGATATGCGATTCCCGGGCGAAGGTGTTCGTATTGTTGGAGGGCGCGCGCCATGGCCCGGTGGCGAAGGGATGCGTGCCGGGCGCGCCGGTCCATCCCGATCCAAAAACGGTGGTCCGGTGATGGGGGATGTCATAGAAATGTTCGGATCCCCGTTGGCCGGCGAAATAGACTCCATAATCCCACAAGGCAATCCGTCCGGCCTCCGTGACGCCGGCCTTGATTTTGACAATCGCCGCCGGGCGGAAGGTATCGTAAAAGAATTCTTCCTCGCGGGACCACATCAGCTGGACCGGTTGTCCCGCCAGTTTGGCCAGCCGCGCGGCTTCCACGGCCTGTTGATTATTGTTTTTCCCGCCGAATCCGCCTCCCACAAAGGGAGTGATGACCTGGACATCCTTCTCCGCCATTCCCACGGCCTGGGCGATTTGACCCTGGGCGCCGAAGGGACTCTGCGTGGAGGCCCAAACCGTGATTTTTCCTCCCTCCAGGCGGGCCGTGGCGGTATGCGGTTCGATGGGGGCGTGCGAGACGTACCCGTTCAAATAGGTTTTCTCGACGGTCCAGGAGGACTCTTTCTCCCCCACCGCCAGGTCCCCCCCTTCCGCGGCCGTCTCGCCGCGCGGGGCGTTTTTGAGCAGATGATCGAAGATGGATTGGTCATCCACCGGATTTTCCGGCGCGTCGAATTGAGCGCGAATTTGTTTCAACGCGTTCCCGGCCCGCTCGGGATCCGGCGCGAGCACCGCCACGAAATCGCCGTCGCGCACCACGCGGACGCCCTCGATCTTCTCCGCCGCCGCCGTGTCGATGGTTCGCAATTGGGCCCCGTGGGCGGGGGGGCGGACGATCTTGGCATACAGCATGTCCGGCCATCGGATATCGCCGGCGTACTGGGCCTGGCCGGTCACCTTCACCCGGGCGTCGGACCGCGGGAAGGATTTCCCCATGAGCGAAAAGGCGCCGGGTGATTTGAGGACCGCTTTTTCCCGCAACCGCCGGGCGATGGCCTGTCCCCGCGTCAACTCGGCGTACGAGACCTTTTGTTGCGGATCGGTGGAATCAAAAACCACTCCTTCCTTGGTCCGCAAGCGGCCGCGATCCGTCTTCAGGCGTTCGGCCGCCATCTCCAACAAAACCCCGCGCGCCTCCGCGGCGGCGGCCCGGAGCGCCGGGCCGAACGTTCTCGTGGACAGGGAGCCGAACGTACCCCGGTCGAACGGGCACCGATCGGTGTCGCCCATCACCATGTCGACGGATGCCAAGGGGACATCGAGCTCATCGGCCAGCATCTGCGCCAGGGAGGTGACGATCCCTTGACCCAATTCCACCTTGCCCGTCAGGCAGGTGACCCGGCCATCCTCCCGGATCTGGAGATACGCGTTGAAATCCGCGGGCGAATCCTGTCCGAATCCCCGGCGGCGCTCCTGGGCGTCCGCCTCATCCCCCGCCAGGAAAAAGATAACGATACCGCCACCCACCAGTTTCAGGAATTCCCGGCGGCCGGGCGAGAAATCAACCAACGGATCGCGCGAATCGGGTTTCATCGCCAAGGGGTTATCGTTCATTGGTTCTTTCCTCCCTTCATCTCGAGGCCGGCCGCCTGGATGGCTTGCACGATCCGGGCGTGGGATCCACAGCGGCACAGGTTGTTGTCCATGTGATCGAGGATCTCCTCGCGGCTGGGGGTTTGGTTCTTCATCAACAACGTGTAAGCAGTCAGGATCATGCCCGGCGTGCAATAACCGCATTGGAGGGCGTCGTGGCCGATAAAGGCTTTTTGGAGAGGATGGAGCGTCCCGTCGGCGGCCAGCCCTTCGATCGTAATGACCTCCTTCCCCTCGATATCTTTCACGCGGGCCTGGCATGACCGGACGGCTTCGCCGTTGACCAGCACCGTGCAGGCGCCGCAGTATCCCTCGCCGCAGCCGAATTTACAGCCGGTCAAGCCGAGATCGGTCCGCAAGAACCATAACAGGGTACGCTCATCATCGACGGTCGACTGCCGGCGGGTTCCATTGATCGTAAAGGCTATGTTTCTCTTCATAACCGACTCCTCTAGCCATACTGGTTTGTCGGGACGTGGGGGTCAAGCGGGAGAAAGACGGTTTCTCCTGAATGGCCGTTCCCATCCGGTGATGCGCCTGAGAGAGCGGGATTATTCTTTCACAAAGCCGATGGGGGATACAAGACATTCCGTCCAATCCCCCGGGGGAAAGTGGAAAGACGAACAGCATATTTGGAATCCTGTTGGGGGATCGGGGTTTTCAGGATCATACTCTATCAATCCCGCCCGGCGGATGGTATGGTTAGAAAATTCGTATCGGTGTTGGCGGGAAACCGGGGAGAAACACCGAGGTTCGGCTTCGAGGGCGGCTATGTTTCGGCAGATGTCGATCCGGCACAAAATCCAGGGTTTGGCGCTTGTCATCATTCTGACCTGCACGGTTTCCTTCACTGTGTATCATGCCATTTCCGAAAGGACCGCGATTCTGCGGTCCATTGACGACCGTTTATACACCGCGGCGTACGCGATTCCCCAGATTCTGCCGGAAGATTATCACGGCCGCGCCGTAAACGCGCAATCCATCTCCCCGGAAGAACGGCAACAGGTTCTGAAGGCCATGTCGGACTTTGCCCGTCAGGCGGGATTGAAGTACATCTATTCCCTGATGAACGTGGACGGAAACATCGTCTTCACTTCATGCAGCGCCACGCCCGAGGAACTGGAAAAAGGAACGTACACGCAGTATTTCGATGGGTATTCCAGCGCCAGTGAAGGTGTAAAACGGGCCTTCACCAGCCAAACCGTGCAGTTTCTTCAAGAAGCGGATGAATTCGGCGATTTCCGTTCGGTTCTCATTCCCCTGCAAACGGATTCGGGCAAAACCTACGTCGTGGGATCCGACATTCCCACTCAATTCGTGCGGGAGCGGCTGCGGCATCTGGTCGTCCGCAGTGTAATCCTCGGGTTGATCTTTTTCGGCCTGTTCTGCGCCGTTTCCAGCTTTCTGGCGGAACGGATCGCCCGGCCGATCGAGAAACTGACCCTGACCACGAATGAGATAATCGCGAATCAATTCAATGTTATCCCCGGCACCATGGCGGCGTTGGAGCAAATCACGCACAGTTCCGGGAATGAAATCGGGGCCTTGGCTTCGTCCATCCAGTTTCTGCAGGAAGAATTGCAGCGCTACATCGCGGATCTTATGATCACCACGGCGGCCAAGGAGAAGATCGAGAGCGAGTTGAAGATCGCGCACGACATTCAAATGAACCTGCTGCCTCGCGCCTTTCCGGGAGCGCCGTCTCATCCGGAAGTGGAGATGCACGCGGTGCTGGAACCGGCGCGGGAGGTGGGGGGCGACCTGTTCGACTGGTTTGAAATCGGGGGTGGCCGTATTTTTTTCAGCGTGGGCGACGTGTCCGACAAGGGGGTTCCCGCGGCCTTGTTCATGGCGGTGACCAAGGCTTTGTTCCGGGCCTATGGTCAGGAAAATCTTCCGCTGGGCGAAGTGGTGGGCATCGTCAACAACGAGTTGAGCCGCGAGAACGACAGCCAGATGTTCGTGACGGTTTTCTGCGGAATCATCGACCTGGCCACGGGGGGGATCGAGTATTGCGATGGAGGGCATGAGAATCCGTTGATCGCCGCGCGGGATGGAAGCGTCCGGCTGGTGGAGAAGGCGGGGGGCACCGCGTTGGGCTTTTTGCCGGACACGCCTTATATTTCCGAGACGATCCAATTGGAGCCGGGGGATACGTTCTTCCTCTACACGGATGGAGTGAACGAGGCCATGGATCCCCACCACAAGCAATTTTCCGTGGGAAGGTTGCAAGCCTGTCTGGAGGAAGCCGCCGCGTTCCCGCCCGCGGACCTGACCCGGCACGTGGTGGATCGTGTACACCGCCACGCCGGAACCGAACCGCAATCGGACGATATCACGGTGATGGCGATCCGCTACCTGGGTAGGCCGGCCGCCGCTTGATGAAGGTGTTGCGGTTCACGGGACCCACCCGCTCGTAATGGTAATCATCCACGCCATCCAGGGTCAGCAGGATTCCCAGCCCGCCGATGGGCCGGTCTTCCAGGGGCATGTCCAGGTCTTCTTGCGTAGGCAGACCGCGCGTGGTGGGATCGAATTCGGTCCCGGTGTCTTCCAGCACGATGACGAGCGCTTCGGCGGTCAGGCGGCCTTCCACCTTGATTTCACCCGATAACCCCGCCTCCTCATACCCATGCATGACGATGTTGGTGGCGATTTCGTCGACGGCCAGGCAGAGGCCGTAGCGGTCTTTCTTGTCCAGTCCCGCTTCCATCGCCGCCCGGTCGATATAATCCCGGACCGGTTTGAGGGAGTCCATGGTGCCGGGTACGGTAAGAGGCGTCATCGGGTCTCTCTTTTTCCCTGAGTGGAAGCATTGCCCTCATGGGCAATCCTCCCGCCCCGTGGGGAGGCACACAAATCAATCGGATTCGATTTCCTCGGCGTCGTAATCGTCGAGCAGGATCACGCTGTGATGGAAGCCGGTTTTTTGCAGCGTGCCCTTGACGGCTTCCTGCGCGCCGACGACGTAAATGTCCACGGCGGGGCCCATTTTTTGTTTGGCGAAGATGAGCACCCGCAGGCCGGCGCTGGCCATGAATTCGAGATCGTTCATGAGAAGAGCCAACCGGCGGGGATTTTCGGCGGCGGCTTTTTCGATCACCTCCTTGAATTGGACCGCGGTGGAGGCGTCGAGCTCGCCCGCGAGGACGAATTTCGCGATGCCATGGGTGATTTCCAGATTCACTTGAAAAGTCATCGAACTCACTCCTTGCTTCTGAATAGGCCGGCAGGTTCTAATCAGTTTTCTTAAAGTAACTTGATTTACCCCTATACAACAGATTACTCGATTGCCCGGGTACAAAGGGCGCCCTTGCAGGGCTTCCCTCACCCTAACCCTCTCCCAGAGGGAGAGGGAATTATTCGCTTATGGTTCGCTCATCCCGGGGCTTGCGCCCTGGGCTATGCTCATACCGCGCTTTCCGCGCTTAAAAAGAGGGATGTAGGATGGGCTCAAAGCGCAACGTAGCCCGCCAACGATAACCTTCCATTTTCTTTCTCCCTCTCCCCTCGGGAGAGGGCCGGGGTGAGGGATTATTTGTAGGGGCGGACCTAGGTGTCCGCCCGCTTCATCGAGTGAATCGTCCCCTTTTCACCCTCACTCCGAAATTTCTTTCCCCACGAGCACAACCACCGAGCGGGGACCGGCCAGGATCGTGCCGGGACCGGACAGCGCCGGTTCCGCGCCGGGCCGCCAGATGTCCTCGGGCGGTTCCATGCCGGTGTTGACCGCCACGCGCCAATGGCATCCGGGCGGCGGCGCGGGCACTTCGAACGGCAGGGTTTCCCAATACGTGTTCATGGCCACATAAATCGGATTGTCCTTTCCACCTTCCTGAGCATGACATCCGCATAGCATGAAGGCCAGGGAATGACCCGGATTCGCCCAATCGGCATGCCAGGCCTTCACGCCGTGGAACGTGATGTCCGCGTAGGGGCAATCCCCCGAGGACTGATGGCGGTAGTGACGGGGGTTCCGCAATACCGGATGCGCCTGGCGGAAAGCGATCATGGCCTGGAAAAACCGGAAGAGTTCCGCGTTGGTTTCGCGCAAGGACCAGTCCAGCCAGTTGATTTCGTTGTCGTGGCAGTACGTGTTGTTGTTACCCTGCTGGGTGCGCCCCATTTCATCTCCCATGAGGATCATGGGGATGCCCCGGCTGACCATGAGCAAAGTGACCGCGTTTTTGATCTGCCGGAGGCGCAGGCGGTTGACCTCGGGATCGTCCGTGGGGCCTTCCCCGCCGCAGTTCCAGCTTTCGTTGTCGTTGGCTCCGTCCCGGTTGTCTTCGCCGTTGCTCTCGTTGTGCTTGCCGTTGTAGGAGACCAGGTCCATCAGGGTGAAGCCGTCGTGGCAGGTCACGAAGTTGATGGACGCCGTGGCCCCGCGGCGGGCGTAGAGATCGGGCGATCCCTGGATCCGCCAGGCCATTTCGCCCACGGCCCCCGGCTCGCCTTTCAAGTACTTGCGGAGCGCGTCGCGGAAGCGGCCGTTCCATTCACTCCAGCGGCCGTAGGCGGGGAAAGAGCCGACCTGATACAGGCCGCCCGCGTCCCAGGCCTCGGCGATCAATTTGCACTTGCCGAGGATGGGATCGTAAGCCAGCGATTCCAGCAGCGGCGGATTGGAGAGCGGCGCGCCGGAGGGATCGCGGCCCAGGATGGAGGCGAGATCGAAGCGGAAGCCGTCGATGTGGTACTCGGCGGCCCAGTAGCGGAGGCAATCGAGGACGAGGTTGCGCACGATGGGATTATTGCAATTCAGCGTGTTGCCGCAGCCGCTGAAGTTGTAATAGTAGCCCTCGGGGGTCAGCATGTAGTACGTTTGGTTGTCGATGCCGCGGAAGGAGAGGGTGGGGCCGTTTTCGTTGCCCTCGGCGGTGTGGTTGAAGACCACGTCCAGGATCACCTCGATGCCGTTTTTGTGCAGTTCCTTCACGAGGGTCTTGAATTCGTCGACTTGCATTCCGAAGCGTCCATGCGCCGCGAAACCGGCCTTGGGCGCGAAAAAGCCCACGGTGCTGTAGCCCCAATCGTTGTAGAGCGTTTCGCCGGTGGCGGGATGGACGCGGCTGTTTTCGAACTCGTCGAATTCGTAGACCGGCATCAACTCGACCGCGTTTACTCCCAGTTCGCGCAGGTAGGGGATTTTCTCCATCATCCCCGCGAAGGTCCCGGGATATTTCACCCCGGAAGACGGGTGGCGGGTGAAATTGCGCACGTGCATTTCGTAAATCACCAGATCTTCGGGAGGGATTTCCAAGGGGCGGTCGTCTTCCCAGTCGAAGTCCTCGAAGGCGAGCCGCGCGCGGTGCGGGTAGATATCGTTCCAGTCGGGGACCACGCCCCAGACATCCCGCCCGGCGATGACCTTGGCGCAGGGATCGAGCAGGATCTTCGAGGGATCGAAGCGGTGGCCGGCCGCCGGATCGAAGGGGCCGTCCATGCGGTAGCCGTATTCGATTTCCTCGGGATCGAGATCGAAGACGATCATGCAGTAGACGTGGCCGATACGGAAGGCGTCGGGGAAGGGGATTTCGGCCAGGGGCTGGGAAGCCCCTTTTTCGAAGAGCACCAGCGAACAGGAGGTGGCATGGGAGGAAAAGATCGAAAAATTGATGCCGTTCGGCATGAGCGAGGCGCCGAAGGGAAACGGTTTGCCGGCGCGCAGTTGGAATCCGTTGATGGCATGCGTGGGGTAATAATCGATGCGTTGATCCAACATGGTGAATTCCCAACCTATTCTTTCAGGGCGGCCACGCCGTCCGCGACCGTGTCATAGAGGGAAAAGAAGCGCAAAAAGCCCGTATGCGACATCACGTCCCGGATCAGTTCGGGGACGCCCGCCAGCCCCAGGCGCTTGCCGAGGGAATTGACCTGGCGGTAGATCATCAGCAGGAGGCGCAGGCCGGCGCTGGAGATGTAATCCACCCCGCTGAGATCGAGCAGGATTTGGTTTTTTTCCGCGGCGAGAGGCAGGATTTTCTGTTGCGCCTCGGGCGCGGTCTTGCCGTCGATTTCCCCCGTGATGGCCACCACGGTCACATCGTCCACCGCATGGATCGTGATCTGCATGAATAAAACCTCCTCGGTTATTCCACCGGATCGATCCGGACCTTCACGTGTATCGGCGACTCGCTCTCCGGCAGGTTGACGGTCAGTTTTGCTGGATCAAAGTCCGTATATTCCTTATCATCCAAAGTCACCTGGGCCAGGCGGACGCTTCCCGGAGGCAGGATATCGGGTTGGACGCGCAGGATCTTGAAGCCGCCGGGCTGAGGCCGGAAGAAGAACTCCATGGAGTGCTTGTGAACCAGGAGATTGCTGTACACGGCGGCCAGGTAGGCCAGTTCGAACGAATGATAGCCGCTCTTGGAATGGCTGCCCTTGTAGCGTTCGGTTCCCTGCAGATAGGGAATGCCGTTGGCCAGCACGTTGAAGTAGATGTCGCCGTCGTCGTGATCCAGGAAGAACGCGTTGTAGAAGGACGAAGCCTCGCGGGCGTGTTTCAGATAGACGTCCTTCCGGTGAACGCCCGCCAGGATGTAATACGCCAGGATGGCCTGTTCCTGTTGCCACCAGGCCTTGCGGTCGTGCCAGGTGAAGCGGTGGCGGGTCTGGCCTTCCTCCAGCAGGCGTTCCATGACGTCGTACCAGCCGCCGCGCTGCGTGTCGCTGCCGATGGGGGGCATGATTTCGGCGATCTGTTCCGCCAGGGCCTTGTATTCCGGCTTGGGCTTCAGGTTGTACATGCGCGTCAGGTTCCAGGCGATTTTGAGGTTGTGCCCGACCACGGCGCGGTTCAGTTGCCAACCCCAGGTAGTGTCGGGACTCCAATCGGCGTAAAAACGTTCCTGCACGAAAGGCGAGTGGCTGTAATCGGGGAAACGCTTGACGATGGTGTCGAAGGTGTATTCGAGCATGGCCGCGTACTTGGGATCGCCGGTGGCCAGCCAAAGATTGATCAGGTACGCCGGGGCGTGATCGCCCACCGAGTTCCAGTTCTTCCGCCCTTGGTTGCGGCCCAGACTGGGGCTTTGGGGGTCGAGGGCGATGGGTTCCAGATGGGAGAAATACCCGCCGTGGGAGCTCCGGTCCAGGAAGAATTGGTCAAACAGTTTCACGGTGAGTTCGGCGTCCTGGAGGATTTCGGGATCGCCCGTGGCCCGGTAGGTTTGCATCGGGCCGGCGAGGGCGTAGATCTGTTCGTAGGCGGGGATGGCGTCGTAATCGTCGCCGAATTCCGAGGCGAAGATCTTGGTTTCGCGTTTGCCCTTGACGTCGATCCCGTGATACCAATAGACGATGTTCTCGTCCTGGTCGTAAAAGCGCATGTGGTCCCGCAGGTAGGCGGTGCCTTTTTCCGCCCCTTCCAGGTAGCGTTCATCGCCCGTCAGCAAAAACGCGGAGGCGAAGCCGTACACGAGGCGGGAGATGGTATCGGTTTCCTGGCGGAAGTCGTCGTATTTGATTTTGACTCCTTCCCGGGTGATCATGGTGCGGTAGTCGTTGTAGTCGATCTGGCCTTCCTGGCCGAACTGGGCCTCGAGCCACCAATCGCCCAGGGAGTGGATTTGGTTGACCCACCAGTCGCTGCGTTCGTACTGGTATTCGTCTGGATGGCGTCCCACGAAGATCAGCCGTTTGGCGTCGAAGGTCCATTCTTTTTCGGGATAGAAGACGCCCCACGCGTACAGGTACTGGCCCGGCTTGAGCATGGCGCGCATGGGACCGGTACAGTCGCGGTACGGTTCGCCGAGGTTGCGGATCATTTCCGCGTAGGTCGTGTCCGTGAAATGCACGGTGAAATCCCGGCCGCCGGAGGTGGTCAGCACAAAGGCATCCGTATCGGAATCGTAATGTTTGACATATCCGGCAATGGTATCGGAGAATGAAAACCAAGTGTTGTTATTCATGGCGGGAATCCTTGTTGGCTGGGTTGTAAGAGCACGAACCATGATCACTATATCATATTTTCTTTTTGTATTTCAACATCTTTATCAGAGTTATTTTCTAGCTTCATCCGGCCAATCCGGGAAAATGATGCGCTTCCTTTCCCCCAGCCCGGTTGAAAACCGGTCCCGGCTCCCTGAAAATGGATCAAAGCCCGCACGGGGCGGATGAAACGGTCATCGCATGGAGATACGTTTTGCGCAGACAAGAAACCATGGGTGAACCAACAACGGATTCCCGCATTCACTCTGGACCACCCGCACGCAAACCGCGCCTTCCGCGGAAACTCCGGCCGGAGCGGGGGGGCCCCATCTCCCAGGTCTATTACCGCCAGGTCAAAAGGCGGTTGCGGAACGAAAAAATCCGTTCCCTTTTGATTTTGCTGGTGTCGGCTGGCGCCCTGGGATTGATCATTTATTGGTATGGGATCAATCAATCCCAAAGCCTTGAAATCAAGGGGCTGGCCGATGCCGGCTTGACCCTCCTGGAGAAGAACCGGTATCCGGAAGCCGCCTCCTACCTGCGGGCGGCCCTGGAAAAATATAGTGTTCATCACGCGGACCATCCCGGATGGTGGATGGAATCCGACGCGGTGTTGTTTTCCTTGATGATCCGGGTGGCGCGGGGATTCGGCCGTCTGGGCGATTATGAGAACGGACTGGGAGCGTTCGAACAGGTCTCGCGGCACAACGCCCAGGGCCCCAACAACTGGGTGGGCCGTTTGGTGGACAAGGAATTGGTGGATTTCATCAGCCGCGACCATTGGACGGATTCGGCAATGCCGGCGATTTATACTTATTTGTCGCAAATGGATCCAGAGTCCTGGAAAACGGGCGCGATTTTTCAGGCGCGCGTCACCGAACGGGCGGGCCTGTACGTGGTTCCCATGAGCGAACGTCTCCAGCAGGCGGACGGCGTGGTCTACGGCAAACCCCGGCCGATGGAGAATCCCTTGGCGGATGAAATGGAAGTGGACGCCATCCGGTTCTACAAGATCGAGCACCAATCCGGGAAGACCGTCATCCGCGTTCCACCGGAAATGGGGGAAGCAGACCGCCGCCGCCTGATGTGGTACTCGAAATCGGACAGGGAATGCCTGGTGTTCGTGAAATTCGAGGAGCATTCGCTGGTTTTGACCGGGAGGGAGGGGATCCTGTTGAGCGAAATCCACAATGTGGATATCTTTAACACATATTTCCGGTAAGGCGCCGGAGGCGATCGAAGGTTGACGAAAGACAGGACAAGAGTCGCAAGGATTATGTTTTCAATGACAAAAAGCTCACGGTGGAGATGGTGGGTGGGGGCGGGGGTGATCGCTTTCCTGGGAATACTGGCGGCGGAACAGGCCTGGCAATATCAACGGATACGCTCCCATATCGGTGAATACGCTTATTCATCACCCTTCGCCCTGCGGCAGCTGGGGAAGGAAGGCGAGTACATCGGCCAGGTCATGGACATGCGCTGGAACATACCGCCGCTCCGTCCCGATGACGTGAAGGGATTGCAGCCCCGCTACCTGATCGCGCGCGAAAACGTGCCCGGAGCGACGGAAGAGCAATGGTGGTGCGCCTATCTTTTCACCCTGTCCCCCGATCCCCCCACCGGATACCGTCCCAGTCCGTTCCCCAAGTTGATCGTGTTACCGAACGCGATTCAGTGACCGGTCACGAGATCACCCTTGGCCGGTTTGATGTTCCAAGCCCACCAGGCCACCAAAGCCAGGAACCAGCCGATAAAATTGAGGGCGATGTCGTTGAGGTCCAAGACCCGGTAGGGCATGAACGTCTGGGCCCATTCATCGGCGACGCAAACGATCCCCCCGAAGGTCAAGGCCAGGCGGAGTTCCCGGGGAAAGGCGCCCATGAAGAGCAAGGTGCTGAACATGAATTGCGGGATATGGACCAATTCCGTGGTCAGCAACATGGTATGCGATACGATCCAGGTGGAAACCGCGGTTCCCGCCACGGCGAGGATAATTTCACCCCAGGTGGGATAGCGGATCCACAGCCGGGAGACCACCAGCCCCAGCACGACAATCAGGACCAAATACAGGAGGGGAAAGAAAATACTGTTGAAGGTGGTCCATCCGTGCTTGCCGATATAGACTCGGATCGCTTCCGTGACCAGGGACGCCCCGGTCAGGCAGCCGATGAAATAAAGCACCGCCAAAAGCAAAAAGACTTTTTCTTTCTTGGACACTGGTATCGCCTCGCGGGATCAGCGGCTTGGTTGCGCGGGTAGTATTGTGATTGAAATCGGGTGATTCCAGAAGATCCAGGAGGAGGGAGAGGGGAAAGAGAAGGGAGACCGGTTCACGCGCAAGAGGATGAGTAAAAAAGGTTCATCCAATAAGTGCATAAAGAATGGATGTTGGTGTGTTTGTCTGCGCTTCTACCGCTTTACTTTTTCACCCCCCTCCTAACCTCCCCCGATCTTCGGGGGATGAATCGTGCAGGCAAGATGCCTGCACCACAAAGGCCTTCCCTCACCCTCACCCTGACCCTCTCCCAGAGGGAGAGGGGAATCAAAATAAAGAGTATATTTTGATGGATTACGCTTCGCCAACCCATCCACCAAATCCATTGGATAACGGTCTCACCTTATCCATGCATCCGATACCCATGAAACAATGCGTCGCAGGCGCCGCAAACCGGAGATTGGTTGTCGAAAAATTCCTTCTCCATTGGCGAATTCCACACCTCCGCGAGGGTCATGCCGTGATGGTCCAGCCTACCGATGGCGTATTCCCGCAGGTTGCAACAGGGCGTGATGGCTCCCTCGGCGGTGATGTACAGGCTGTCGTCCGTCCGCATGCAAATCCCATCGAAATGCGTGGCCAGGCGCAACGGGAAAGATTGTTGATTCAACGTCCGCATGCAGACGCCCTTTTCCCGTCCCGCGCGCCGCAACTCCGCCAGCATGGCTTGCTCCCGCTCCCAACTAGGCCGCTGGACAGGATTCTCCGGATATGACTGCATCCGCACCAAGTGAATGGTCCGGATCGAATGTTCCGCCGCGAAGTCGATATAGCGCCGGACATCCTCGAAGTTCTCCTCCACTACCAGCGCTTGCAAAATCAGCGGCGTTTTTTTCAATAAATCTAGATCAGCGGCATAATCCACCAGATTCCGGAACGTCTTGGGCGAGGGCGGATGCAAAATATCCCGCCACTCCCGGGGAATATCCTTCCGTTCCGGCCACAAATCCACCGAGACGGTCACCGCGCCGACATGGAGTTCTTTGATCCGTTTACGCCGCTCTTCGTCGAGCAAAATCCCGTTGGTGGTGAAGCGGACCGCCGTGTCCGGCCAATGTTGGTTGGCGAGGGCGATCATTTCGAAAAAATCGGGATGCAGCAACGGCTCGCCCCAGCCGGTCAATACCAGCCGCTTCGGCGCGGGATTGGTCCGCACCAGGTTTTCGAACATGGGCAGGGGAAAATCGCGCTGGGGGATCGTCCCGTGGGTATGCGGGCACATGGCGCATTGCAAATTGCAGGCGTTGGTGACTTCGATCTGGATCTCTTCCGGATACGCACTCCGTTTCCGGGCGAGCAGGCGGAAAAACTTGGACGCGTTGTCGAGGGCCGAGCGCATGGCAGTCACCGCGCCGCCCGGCGGGTCTGGTCCCGCCACAAGAGGTTGGCGATCACCCGCAGGTCGTTGCGGATGGAATCCCACGAGCGGTACGTTTTCACGCGGCGCCACAGCTGCGAGGGGCGCAGGTAAAACCGCCGGTAGGCCTGGCGCGTCAATTGTTCCAGCCGCTCATGGCTGAGATGGGGATACGAGATCATGCTTTTGCCGAAGGGATTGATGGAATCGGCGTCGTCGATCAGCGTGCCGTTTTGCTTCGCTTGATCGTAAAACGGTGTCCCCTTGAAGGGCGTGGCCACGGCGAACATCACATGATGGACCTTGAGCCGCTTCAGTTCATGGATGGTATGCGTGATATCTGCTTCCGTCTCTTCGGCCGACGAACCGAACATGATGTTGACTTTCGGTTCGATTTTGTATTTTTGCAGCAGGGGGACAGCCCGGTAGAAGGTCTGCAGGTCCAATTGCTTGTCGATCAGATCCAACAACCTCTGCGACAGGGTTTCGATGCCGATATCCACGCTGATGCAGCCCGCCCGCGCCAGCGCCGCGACGACTTCTTCATCATCGAGAAAATCAGGCCGCGAGAGGCATCCCCAATCCAATCCCAGATCCTTCACGCCCTCACAGATCGCCAGGGTCCGCTTTTGGGAAGCCAGGAACTGGTCATCCATCACCATCAGCGAGGGATACCCGGCCGCCTTCACCGCCTGGAATTCCGCAATGACCCGCTCCGGACTGGCGTACACCGCGCGGGGCTTCTTGCCGTGGCCCGCGGATTGCCGGAACTCCAGCTCGCGCGCGAAACTGACCGAGTTGGGCACGCAATACGAACAAGGAAACGGGCATCCCCGCGAGGCCAGCATCGCGGCCACCGGCTGGCGGGGAAACTTGGCGTTGAGAAAATGCCGCGACAGCCGCTTCACCGTGGGATGTTCGTGAAAATCGAAAGGCAAATCCTCGATGGACAAGAAGTCATGGCCATGCGGATAGTATTTTTTCTCTTCTCCCTCGAACAGGTGAACACCTTGCTTCTCGCCGTGCAGCAGGTAGCGCAGCATGTTGTTTTCCGGCTCGCCCACGAAGACCAGCACCCGTTCGTTGTGAGCCAGGACTCCAGCGGCGTCCAGGTATTCCTGGGGGACACGGGAGGGTTCCGGGCCGTGGATCCAAACCGGCGCGTCCACCGCCAGCAGCAGTTTGGGCAGATAGGCGAGATCGACCGGCTTGGCCAGCACCACCGAATGGAGAACCAACGCCCGCGGTTGCAGATCCTTGATCCGCTGGAGAAATTCCGCCTCCCTCAGATTGTCTAGAACTCCGTTGACGATTTCCGATTCCAACCCATGCTTTTTGAAGTACGAAAGCATGTAGAAATTGGCCAGATCGGGCAACGGATACAGCATGTAGCTGCAACCCGCGAAACGTTCCGGAATATGCCGCGGATCCTTCACCGGAGGCTCGATAAATACAATGGGGCCGGCGTTTCCATTCATCCGCATACTCCCGCCGCCTTCATTCCGGCTTCGGATTTGGGGGATTTTCTGGTGAACACCGTCCGCGCCAGCGCCACCGCGCTTTTCACCAATCCCGTCACGTACCGGGGCGAAGGATTGCGCAGCACCCGGCCTGTGTAATTCAAAATCGTGCGCGGCCGGAAATAAAACGACCGCAGGATCTTTCTCTGCCAGTACCGTAGGTCCTCGGCCGTCAATCCGTGGGGCACGAACACCGGCGTCAATAGGTTCATCTTGGTCCAGTCGTCATCGAAAGTTCCATATTCATGGGCGTATTGACTTAACGGAGAACCGGGGAAGGGGGTCATGCAGGTGACGGTGATATCCGAAAACGGCACGTCCTGGGTCAGCCGGTAGGTCGCTTGCAGTGTCTCCGGTGTTTCCCGCGGATGGCCGACGATGAAGAATCCCTTGGAGGCGATACCCGCCCGGCGGGTGTTCTCGATTCCCTCGTGGATCTGGCTGAGTTTCAGCCGCTTGTCTTCGTGGTCCAATATTTCCTGCGATCCGCTTTCGATGCCGTAGCTGATATGCCAGCATCCCGCCTCTTTCATTCGTTTCAACAGATCCGGCTTGGCGAGATTGACGCGGCTGTTGCAGGCCCAGGTCATGTTCAGGCCGCGTTGCCGCAGGAGTTCACAAAACCGTTCGACATTCTTGCGATAGACCATGAAGGTGTCGTCCTCGAAGGTCACGTCGCGGATGCCGAACGTTTTGTTCAGATATTCGAACAGGTCCACCATGTATTCGGCCGAGTGCGACCGGATCTTCTGCCCGAAGACGCTGGTGTCGCAGAACGAGCACTCGAACGGGCAGCCCCGCGAGCTCACGAATGAGACCGAAGGCACATGCGCCACCTTGAAATACCCGGGCGTGTATTTTGCGGGAAAATCATGCAGCAGGTCCCAGGCGGGATAGGGCAGGGAATCGAGATCCATGAACGCCCGCCGGGCCGGGGTTTGGATGATGTTCCCCGCGGGGTCCCGGCATACGATTCCGGGGATGAACGTAAAATCCCGGCTTCCCTCCTCCACTGCTCCAAGGATTTCCAGAATGGTCTCCTCCCCCTCGTGGACCGCCGCCAGATCGAATTCCAGACAGCGCCGGAGGGTCTCTTCGGGAATCGCGGTGGCGTGGGGACCCCCGATGGCGATTACCGTCTCCGGCCAGCAAGCCTTCACCGCGCGCGCCAGCCGTTCCGCCGGGATGGTGGTCAGGGTGGTGGTGGTGAAACCGATGAACGCGGGCGGTGTTTCCCGCAGCCGGTTCATGACTTCATCCAGGGTTAGATTTTCCGCCGCCGCGTCGATGACCGCGGCCTTGTAGCCCGCTCGCCGGACGATGGCCGCCAAAATCACCGAGGCGAGGCACGGCGTGCAATTGCCGGTTGCCGCCAGAGGACCGTAACGTTCCTCCAGCGAGACCGGCGGGGTCATGAAAACGGCAAGGGATTTGGAGTTGGATTGGATCATGATGGATGATTATGACGGATGCCGGCTGAAAAATCAATATATGACCATTTTAGTAAAGATTCAAGTATGGTTTTCAGGTAAGAAAAGCGGATTGATTGTATCCGCAGGGGGATGTTGGGATGGTGGTGTGGGGAAAAGGATTTACGGATTCCATGCCAGAGGGAGAGGGGAATGGTTTTCGATGAAGGGTGTTGCTCTCCATCGCAGGGAAATGGCGAGATGACAGGTTTTCCCTCACCCTGATCCTCTCCCAGAGGGAGAGGGAATCGTATATCGTTCCCTTCAATCTTTATCTCACGAATAGAGCAGTGAGAAAGTTCCGCAGCCGAGTAAATCGTTACCAGATAACGGCACTGAAAAGGTCGAAAACGCTTGGATTCAAACCCTATGGGGTTGGAATTCATCTTAGGATACCGTAGGCTATCGCCTACGGCTATTCACATGAATCTCTTTCGGGGATTGGAGCGGAAAAAACAACTTGCTGCTCACTCCACTTTACTCCTTTACTCCCCGGGTTTCGTTCATCGTTCCCGTATACAACGCGCGGGAGACGGTCATCGAAACCTTGGAAAGCATCCTCGCGTTGAAAACCGATGGGGCTTTGGAAATCCTGGTGGTCGATGACGGCTCCACGGATGGTTCGCCCGAGGTGGTTGAAGATTGGCTTGCCGGCCCAAAATCATTGCCTGACCGTGTTTCATTGCGTATCTTGCGGATATCTCATGGAGGCGAGGCGGCCGCCATCAACGCCGGACTCGAACAGGCTGCCGCGCCTTTCATCGTCTGGGTGGAAAGCGACGTGCGCCTGCATCCCGATTGGCTGATCCCTCTGCTCATCGAATTGGAGGATCCCGCCGTGGCCGGGGCGGGAGGCGTGCTGTATCCCTCTCCCAACGATCCCCCCGTGGCCCGGATGTTCGGTTACGAAATCGCGCACAAGATCCGCTCGAACCATGCCGAAGTGATCCACATCACCAGCGCCAACGCCCTTTACCGCCGGGAAATTTTCGAGCAACTCGGCCCCTGCCGGGTAGAATTGGGGGAGTCGAGTTTCGATTCCGAATACAACCAACGGATTCGCGAGGCCGGATACCGCCTGGTATGCAACCAACGGGCGCGCGCGTGGCATCATTACAAAGGAAGCCTGCTGGAATGCCTGCGCCGCGCGGCCTGGTATGGTTTCCGCCGCCCTATGGTCAAGACCCAAGTGCTTTATCCCTTCGACCGCCTGATCGGCCTGTTGGTGGCCTCGTCCATGTTGCTGGTTCCGGCTTCGGCCTTGTGGTGGATATCGCCGGTTTTCCCGCTGGGGCTGATCGTGTTCGTACTGGCGGCGCATGTTGGATATTCGATCTATTTGTACACCCGTTACCGGGATTGTGCCCTCCTCGCAGCCGGGCCGGTGTTTTTATTGCGCAACGTGGTATTCGGGGGGGCGTATCTGGCCGGATGGATCGATAGACTGCTGGGAATGAAACGAAACCGCCCGTGAACATCCTCCACGTGATCCCCTATTTCCCGCCCACGCGCCGCCACGGGGGAGTGCCCGAGGCGGTCCTGGCGCTGGTCCGCGCGCAGATCGGACTCGGCCACGCCGTTACAGTTCTCACCAGTGACGCCGGATTGTCTCCGGAAGATGCTCACCCGGAAATCGACTTGCAGTGGCTCGAGCAAGGCTCCCTCACGGCGCTGGGAACCTTGCGGGACACGCAGGTGCTATACGTGAAGAACCGCTTTCTCATTCTCGCGGAGCGGGGGAAATTCTTCACGCCGCGGCTGACCGCGCCGGAGATTCTTACGCGCCTTCCCGCGGTCATCGATGCCGCTCATTTTCACGAAGTCCACATTCCCGGTTACCGGCGCGCCGCAAGGGAATTCACGCGCCGGGGGGCGGTGGTTTGCGTATCTCCCCATGGCTCATTGGCTCCCCCCACGCATCGCGGGATTAAGCGGGTGGCTCACCGATGCCTGGATCCATGGCTGCGCGCCGGCTGGTTTTCCCGATGCGGGGCTTATTTCGCGCTCTGCCAGGCTGAGCGGGAGCAGTTGTTGCGCTGTGGGATTCCACCGGAGAGAATTCACATCCTCCCGCATGGTCTGCCTGAGTGGGAACGTTCCCACTCCTTCCCTTTGCCCTTTCCGGGTGAGGCCAATCCAGCCGTGGTGACGTTTTTGGTCCTGGGACGATTGCACGAATCCAAGGGGGTGGTTCAAGTTTTCAAAGCATTTCAAGCACTTTGGGAGAACAATTGGCGGCCACGCCTGGTCTTTTGCGGTCCGGATGAAGGCTGCGCGACGATCATTCGGCAGGGATGCCTGCAACGAGGGATTCACTTCGATACCGGCCATATTGGAACTTCCGCCGGCGTGTATGTACTTTCCCCCGTGCCGCATGCCAGCCTGCCTGCACTATTCCAGTTGGTGGATTGGACCGTCTGCCCCTCGCCTTATGAATCCTTCGGGCTGGCGCCCATCGAATCGCTGATTTGTGGTGTTCCGGTTTTGGCCACATCGGGATACGGATGCCTGGAACATATCGCGGGAACAGGTACCCTGATGAAAATTGTGCCCCCCGGCGATCCGGCGGCGTTGCGGTCCGCCTTGGAGGGAAGTTTAATGTCCCCCAAAGTGGAACACCCGCCGGACGGTTGGGATCCGGGCTTGCCCTCCTGGCGGGAGGCGGCGGAGCGGGTGGTGGAGGTCTATCAGGGGGGGTAATGCAGAGATCGGTTGGATATTAATAGATTATATTGCAGAATATCCCCAAAATTCGGTGAAAATTGTCAAGTATGGATTTCATCTAGGTTTTTGATATATACTGAAATGGGTATGCGATGAGTGGATTTCGCGGCATTCAACCGCCCGTTAGATTTCTAGACAGATGTACCAAATCTTTTCCCTCCCTCTCCCTCCGGGAGAGGGCCGGGGTGAGGGAATGTGCCAGGTTTCGGATCATGTTTCTTTTTGTAACCCATAAGAGCTTCCACCAATCACTATGTCCACTGTGTTAGTCATCGTTCCCGTGCATAACGAGGCCCAGAACCTCCCCGCGCTCTTGCCGCGCCTCAAGCGGGAAGCCAAAAAAGTCAACGCCGATATCCTGGCGATCAACGACGCTTCCACCGATTCATCCCTGAACATTCTGAAAAACCACAAGATCCACACTCTCAACCATTCCACCCAGCTGGGGTATGGATCGACCATTCAGACCGGTTACAAATACGCGCTGCGTTCAGGCTATGACTACGTGATCCAGCTGGACGGTGATGGCCAACACGATCCCAGATGCCTCTCCGCGTTTCTCAAGGAGCTGAAAAAAAAAGAGACCGACATCGTCATCGGTTCCCGGTATCTTCCCACGAACGGTTATCCCTTTCCCCCGCTGGGGCCGCTGTATTTCGGCACGGTGGTGCGCCGCATCGGCATCCGCCTTTTCCGGCTGGTTTTGCTCTGCCTGAGTTTCCGCTGGATCACGGACCCCACCAGCGGCTTCATCGGCTTTAACCGCTCCGCCCTGCAATTCGTTTGCGGCAAGAGTTTTCCTTTCGACTATCCGGACGCCGATGCGATTCTCACCTTTCTCAAGAACGGCCTGCGGGTCAAGGAAATTCCGGTGTATATGTACCCCGTCCAGAAAGACCATGGCCTGCACCGCGGTTGCGGCCCGGTCTGGTACGTGATCAAGGTGTTCATCTCACTCTTTATCGCCTTCATCCGCCGGAGGGAGATCTACCAAGATGAACGGAGCTGAAATCCCCGCCAATCAGAAGGTTTTCATTATCATCACCGGATTCGTCTTGTTGTGTATAGTGATCGAACTGGTCCGGCGCCGGAAAATGCTCGAGCAGTATTCCGCGCTCTGGATACTTATCGGCGTCCTATCCGTCACCTTCGTGTGGCTGTATCCCCTGGTCGAATGGATCACGGCGGTGATCGGCGCGGGCTGGACCACCTCGACCATTTTGTTCGGCGCGACGCTGGCGCTCTTGCTGCTCAACCTGCAGATCTGCGTGAAAATCTCCGAGTTTCAATACAATATCAAGGACATTGTCCAGGAACTGGCCATGCTCGCCGACCGGGTGCAAAAGATGCAGGAAAACGGCCCGCGCCGGCCAAACGCCGCGCCGGATGCTTCGTCCCCCTCCGTGGACACGGACGCGCCGTGACCGCGGGCGGATTCACGATTTCCGCAGCATCATCTGCAAGCCCATGATCAGCAGCGCCATGCCGAAAATGCGGGTGAGAACCTTGTTCGACAGCGCGTTCGCGAACTGAGCCCCCACATACCCACCGAACACGAAGCCCAGGCACACCAGCGCCGCCGCGGTCAGGTCGATCTGGCCATGCTTGTAATATTCCCACGCCGCCAGGATGCCGATGGGAGGGACAAACAAGGCCAGCGTGGTTCCTTGCGCCTGGTGCTGGGACATGCCGAAGAAAAAGACGAACGCGGGGATAATGATGATGCCTCCTCCGATGCCGATTAATCCGCTGAGAATCCCCGCCACCAGGCCAAGCAAAATCAACAGCAGAACATTCAACACGCTTGGATCACTCCTTTGGCTGGACTTTTTACTTTCATGATACCGGCGCGGCGCGGGGAAACCAAGCGTCAACGGCCGGCGGTCCTTGGGTGATCAAGCCGAGCGGGCCTATCCTGATTGAAACGGATGATTGATCCAATACGCATGCATGACGAAGCGGCCAATACTCCATCAATTGCTGGTTCGTCCGGTACAAGCGTGCTGGAGGGAGCAATAGAGATCCATCCGCGCTCATTATCCGGGCGGATGCCATGGTTCGTCTCTACTCAATTTCCCTCCCCCGAATCCTCCTCCCGAGGGAGAGCGAATTGGGGAGTTCACCTCCCCCGCCGGCCGGATTGAAGAGCGGACGAGCATCCATGATAATTAAGGTGTACAAGCCGGATGAAACCTTTTGGTACGGCCGGATATCACGCGAGGCGGACTGAGAATGTTGCGTCAACTGGGGAGAGTCTTGGCTGCCGGGTACATTCTGTATTTTTTTTCTGAACGGTTATTCTGGTCTACCTTCCGGCCCTTGGATGGTCTGACCGGCAACCTCATCACCTGGCTGGCGTACTCGGCGGCGGCCTACGTATTTCTTAGCGTCGTATGGTGCTTTCGTGTCCGGCAAGCACACGCGATCTTTATCGCCGGCGCCATCTATGGATGGTTAGTCGAAGGAGTACTGGCAGGGACGCTCTACGGAACGGAGCCATCCGCACCCTTTCCCATCAGTTTGTCGTGCACGGCGCTCTCCTGGCACGCGCTGATCACCATCCTCCTTGGCTGGCACTGCGCCCGCACTCTCCTGGGACGGAATCGCCGGTTGCCAATCCTGGCTCTCGCGTCCGGCCTGGGTCTTTTTTGGGGATTTTGGGCCTCATTTCAATGGAAGGAAACGCCGCCGGTGATTACTCCAATATGGCTTTTCGGCCTGTATGGGGGAATGCTCACCGCGCTGCTGATTGGAAGTTACTGGCTGACAGAAAAACTGGACATTCAACATTTCCGCCCGGCCAAAACCGGTGTGATCATAACGACACTTATCCATCTTTTGTTTTTCTGGGGCCAAGTCACCCGGCTCGGTGGGAGGCCACTCCTCATTCTTCCCCCCCTCTTGCTTATGGCTCTATGCGCCCTGAGAATGGACAGCCGCCGCGCGGAGCCCAGTCCAGCCTTGTCCCCCATTCATGGCCGTTCCATGAAATTCCCAACCGGCCTCCTGCTTTTCGCCATGCCGTTGACGGCCACGGGGGCTTATGCCGCGGCCATGGCGCTGGGGGACTATTGGATCCCGTTCCACCAAGTGATATGGGCGGTCACGATCCCGCTGGGAGCGGTTTTTCTGACCGGCTCTTTAGTGCAAGTATTACGGCGCAATGCCTTGCCGGACTGAATGCCTGGAGGCGGAGTCCCCTTGGTGGGAAACGTTAACATCCCTGCAGGGGATCAAAGTGAATAGCGGCAGGCGGCAACCCGTGGTTTCGTGAAAAATCAACACCAATCCCGCTGGGCTTGAATGCCCCATTCGATCCCGGCGGGACGCCTGCACTTCTATTTTCTGGATTCCTGCTTGGACAGGGATGACCTTCCTATAAGACTTTTGGGTAAAGCTCGGCCCCGAGGTAGAGGGGATTGGGTGGATTTCTTCATTAACCAGGATGGGCCATCGATCGCTCTTGGGCCGAAAAAGGCACGCACTTCCCGGATGAATCCTAAATGATCCTTTCACGACCCGGCGTGCGCGGAGCGGATGAGCTAAAATGGGAGATGATTCCGGGAGTGGCGCGATGAATGGGAAACTGTTTCATTTTGTATGGCGAATCCTGGGGACCACGATTGTGTCCATTGCGGTTTTCGATAAGAATTTCGATTACTGGCTTCCCATCAATCCGGAGTGGGGAACGAAATCCTGGATCCATTGCTTATTCATTCATCTTGGTATTTGGCTGGTCGGTTTGGCGGTTTTTGTTTTCGATCACTCTCTTTCCCGCCGTGAGAAGCTCCAACAGCGGGTCATCCGTCCGTTTACGTTAAATATGGTATTGGTGTTTACAAGCCTGTTGACCCCGGTCACTTTTTGCGAATTGTTTTTGCGGAATGTGACATTCTTGATTCAGAAAGATGTTTCCTTATTCCAAAAAGACGAGGCGCTGGGTTGGCGCTTGCGGCCCAACGCCCAGTCG
>JBHGBC010000063.1:0-29593 GCA_041946805.1 bacterium
CAGACATCCGTCTTGTCGAACATGAGGATGTCATCGGTGGCGTCGATCGCCACATACAGATTATTCGCGTCATTCATGACATAAATGATGACGCTGCTGTCTGCCGCGGACTGGAAGCCATCATTGTTCGGTCCGCCGATCGTGGAGGAATCGGGGCCTGTCATTCCTGGACGGATGGCGTCCGATCCGTCGAAATTAATGCGAGCGGCCTCCTTCCACTCACCGGCGGTCAATACTCCATCCAAGACCGGCGCCTTGGATGCCCACCCCGAAACCAGGGTTTGTTCTTGCGCGAATGCGGAGCAAACCACCATTCCCAACATGAACACGATCAGACCTCTTTTCCCTATTGCCATAATAAGCACCTCCCACACGCGAGTTTGTACTTCATTTCTCCGAAGAGAGAAACATTCGATTGACGGATTATAAATCCTATCATAAGATAACCGCCGATGTCAAACGTGTTTTTGCTAATATTTTTTATGAAAATTACAATACTTGATAAATTTGATAAATTTTGTTATGTATAGGCGATGAAACCATCTTCCGGAATGAGGGAATTGGATGTTGATCGCTTATGGCGGCGCCGGCATGGGACAACCGCCATGGCCACCAAGGAAATGATCGCCCAAGTTTGCGTGTTTTTGTCCAGTCTCATTTTATTATTGGTTCTTTCGCCCCACCTTTATTCTCAACAACCGCCTTCCGCCGGGGAGACAGACGCCTATGTATTGGCCGTGGTTCAGGATGTTTTGGACCGATACCCGGAAGACGCGGAATCGTATTTCAACGCGGGGCAGGCGCATGGGCGCGCGGGGCGGTATAAAGACGCGATCGAGGCGTTTCTCAAAGGTCTGTCGATCAATCCCAACCGCCCCGATATTTACAAGGCGCTGGCGACCTTAGCCATCCGGTGCGACCGGGAGGAGGAAGCGGCCGGATTCTTGCAGGAGGCCGTGCAGCGGTTCCCCACCGCACCGAATTTTCATGAACGGTTGGGTTTGGCGCTGCTGCACTTGGGCCGTCTCGACGAGGCGTTGGCGGCTTTTCAAAAGGAGAAGGAGATCAGCGGTTCCAACCCCTATATTGCGTGTTATATGGGTGAAATCCATCTCCAAAAGAAAGAGTGGGATCGTGCCCAACTGTTTTTGGAGGAAGCGGTCCGTCTAGGACCGGAAATTCCCCAGCCGTATTATTCCCTGGCTCAGGTTTACGTGAAGCAAGGGAACCGCTTGCGAGCGGGAGAACTGCTGCAAACGTTTCGCGTGTTGAAGGCCAAGGCGGAAGAGGAAGCCGACCGGGCGCCCAAGCCTTCCGACGCCCAGAATCTGAACCGGTCCAAGGCGGCCGCGCACCGGGATGCGGGACGGGCCTATTTGTTGCATAATGAATTGGCGAAAGCGGAAGAACATTTCCGCAAGGCGATCCAGTTCGATCCGGAAGAAGTGTCCTGCCGCGCCCAGTTAGCCGATATGTTTTTGCGGGGGAAACGGAATTATCCCGAAGCCCTGGAATTAACCCGGACTCTCACAAAACTTGCGCCCACCGCGGCGCATTACTATTTGTTGAGTTGGGCTTGTTATGAAAACCACCTGTTGGATGAAGCGATGGCGGCTTGCCAGAAGTCCGTGGAATTGGAACCGGCTAACCCGGTGTTCCAGAAACGGTATCAGCAGTTCCTGCAGGCCCGTTCAGGGTCGAAATAATCGGATTCCCAGTGACTGGCGGGTGATAGGGTTTTTTTTCGTTTGGGCGTGGACCGGTTCCGTCCAGGCCCGGAATCCGGTTGTCTATACGGATGTGACACAAGACTCGGGCATCGCGTTCGTGCATACCGACGGGAGCGGGGGACGTTACTTTATCACCGAGACCGTCGCGTCCGGATTGGGGCTCCTCGACTATGATCTGGATGGGGATCTGGACATTTATTTCGTGAATGGAGCTCCCTTGCCGGGAACGGAGACCCGGGAACCTCCGCTGGACCGCCTGTACCGTAACGATGGAAATTGGAAATTCACCGATGTGACCCTCCAGGCCGGCGTGGGAGATCCGGGCTACGGGATCGGATGCGCCGTGGGGGATTATGACAACGACGGAGATCCGGATCTTTATATTACTAACTCCGGCCCGAATGTGTTGTATCGCAACAATGGCGATGGAACCTTCAGCGATGTTACCGAAAAGGCGGGCGTGGGGGACCGCCAATTCGGGGCCGGCGCGGCATTCGCTGATTTCGATGGCGATGGATGGCTGGATTTGTATGTGGGAAATTACTTGGTGGAAGACATGGGGAACCATTCGCCCGCCATGGTGCGGGGATTCAAACGCTATTCATCCCCCAGTGATGGAGGCCAGTACCCGCGGCCGCCGGACGTGTTGTACCGGAATAACCGCGACGGCACGTTCACGGATATCAGCCGGGAATCAGGCATCACTGCGGCGGCGGGATTGTCGCTCGGCCTGGTGTGTTCCGATGTGGATAACGATGGAGACCTGGATGTCTATGTGGCATGCGACGTCACCGAGAACCTGCTGTGGATCAACGACGGAAAGGGGAAATTCACGGAATCCGGATTGCTCCAGGGTTGCGCGTATGATTTTAACGGCGACGAACAAGGCAGCATGGGAGTGGCCGCCGGCGATCCCGACAACGACGGAGATACCGACATTTACGTCACCAATTATCAATATCAATACAATACTTATTATCAGAATGACGGCTTGGGATTTTTCATGGATACCGGAATCACCGCGGGGGTGATCACCGACACGTTCTCCAAGGTGGGCTGGGGCACGGGATTCCTCGATTACGATAACGACGGGGACCAGGATCTGTTCGTGGCCAACGGCCACTTGCAGGACACGATCGATTCATGGGACCAAACCACGAATTACCGGCAACGGAATATGTTATTCCGCAATAATGGAACCGGATTGTTTACGGACGTGACCACACAATCCGGCGCGGGATTGTCGGTTTTGAAAAGTTCCCGGGGAGCCGCTTTCGGGGATCTGGATAACGATGGGGACCTGGACATCGTGATCAATAATTCCCGTGACCGGCCGACCTTGCTGCGCAACGATGACGGAAACCAAGGCCATTGGATCCAATTCGACTTGCACGGAACCCAATGCAACCGGGACGCCGTGGGGGCGCGGATTTATGTCACCTGCGGAGGCAAGGGACAGTTTCGGGAACGGTTCGCCGGCGGCAGTTATTGCAGTTCGAGCGATCCCCGTCTGCATTTTGGATTGGGGGAGGCCGCCCCGATCGACCGGGTAGAAATCGTTTGGCCCGGCGGTCATAAGGAACTCTTGGAAAAGGTTTACGTGGATCGGATTCTCTCCCTACGCGAAGGGAGTCCGTGAAGATTATGCCCCAGGTTGCCGTTTACGGCTATACATCATGGACCTGTAGGATTATATGGGTCCTTTTCATTTTGGTTTGTTCCCGGGCTTGTGCCGGATTTAAGCCGGTAAAACCATTTCACGGTTGATTTGTTCAGATCCCATGCGTGAGCGAATCGTGTGTGTACTGGGCATTCTGGGTTTGTGGGCGGTCTTGTATCTTCCCGGTCTGGGGCGGATCGAGATGGAACACGAGGAAGGCCGGCGCGCCCTGGCGGCCCGGGAGATGCTCCAAAGCGGATCCTGGATCCATGCCACCGTCTTGCAGGAAACGTATCTCAACAAGCCGCCGGGATTTTCATGGTTGATTCTTCTGGCTTCCAGCCTCACGCGCCGGGTGAACGAATGGAGCGTGCGGTTTCCCTCCGCCCTGGCCACGCTGGCCACGGCGCTCTTGGTGTGTTCGTTTGCTCCAGAGGTTTGGAGCGCCCGCGCGCGGTTTCTCGCCGCCGCGCTGTTTCTCCTGACCTTCCTAACCAGCGAGAAGGGCCGCCAGGGAGAGATCGACGCGGCCTTCGTCCTTTTTGTCTGGGCCTCGTTGCGGGCCGCCTGGTGCAGCAGGGGGCCGGGTGCGCGCGGAGCCGGGTGGTGTATATCCGGGTTGTGGCTTGGCGGAGCTTTTCTCCTCAAGGGTCCGCCGGCCTTGTTGTTTTATTATGGAACGTTGCTCCCCTTTCATTATTATGGGAACCGTTGCCGTCCGTGGTTGTTGTCGCGCGTCCAGATATGGATCGGGCTGGGCTTCGCGGCGGTGGTGGCGGTCTGGTTGGTTCCTCTGCTAGCGATCCTGGGTTGGCAGCCGTTATGGGAAACCCTGGTCCGGGAAATCGGCCAACGGGGGGCTTCGTCACACGTTTTTTTCAAGGATCATGCTGGTTTCATCATCAGTCTGGCGGGGGGAATGCTGCCAGGAGTCTTGTGGCTTCCCGCGTATTTCGGCCGTCACCGCTGGAAGGATGCCCATTCCCGAAATCAGGAGGCGCGGACTTTCCTGCTCTGCCTGCTGACCGCTCCTTTGCTTTTCTTTCTCTACTTTCCAGGGGCCCGCGCCCGGTATATGTATCCGGCCGCGCCTGCCGTGGCTTGTCTCGCCGCCTGGGCTTGGGACCGGGCCCGGGATGATCTCCGGGATCCCTTTTTGCGGATCCCCCATGCCATTTTTGCCTGGTCGGCCATCGCCGGAGGAGGAGCAGCCGCCATCTGGGCGGGGTGGGTGGCCTGGAACCGTCCGTCCCACATGATTTTCTTTGGGTTGATGGGCAGTTCCGCCTGCCTGCTGACTGCCTGGCTGGGGGCGCGGTTCCGGGACCGGTTCCGTTTTTCCGCGGCCGTGGCGCAAATCCTGGCGCTGGCTTGTCTGGTCCTGGTCAGCGTCCAGGCGCGTGTGGTGAAGCAGGAATCCATGCACGAATGGCGCGATGCCGCCCGGCGGATCATGGATGCCGTCCCGCCCGGATCGCCGTTGTATACGCTGCCGTGGGACTATTTCGGCTTGTTTTATTACGTCGAGCAGCCGGTGATCCATATCCAGGATTTATCTGGTCTGCCGCCCGGCGCGGGGGATTATTTCGTGGTTTATGGCGCGAACGCTGGACGGTCCTCTTGGAAACAGGTGGAGGTAACCGGCTTCGAACCAGTCCCCTTACCCAAGGGATCCATGATCTGGATTATTCACTTGAGGAAAAATCCGGGATAAAAAAACGGCGGGCAGCCTCGAGTGAGACTGCCCGCGGACTGGATTGGAACAAGAGGACCAGGTCAGTACAACGACCACTCCGTCACGGAGACCGCACCGGCGGAGAGGACGATT
Organism: bacterium; assembly: GCA_041946805.1. Taxonomy (GTDB): domain Bacteria; phylum Hinthialibacterota; class Hinthialibacteria; order Hinthialibacterales; family Hinthialibacteraceae; genus JABLXU01. Next base: position 5,219 of record JBHGBC010000063.1, read on the forward strand.
TCCCCGTAGCTCAGTTCATTGTGGGGATAACCGTTCCAGTTCATCTGCGCTTCGCGGTTCGCGCCGTCGTCATCGTTGACGTCGATGTCAAAGCCCATGGTGGCGCCGTCCGTTACACCCATGAGGGTGGCTTTCGGGACTCTGAATTCGATTTGATATCCCTTGGAAGTAGTGGAGGTGGCGGCAAACCAATCCATGTCGGCCCCGAAGGTGGGATTGTTGGCTTCGTTGTCCCGCCACGCGCCGTTGGCCGTCATGACGAATTGTCCCTCGTATAGATTGGTGCTGCTGTGACCACTTTCCTTGTCATTGTCCGCGTCGAACAAGATTTCCGCGGAGTCATCCTCCCAGGTGGAACCGTCTTCTGAACCGGCATCCGCCGAATCGGTTACAATAGTATCGTCGGTCACATCGACCGCTACGTATATGGCGTCGTTGTCATGAACCGCCCAGAAGGAATAACTGAGGTCGGTGGGTTCGAAGGCGTCGTCGCCGGCGTTGATGTCGAAGGTGGAGTTGAAGGAATTTTGATCGACCTTCTGCGCGCCCGTGTATTCAGAGGCGTTGATCTTGCCATCCACGACCGGAGCGGTGGCCACTTTGGGAGCGGTGTATTTCTTGACGCCCAGCAACAGGTTTCCGTATGTGACTTCGGTGTGAGGAAGTCCGGCCCACATCAGCTGCCGTTCATTGCCCGTGCCGTCGTCATCGTCATCGACCCCGATGGTGAAGCCGAGAATATCACCGGCTTTGGGATTCCCGAGTTTGGCCAGCGAAATCCGGAATTCCGCTTCGTAGCCCGTGCCATCGGCCAGAACCGAGGTTTGCGCGTACCATTCCGCGTCGGGCCCAAACGCGGGATTGCCGGCCTCCGCGTCCCGGTACGCGTTGTTGGCGGTAATGACGAATTGGCCGCCCGTGGCCACGATGTCGGCCAGGGTGCCGGATGTGTCACGGGTCTCGTAGTTGCTGTTGTCCCCGTCCACGAAGACTTCCACGGCATCGTCCATCCAGGTGCTGCCGTTTTCGGAATTCTCGGCCGCGTCGTCCGTGGTGATGAAGTCGTCGGTCACGCGCACCGCCACATAGAGATTATTCGCGTCGTAACCTACCCAGAACCGCATGCCGATGTCGTTGGCATCGAATGGTTCGGTGGTCGCGTCCCCGAGCGCCCCTCCCCGGAACAGGTCTTCCTTCGTATCGTCATAATAAACCCGCCAGTAGGAGTCACTGCCGCCGGGCGTGGCGCCGCCCGCCCATTGCCAGACATCCAACTCATCGATCACGCCATCGATGGTGGGCGCCCCGGGCAGGGGCAAGGCGATCTGGAACTTGGTGGGATCAAGCGTCGTCCGGTCCGCCACGACGGTTCCTGCCGCGCAGGCCATGAGCATGGCAAAAATCAGGATCTTTTTCATTGGATGGATCCTCCAAATTTGGTTGGATTGTTCAAGTTTACCCCGCGTAGCATCCCGGTGTGAAAGACTGCCACGCCTGAGCACCAGAACATTGAATTCGGTGGGTTTATTCTCTACCCGCGGCAATGGCTTTGTCAATCAAGCGAGTTAATTTTTTTAAAATAATCCGGTTGTTGGATGGATAAACCCAGTACTGCGAGGAAGAAACACCGGCGGAATGCCCCTGCTGCATGGACGCCAAGGGCCCCAACGGCCCCATAATCCAAAAGGTCAGCACGATTGCCGTGGTTTTTCGGGCTGACCAGAATCCCTGGAAAAAAGAGGGCAGTCTCGTGTGAGACTGCCCCCCGCGCGGTTGATAGGGAAAAATCATCCACTCAGTACAAGGACCAATCAGGAACCGGGGTTCCGCCTTGAGATGAGAATGTCAAAACCCCGTAGGAGGCTTCGTAGTGCGCCCGCCCGGACCACATCAATTGGACTTTCCGGCCGGCGCCGTCATCGTCATTCACACCGAGGGAGAAGCCAATGAATGAATCGTCTTGCGGACTTTGAAACAGGGCTTTATTCAAGCGGAATTCGACTTGATACTCTTTCGCGGTGGCGAAGGCGGCGCCATACCAATCTCCGGATTCGCCGAACAGCGGATTGCTGGCTTCGTTGTCGCGCACCGCGCCGTTCGCCGTCACCACGTATTGACCTTCAAACGGAGGATGGACGCTGAGGTCGGAGTTAGTCTGGACCGTGCTCTTGTCATTGTTCGCGTCAAAGAAAATTTCTACCGAATCGTCTTCCCAGGTGGAGCCGTCTTCGGTACCGGCTTCAGCGGAATCGTTGGAGATCACGTCATCCGTCACATCCACCGCCACGTAGATGGCCTGGTCGTCGTGGGTGATCCAGACGTTATAGCTGAGATCGCCATCCGGCCAGTTGTCCGAGTCATCGCCCACTTCCCCATCGTAATAACCAGTGTGCCGGTTGACGGAAAGGGTGGGAGCGTTGGCATATTCCGACGTGCCGATCTTCCCATCGATGGCCGGAGAGGTGCTGGTTTTCGGAGCGGTGTACTTTCGAGGGCCCAGGATCAGGTTGCCGTAAGTCGCCTCGGTGTGCGTTTGTCCGCACCAGATCACCTGGCGGGTCAGACCGGTATCGGAATCATTGACCGCTACGCTGAAACCAATGATATCTCCCGTTTTCGGATTGCCGAGCGCCGCCAAGGAAATGCGGAATTCCGCGTCATAGCCGGTATCTGTCAAGGCTGTTTTGGCAAACCAGGCCTTGTCCGCGCCGTATCCCGGGTTGCCGGCTTCGGCTTCCCGGTAGGCGTTGTTGGCGGTGATGACGAACTGTCCGCCCGATCCCACCACTTCCGGATTGCTCCCCGTGGTATCGGACGATGCGAAATTGCTGTTGTCGCCGTCCACGAAGACCTCCACGCTGTCATCGAGCCAAGTACTGCCGTTGGCGGAATCGGGGGCGGCGTTGGTATTGAGGATTTCGGAGTCCGACACCCGCACGGCCACATACAAATTGGCGGCGTCATAACCGACCCAGACGTTGTAGCTGAGATCGGCGTTATCGAACGGGGCTTCCCCGGAACTCACGCTGCCCCATTGTACGAAATCTTCCAGGTTTTCATTGACCTGGATATGCCAGGAGTTGCCGGATCCGCCGATGGCGCCAGCCGCGTAGTCCCAGGATTCGACATCTCCCAGATCGATGTAGCCGTCGATGACCGGCGCCGTGGGTAAAGGAAACGCCACAACCGTTTTGGTGGCATCGAGGGTGGTACGATCGGCCCATACATTGCCGTTGAACAGTCCGACGAAGAAAATCAATAATAGAAATGCCGCGAAAGTGACATATGGCTTCATACAATTGTCTCCTACAGGACTAAATAAATCACCGGTGAATCATCCTTAACAAACAATTAGCTACTCGATGGCCTCCTTCCCCTCTTTCTGGCCTGAAACCGGCCTCCCGCTTTTCGATCCTGGTTGTTTGTCTGAAGCAAGAGTTTTTGATTATTTTTCTATATAACGTCCCTCCTTTGCAATTGAGGATTTTCCTGGTTCCCAAACAAGGAAACCTTATAAAGAAAGATATCCATCAAGCCGAGGAACCAGGACGGATTCATTCTTGAACATTCCCGAGGATCTTGTCAATCAATCCAATCCGGATTTGGAAAATAAACCGCTTGTGCGGATGAGGACGTTGCTGCCCCTCGTCGGGGGGCGGTATGGATTTCAGGACTGGAAGCCGGTTTCGGGACAGTGACCGCGGGGAGGGGCTTGGGACTTTTCCCCGGGCCAGCGTGGTCCAGCGGCCTGTTTTTTGGATTGATATTCCGCTTAAATTGTGCCATATTTTGGGTAGAATTTGGCTAAACCAAAATTTTACTAAATTGATCAAATTAGTGGTAATACTGTTTTATGTACTCTCGGGATGGAAAAATAATTTCTTTTTCATCGACTTTTGACGATGATATGAAAAGACGCCCACAGGCAACGGAGGCCGCGCCTTTCCGAGGTTGATCTGTCAACATGTCGACGAAACCCGCCTTGCTGATCGACAGTCAATTGGAACCGGTTTTGAAAACGGCTGCCCTGTGCCAAGTGTCGTTCAAGGATTTGACGGGCTCCAACTCGCCATGGAATTTGAACCACAAAACCTGGCAAGAAATCCGTACCGCCCTCGCGCGGTTTGAACATTTGATCCGGACCAACAATCCTCGGGAAGAGGTTACCTGTGTCATATCCGGCCAGGGCGTATCCTGGTTGCCGGAAGCGGGCATGGAGGTCTATTACCGGAAATTCGAAACTTTACAGGCGGCCCGGAACAAGGAAGAGCCGTATCCCTTATGGAAAATGACCACGGCGGAATTGTTCAACCAGCATGCCGATACGTTGCGCAAACTGGTGATGTCGGTGGCGCACGACCTGGTGCTGATGGAGCAGATGCGGGGGCCGTTGGGCAGCCATCATTTGTTGTTGCACCGGGAGTTTGAACAGAGCGAGCGGGGCATCCGGCTGTTACTGAACGAAGGAAAAGATCACCACAACAACATGGCCTTCGTATCCGCGCAGGAGATCGTGATCCTGGAGCGGGCGCGCATCACCCGGATCATGCTGGAAAACGGCCAGCTCCAGGAGGAAAAGATCGGGTATTCGCTGGGCGACCTGATCCGGGTGGGCGACTTGCTGCACCGGCGCTGCAAGCGGCTGTTTCCCATCTATACCAAGCGGCTGCAATCGGTCAACAATCTCATGAAGAATTCCTTACGGGAGGGGGAATTCACCCAATTGCGGCGGGCCAGCCGTTGGGAACTGGCGTTTTCCCTGATCGGATCGCCGCCCGCGGGGTACCGGGGACAAGCCAAACTGGCCACCAAGGAACGGGAAGTGTTCTCCGAGGTGGTGGAATCGCGCGAGAAAGAGTTGGGGGAAACCGCCGCCGGGCAGGATGTGTTGGCCGCGGCGGAATTGTCCCGCCAGGCCATGCGGCGGGAGATCGATCCCCTCCAGGCCCTCAAACCGGGAAGCGCCGCGTCCCATGCCGTGGAAACCGCCGGTTTGCCCGAGGAATTGGCCAAAGGCACGGCGGACGTGCAGCACATGGCGTTTATCAACCGCCTGAAACGTCAGATGTGACTTCAGGAGAGGCTGGTTTCTTTTCATTGCCGGATAAGAGAAAACTTCGTATTTCCCCCACCAGGTAGAGCGATCCCGCGACACAGATCACATCATTTTTGGTACCCAGTTGGACGGCCAGGTCCAGGGCTGCACGGGGTTCGGGCCGCGGGAGGCAGGCGGCGGCGATGTCCGGCAATCCATCCAACTCGTGGAGAATCTGACCGAGCGAAGCCGCCCGGGGGCTGGGCGCTTGCGTGATGATCAGGCGGTCCTGGGGCCGGACCAGGTGTTGAACCATTTCCCCGATGCGTTTGTCTTGCAGAAAACCCAGGACGAAAATTCGTTTCCGGGAAGGATAAAATTCATCCAGGGAACGGCGGAGCGAGGCGGCGCCGTTCGTCGTATGGGCGACATCCAGGACCAGCGGGGATTTACCGGGACGGCGGAGGATCTCGAAGCGGCCGGGCCAGTACGCGTTCCGGAAGCCTTTGCGCAGGACTTGGGTGGAGATGGGGGGTATCACCCGATGCTGGACCAGGGTGTCCAACGCGGCCAGGGCGGTCAGGGTGTTTTCGATCTGGTACTGGCCGAATAAGGGGATCTGGACGATTCGCCGCCGGCCTGGGGGGGATTCCACCTCCAGGGTGCGGTAGCGCGCGCCGCGTTTTTCGGAACCCGCCCGGTATTGCCGCCCGGCATAGACCACGGGAGCGGAGTGGTTATGCAGGCGTTTCTCGAAATGAGCGTATAAATCCGCGTCCTGGGAGCCGATGACGGCGGGGACCGCCGGGCGGGTAATGCCCAACTTTTCATCCGCAATGGCCTCCAGGGTGTTGCCCAGTTGTTCGGTGTGTTCCAAGGAGATGTGTGTGATGACGGTCACCCGGGGACGCATGACATTGGTGGCGTCCAGCCGTCCGCCCAAGCCGGTTTCGATGACCATGAAATCGGCTTGTTTGTGTTGAAAATGGAGGAAGGCCATGGCGGTCATCAGTTCGAAGAAGGTGGCGTATCCCTCGGGCGGAGGTGTGTAACGGCGGGTGTTTTCCTGGAGATATGTGGTCCAGCGGGCGAAATCGGCTTCGCTGATCCAATCGCCGTCGATCCGGATCCGTTCGCGGATGTTCTGGAGATGGGGGGAGGTGTACAAGCCCACTTTATACCCCATCGCTTGCAGGACCGAAGCCAGCATCGCGCACACCGATCCCTTGCCATCGCTGCCGGCGACATGAATGGCCGGGACGGCATGCTGGGGATCGCCCAGGAGGGCCAGAAATCCCCGGAAGCGTTCAAGGTTCAATGTCTTGTTGGAATAATGCCACGAGGCTTGGCGTTCATAGGAGACGAACGAGTAAAGATAGGCAAGGGATTCTTGAAAGGTCAGCATGGAATTGAGAGTAGGATTCAACGGGCGGCGCGTTTCCCGGAACCATCCTATATCAGCCGTTCTTCGCGGAGGAACGCGCGCAGTTCCTCCTTGGAGAGAGTGTTCACGCTGGTGACATAGCCGTCGAAGTTGTTCAATTTCCGCCACTGGGATTCCTCCACCCGGTGGGGAGGGACGATGACGGCCATTTCGTCGTCGATCATGAAGGTGCGTTCGATTTCGGGGGGGGCGACGAGGTCCTCGTCCAGTTTTTCCCCGGGAGCGGCGCCGGTGACGCGGATGGGAATATCCGCGGGAGCGCGCCCGTGGCGGGGGGCCAGTTCCTCGATCAGGATTTCCGCCAGGTCGCGGATGCAGACGGATTTCATGCGGAGGATGAAGATCTCGCCGCCGGTGGAGTACGCGGCGGCCTTGAGGACCAGGCGCACGGCGCTGGGGATGGACATGAAGAAGCGCCGCATGTCCCGGTGGGTCAGGGTGAGGGATTCGCCCTGGCGGATTTGTTCGCGCCACAGGGGGATGACCGAGCCGCGGGAATCGAGGACGTTGCCGAAGCGGACGGAGCAGAGGATTTTGTGAGGCGTCCGGCGGTAGAAGGATGCCCAGGTGATGAGACGTTCGGCCAGGAGCTTGGTGGCGCCCATGGTGGAGGTGACGTTGACGGCCTTGTCGGTGCTGATGGAGACGACCCGTTCCACGGAGGGGCTTTCCAGGGTGGCGGAAATGATGTTTTGCGTGCCCAGCACATTGGTTTTGACCGCCTCCAGGGGATCGTACTCGGTGGCTTCGATCCGTTTCAGGGCGGCCGCGTGGAAAACGAGATCGACTCCCTCGAAGGCCCGTTTCAGCCGCTCCAGGTCGCGGACATCGCCCAGGAGGTAGCGCAGGAACGGGAGATCGCGGAACTGGTAGCGCAGGAGGGACTGTTTGTATTCGTCGCGGCTGAGGATGCGGATCAATTTGGGCTGGAAGGGGATCAATTGGCGGACGATTTCGCTGCCGATGGTCCCGGTTCCTCCCGTGACCAGGACGATTTTGCCGGAGATCAGTGACTGAAGACGTTCCCGGATGGCGTTATCCAATGGCTTCCCGCTTTCGTTCGATCATGCGCACGATATAGATGGACAATTCGTAGAGCAAGCACAAGGGGATGGAGCACATCGTCTGACTGATGGGATCCGGCGGCGTGATGATCGCGCCGATGGTGAACATGAGCACGATGGCGTAAGGCCGGAAGTGGCGGAGGGCATCGCTGGTGACCAAGCCGATGCGGGCCAGGAGGGTGATGATCACCGGTTCCTGGAAGATGATGCAGAAGGCCAGCAAAAAATGAGTGGTGAAGGTCAGGTATTCCTTCAAGCTCCACATGTTGACCACGCCCTCGGGGGTCATGGTGGCGAAGAACGTCAGGGCGAAACCGTAAATGATGAAATAGGCGAACAAACCCCCGCCGACGAAGCAGACCCAGGCGGACAGCACCAGGGGCAGAACCGCCCGCCGTTCCCGCTTGTACAAGCCGGGGGCGATGAACATCCAGGCTTCGTAAAACATGAAGGGGAACGCGAGGAAAAGCCCCGCGATGAGAGACACCTTGAGTTGAGCGATCAGGCTTTCAATGGGGTGAGTGGCCATGACCCGGGCGCCTCCCCGGGTTTTGGGGATGTTGAAGGCCGGCGAGGCGGATTGGATGATGTTTTGGACCACCTCGGTGGCCGATTGGGGGGAATTGCGCATGGCTTCGAGCTGTTCGGCCATGATCGTCACGTTGGAGAGTTGCTGGGCGATGGACAGTTCCTGATATTCCTGGGGGATGGGTTTCAGGAGGATCTTGATCAGTTCATTGGAGAACATGAAGCAGATGGCGGTGGCGATGGAGAAGGCCGCCAGGGCGCGGATCAAACGTTCCCGGAGTTCTTCCAGATGCTCCAGGAAGCTCATGGTACCGCCCAGTTCTTCTTCCCCGTCCGAATCGGCAGTTCCGGTGGCGCCGTTCGGATTTAATTTGTCTTTCGGATCATTCACCATATCGAGCCGGGTCCATTTTCAGAGTTAGTGAAATAATACCTTATCGAGGTGACAGTCAAGATACGTGGAAAGGGATGGGCGGGAGGGGCGGAGGGACGCATCAATCCGCAAGTTCCCGCGCGAAGCGGTGTGCGTCGCCGGTTTTGGCCGGATCCTCGGCGGCGGCCGGCGGGGCGGTGGACACCGGGTGGGCTTCCACGGATTCGGCCGGCGAAGCGGCCAGCGATTCGCCGGAGGCATAGCCGCCGGGGGCGGCGGATTCCGTCGCTGCCGCGGCCGGGGTGACGGAATCCGAACCAGATGATGAAGTGGAGGAACTGGTGGAAGACGAGGCCGGGGAGGAGTTGTATCCATACCCATCATAGGACGAGGAGTAGGACTTCTTCTTTTTGTCCTCCAGATCGATGTCCCAGTTTTGCATCTCCAGTTGCTTCTGCAGTTCGTTGCTGGCTTCCCGGAGCATTTTCATGGCCTTGGCGACATACCGGGCCAGTTCGGGCAAGCGTTGCGGGCCGAAAACGATCAGGGTCACCGCCAGGATGACCAGGATTTCCACAGGTCCGATACCCAATGTGCTCATGGACATACGTTCTCATTTCTCTGCGGCCCGGAAGCCGCGGATTCTGCGTGATCCATTTGGGGCCGAGACAGGAATCCCGCCGTTCGGGGGTGAGCCAGTCCAGGGAGGACTGGTTCTCCGGGATGTATTCTAACCATTCGTCCAAGCGGTGTCGAGACGATGAGGAGAGGGGATTTGTCTGAGCCGGAATTGCGGGATGGTTCCTTTCCGCGGTATTGTCCGGGAGTGATGAAGAAGGGGCACATTGCGATGTGCCCCTTCTTCGCCACTCGGCGGAATCCATCTTATCCAGACCATCCTGATTCGGACAGAAATCACCCACAATCGTTCATCCGTGGGTTCACCCTGCCTTTTTCGCTTTCCCGGCCCGTTCGTCGAACCGGCTGGCGATGACGTCCCGCACCCGGTCCGACAACTCGCCAGGAACCAGAGCTTCCAGGCGCTGGCGGAACCGGAGGTCGGCTTCGCGGTAATCCGCCCGGATATTGAACGGCGTCCGCTCCGACCGCGGCAGACTGTCAGGATCGCGATAGCTGGACATGAATCTCCCTTTCCCTCGTTTCAATATCGGCCGTTCAACCGGGGGCTTAATACTCCGGAAGGGCGGGGACTGGATGTTTTTCCAGGTCTTCCGGATTCATTTCTGAATATATTTCCTAGAAAATTGTAGTGAAACGGCGCATGAAACGGTTCCCTGCGCCATGGTTTGATTCCAGGCAACTATTATGTACTCGATAGCAACGAAAGGATGAATTCCGCCCTTTCCGGGCTTCCCTCACCCTAGCCCTCTCCCAGAGGGAGAGGGAATCGTTGAGCGTTCCCATCCATCCTCATATCATGAGTAAAGCACTGAGAGAGTACTGCATTCAAGTAAATGATTTCGTTTCCAGGAGCGATCCAACCGGAGGTTTACTCCTCGGCGCCCACTTCCATCTTGCTTTCGGCGACGATCTTTTCCGCCAGTTCGTGCGGCACCTGTTCGTAATGCGAGAATACCATTTCATAACTTCCTCGCCCCTGGGTGATCGAGCGCAGATCGATGGCGTAAGTATACATCTCCGCCAACGGGACCAGGGCCTTGATGATTTGTTTGCCGTTTTGGGGATCCATTCCCAGCACCCGGCCGCGGCGCGAGTTCAGATCGCCCATCACGTCGCCCATGTACGTTTCGGGAATCGTGACGCTGATGTTCATGATCGGCTCGAGCAGCGCCGGTTTGCACTGCTCCCGCGCCACCTGCTGGAAACACATGGAGCCGGCGATTTTGAAGGCCATTTCCGACGAATCCACGTCATGGAACTTGCCGTCGAACAAATCCACCAGCACGTCCACCACCGGGTAACCCGCCACGATCCCCCGCTGCATGGCGTCCACCACGCCCTTTTCGACCGCGGGGATGAATTTGCCGGGAATCGCCCCGCCGAAAATGCTGTTGACGAACTCGAACTGCTTGCCCCGCTCCAGCGGCTTCAGGCGCATGTGCACTTCACCGAACTGCCCGCGCCCGCCGGTCTGCTTCTTGTGCCGGTAGGATCCTTCCCCCGCGGCGGTGATGGTCTCGCGGTACGCCACCCGCGGTGTGCTCAGATCCACGTTGAAGTTGTACTGTTTCCGTAACTTTTGCGCCAGAATTTCGATTTGCAGGCTGCCCGCCGCCGAAATCACCGTCTCCCGCGTCTCGTTGCGGCGCTCCACGAGGATCGTCGGATCGCCGGAAATCAACTTCGGCAGCACGGTTCCGATCTTGTCTTCCTCCTTCTTGTCCGGCGTCTTGATCGCCATGTGAATGGGGGGCTGGGGGTATTTGGTCGGCACCACGACGGCGGTCAGGTTCTCCGTGGCCAGCGTGTCGTTGGTTTCGAAATCGTCGATTTTGGCCACCGCCACGATATCGCCCGCCACCGCCCGGTTGACCGTGATGTGTTTCTTGCCGTTGAGTGACAAAATGTGCCCCACGCGCCGCCAATTGTTTTTGGTCAGGTTGACCCATTCGGTTTCGCCCGCGAGGCTCCCGCTGAACACCCGCACGAACGACACCTTGCCGATGAAGGGGTCCACCAGGCTCTTGAACACGAATCCGATCCCCGGGCCGTCCTCTTTCATCGGCCGCTCGCTGACCTCGTCCTTCCCTTTTTCCCGCACCGGGAAGGTCTTGCGCGCCAGGGGATCCGGCATGTAATTGATCAGGCCGTCCAGCAGCGATTGGATGCCCACGCAATTGTAGGCGTCGGTGGCGAAGATGGGCACGATCGCGCCCGACAACGCCCCGTCGCGCAGTCCCCCGCGGATATCGTCGTCCGGGATCTTTTCGTCCGAGAGGTACCGTTCCATCAATGCCTCGTTGGTCACCACCGAGGCCTCGATCATCTTTTGCCGGTACTCCGCCACTTCGTCTTCGAGATCGGCGGGAATCGGCTCCTTCTTGGTGATCTTGCCTTTCTCGTCAAAAGACAAGACCTGGTTGGTGATCAAGTCGATCACGCCCTTGAACGCGCTCTCTTGCCCGTACGGCAGCCGCACGGGGCAAACCTGCGCCTTCAAAACGGTTTCCAGCGACGACACCGCCTTCCCGAAGTCGGCGCGTTCCTTGTCCAGCCGGTTGACCACGACACAGCGGGGCAATTTATATTCTTCGATGTATTCCCAGATTTTCTCGGTTTCGACCTCGACGCCCGACTGCCCGTTGATGACCAGCAGCACGCCGTCCACGGCCCGCAGCGCCCCCTTGATGTCACCCACGAAATCCGAGTACCCCGGCGTGTCGAGCAGATTGATCACGTGGTCGTTGTAACGGCACTGCAGGATCTTCGAGTAGATGGTGTGCTTACGATCTTTTTCCTCATCGAAATAATCGCCGGTGGTGTTCCCGTCACTGATCCGCCCCAGCCGGTCCGTCCCCCCGGTGAAATACAAAAGGGCTTCGATCAGCGACGTTTTTCCCGATCCGTGATGCCCCACGACAGCGATATTTCGTTTTTTGCCAACCTCGGCTTCTTTCATGGAAATGACTCCTTCTGAGCATGGAAAAGATCGATAGTGGTCATATTCAAAAAAGGATTTTCCTTTTGATGGATTTATAGGTGAGTTAGGCTATCAGTACACCATATAATGGACAAGGGATGGAATCGGGTTCCCATCGGCTTGTCCCCCGGGACTGCCAATTCATCCGATTGGAGCGCAGACATCATCCCCGCGAGAGGGGGGATTCAGGTTTTTCTCAAGGTGGAAATCCTGGATCTCTGGAAAGACTGTCCTATCTTGGAGTAGGGGCGCGTTGCAAAGCGCTCCTGCTCCTTTCCCACCGACACAACATTTCGGGTTCATCCGAGAAATGCGTACATTAGGAGGACAAATCGATTCCATTCACTCCAGGATGAGGGCGGACACCAAGGTCCGCCCCTCCAAAAATTCCCTCACCTAGCCCTCTCCCAAGGGGAGAGGGCATTTGGGGGGGTGGTTTTCATCGATCCCTTCGAAAAGATGCGAACCGGCGATCGGAAAAAAAATACGCACTTGCCGGACAAGCCACATTTCGTTCCCCCCTCCCCCAGACTTTGAGAAGGGATCGTAAACGAATACCGGGATTTTTGGCTGGGTGGGCTCAAAACGGAGTGTGATCCGTCCGGATGAACTACAACCGCTTTAACATATTCCTCGCCTCCTCCACCGAGATCTTCTTGGCGGGGAGGGGGAACTCCAGCGTGTCCCCGTTGGGCCGGAAGCCGCCGCCGTCCACGTCCACGAAGATGGGATTCGTGTAGGCGCAGGGATGCATCGCCGCCTGCCAGCTGGTTCCATAGCCCGTGGCCAGGGTGAAATTCTCCCCATAGGCCACCACGATCAGATGACTGTCTTCACTCAACGGCACGGAGATGGTCCGGTCGAATTTCACCACCCCGTCCGTGAACCAATCGGGATGACTGGCCCGCGTGTAATTCACCTCCGGCCGTTGCCGCCCGTTCACCAGGATCTGCACCCGGTCGATGTCGATCCAGTCCGTGCACTGGATCCGCACTTTCAACTGGATTTCGCCCACCGCCCGGACCGATCCCCCCGGCCCGGTTCCGTCCTCGGTTTCCACTTCCACGAACGGGCCGTTGGTCACCAGGATCTTACCCGCCTTGGCGTGGCGTACGATCTCTTTCCAATCGATTTCCGCGGGCTTTTCCTTGGAACTGGGCACGAAGATCCGCCAGCCGCCCACGCCGTTGCCATGCACCGAGTGCGCGTCCGAGACCGCCACGCTCCAATACCGGTGGCCTTGGTTCAGCATCTGCAGCCAGATGAATTGCCGGTGATACCGCACCAGTTCCTCTCCCTTGGTTCCTTTGTCCACCCGGAACGGGGCCCGGGTCAGGATGTTGCCGTCCTGCGTGTTCGGCCCCCAGGTTTCCGCCGCGTCAATCAGGTCCTTCAACCCTTGGAACCCCCCGTCCTCACGGCCGTCGCCGTCCCGGTCGATGAAATCCTCCACCATGTCGGGATGATTGACCTGCACCCACCGTTCCGGCATCGCGCCCTGGAAATCGCGCAGCACGATGGCGTTGAGCCGCGGGTCTTTTTGCCACGTGGGCGCTCCTCCGTCCTGAGTCAACGGGACCGGCTTGAAGGGAAACGAGTTGAAATGCGCGCCCGAGCCGGTCAACTCCAGCCCTGGAATGGTGGTGATTTCGCCGGCCAGCCCCAGTTTGTTGATATACGGCTGCCAATCATACAAGCGGTTGTGTTCCGTGGTCGGCGCGAATTCCACCTGTTCCGCCGCCAGGTTGATGATCCGGTCCTCGGTCCCGCAGGTGTTGTCCCCGCTGGGAGTCGAGTGATTGTGAAAATCGGCGCTGATCCAGCCGGAGGTATCCACCACCCGCCGCAAAATCCCCCGGACGGGACGTGTTTCCCCTGCGCCCAGGGTGGCGGTTTCTTCCAGATGATCGTATTCAATCCCCCGCGTCACGATGACCTTGTACTGCCCCGGCGGCGTTTGCACCACGAACCGGCCGGTTTCCGAATGGTATTGCTCCAGGCAGCCGTGCGCCCGGTTGGCGGGTCCCAGGTTGGGATTGGCGGTCCCGTTGACGCCGAGGATCTGGACCTTGCAGGGGAGGCTGCGGCCGTCCTCGCCCCGGATGTCGAACGCGAAAGCGGACGCCGGCCCCATGGTCAAGGCGAATTCGCTCTTCTGCCCTGCCTGGACTTGTAGGCGTGTCTTGACCGCCGTGCGGCCCAGGTCCTCCCCAGTCAATTCATAGTCTCCCGCGGGTAAATTGAAGGTCAGATTGCCTTCGTCGTCCGGATAGGCGGTCACCGTCTGCTCTCCGATGGGGATCATTACTTTTCCGCCCGCGATGGGTTGGCCCTGCTCCCCCTTCAGGGTCCCGCTCACGGTTCCCACATCGCCCCGCAGGTAGGCCCCGATTCCGAAGGCCTGCGCCGGGGAATGGCCGATGACGATAAACCGCCCATACCGGATTTCCTGCCCTGCTCCCAGTTCCAGATCAGCCGGTGGTTCCTTCATGCCTTCCTGTTCCAGCCAGCCGAAGGCGTATCCTACCGTGTCGCGGGGATCCACCGCATCCGCCACCGTGATCCCCTGAAGGGTTTTTACATCGGACAGGCGCTCGATCCGGTCCTGGGTTCCGATCTTGACGGCCGCTCCGCTTTCGTTCCGCAGCGTGGTCACCACGAAAAGCCCCAGCCAGCCATCGCGCAGGCGGTATTCGTGGCACTTGAACACCCCATCGTTCATGGCGGCGGAGACCACGGTTTCCACCACCGCCTCTCCGTCTTTCCCATCCTTCACGATGCGCACGTACGAAACCGGCCCTTGTTGGTTGGAAGGGGCGAATAGCGTCAGCTGGTCGTTGTTCTCCCCGCGGAAGGTCAAATCGTACAGGCATCCCGGCGTGACCGCGTTCCACAGGGTTCCCATGTTGGCCTTGCGTAACGGCGCGTTGCACGAGATTACCGCCTCGATCCGGTCGTTGCGCATTATGAAATCGCCGATGATCCCGTCCGCTTCCTTCCCGCCCGGCAATTGATCCTTGTTTTGCGAACCGGCTTCGAACGCTTCCGGCGCCGCCCACGCCATGCCGCCGGTTATCAAAACCAACAATCCCAATAGTCCGATTCCAGTTTTGCGTTTCATGTATGAATCTCCATCAGTTCCCATTGGTTTGGATGCGTCCATTCTTCCAAAAAACGGCCGGAGAGACTAGGGAAATTCTTGATTCAATCCTGCTACCCGCTTTCATTGCGCCGGCATTCGTGCCTCCTCCCCATCTGTTACGTCCCTCCGTCCTTTAGCCGGTGTAGCGTGGGCTTATAGCTCAGCGTAATCCCCCCCGCGATAACCTCCCTTCTTTTCTCCCTCTCCCTCTGGGAGAGGGCCGGGGTGAGGGAAAAACCTTACTGCATAGCGTTCACCTTCCGGTTCACGCATCATCCCCCTTATCCTTCCTTCGTGTCCTCCATATCTATCCGTGCCATCCGTGATTCAATCCGCTTATCAATCGCCATCGTTCTCATCATCGATTAACAATCTCCGCGCCCTTTGCGTATCCGCGGTGAATTTCGATATCCCCACTTTTTTCCCCCACGAATCTTGAACGAACCCTCCCCCCGCGGCAACATGATCCACAACATCCTTCACCTCAGGCGCAACCGCTCGTGGCGATAATCGACCCAATCTATCAAAATCTGGCCCGTCCCCTCTTCTTCCGCTTCGATCCTGAAAGCATGCATGAATGGGTCATGGGCTGTCTGCCTTGGGCGCGGCCAGTCAAATCCCTCCTGCGGTCTTATTTCCGCGTCGATGACCCCCGCCTGATCCAGGACATTTGGGGCCTGCGCTTTGCCAATCCCATCGGACTCGCGGGGGGATTCGACAAAAACGCCCTCCTGCCGGATTTTTGGGACGCCTTCGGGTTCGCCTTCTTCGAAGTCGGCACTGTCACGCCTCTCCCGCAGCCCGGAAATCCCCAGCCTCGCCTCTTCCGTTACCCGGCCGAACAAGCCCTCGTCAACCGGATGGGTTTCAATAACGACGGCTGCGAAGCCATCGCCCGCCGCCTGGCTGAATCGGCCGCCCGGCACGGCGCGCCCGCGGCGGTTATGGGTGTCAGCCTTGGAAAACAGAAAGATACTCCGGCGGATGACCTCGCCCGCGTGATCCGGGATTACCAAACCAGCCTCGAAATCCTGTACCCCCATGCCGGATTCTTTGTGGTTAACGTCAGCTCGCCGAATACACCCAATCTGCGCGATCTTCAGGAAGCCGGCCCGTTGCGGCTACTATTGTCCGCTTTGAAAGATCACCTGTCGAATTTCGGTTACCCCGCCAAGCCCCTCTGCCTGAAACTCTCACCCGACCTGAGCGATGACGCCGTCCGCCAGGCGGTGAACGTGGCCCTCGAATGCGGCATCGATGGCTTCATCGCCACGAACACCACCAACCAGACCGGTTCCCGCGAATCCGGAGGACTGAGCGGCAAGCCCTTGCGCCAGCGATCCACCGAGGTGATTCATCTCATCGCGAAACAGACCGGCGGCGCGCTGCCCATCATCGGCTGTGGAGGAATCTTCACCGCCGATGACGCCCTCGAAAAACTCCAGGCGGGCGCCTGGCTGCTGCAACTGTATACCTCGTTCATCTACGAAGGACCCGCTGTCGTCCGAAACATTCTCAAGGGATTGCTTTGCGACATGGACCGCCGCTCCATATCCCAGGTGCGTGATTGGCGGGGATGAGGGTTTTCGCCTTGTACAAAAAAAATGCGCCAGAGATCATCTGGCGCCAACGGGGCACAAGGCCCCCAGGGTTGAGGGCGATGAGGGAGGAGTTCGGAGGGACGTTGAGGAATTACTGTCCTCTGCCTCCTCACACATCGTGTGGACTCTCTTTATAGCTTCAATCTTGCGTTTTCTGAATTTCCAGGTTTCTCCAGTATAATCCTTTTTCCGGAAAATGCCACGTTGTTTTACATCTCATCGATATTACGAATGTTGCGCACTTTCAAGTTTTTCACGTATTCATCCAACTGTTCCAGCATCGGGTGAGGAGTAGGCCGCGGAGGCTGGATATCTGGAATCATTCGTTTCTCTTGACTGCGGCCATACTCACCGGGGTCGATCTCCATGTATTCCAAAAACCGGCTGTGAATCAACTCCCGTTTTTTTCGTTTTCTCCCCGGATTCCAGATGTAGACCACGAAGAGGGAGGCCGCCATTACGGAGCAGATCACCAGTTTGATTTCCGGTGTTATGGTGTATTCCAGAAATCGGCTTTCCAGCATTGCCCCGCTCCTTGAACTCCAAATTCCGTTTTGGTATTGGAGCAAGGGTAATGCCATTTCAGTTGAATATAGTATAACACGTTGAATCCCAAAGTGTTAGCAAATTTTTGGTTTTTTCTTCCGGAGGGGAGGGGAGAACGTTTTTTCTCATTCTGCCTCGAAAATCCGGAAAATACTTCCTAATCAAGCTGAAACCATACTCAATAAATGCTGATTTACCAGTTTCTTTTTATTCGTTAATAACTATCGGCAGATCTGCCCCATTTATTGATTGTCTTCTTCATTTTCTTCAGGGCCGATTTCCACCAGGTGGTCATCCGGCGACTCTGCGGCTTCATCCGCCTCCGTGACCGCGTCGTGGTTGTTGCCCATTTTCTTCTCTTCCTTGGCTTCCGGGAGCTTCCCGATGGCCGCCACCTCATCCCCCTCTTCCAGTTTGATCAGCCGCACTCCCTGCGTGTTCCGGGAAATCGCGCGGATGTTGCTCACGCTCATCCGGATGGCCACGCCATGTTTGGTGACGATCATGAACTCGTCGTCTTCGTAGCACGCCAGGATCCCCACCACCTTGCCGTTGCGTTCCGACGTCTGGATGTCGATGACGCCCTTGCCTCCCCGGCGGATCTTGCGGTACAACTCGCCCTGGGTGCGCTTGCCATATCCTTTTTCGGTCACGGTCAGGAGATACGCGCCGGGCTGTCCCGCCACCATGCCCACCACTTCGTCACCCTTTTCGAGGCGGATGCCCAAGACGCCCCGCGCCATGCGTCCCATCGGGCGCACATCCTTTTCCGAGAACCGGACCGCCATGCCGTTGCGACTGGCCAGGACCACATCGTCTTCGCCGCTGGTCAACCAGACGCTCAGCAATTGGTCTCCTTCGTCCAGGGTGATGGCGTTGATCCCGCCCCGGCGGGGATTGGAAAAGGCGTTCAGTTCGGTTTTTTTGACCACGCCCAGGCGGGTGGCCATCATCAGGAAGCGGTTGTCGATGAACTCGGCCACAGGGACCATGGCCGTGACCATCTCGTCCTTCTCCAGTTGCAGCAGGTTCACCATGGCCTTGCCCTTGGACTGCCGCCCGCCCTGGGGCAATTCGTACACCTTGAGCCAATGCACCCGCCCCAGGTTGGTGAAGAACAGGATGTAGTGATGCGTCGAGGCGATGAAGAGGTATTCCACGAAATCCTCTTCCTTCGTCCCCATCGCCGTGATGCCCCGCCCCCCGCGCAACTGCCGCCGGTAGGTGGAGGTGCCGATCCGCTTGATGTATCCCGCGTGCGAGATGGTGACCACCATGTTCTCTTCGGCGATCAGGTCTTCCACCTCGAAATCCGAGGCGGCGTTGATGATCCGCGTCCGCCGGGCGTCGCCGAAGCGCTTCTTGATCTCCAGGAGCTCGTTCTTCATGATTGACATGACCAGCGCCGGCGTGCTCAGGATTTCATGGTAGTATTCGATGTCCTTGATCAGCTGGTTGTACTCCGCCTCCAATTTTTCCCGTTCCAGGGCGATCAGCCGGGCCAGCTGCATTTCCAAAATCGCCTTGGCCTGGATCTCGCTCAGTTCGAAGCGTTGCATCAGGCCGCTCATGGCTTCTTCGCGGTCCCGCGACTTGCGGATCAGACTTACCACTTCGTCGATATTGTCAACGGCGATGCGCAGCCCCTCGACGATATGCAGCCGCGCCTCGGCTTTTTCCAAATCGTATTGCGTCCGGCGGAGGATCACTTCCCGCCGGTGGTCGACGAAATGCGACACCATCTCCCGCAGGGTCAGGTACTGCGGCCGGTTGTCCACCAGAGCCAGCAGGATGATCCCGAACGTGGCCTGCATGCGGGTGTGCTTGAACAGCTGGTTCATCACCACTTCCGCGTTCTCGCCCCGCTTGAGTTCGATGACGATGCGCATGCCCTCCCGGTCCGACTCGTCCCGCAGGTCGGCGATCCCCTCGATCTTTTTCAGCCGCACCAGGCTGGCGATATCCTCCACCAGCTTGGCCTTGTTGATCATGTAGGGCAGCTCGGTGACCACGATCGCCTCTTTGCCTTGCGACAACTGCTCCTTTTGGGTTACCGCCCGCATGATCACCCGGCCCCGCCCCGTCGAATACGCCTCCGCGATTCCCTCCCGCCCGCAGATGTAGCCTCCGGTCGGGAAATCCGGCCCCTTGATGTATTTCATCAGGCCGCCCGTGTCGATCTCGGGGTTGTCGATCATGGCCACCGTGGCGTCCACCACCTCCCCCAGATTATGGGGGGGGATGTTGGTGGCCATGCCCACCGCGATGCCCGAGGATCCATTGATCAACAGGTTGGGAATCTCCGAGGGCAGCACCGCCGGCTCGTCCAATTGGCCGTCGAAATTGGGAACGAAATCGACCGTGTTCTTCTCGATGTCCGTCAGGAGCGTTTCGGCGATGGCCGACAGCCGCGCCTCCGTGTAGCGCATGGCCGCCGCGTTGTCGCCGTCCACCGATCCGAAGTTGCCTTGCCCGTCCACCAGGGGGTAGCGGTAGGTGAAGTCCTGCGCCATCCGCACCAGGGTGTCATAGATGGCCGTGTCGCCGTGGGGGTGGTACTTGCCCATCGTTTCCCCCACGATACGGGCTGACTTTTTGTAGGCCGACCGGTGGGTCAGCCCCAATTCCCGCATGGCATAGATCACCCGCCGGTGCACGGGCTTCAATCCGTCCCGCACGTCCGGCAACGCGCGCTGGATGATGACCGACATCGCGTAACTGATGTACGAGGTCTTCATCTCGTCTTCGATGTTGATCGGCTTGATTCGCTCGTTCTGGCTGTACATGTAGGATGGCTCCACAATGGATTTGCGGGGCGGATGCTCCCATCCGGCCGGTTTCCCGGGTGAAGGATACGGCACGCCGCTGACGGGCCGCCGGCTAGTGTGGAATTGACGGCAAGGGGAACCTCAACCCGGCGCCGGCCGTCTTGGTCTCCGGGCGTGAAAAATCCGGGAACCGGAGCGGCCATGGATAATAAATCAGGCTTTCCTAATACTTTAGATTATTGTAGGATCTTCTTCCCGGCGAGGCAATAGCGCCGGCTCCGGGTTTTTTCATGGAACTCCCGGGACGCACCGGCGGGGGCAATCCTCCGTCCGCCCGGTACCCTTATAACCAGCACAAACATCCGGCCGGGTTAGAGGCCGTACAGGAATTTCCCGGGATTTGATCCACGGAGATGGACTCTTGAATTTGCATGAGGATTTATCGCCGTGGCCTCCGTTTATATATTGTTTCTCCGCCATGAAATCCATGAAGGCATCCTCCCTCCCGGTCATTTTGATACAGACATGAATCAAAGCCCTTTTATTCCCTTTTCCCCTCCCGTATCCACCGCATGCCCCGCAAAATCCAATTCTCTCCCGGATTTTGGAAATGAACCTCCATTCTCCATCCCACTACAAAAGGAAACGCCTTGGCCGCTTCCGGCCAGGGAATCCGCCAGAGATTTGAACCGGGGCTCATCTCCTCCGTGGGCGTGAAACCGAATGCCAATGATTGCGTTTCCAATCCATCTTTCCGAACATGAAGAATGAATCCGATCGATTCCGGAACCGCGCCGGAAAATTCAATCTCCCAATAATCCCACGCGCGGGGATCGGTATGATCGCTGAAACGAACGCGCAACGTATTGTCAACAGGAAGAAATGTCACTTGTCCTGTGGATGGATCCGCTTCCGCCCGCTCCCAATGGCCGTGGATCGTCAGTACACCCCGGGAGTCCATCAAAGAAATCGGCATGGCCACTTTTTCCAACACCAGGTTGGATAACTCGGCCTCGCCGTCCAGGCAATCGATCCGCAGCCGGTCGCGCCAGGGGGGAGACTTGAAAATCACGAACTGCGTTCCATCCGGACGCGGCGCAAAATCGGTTTTCTCCGCCACGAACCGGTCATCCAAATAAAACGCCAGCCAGGCGGATTCCGACTGCCTGGTTTGATTCCAGCGCAATCTATAGGTTCCCTCATCCAGGTTTAAAAATGAGAAAACCTTGCGGCTGTCTTTGCGTAAATGGATTTTCGCATCTCCTGGAAGGGACAGGGTTTCCCACATCCGTTCCACGGGCAGGGGGATGCTCTCATAATCGGGCCAGGATTTGCCCAAACGCGCCAACGCCCGGTGCAGAGGGATGAGATTGGGATAGCGGGTGAGGCCCGCCAGCCAGGCCTGCGTGGCGTACCACAGGGCGTCTTCGGGCCGGTCCGCCTGCAGGAGAAGATCCGCGGCCTTTTGGTACAAATCCGGACGCCGGTTTTGGGTTTGGATTTCCTCGGTGAGTTTCGCCAATTCCTGAAAGTGTTTGGCCTCCTCTGCCTGGGATTGTTGTTCCGCCAGGGATGCCATCAGCCGGAACGGCGTGGGATCCTCCCTCCGCAGCCGCCCGGTTTGCAGATACGCTTCCCACGCCTGATCCAATGCTCCCTGCCGCTGATGCCACTGGCCTAACTCCCGCTCGGCTGTTCCCGAGCAAGCGGAACGATCTTCCGCGCAGGCCGCCAGCCAGGCCAGACCTTCCTCGATCCTCCCCCGATTCAGCGCCAAAAGGCCGAGTTGCAGCTTTTCATAGGATTTTTGCGGGATCCAATCGAACGTCCGGGCGGCTGGTTCCGAATTCTTATTCGAGAGCGCGCGGATCATCCCTTCGGCGAACGCCATTCGCGCGGGATTGCGTTGGATGCGCCATACCGCGCGGATCTGCTCCCACGCTTCCACCTCTCCCGCGTGATCCATCAGCCAGAAGTCGCAGAGCGCCGCGGCCGATTCCTCGCCATGGGGAGTTTCCAGGCGGTAGAGTTGCAGTTCCGGCAGGCCGTAGGGCATCGCGAAGGTCTTGACCAGGCGGTAATGGTTCCAGAACCAATCCGGCGCGCGGTCGATCAGCCGGTTCAGCGCCAAGGCGGTCTTCGCATCGGGATTTTGTTCGCGCGATGCGTAGGGCAGGCGCGAGACCTGTCCCCGGCTGGTGAGGATATAGCCCGCGTTATACAGCCGCAGCAGGCCGTTTCCCGGGATCAGAGGCAGGGCATTGAAGTGAGGAACCTGGCGGCGCAGTTCGTACCGGGCGGTGCGCCAATCGAAATAGTACAGGTCGGGGAGAATGACCATCAGGCCGGGAGTGACATTCCCTGTTTCCAGTTTCGCGGCCATTTGCGCGATATCCCGGAACGGCCACTCCTCGGTATGCGGCGGCCGGGGGATGGGCATGGCGTAGGTCACGGCATAACGCGAGGGATCGATCCACACCACCTGGGGCAGGTTAGATGGTCCCAGCCACGACAGAGGCGCGAAGTGCATCCACACCGCGCAAAACAAGCCGTAGCCGATGATTGTCCAAGCCAGGACATTCCGTAGCCATTGTGATAGGATATGTTCAATCCAGGCCACGGCGAGCAATGACATCACCGGCAGCAGCGGGAACAGATATTTCAGTGGGATGTTTTCATACCGGACCGTGGTGTAAAGCCAAAATCCCAGAACGCTGGACATCAGCAGCCAGTACGCCGATTTTTCCCGATTTTCCATCGGAGAAAGCCCTAACCTCCGTCGCTTGGATCCCGGCATCAGGGGAACGGTGATGCCCAGCATGAGAATCACGCTGGGAAGGATCTGGTTGTGATACAGAAAATCGCCGGGATAATGGAAAATCACCCGCCAATTCCACCCCTCCTTGAACGGGGTGAACTCGCGGGTTTCGGCCAGTTCGCTGAAGATCTGCACCAGCAATTGGCGGTTGGGCCAATACCAAAACGCCGCCACCAGCAAAATGGGAACGGTTAGCAGAAGGCCGTGCAGAAAACCGCGGAAATACCCCTTGGGCCATCCTTGCTCGCGGATGCGCCGAATTTCTACCACGGCGAAAATGGCCGCCGGCCCCAGCAAGTAGATGGCGAAAATCCACTTGGTCAGCAGCCCGAACGCGATGACCAGTCCCAAGCCCTGCCACCATGCCCATTGCGCCCGTGACTCATCCCACAAATGCAGGCAACACAGCAGCGCCAAGGGAAGGCCGGTCATGAAATAGAATTCGGGATCGATCTCCACCCCGTAAATCAGGGGCAAGCCGATATAAAACACGGCGGCCAGGATCCCCGCGCGACGGGAGTACAACTCCGATCCCAGCCGGATGAGCAGCGCAAAGGTGGCCGTGTGCCACAAGACGCATGCCAGGTTGGCCAGGCGCAAATCGCCGTTGAACAGCGCCGTCCAGGGCGCGAGCAGCAAACTGGCTCCGGGCGGGCGGATGAGAGTTTCGGTGACATCGTTGAGTCCGCGAAGATAATCCAGAAAGGAAAGAGAGAACGTCCGCGTGACATGCAATGCGCCCAAGGCGTAACCCACCTGGTCGCCCCGCGGCGGGGTATGGTCGAGCCACCGCCAGAGAAAATGCAGCGCCAGCCACACCGCCAGAACGGCCAGGCCGGCGATATCCATCGCCGAATCGCGTTGGGGGCCGGGATTCGCCCGCACCTCCGCGCTCTCCATTCCCTCAATACCTCGGTATCTTGGGATCGATCTCCACCGACCAGGCGTCGATCCCCCCCGGCATGACTTTGGCGTTCTGATAGCCCAGGCCCCACAACTGATGCATCACCACTTCGCTGCGCGCGCCATGATGGCAAAAAACGATAACCTCGGCCGCCGGATCATCGGAGATCTCCTTGTAGCGCGCGTGGATTTCCCCCATGGGGATATGCAAGGCCCGGGGAATCGCGGCGATCCGCAATTCCCGCTCTTCCCTCACGTCGAGCAGAATGATGGGCGCGCCGTCGTCCAGTTTCTTCTTGACCTCCTGGGGCGAAACTTCATGGCTGTCGTATTGGGGAACGAAAGCCGCCGGCCGCGCCGGTGGCGGACTCGGTTTCGAGGAACCGAAGAGTTGTTTCAGCCAGTTCAACATAAGTCTCTCCTGAAACATAAAATAAGGTTCATCCGGCAAGTGCGTACCTATGCGTACCTACTAGTGCAAAAGGCCTTTCATTCACTCGCTAATCCGGGTGGACACCCAGGTCCGACACT